>JBKQIY010000189.1:0-5512 GCA_052148155.1 Acidimicrobiia bacterium | reverse complement strand
ACCCGCCGCCGAGGCGAACCGAGCGGCGAGCCGTGACCGGGCGAAGCGATCGAAAGACTCCGCCGTTCGGCATCGTAAACATCCAGCAGGAGGGGCAGAAACGACGAAAATAGAGTTCACTTCGCGTTCGCTCACACCAAGAACTCACAGCAGATGCAAAGCTGAACCGGGTGCTCGCAGCGAATAGCCTTGTTCCGTTGGTTGTACGTCGGGGACGGTGATCTCGGGAGGCTGACGATGATCGGTTGGCCGCGTGGCCGACTGGGGCCGGTTCGTACCGTCGCGTTGAGCGTGGCGTTGGCGATCGTGGTCGCGGGGGCGTGGCCGAGTGCGGTTTCTGCCGGACCGCGGTCGATGTCGGTGCCGGGAACGCGTTCTGCAGGGGGCAGTGTCGTTCCGTCGAAGGTGCGCACGGTCGCGGGGTCGACGTCGAACACGCGGGTGGTGTCGATCGCGGCCGGGAACGGGTCGACGAGTCCGATCAGAATGTTGCCGGCGAGTATGTCGCTCGGCAATGAACGGGTGGGATCGTTCGTGGTCGGTCAGATCGCGTCTCTCGTCAATGAAACAGGCCATCGGGTCAGGCTTGAGAGCATTGCGTTCTCGGGCGGCGACACGTCTGATTTCGTCGTCGGTACCGATTGTTTCCCGGACCGGCGCCCTGTGACGCTTCCGTCGAAGCGTGCGTGCGCACTCAAGGTGGTGTTCACGCCCCGTGCCCGTGGAACACGTAACGCGACGTTGAAGATCACCTTCGCCGGGTTGGGATCACCGTTGGCGTTCAACCTCACCGGAGTTGGGACTGACGGCTACTTCTTGGGCGATCCTGCGGGTGATGTTGTCAGCTTCGGTGACGGGATGTTCCACGGCGACCTCCAAGGCACGCGCCTTGCCGCCCCCATCGTGTCGATCACACCGACCACCACCGGGGAGGGTTACTGGCTGGCAGGTCGAGACGGCGGGATCTTCTCGTTCGGCGACGCACGGTTCTTCGGTTCGACCGGGGCGATGCACCTCAACCGGCCTGTGGTGGGGATGGCAAGCTTCCGCGCGAACAACGGCTATTGGCTGGTCGCGTCCGATGGTGGGATCTTCTCGTTCGGCCGGGCACGGTTCTTCGGTTCGACCGGAGGGATGCACCTCAACCGACCGATCGTGGGTATGGCCGCCAACCGGGCCGGGAAGGGGTATTGGCTCGTCGCGTCCGACGGAGGCATTTTTACGTTCGGTGACGCCAAGTTCTTCGGTTCGACGGGTGGGCGTAACCTCGGCCAGCCCATCGTGGGTATGGCCCGCACACCGTCCGGTAACGGCTACTGGCTCGTCTCGGCGAACGGCGCCGTGTACGCCTTTGGTGACGCGAAGGTCTACGGATCCGGCGGCGGCCAAACGTCCGGCACCGTTGTCGGCATCGCATCCACGCCCGACGGCCATGGTTACTGGCTGTCGAACTCGGACGGTCAGGTGTTCACGTTCGGCGACGCACAAAACTTCGGTGATCTCGTCGGGCGTGGAAGCACCAACACGCTCGCCATCGCGCCGACCGCGCCAACGATCGGGCCGCTCCACAAGACACCACGCGTGATCGACGAACACAACGGCGCCGCCCTCAAGGCACTCCTCACGAAACGTACCGCACACCGCGCCAACCTCGGCTGAGCGCACTGACACGAAAGCAAAGCACGCCCCGGTCGGTCAGCCGCTGATCTGTGGGCCGTCGCTCGCGCCATGACCGTTCCGCGGGAGGGCATCGTTGACGAAGCGCGGCGGTCTCGCTTTACCGATCTGGCGGGCTCCACCGACCTGTCGACGTCGAACGGGGCGGGCATGGAGCGGCGAAGAACGGCACGGTTTGCGCGGGACGCGGGACGCGTTGAAGTTGGTCGCATGGTGGCCGACCGGACGAGACGGGGAATGCGGAGTGGTTTGTAATGTCGGGTTCGACGAGGTGCGCTTAAGACCTCGAAGACGTTGGGAACGCTTCGCCCCGGATAGAATTCGGCATCGCGGAGCAGAGGGCAAGCAGCGAGAATGTGCGTGACGTGACCGAGCCGCGCTGGGTGCGGTTCATCGCGTTGAGCTGCACACTCATACTCGCGACGTTCGGTGCAGTCGGCCTCGTGCTCGCCGACGTCGGCGTCTACAGCTTGTGGCTGGTACTCGTCATCGGCTTACCCGCGTTCACGGTCCTGTTCCGCTGGACCCGTCCGTTACTTCAGAGCGACACCAACGCCGCGGATCTCGAGCTGCGCCGCACCGACCGCAACAGCGCGATCGCCGCGGTGGTGCTCTCGGCCATGATCGCGATCTGGAACGGAGTCAACGCGTCTCAGCACGTACAGATCAACCGCGACGGTGGTCTGTACCTGAACGCGGGCAAGTGGATCGCGCGCCACGGCACGCTCAACCTCCGGCCGTTCAACGGTCCATTCGCGTCCTATGCGCATTCAACCACGCTCATTGCAACTTCTACCGGGATGAAGCAACAAGGCTCGCACGTCGAGTTCGAGATCTCGCACATGCTCCCCGCTGTCCTCGCCGAGGCCCAGAACATTGGCGGGAACCAGCTGATGTTTCTCACAGTTCCGATTCTCAGCGGAGTTGCTCTCCTGGTGTTCTACCTCTTGGCGGCTCGGCTCCTGCGACAGCCAATAGCTGCGCTCGCAGCGACCGTCACGCTCGCGCTCTTGATGCCGCAGGTCTCGTTCTCGCGCGACAGTACGACCGAGATCCCGATTCAGGTCCTGCTGTTCTCGGCATTGTGGTTGCTGTGCGATCGACGCACACTGCGCCGGCCCCGCCCGGCATTCGTTGCCGGACTCCTTCTCGGGCTCGTGCAGGCGATGCATATCGACGGCCTCGCCTTCCTCGTCGGCGTGCCCGCGATCTTCGCGATCACCTGGCTGCACACGAATCGCGACGGACGCACGCGATTGAAGACCGGCTTCCTCTGGGCCGCCGCCGGCGTCGGGGTCGGGCTGCTGGCGGCCGCGCTCGACATGCTCCGATGGGACCACTCATATTTCTCCGTCGTGCGCGGCAACGTCGAACGCTTAGCCGCAGCCGAAATCCTGGCGATCGCAGCCGCAGTCGGCGTGACCCTGTTCGTACAACGCACCCATGTCTTCGACGCGATACAACGACAACGCGCGCGGGCCGCGAGCCCCGCGGGCGTGCTGGTCCTGATCGGCGGGTTCGGCGCCTGGGTCGTACGACCCATCATCCAGGACGTTCATGCCCCAGGTGTCAACGCGACCGTGCAGTTCGTCCAGCGCATCAATCACCTTCCAATCGACGGAACCGAGCGATACGCGCAGCTGTCGGTGCAATGGATCAGCTGGTACGTCGGACCGATCACCCTGACAATCGCGATCATCGGCGCTGCCGCCGTCACATATGCGCTCGTGCGCGGCTCACTGCGACTGCCGAACCAGATCGCAGCGTTCCTGTTCGTACCGCCAGCACTGCTCTACATTTGGCGGCCGAGCATCACGCCCGATCAGATCTGGGCGGCCCGCCGCTTCCTACCCGCGGTGTTCCCGGCAACGATCCTGCTCGCATTCGCGGTGCTGTGCGCACTGGTCCGAGCACCCGACCCGCGATTCCGTCGCGAGCGTCGTGCGATAGCAATCATGCTCGCAGTCGCGACCGTGGCCTTCCCTGTCATCACACTCCGCAACGTCTCACAAATGACCGAACAGCGCGGCCTGCTCCCCGCAATCAACTACGCATGCAAGATCCTCGGCCACAACAGCGCCGTCGTGGTACTCCAAGAAGCGAAGTCGGTCGTGTGGGAGAGCGACCCACAAACCCTCCGCTCGTTCTGCGACGATCCAGTCATGGTCATGATCAACCGCCCCAACCCGGTCCTCCTGCACTCGCTATCGGCACAGTGGGAGCACCAAGGACGCCAGATGTTCGTGGTCGCGTCCGCCCCCGCAACGATCTTAAGGGTGCTCCCGAACGCCGACCTGCGAGTCACCGGCCGCTGGACGAACCCCCACTTCCTCGAACAGACACTCACACGGCGACCCAGCAAGTACACGCCCGAACTCTTCCAGCTCACCATGGCTCAAGTGCCGCCCATCGCCGGCACCGTGAACAAGAACGGCGCAAGTGTCGGATTCCACCCAACGCGACCGGTGACACCCAAAGCCGAACCGGCGCCGCCGACAGAAGTCGATGCGATCGCGGGCATCGGCCGCGCCATCGTTTCGTGGAAGCCACCACCCAACGACAATGACTACCGAATCACCGCCTACACGGTCATCGCGTCCGACGGTCAACACGTGACCGTCGCCGCTCCCCAAACGCACGCCACCGTCTCAGGTCTGACCGCTGGCGCTCGCTACACATTCAGGGTTGATGCCACAACAACGATCGGAACGAGTGCGATGTCGGCGCCTTCGAAGCCGGTGACGATCCCGCCCGGCGTACCGTCCGCCCCGCTCGATCCCGACGCGTTGCCCGGCGACAGGGCAGTTCAGCTGGTCTGGCAGCCACCTGCCCACGATGGCGGAAGCGTGATCACGAACTACACCGTCACGACGACACCCGGCGCTCACCAGATCACCATTCCCGCACGGCCCGGAGCCATCCCCACCGTCACGATTCACGGACTCACCAATGGGACGCAGTATCGCTTCACCGTGTACGCAACCAACGCCCTAGGCCATAGCGTCAACTCGGCGGCTTCGAACCCGGTGACCCCATACGGGCCCCCGGGCGCTCCGACCGGCGTACACGCGACCGAACACGACGGCCGCGTCGTCGTGTCCTGGACAGCACCCGCGAACGACAACGGCGACGCGATCAACCAATACCGGGTCACCGCAAGCCCGGGCGGCATGATCGCCGGAATCGACGCACCCCACCACAGCATCACCATCGAAGATCTGACCCGCGGCAAGGAATACACCTTCACGGTCGTCGCATTGAACGACGCCGCCAACGGACCGGCATCGCTCCCATCGAACGCGGTTATCGTCAACGATCCCGCATGAGCACGTCGCCCGGCTGTCCGACCATCGAAACGTGCGGGTGGCGAGTCACGACCCGCCGTCGAGAGGGAGACAGCGGCGGGCCGTGAACGCGAGACGAAGCGATCCAAAGACTTCGCCGGTCGAGATCGTAAACATCGAGCGCTAGCGCGTGAAGCGTCGGAGCTCCTGAGTTCACTTTACGTTGGCTCATACGCACGGACTCACAGCAGACGCAAAGCTGAACCGAGCGACATCCGGTGCGGGTCGAAGTGTCGTTGACCGAAGCTTTGTAAAGTGTTCACTGCGCTCTTCCAAGAATCCAAGGTTGCGCTCGTTGACTGTCGCACGCGGTCGCTGCTGTCCACGGATCATGTGGAGGTCTCAAGATGAGAATCGTGCGTATCGTCGCAGTCCTGATTCTGGTGGCAGGGTTCGCAGGTGGCGCCGCACCGGCGGGAGCCGCCCGAAGGGGTCCTGGCCGCACCACGCATGGTTCTCATCTTGAGACCTCCACATGATCCGTGGACAGC
>JBKQIY010000188.1:0-99470 GCA_052148155.1 Acidimicrobiia bacterium | reverse complement strand
CACCGCGCGTCACTCCGCTCAATGAGTAAATCGATCCTTGAATCGGGCGCCCTCTCATAACGTCCCACTTGGCGCATCCCATAATCGCGGCCGCCCCTGTCCCTGATCGCCGGCACTGGGGCGTTCGCCATCGGGCGTGGTGCGGTCGATGATGTCGGTGCAGGGCGGGCGCACTGGCGCGCGACACCGCGGCTGGTACCTCAGATCCACGTATATACGGGTGATCTTTCGGACATACGCGACAGGACCTGGCCGCCGCGCAGAAGATGCGTGAGCGGCCCGCGTTCCGAGCCGGAGTGGTTGCTTCGAGATGCGGCAGGTCGCGCTTAGCCGCCGGCGATGTAGGCGACGACGACGTAGGCGGCGTGTCGGTCGAAGTTCTCACGTCGCCGGTCGTAGATGGTCGTGGTGCGTGGGTCGGCGTGGCGGGATAGTCGCTAGCCCTTGCCGACATATGCCGAGCTGGTCGCGACGCGAAGTCGCCCCGGGGGTTCGAGTAGCGCCGCCAAGGTGGGCCGAACGATCGGGTAGGCGATCGGACAATCAATCTGCGGTGCGACCAGGCGTGACGCAGAAATAAGGAATGCGCCTGTGGCAGCAGTGGAGGTGATGGGACTTGAACCCCAAAACCTTTGCCAAGCGCGACCCAAGGTTCGGGGAGATCAAGCGGTGCACACGCGGAAGCGAACACACGCGGGAGCGATTCCGGGAGTGATCGAGCGCCGTGCCCACCCGGCATGTCGAGCACGGCAAGTGATGGGAGCATTTCTGACGATGTAGGGCGCAGCCGCCTAACGCACGAGGATCGTGACATGGCGCGAACGTCGGCCCGTTTTGCGCGAACCTCGGGGCCGCGGTTGGGCCGCGGGAGGCCGAGAAAGGACGAAAACCAAGGACAATCAAGTGAACAGTGAAACCGCAGGTCAACCGCCATATTGGTCATAGATCCCGCCCCAGTCCAGGACCTTCAGCAGTCTCCGGCGGACAGTTTTCGCCCGGCTCTTGAAGTACGTACCCGGAGTCCTCCGGGAGTGATTCCGGTAGTGATTCCGGGAGCTATGCCGGTAGGCAGAGGGCGAACAATCCGAACCATGACCCTGTCAACCAGCACTCATGATGATGGCGGATCGTCGGTCGCCGGTTCAACCACGGGTTCGTCAGAGCGAGCGCGGACTCGGCTCGGGAACGAACGCACCGAACGCTGCGGCTCCGGTGGCGCAGTCGATCCGACTCCGGCCTCGCCGATGCGGCGGAGCGGGGAACCTTTGGAGGTGTGGGAGGTTTTTGATGGTGTGGGGTCGCGTTTCGCGTTCCCAGCGCGCTCTTCCTATTTCGTGGAAGCCTTCGATCAAGAGCCAGGTAGCGATTCATCGCAGCCACCTACCGAAGAGGCACTGATCCTCCAGCGACGAGCGGATGCACGACTCGTCTACTCCGTCACGGAAGCGGCGGCGATGCTAGGAATCTCGCGGGCCCACGGGTATGACCTCGTCGCGAGCGGCGAGCTTCCGCACCTGCGACTAGGCCGTCGGGTCGTCATTCCGAAGCGCGTGATCGAGGAGCTCCTTGATGTGGGGCAGGGGGGTATCTCGCTCACTGCTCGTCAAGATGCCGAGCGATCACATCTGCCGCGACTCGGTCGGTAGCTCGGCGACCGTGTGCGTAGATGCCGGTGGTCTGCAGATCACGGTGACCAAGGCGCCGCTGTACCGAAGGCAGCGGTACACCGAGATCGGCAAGCATCGTCCCGTGATAATGCCGCAGATCGTGGAGACGAACACCTGTGACGCCGGCGCGTCGACTGACTCTCCGAAAGGTCGACGTCACAGCATCTGGGTGCCACGGGCGCTCGCCCGTCACGTCGTTGCTGAACACGAACGCATCACTCGCGTAGGGCGCGCCTGTTGGCACCGCGCGGTCGATCATCGACTGCCGATGTTCGCGCAGCACATCCACTGTGCCTGCATCGATCGCGAGGCGGCGTTCTTGATGCGTCTTCGACGACTTCTCGATCAACTGCTTCGCGTCGCGATCGTCAGGAGCAATCGAGCGCGCGATGACAATCTCTCCCAGGTCGAGATCAATGTCGCTCCACCGCAGTGCACACAACTCGCCGCGACGGGCGCCCGTTGTAACTCCCATGCGCAGGTATGCGGCGAACGCAGGACTATGCGCGGCCGCCGCCACAAGCAGACGCTGCACGGCCTCTGGTTCGGGGGCGTTTACTTGACGCGTGGGTATCCGCGGCAAACGCGCATGCTCGGCCGGTGAGGTGGCGATCCATCCCCAGCGGACGGCGGTTGTCAGCATTCCGGACATCACAGCGTGGATGTGGCGGATCGAGCGCGGTGCGAGCGGTCCCCCACCCGGGGCACGGCCTGCCGCGAGATCCGCGTACAGGCGGTCGAGGGTTTTGGTGTTCAAACGCGAGACGCGAGTGGCCCCAAGTACCGGCAGGATCCGCGTGTCGAGCAGTCGCCGGTAGCCGCTCCGGGTCGTCGGAGACAGGGCCGGCGCGGCCGTCTCCCACCAGGCTTCGGCGAGGGAGGCGACTGTGGCGCGGACCGGAGCGCTGCGGCGGCCGCCGTCTACCTCGACAACCAAGGCGGCAAGTCGTCGCTCAGCGTCGCGCCGGCTCCCAGTCACTGTTTCGTACACGTACTGTCGACGCTTGCGATGGTCGAGACCGACGTAGATCGCCAACTGCCAGGCGTCGCCGCGCTTTCGCACGTAGCCCTTCACAGCAGCGTCCCCGACGCGATGTGATGGGCAACCATGATGGGCAAGCTAGCTGTCGAAGAGCCACAGCACAAGTGGAAAGGGCTCTGATCAGGTCTTTTGGGAGTGGGCCGGGAAGGGATCGAACCTTCGACCGAGGGATTATGAGTCCCCTGCTCTGACCACTGAGCTACCGGCCCCGGTTAGCCATTCTGAAATGGCCGGTCACACCGTATCTTCGACCCTTCGACGGTGGCGCAGCTCTCGAACGTCAGCGCGCACGCGGGGACTTCCCATGACGAGCGGCGATTCGGGATGCTGACGGACGAGCTGGAGACGATGTACGCCGATCGGTGGCGCGCAAAGTCGGTCCAAGGGGCGGTCCACCAAGTCGGCCGCGTGGTTGATCAGTGCGTCGAACGTCCGCGCCGACGGACCGGATAGGGCCTTTCGGCTCTGACCGAGGTGTCTGTGTCATCTGCGCCGGTTGCCTCGACGACACTCGATGTGGGCTTTGTGTACCAAAGTGGTCGGATGCCAGTCCCGACGCCCGATCGCAGCCGCGATGCGTCGACGGGGTCTGAGCGTGTCGAGATCGTCGACTCTGCGGCGTTCTTTGCCAGTCGTCGCCGCATCGGTCCGACGTGTCGTGTCCCCATAGAAACGGATGCCGGCGCGACACCTGATGTGCTCGCATCTGTCGAGATGGAGCGGGACCCTGACCTGAGCTCCGGGGGAGAGACTCGAACTCTCAACCTAACGGTTAACAGCCGTTTGCTCTGCCATTGAGCTACCCCGGAATGGCGCCCGAGATTAGCAGCGCCGAGATCACGCTCCCAGATCTGTCGGCGTCGTGGTGCTAGGACTCTTCGAGGTAGTCGCGCAGACGTTGCGAACGCGTTGGGTGACGGAGCTTTGCGAGCGTCTTCGATTCGATCTGACGAATGCGTTCGCGCGTGACGCTGAACTCGCGACCGACCTCTTCGAGGGTTCGGATCTGGCCGTCGTCGAGACCGAAGCGCAGACGCACGACCTGCTGTTCGCGATCGTTGAGTTCTTGCAGTGCTTCTTCGATCGCTTCGGAGAGCAGCGCACGCGCCGCGGCGGTGGCCGGCGCGATCACGTTGGGGTCTTCGACGAAGTCGCCGAGCAGGCTGTCGTCTTCTTCACCGACGGGAGTTTCGAGCGATACGGGTTCTTGTGCGATCCGTTGGATCTCGCGCACCTTGTCGGGTGTGAGCTCCACCTTGGCCGCGATCTCGTCGATTGTTGGTTCGCGGCCAAGCTCCTGCAGCATCTGACGCGAAATCCGCAAGACCTTATTCATTGTCTCGACCATGTGCACCGGAATGCGAATGGTGCGGGCTTGGTCGGCGATCGCGCGCGTGATGGCTTGGCGGATCCACCATGTGGCGTACGTCGAAAACTTGAAGCCCTTCGTGTAGTCGAATTTCTCGACTGCCCGGATGAGTCCGAGATTGCCTTCTTGGATGAGGTCGAGTAACGCCATTCCGCGGCCGACATAACGCTTGGCGATCGATACGACGAGTCGGAGGTTGGCTTCAGTGAGTTGACGTCGTGCGAGTTCGCCGTCTCGCTGCACGGCCTGGAGTCCGGCGCGGCGACTGTCGGCTAGCGGCTCGGTGGCGGCTTCGGCGTCGAGGGTCTGCGTCGCGAGCAGACCGGCCTCGATGCGCTTCGCGAGCGTGACTTCTTGCTCGGCGGTAAGCAGCGGGACTTTGCCGATTTCCTTGAGGTACATGCGCACCGGGTCGAAGCTGCCACCGCTCTCGCTGTGCGTGACACGCGCTGCTGAACGCACCGATGCCAACTCGGCGTCGGCGTTCTCGTTGTCGTCAGGGCTACGCGCCGCAGTTCCGGTGCGCGCGGCGCCGCTTGGCCGATGCTCGGTGACCCGTCGCCGGGGGGGAGCGCTCGTTCGCTCGGCCGCGGCGCCACCGGTGCGGCGTTCGTCTTCGAGTTGCAACTCTTCGGCGATCTCATCGAGCACTTTGATGCCGCGCGACTCGAACATCTCCCAAAGCTCGCGGAGCTCGTTGGTGTCGGGCTCGAGGTCGGGGAACGCTGCGAAAATCTCGCCGGTCGTGATGAAGCCACGTTCGCGTACCTGGTCGAGCACGCCAACGGCCGCGCCGGTGGGTGCGGCGGGGGTGGTAGCACTCACCTCTTCGGGTTCAGCTGTCTCGGTCATCGTTATCACGTGCCTCGCGCTGTTCCGTCAACTCGGTGGTCCACGTTACCAATTGCTCAGCCGAACGTTCGGCGGCGTTCCAGTGCTCGTCGGCTCTCGCGTTCGCGAGCGCGTCGAGCAGGGATTTGACCTCCGACACGCGGGGGTTGTTCTCTCGGAGCATCGACGCCTGTAACCGTCTACTTGACGCTTCAACCAGGTTGACGACGACCCGTACGACTCGCTCGTCGGCTTCTACGCCCTCGTCAGGTTCCTCGACCGCGAGGCGCTGCAGGAGCGCCGCAACCTGGGGCGAGGCTTTCTCGAGGCATTCGTGCCATGGCCAGCTTGTGAGCGCGTCGAACGCCTCCCGTGCGATTGGGTCGGCGAAGAGATTTGCGTGCAGCCGGCCGCTCATGAGCTCGGGGGCCTGCACTGCCCAACGCAGGGCGTCGAGCTCGCGTCGGTCGACCACCGCCGCGGTCGGAGGTTGGGACCGTTGCGCCGGTTCGGTGTGCGGCCGTGTCCGCGCGGTTGTGACTGCGGCGCGTAGACGATCGGGCGAGATGTCGAGCCGATCCGCGAGACGCATGACGTACTGGTCGCGCACAAGATCGCTGGGATGTTCCACGATCATCGCGGCAGCACGTTCTCCGGCGAGGGCGCGACCCTCGAACGTCGAGAGATCACCAGCCGCGAGCAGACGCTCGATACGAAACTCGAGGAACGGCGTCGCGCCTTTCACGGAGCTCACCAAGGCTTGCGGATCGCTGCGCCATACATCGGCTGGGTCACGGCCAGCTTCGAGATCGGCGACTTGGAACTGCACCTCGTAACGCTGCTCCCATTGGTAACAACGTTCGGCCGCCGCCTGCCCGGCGCCGTCGGCGTCGTAGGCGAGGATCACCTTGCGGGCCAGGTTCTTCAGGGTAAGGAAGTGCTCGTCGGCGAGCGCGGTACCACAGGTTGCGACCGCGTTCGGGACGCCGGCCAGAGCGAAGGCCATCACGTCGGTGTAGCCCTCGCAGATGACGACCTCACCGCGGGCGACGATCTCGCCCTTCGCCCAGTGCAGGCCATACAGCAATCGTGACTTCTGGTAGAGCACCGTGTCGGCAGTGTTCTTGTACTTCGGGCCTTGTGCGTCGAGCGCGCGACCTCCGAATCCGACCGGTTCGCCGCGCGCATCCCAGATCGGGAACATGACACGGCTCCGGAACGAATCTTGTAGCCGGTTCGCCTTGTTCACGAATGCGAGCCCTGCGTCGACGATGTCGTCGCGAGAGAACGAGTGCTTGTGAAGATGCAGACTTACCGCGTCGAAGCTTTCGGGCGACCAGCCCAACGAGAACCGCCGAGCCACATCGCCGTCGAAGCCTCGGCTGCGAAGGTAGCGCCGGGCGGTTCCTGCCGCCTCGGAGCCGAGCAGGAGCTGATGATAGAAGCTGATCGCCTCCGCGACCGTTTCTTGCAGTCGCTGCTTGCGTTTGCGGTCGTTCGAGAACGCGGCGTCGTCGTAGCGCAGTGTGATCCCGGCGCGTCCAGCGAGCCGCTCGACTGCTTCAACGAAGTCGAGGTGCTCGAGTTCCCGGATGAACGTGATCGCGTCGCCGCTCTTCTGGCAGCCGAAGCAGTTACCCGTGAGGATGTTGTCTTCGAGTGTGAAGGCGTGCGTCTCGTCGACGACCGCGCAATACACCTCTTCGACTCGTTCGGTGGCCTCGACGGATCGCACGACCCATTCACGGGAGGGCACCGCCCGGCGAGATTCGGCGAAGCGTCGTCGGTGTTCGGCCAGGAGAAAGAAGTCTTCGGTCAGATCCGCCCCGAGGAGATGCACTCGGTGTGGGTCGGTGTGACGGCCATCGATGCCGGTTCGGTTCTGGGCCGTGATGCGGTAGCTGCCGACGCCCAGTCGGGTGCACACATCCCGGACGAATTCCAGCTTCGAGCGTTCAGCCGGCTGGAGGGACACGGCCCCGTCGGCGGCGACATCACCGTTGGCGGCGAAATAACCGGCGAGCCATCCCGCGAGGTAACCGGGAGACTCGTCGAGTGCGGGTCGATCCTTGAAGTACCGGGGGAGGTCGATGACCTTGAGGTAGGCGGAGCGTCCGCCGTCCCGGTCGTCGTATCCACCTTGGTACGAGCGACTGAGGGGAAACCACTTGAGGAGCTCCGCCTTCTTGTCGCGAAGTTCGACATTGGCGCTTCGCTTGCAGAGACTGCCGGCGCCATAAGTGATGCCGTGCGCGATCCCGAAGGACGAGAGTTCGCCAATGCGGTGCAGGCTCGCCTGTGGATACGTCCACCACATCCGATCGCCGGGACGGAGCGTCATCGTGATCCGCTCGGCACAGGCGTTTGCACCAAGACCGGACCGAACGAACCAGCGGTGCTCGGGTGTCGCGTACAGAACTTTCTTGTGGT
This sequence comes from Acidimicrobiia bacterium, assembly GCA_052148155.1. Classification (GTDB taxonomy): domain Bacteria; phylum Actinomycetota; class Acidimicrobiia; order IMCC26256; family PALSA-610; genus JBBQER01. The sequence goes on along the minus strand of JBKQIY010000188.1, from coordinate 92,131 downwards.
GGTTGCGGGTGAGCTCGATCTTCATCAGCGGCTGAACACCGAACGACGAGAACGGCGCGTCGACCCATCGCGAACCGGTTGTCAGTACCCGGTGGACACCGCCGGCGAGCTCACGAATTGGGCGTGCACCGTTCGCGGTGAGCACCCGCGTTTCTCCGGCGAGACAGTAAAACACCTGCTTGTCAGGGCTGATCGTGAACGACGGCGACTTCTCCGTGTGGAACGGGCACAGACCGTGCACGCTGCGGCCCACACGCTTGAGCGCGAGGTGCTCGCCCGCCAACGCAACCAGGTCGGTGGCTTCCCGCACTCGCCGTACGTCGTCGTCGAGAATGCCCATTCCGCGGCAGGCTACGGCGCGGCCGGGACCGGTGCCCGACGGCTCATACGCCCCGCGGAAGGTGCTCGGAGCGCCATCCCAGCAACTCGACGCCGAGGCCGAGCGCGTACCGGTCGGTCATCCCGCTGACGTAGCGCACGGCCACGGCTGCGGTTTCCGACGATCCTGGAACGAGACCGGCGTGCATGTCGGTGGCGTCGACAGGCATACGTGTCGGCGCATCGATGAAGAAGTCGACCAGTCCGCGCAGAAGCCCGACAACCTTCTCAGCCTGCTGACGGGCAGCCGGCCGCAGGTAGATGCGGTCGAAGTTGAATGCACGGAATCGCGCGAGGGCGCTCGCGGCGGGCTCGGTCATGCCGACGTGCCCGGTGTGGTCGATCGCATCGAACACCGCCGCGACGAACGTGCCGATCTGGCGCGACTGGTTACGTCCGACGACGTCGGCGATCTCCTGCGGCAGTTCGTCGGGCCGGAGAATGCCGGCCCGGACCGCGTCGGTGAAGTCGTGGCTCACGTATGCGATCCGGTCGGCCCATGCGACGACCTCGCCTTCCGGTGTCGAAGGAGCCGGGCGCCGCCACGAGTGATTGCGGACCCCGTCGATTGTCTCGACACAGAGGTTCAGCGGTGCGAGCGTCACGTCGGCGCCGTAGACCGCGTGGTCGTAGCCGCCGGGGACATACGGTGTGAACGCCTCCTCCGACGCGTGTCCGGCGGGCCCGTGGCCGCAGTCGTGGGCGAGGGCGATCGCCTCCGCGAGCACGACATTCAGACCGATGGCTCGGGCGATTCCAGTTGCGACCTGCGCCACCTCGACTGCGTGCGTCAGACGGGTTCGGAGATGATCGTCTTCGGGCGCGACGAACACCTGGCACTTGCCGGCGAGACGGCGCCACGGACGAGAGTGTTTGATGCGATCGAGGTCGCGCTCGAAGCACAACCGGAACGGATCCGGTTTTTCGACGCGCGCTCGGGTACCGGCGCCGACTGGACGTGTGGCGCCGGGAGCGAGACTCGCGTCGAGCGCGCGTTCGCGATCCTCGCGGCGCGAGACGCCACGACCCACGAACGCGATCGCGTCCGAATGCGCGTGTTGTACCACAAGCTCGTCCACTTGTTTCACGATTTTGATCGTACCGGGAGGCTGAGACCGTCAGGTCGTCTTGGGGCTCAGCCGGTGTACGACGACGGGATCGCGTAGGTGACAGACGCCCGGGCGCAGGGCGTGTCCTCACCGTCGGAGAACATCAGTACGTCGCCGACCGCGAGACGTTTCCCAACCTTGTGGAGCGTCGTGTGTGCGATCACGTCGACGGGAGCAGGCTTACGCAGGAAGTCGATGTCGAGGTGCGAGGTGACCGAAAGAGGCTCGCGTCCGATCATCGCGAGCAGCGCGACCCAAAGCCCGGTGTCGGCGAGCGCCATCAGCGACGGCCCGCTGATCGTGCCGCCGGGCCGTAGTCGCCACGACTGAAACGGCATGCGAATCCGCGCGTGCATCGGCTGCACGTCTTCGATCAGGAAGTGTTCCATCGCTCCGGGGAATACCTCGTCGAGAAACTCCGAGATCTCCTGAGCGGAGAGTCGCTGTTCGGTCAAGCCGTCGACCCCGCGGTACCGAGAGCGGCGTGCGCAGCCGCGAGCCGGGCGATCGGCACCCGAAACGGCGAACACGAAACGTAGTCGAGGCCCACTTCGTGACAGAACGCGATGGAATCCGGGTCGCCGCCGTGCTCACCGCAGATGCCGAGCTTGATGTCGGCGCGGGTCGCGCGCCCACGCTCACATCCCATCCGTACCAATTGGCCGACGCCTTCGACGTCGAGCTTGTCGAACGGGTTCGCGGTGAGCAACCTCTGTTCTAGGTACTGGGCCATGAAACGGCCTTCGACGTCGTCGCGGCTGAATCCGAACGTCATCTGCGTCAGGTCGTTGGTGCCGAAGGAGAAGAACTCCGCGACGTCGGCGATGCGATCGGCGACGAGTGCGGCACGAGGCGTCTCGATCATGGTTCCGACCGTGTAGCGCAGCTCGATCTTGGCGTCGGCCAGCACCGCGTCGGCCTCCTCGCGCACCCATCGTTCGAGCAGCGCGAGCTCGGGTTCAGAGACGATCAACGGGATCATGATCTCGACGATCGGGTTCCCGCCGCGTTGACGGCGCGTCACAGCTGCCTGCATGAGCGCGCGTACTTGCATTCGGTACAGGCCGGGCTTGAGGATACCGAGGCGACAACCTCGCGTGCCGAGCATCGGGTTCGCTTCCCGCCAGAATTCTGACGCTTTCAACAGTTTGGTTTCGGCGTCACTCAGACCCTCCTTGGCCTGCTTGACGATCAGTTCCTCGTGATCGGGCAGGAACTCGTGCAGGGGCGGATCGAGCAGCCGCACGGTAACGGGAAGTCCGTCCATCGCGTCGAGGATGCCTTCAAAGTCGGCCTCTTGCTGCGCGCGCAACTGTTCGAGCGCGACGTCCTCGTCGGTTTCGTTGTCGGCGAGGATCATGCGCTGCACGATTGGGAGCCGATCGCCGAGGAACATGTGCTCGGTGCGGCACAAGCCGATGCCTTCGGCGCCGAACTCGCGGGCGCGTTTGGCGTCTTCGGGAAGATCCGCGTTGGTGCGCACGCGCAGACGCCGATACTGATCGGCCCACCCGAGGATCGTTCCGAAATGGCCGGTGGGCTCGGGAGTCATCACCGCGACCTCGCCGACGACGATCTCTCCTGACGTACCGGAGATCGAGATCACATCGCCTTCGTTGACCGTGACGCCGTCGGCCACGAACTGTCTGGTCGCGAGGTCGATCACGACGGCCTCGGCGCCACATATCGCCGGCTTGCCCATGCCGCGCGCGACGACCGCTGCGTGCGACACGAGACCGCCCCGCGAGGTGAGGATCCCTTCGGCCGCGATCATCCCGTGCAGGTCGTCGGGAGATGTCTCGGGCCGCACCAGGATCACATGTTCGCCTGCTTCGTGACGCGCTTCGGCTTCGTCGGCCGTGAAATACACCTTGCCGACCGCGGCGCCGGGCGACGCGTTCAGACCTTTGGCGAGCACCCGGTACTCGGCCTTCGGATCGAACTGGGGGTGTAGAAGCTGGTCAAGCTGGGTGGGCTGGACCCGCAACACTGCATCACGTTCGTCGATCAAGCCTTCGGAGACCATCTCGACCGCCATGCGGAGTGCGGCAGCGGCGGTGCGTTTCCCGACGCGTGTCTGCAGCATGAACAGGCGACCCTGCTCGATCGTGAACTCGATATCGCACATGTCGCGGTAGTGGTTCTCGAGGAGCGTCATCACGCCGAGCAGTTCGGTGTGCGGTCCGGGGAACTCGTTGCTCATGGCGTCGAGCGCCTCGGTGATGCGAATGCCGGCCACAACGTCTTCGCCTTGCGCGTTCTTCAAGAAGTCACCGTAGGGAAGGCGTTCACCGGTCGATGGGTTGCGCGTGAACGCAACGCCGGTCCCGGAGTCGTCGCCCTTGTTCCCGAATACCATCGTCTGGACGTTGACGGCGGTGCCGAGATCGTCGGCGATGCCTTCGTACTTCCGGTAGTCGCGGGCGCGCTTGCCGTTCCACGATCTGAACACCGCCTCAATGGCGTAGCGGAGCTGGTCGGTGGGGTCATCGGGAAAGTCGACGCCGGCCTCGGCTCGGACGATCGCTTTGAACGTTCCGACGAGAAGTTTGAGGTCTTCGGCCCCGAGTTCGGTGTCGACGGTGAAGCCCTTCGTCTCGACCAGCTCGTGCAGCTTGTCCTCGAAGTGTTCGCCCGGTACGTCGAGGACGATCTTTCCGAACATCTGTACGAAACGTCGGTACGAGTCGTACGCGAAGCGTTCGTTGGCGGTCTGGTGCGCGAGGCCGCGTACCGACTCGTCGTTGAGCCCGAGGTTGAGGACGGTGTCCATCATCCCCGGCATCGAGAACGGCGCGCCCGACCGGACCGAGACCAGCAGCGGATCCGACGACGCTCCGAGCTGTTTGCCCATCTTTGACTCGAGCACCTCACGGGCGGCGGTCACCTCGCCCATCAGACCGTCGGGCAGGACGTTGCCGCCGGCCATGTAGGCGTTGCATGCCTCGGTCGTGATGGTGAACCCGGGAGGAACGGGCAGACCGATGATCGTCATCTCGGCGAGGTTGGCGCCCTTCCCGCCGAGCAGGAACTTCTGCTCTTTGTTCCCTTCTTCGAATGCGAAGACGTATTTGTCGGGCATGGACGATCCTCCGAATGCGTAGTTCGACGGTGAGCCTACCGACGGTCGGCCGTCGGGCTGGGCCGACTATTCCTCGGAGTCGGTCACCACGAGGGTCTTCGCGAACCGGTCGTGGAGAGCCTGGGTGTTCGGGTTGCGAGTCATCGCCGCGATGAACACCACGATGACCGCACCGACCGGACTGCGCAGGAACGACGTCAAGACGTAGGCCGCGAAGACGAGTACGGCGTAGCGACGGAACAGGTCTCCGACGCGCGCGGGAGAGCCGTCGAGTCGAACGACGCGGATCTTTTGCTCGCGCTTGCCGATGGTCGCGCCTCCGAACAGGCTCGGAAGCAGGAGAACGAGGAGTGAAACGAGGAAGAACCCACCCGAGACGAGGTTCGATGTCGGCGCCAGGTCCGACTCGTCCTTATTCAGTCTGGTGTTCAACGCGTTTTGCGCATTCTTTGCAGCCGTCGCCGCCGCGTCGAGTGGTTTTTTCGCGGCGAGCGCGGCTTGCGTGTCGGGCGCGTTCGCACCTTTCGTCTTGACGAGATCGGTGTAGTTCTTGTCCGGACCCGATTTGGCCTTGTTGGCAGCGTTCGTCTTGGACTGCGCGGTGGTGATCAGTTTGTCGACGGTGGAGACGTCTTTGTAGACGGAAGGGTGCTCTGACTTTTCCAGCGCCACCATCAGGAACTGACTGGCGAGGAACAGCACGAACAGCAGACCGAGATCGATGAACATCGCGATCCGGCGGGCGCGTACGGTTGAGAAGGCCATGCCCGCCGGCAAGGCGATCGTCGGCTTTGCCGCGGCGCGCGTCTCGCGGGGGCTGGTGCGCGATTTGGTCTTCGCGGGTCGGCGCCGGGCCGGGACCGGGGCCGCATCGTCGGCGTCGTCGTCCTCGTCGTCCGAGTCGGTTGCGTCGTCGGCGTTGCCGCGCTGCTCGTCGTAGCGGCCGCGCTGATATGGGTCGGAGAGCACGTTCCACGCTTTGTTGAGCGCGGCGGCGTCGGACTTGGCCTGCTCGGTGCCCTGATTGGCGACCGCCGCCTTCTTGTCCCGGTAGGCGGTTCGAATGTCGCCGACGGGGGCGTCGACGTCGACGCCGAGCAACTCGTAGTAATCGTCCATCTGGCCGCTCATGCGAACGGGTCGAGGCGGTCCCGTAACGCGCCCATTAGTGCGTCGATCGAAACGCGCTCTTGTTCCATCGTGTCGCGGTCGCGCACCGTGACGGCGCGATCGTCGATCGAGTCGAAGTCGACCGTGACGCACAGGGGCGTGCCGACTTCATCTTGGCGCCGGTACCGTTTGCCGATCGATCCGGCGTCATCGACGTCGATCATGTATTGGCGCCTCAACGAGTCGGCGATTTCGCCGGTGAGCGGTGCGAGCTTCTCGTTGCGTGACAGTGGCAACACCGCGACCTGGCTCGGCGCGAGACGGGGATGCAACCGCAACACGGTCCGCTTCTCGCCCTTCACTTCTTCCTCATGATATGCGGACAAGAGGAAGGCAAGCATGGCGCGGTCGGCACCCAACGCGGGTTCTATGACGTGCGGGAGGTAGCGACGTTCGGCGTCCTGGTCGAAATAGGTGAGGTCCTCGCCCGAGAATTTCGCGTGCTGGGTGAGGTCAAAATCAGCGCGATTCGCGATGCCCTCGAGCTCTCCCCAGCCCCACGGGTACGCGAACTCGAGATCGCTCGTGCCCGCGGAATAGTGGGAGAGTTCGTCGGGATCGTGCGGCCGGATGCGGAGCGATGATTCGGGGATGCCGAGCTCGATGAACCAGCGGTAGCGTTCGGCCACCCAGTACTCGTACCAGCGCGGTGCGTCCTCCGGCGGCACGAAGAACTCCATCTCCATCTGCTCGAACTCGCGCGTCCGGAAAATGAAGTTACCCGGTGTGATCTCGTTGCGGAACGACTTGCCGATCTGCGCGATACCAAACGGCGGCTTCTTGCGCGTCGTCGTTTGGACGTTCTTGAAGTTGACGAAGATGCCCTGCGCGGTCTCGGGCCGCAGGTACGCGACCGACGCGTCGTCCTCGACTGGTCCGACATATGTTTTGAACATCAAGTTGAAGTGGCGAGCTTCGGTGAAGCTGTCCTTGGCGCCGCAGTTCGGACACGCGCCCGACGCCGGCAGATGATCGGCCCGGAATCGTTCCTTGCAGTTTCGGCAGTCGACGAGCGGGTCGGTAAATGTGGCGACGTGACCGCTCGCCTCCCAGACCTTCGGGGCCATCAGGATCGACGCGTCGAGTCCGACGATGTCGTCTCGGAGCTGCACCATCGACCGCCACCACGCGTCTTTCACGTTGCGTTTGAGCAGCACACCGAGCGGCCCGTAATCCCAGGTGGAACGGAAGCCGCCGTAGATCTCGGACGACGGGAAGACGAGTCCCCGCCGCTTGGCGAGGTTGACGACGCGGTCCATCAACTTCGGATCGGGAGCCGCGGCCATAGCCGGCCAGACTACAGGCCGCTCTTGCCAGGACCGCCTGTCAGAGCAGGGCGGTCGAGCGCATACGACGCTCGACGTGATGCTCGAGGGCGCGGATGCTGAGGTACTCGACCTCGTGTGCTGCCGGACCCGGCGCCTCGGCCAGCGCGCCGTTGAGCCCGCCTCCGAGTACTCGCCGCAGCAACGCCAGCCCGCCCGGCGTGATCGGGCGACCGCCGCCGCGCGCGCACGCCCGACACACCGTGCCGCCCTCGTCGAGATCGAACGCAACCAGCTCGTGCTCGTGCTCGTCGCGAGATGCTTGGGCGTCGACGCCATCGTGGTCGTCGACGAGCTCCGGGGGCTCGCCGCACCGGGCGCACATGTCGAGCATCGGGTGGAAGCCTTCGAGCGACAGCAACTTCCAGAAAAAGGCGGGGGTGACGAGCGGATTGCGAGTGGTTTCGAGCGTATGCAACGCGCCTGCCAACATTCGGTACATCGCCGGGTTGGGCTCGCGCTCCTGGGCGACCTGGTCGACCGCCTCGAGCATCGGAACCGAGCGCGTCAGCAGTGCGTATTCCTCGCGCAGTGCGCGATTCGATTCGAGCGTCTCGGTCTGGGTCACGATGTCGAGCTCGCGGCCTTTGTAACACTGCAGCGCGACTCGGCTGGTCGGCTCGAGGCGGGCGCCGAACTTGCTTGTCGTCTTGCGGATCCCCTTGGCGACGGCACGGATCTTGCCGTGACCTTGGGTGAGGATCGTGACGATCCGGTCCGCCTCGCCGAGCTTGATCGCGCGAAGCACGACTCCTTCGTCGCGATACAGACCCGGCATTACAACAGTGTAATTCCTAGACGGCGCCGAAGCGGCGCTCGCGACGCTGGAACTCCTCGATGGCGCCGAAGAGGTGCTCGCGTCGGAAGTCGGGCCATAACACGTCGGTGAAGTGCAACTCCGAGTACGCGACCTGCCACAACAGATAGTTCGAGATTCGGTGCTCTCCCGAAGTGCGTACCAACAGGTCGGGGTCGGGCATGTCCGGTGCGTACAGGTGCTTGTGCAACACGCGCTCGTCGACGCGTTCTGGATCGAGGCGACCGGCCGCGACGTCGTGGGCGATCGCCCGTACCGCGTCGGCCAGCTCGGCTCGACCGCCGTAGTTGAACGCGAAGGTGAGCGTGAGCCGGCGATTGCGGGCGGTCATCGCCTCCGTTTCCTGGATGCGACGAAGCACTCGACGGGGCACTCGGCCGGTTCGGCGGCCGATGAACCGGACGCGCACCCCTTTGCCGTTGAGCTCGTCGCGGCGCGACACCAGGAGCCGCTCGTTGAAGTTCATGAGGAAGCGGACCTCGTCGAGCGGCCGGCGCCAGTTCTCGGTCGAAAACGCGTATACCGTCAGCCACTCGAGTCCAACCTCGAGCGCGCCCTCGACGGTGTCGAAGAGTGCTTCTTCGCCGGCCGCGTGGCCGTCGGTACGCTTCAAACCGCGTCGCTGCGCCCACCGTCCGTTGCCGTCCATGACGATCGCGACGTGGGTCGGCACCTTCGCCCGGATCTTCGAAACGCGCGCGGGATCGAATTGCGCCACGAAGAGGAACGTATCGCGCACGTCGAGCGGCGAAGGCGTGTCCCGACCGTCTCCACTGAAGTTTCACTACCCTCCCCGGACATGGTGTGGACTGTGATCGTCAATCCGGTGGCCGGACGGGGGCGGACCCGCAAACTCCTGCCCGCGATCGAAGAGCGCGCGGCTGGCCTGGGCGCCAAGGTTCACGTGTCCCTCAGCCCCGATGATCCGGTCCGTTTGGCCCGCGACGCGGCGGGGCAGGGCCATGACCTGGTGGCCTGTGGCGGTGACGGTATCGCCGCGGCGTTGGCTGGTGTCGCTGCCGACACGGGGCGCGCGCTTGCGGTGGTCCCGACCGGAGCGGGCAACGACTTCGCGCGTGGACTCGGCTACGACCCCAAGCGTCCGCTCGACGCGTTCGAGGCGCTCGAGCACGGCCATGACCGGGTCATCGACCTCGGGCGCGTCAACGGACGCTGGTATACGTGCGTGACGGCGTCCGGATTCGACGCTGAAGCCAACCGTTGGGCGAACACGGTGCACCGACTGTCGGGAACTGCCCTGTACGTCGCGGCGGTGTTGCGGACGCTGGCCGTGTATAAGCCACATCCGTTCCGGCTGACGGTCGACGGCGAGACGCACGAGTTCCGTGCGTGGCTCGTCGCGGTCGGCAACGGCCCTGCCTACGGCGGCGGCATGAACATCGCACCCGACGCGCTGCTCGACGACGGCCTGCTCGACGTGACCGTGGTCGGTGCGATGACACGAGGGCAGATGCTCATCAACTTTCCTAAGGTCTTCAAGGGCACCCACGTGTCGCACCCACTCGTCAGTACGTTCCGCGGTACGCGTGTCGATCTCACGTCGCTCGACGAGTCGGTACCTATGGACGTCTACGCCGACGGCGAACGAGTCGGCCCGCTCCCCGCAACGATGCAGGCCGTCCCGGCCGCGCTGACGGTTCGGGTGCCGTGACCAGCCTGGCCTGAGCTCGCGAACGTCGCACGACGACGCGTTGCGAGCGGCTGGGACACGCGATTCGCCTGACCGGCGAGTGGTCGGGTTCTAAGTTCCTCCCGTGCCACCCGTGGGCTTTCCGGCAGCCTCGGCTTGGGCGAGCGTGAGCGTGGGGCCGGTCACGTGTATGACGCCCTGCATGCCTGCGGCGCGGTGGCCAGTCACCGCGCAGTAGTAGGTGTAGTCGCCTGCGGTGGGGAAGAAGATCCTCGACGTCAACTTTTCGCCTTGAGAGTTCACGACGAGTCCGGCCCACAGCGTGGACGTCTGGTCGAAGTTGAGCGTGTGGGTGGTGTTGGCGCCGTCATGCAGGGTCACGGAGTAGATGCCGGTCTTTGCCGAGAGGCTCGACGGCCCGAACGACAACGCGGCGCCCGGCTGGGCCGTGATCGTGAACGACCCCTGCGACGGACCGGTCGCGGTGAGGACCGCCGAGTTCGTGCCCTTGAGCTGTGAGTGACCGAGCACCAGCCAGCCCGAACCGAAGATGAGCAACAAGAACGCTGCGGTCATCAGAGCGATCGACGTCGACCGCAGCCTTGAAGAGTTCGAGAGCACGGTCGAGCCGAGCAGGATGATGACGGTGACGCAGGTCCCGACGATGATCGACGTGTGACCGTGCGCCGACAAGAACACCCGCGACAGATTGAGGACGTAGACGACGATCCCGACGACGACCAGGATCGGGGTCATGAGCGGGACGACGTAACGTTCGACGTTCGGGCGCTGCCAGAACGGCACCGGCGTGGCGGGTACGGGCTCGACCGCTGCGGCCTCGACCACGGCCGGCGCGGCCTCGGCCGGTCCTGGATCGGTCGCGACGCTGCCCGAGTCGGAGGTTTCGTCGGTCATGGTTGGCGCAATCCCATCAGCTCGCGTTCTAGGTCTCGCGACACCCGCCGCGAGGGAGCGGGAACCTCTTCGGCGTTGTACCACTTGAAGAACAGGATCGTGATCGCCACCCAGAGGGCGAATCCGACACCGATTTTCATGATGACGCCCGCAAGCTGCATGTCGGTGAGTTCAGATATGCCGAACAGGCGCGGCACGTGGTTGTAGAAGGAGTACAGCGGCTTGGTACCGAAGGTGAGAAACGACGCAGGAACGGTCGGGACCACCGACTGCAAAAAGAGGAACAGCAGGCGTGCGAGCGGCTGCAGGCGCGGCACCTCGGGTAATGGGCTCAATACTGGCATCCACACGATCAGAGACGAAACGAAGATGAGCGCATGGACACCAAAATGCAAAGGCGCGTGCTCGAGCGCGGCGTTCACCACGACCGGCGTGTGTGTCACGATGATCACGACGTTGAAGACGATCGTCGCGGGGATGAGCCGGGAAAGATACCGAACTGTGGTCAGCAGCCATCGGGGTGACAGGAGCCAGCGCGCGAACCAGGTCGGCGTGCCGATGAGCATCAGCGGCGCCGCGACAATCGAGTACGTGACGTGCTGCAGCATGTGCACCGAAAACAGATACTTTTCGGCGATGTCGTGGATCGGCCAGTCGGACGCGACCCAGAGCGCGAGCAACCCTGCGGAAAACGACACCACCTGGAAGCGCGTGACGACCGGAGTGCCGTTTGGCGCGAGGCGGGGTCCGAGACGCGTCATCGCCAGCGCGTAGCCCACGGCGAACAACGCGACCAGCAACCAAACTTCCGGGTGCGGTGTCCAAGCGGGAAACGGAACGTTGGCGATCACGGCAGCGACCTACGACTTCAGCACCGTGCTCGAGAATACGAACATGACGATGCCGTAGACGATGCCCGCGCCAACCAAACCGGTCACGAAGATGCGACGGAAGAACGGCTGGTCGGTCTTCATGTGCATGTACCACGCGGCGACCATGAAACACTTGATGCCTGCCATCAGAAATAACGCGACGATGACCAGGTTGGTGTGACCGGTGTTCAGATACGAGGTCGCGATCTCGACACTGGTGATGACCACCAGCACCACCGCGATGAGCACATACTGGCGTGGCGTCGGGTGGTTGCCGTGCTCGTCGGGGACCGCGACGTGCCCGGCCGACGCAACGAGCGCGCCGTGATCGTCCGCCACGGCGACGGCGGTGCCGGGCCTGTCACCTTCGGCGGAGGTTTCGATTTCGGTGACCTGATCGCTCATTCCGGCCCCGCTAGTGCTGAGGAATCAGATAGACGGCAGTGAAGATGAAGATCCAGACGACGTCGACGAAGTGCCAGTACAGACCGGCAATCTCGACCGCCTCGGACCGCTCCGTACCCAGTTTGCCTTGCATCGACCGGCCGTACAGGGTCAGGAGCCAAATGATGCCGATCGTCACGTGTGCGCCGTGTAGGCCGGTCAAGACGAAGAAGGTGGTACCGAACAGGTTGGTGCCGAGGTGCAGACCTTCGCGGTAGAACTCGGTGAACTCGTAGACCTGGCCCGAAATGAACGTCATTCCGAAGATGGCGGTGGTCAAGATCCAGATGCGGAACCGTCGGTGGTCGCCACGCCGGATCGCGGCGAGGGCGAGCACCATGGTGAGAGAGCTCATCAGCAGCACGAACGACGTCACCGAAGTGAACGGGATATTCAGCGTGCTGCTCGGGGTTGGGCCCTTGAGGAATTGCGCGTCGCGGCCGCGGTACAGGAAGTAGGTCGAGATGAACGCGCCGAAAAAGAGGCTCTCCGAAGCGATGAACACCCAGATCGCGAGCTTGTTGTTGCTGACTCCGGTGTTGGTCTGGAGCGGCTGAGGCGTGTGCGGAACGACCGGATCGGTTTCGCTGGTCGCGACAACGGTTTGCGCCATCAGTGTGACTCCTCCGTCGCCGGCTCCGAGTTCAGGGCGTTGAGTCCGAAGAACGTGACCAACGCCCCGATCGCGATCAGCCAATAGAACTTGAAGACGAAGCCGTACCCCATGATCGGCAACCCGAGCGCGAGGACGAACGGCCAGTAGGACGGGGACGGCATGTGGATGTGATGTGGCTCGTTGTGATCGCGCCGCGCGGGAATCGCCGACGCGGCACTCGGAGGCAGTTTGACGAGCCGGCCTTCGTCGTCCTCGGTGTACTTGCGGTGCCAGAATTCGTCGCGTGCCTCGACGATGGGAACCTCAGCGAAGTTGTATTCGGGAGGAGGCGATGACGTCAGCCATTCGAGCGTGCGCGCATCCCACGGATCTTCGGGGGCGAGCTCGCCCCGACGAATCGTGAAGATCACGTTGACGAGGAAGACGAGGACGGAGACCGCGATGATGAAAGCACCGATGGTCGACATCAGGTTCAGGGTGCCCCAGCCCATGCCGCTCGGATACGTGTAGGTGCGTCGGGGTTCGCCTTCGAAACCCAGGAAGTGCATCGGGAAGAAGGTGAGGTTGAACCCGATCACCATGAGCCAGAAGTTCCACTTGCCCATATATTCGCTCAGCATCTTCCCGGAAATCTTCGGGAACCAGTAGTAGATGCCGCCGAAGATCGCGAAGACGAGCCCACCGAACAGGACGTAGTGGAAGTGCGCGACCACGAAGTACGTGTCGTTCTGTTGGGTGTCGGAAGGCACGATCGAGTTCATGACACCCGAGAGCCCACCGATCGTGAACTGGGCGATGAAGCCCAACGCGAACAGCATCGGCGTCGCGAGTCGGACCTTGCCGCCCCACACGGTGGCGAGCCAGTTGAAGATCTTCACGCCTGTGGGAATCGCGATGAGCATCGTCGAGAGGCTGAACGCAGCCTGCGCGACGGGACCGATACCGCTGACGAACATGTGGTGCGCCCACACGCCCCAGCCGAGGAGGCCGATCGCGATACCGGAGAACACCACGACCGAGTAGCCGAACAACGGTTTGCGGGAGAAGACCGGCAGGATCTCGGACACGATCGCCATACCCGGGAGGATGAGGATGTACACCTCGGGATGGCCGAATATCCAAAAGAGGTTCTGGTATAGCAGTGGGTCTCCGCCCGCTGCCGCATTGAAGAAGTTGGTGTGGAAGTTCCGGTCCATGAAGACCTGGATGAGCGCCGCGGTGAGCGGCGGCATTGCGAAGACTGTCAGAAACGCGACGACGAGCATCATCCACACGAAGACCGGCATCTTCATCATCGTCATGCCTGGCGCGCGCATGTTGAGCGCGGTGACGATGAAATTGACCGCGGTCGCGACTGATCCGATGCCCAGCATGATGAGACCGACGGCCCAGAAGTCTGCGCCCCTACCGGGGAGGAAACCTTGGGAGAGCGGTGTACTTGTGAGCGGCGCGTACCCGAACCATCCGCCGTCAGGGGCGCCGCCGAGTACGAACGAGGAGTACAGGAAAATTCCGCCGAAGAGGAACACCCAGAAGCCGAACATGTTGAGGCGCGGGAACGCGACGTCACGGGCGCCGATCATGAGCGGGATGAAGTAGTTGCCGAACGCGGCCGCGAGAGGCATTCCCATGAGGAAAATCATCGTGGTGCCGTGCATCGTGAAGAACTCGTTATAACGAGCGGCCGAGAGGAACGTGCCGTTCGGCTGTGCGAGCTGGATGCGGAGCATCAATGCTTCGATACCGCCGACGAGGAAGAAGAACATCGCCGTCGTGCCGTACATGATCGCGATCTTCTTGTGATCGACGGTGGTGAACCAGCTCCACGCGCCGGTCGTCGACCGCGGACGATCAAGGATGCTCCGCTTGACTGGAGCCTGAAACAGGACGCTGGCCTCTTCGACAGTGGTCATGTCACCGGCACTCCGGATGTGAATTGGGATCGGTCGCGGTTTCGCACAGTAGGAACTTCGCGATCTGCTGCGCCTGCGCCATCGTCATCCCGCGTGAGGAGAAGTCAGGCATCCAACCCACGAGGTCGCCGTGCGGCTTACGACCGGGCGCGTCGTAGACCCACTTCGTCAAGTTCGTGAGGGTCATCGGGTAAATGTCGCCGGCGAACGCCTCACGGTCACCGACGTGCGTCAGGTTCGGTCCGATCGTCGCGCCGATGTTGCTGGCAAGATTCGTGACCGAGTGGCACGACAGGCAGCCCCACCGATTCGAGATCTGCTGCGTGAACTGCGTGACCTTCGCGGCTGAGAGCTGCGTCTGCTGCTGGGCCACCCACGTGTCGTAGTCGGCTTTGGTCTGCGCGATGACGCGTAGACGCATGTTGGCGTGCGAGATACCGCAGTACTGGGCGCACTGCCCGAGGTAGGTGCCGACCTTGTCCGCCTCGATCGTGAGCGTGTTGGGATGGCCGGGAACGACGTCCTTCTTGCCGGCGAGCTCCGGCACCCAGAACGAGTGGATGACGTTGCTGCTCGTGAGGGTCAACACGACCGGCTGACCGACCGGAATGTGCAGCTCGTTGGCGGTGTAGAAGTCGGTTCCTTTGTCGGTGTAGTCGTATTGCCAGAACCACTGGCGAGCGTCGACGTGGACGTGCACGACGTTCGGACCGGTCGGGATCTTGGCCAGGCTGAAGATCGTTGCGACCGTGGGGACGGCCATGATCGCCAACAGCACCGCGGGCACGATCGTCCAGCTGATCTCCAGCACCGTGTTGCCGTGCACCTGTACGGGCTCGCGATCGTCGCCCGGCTTGGCCCGGAAGCGCAGCGCGACATAGACGGTCATCGCCAACACCGCCACCCCGATGACCACCGCGATCCAAAAGAACGGGGTGAACAGGTTCATGATGGTGTGGCCTGCGGGGCCCGACGGATGCAACGCGTTCTGGCCATTGTCCGGGCCGGTCGCGCCGCAGCTCGCGAGCAGGACAATGGCGGTGGCCGCGCCGACTCCGGTCAGAGCCCCGCGCCGGAGCCGTTGCATGCGGTCCAACATCTACCGTCCTCGCGGAGACAGGATCGTGGGGAGAGCCGAGCCGCGGCGACTCTACAACGGCCGATTCGCCGGATCGCAACTCTGTGATTTCGAGCGTCGAGGTGGGCGACACCGGACGCGCAGGCGAGCTCGGTCGGTTAGAGTCCGAGGCGATCCAGCGACGAGGGACGGCGTTGCCAGTCGCGATCCACCCGGACGTGGGTTTCGAGGTGTATGCGCACGCCAAGCAGCGCTTCGAGCTCCCGGCGGGCGTCGGTTCCGGCCTGTCGGAGCAGCGCGGCGCCCCGACCGATCACGATTCCCTTCTGCGAGTCGCGTTCGACGCGTATGACCAGGCGCAACGCCAGGAGCGGTCCATCCTTGGTTGTGCGTTCCTCGATCTCTTCGGTCGTGACCGCGATCGAATGCGGCAGCTCGTCGTGCGTGGCCGCGAGCAACTTTTCGCGCAGCAGCTCGGCGGCCAGCACCGCTTCAGGCTGATCGCTGACGACCCCGTCCGGGTAGTAGTGCGGCCCGGGAGGAAGCCGCGCCTCGAGCTCGCCGAGCAATGCCTCGACGCCCTCGCCCGAACGGGCCGACAACGGTACGAAGGCCGCGATGTCGCCCAACTCCGCGGACGCCCGCGCGAGGTGCTCGATGATGTGTCGGTCGCTGGCCCCGTCGACCTTGTTGACGACGAGCACGGTCGGAGTCCGGACCTGGGCGACCAGATCGGCGACGAAGCGGTCTCCGCGCCCGATCGGCGCGGTCGCGTCGATGAGCAAGCAGACGACGTCGACCTCGTCGAGGGTGGCAACGGCACGGCTGTTGGTGCGCTCGCCCAACAGCGTGCGCGGCTTGTGTATGCCTGGCGTGTCGAGGAACACGATCTGCGTGCGGTCGGTGGTGCGAACTCCGCGAACCTGTGTGCGTGTGGTCTGGGGACGGCTCGACACGATCGACACTTTGCGGCCGACGATCTGGTTTACGAGCGTCGATTTTCCGACGTTGGGCCGACCCACGATCGACACGAAGCCCGACCGAAACGTTTGATCGGTCACTCGCGCCGTTCGGCGACCGTGGGCGCGTCCGTGGTCGGGGCCGTCGCGGCGGGGCCGGGCGCTGCTTGGGGGCGTACCCGCTCCGCGACCCGCGTGATGCGGACCGACACGATCCGGCGCCCTTGTATCCGTTCTGCGCAAAATTCGAGACCGTTGAGGTGGGCGCACTCACCCTCGACGGGCACATGACCGAGCGCGTCGAAGACCAGCCCGCCGACGGTGTCCCACTCTTCTTGTGGGAGCTCGGCGTCGAGCAGCTCGTTCACTTCGTCGATCGGCGTGCGGCCCGGGACCCGTAACGCTCCGCCCGCGAGACGTTCGATCTGCGGTTCGTCGACGTCATATTCGTCGGTGATCTCGCCGACGATCTCTTCGAGCAGGTCCTCCATCGTGACGAGGCCGGCAGTACCGCCGTGTTCGTCTAAGACGATCGCCATGTGGAATTTCTCGGTCTGCATCTCGCGCAGCAGCTCGGCGACGCGTTTCGACTCTGGCACGAAGTGCGCGGGTCGTAACATCTGGCGCACCGACTCGTTGCCTTCGCCGCTTCCGCTGCGCGTGACGAGGTCTTTCAGGAAGACCAAACCGACGATGTCGTCGGTCGTTTCGTTGTACGACGGAAGGCGCGACTTCCCGGCCGAGATGGCGATCCGGATCGCCTCGTCGACCGTGGCGTCGGCGGAGACGGCCACCATGTCGGGCCGTGGCACCATCACCTCGCGCACGACGGTGTCACCGAACTCGAAGATCGAATGGATGAGCTCACGCTCCTCCGTTTCGATCGACGCCTCTTGCGCCGCGACGTCCGCCATCGTGAGGATCTCTTCTTCGGTGACGAACGGTCCACCGCGTAATCCCTTTCCCGGAATCACGACGTTGGCGAGGCCGATGAAGCCGCGAGTGAGCACACGCAACGGTCCGAACCGCGTGAGGAACGCCAGCAGTGGCGACACGCGCATCACCGCTCGCTCGGCGTGTTGCACCGCGAAGGTCTTGGGCGCGACCTCCGCGAACGTGAAGACCACGATGATCTCGATGACCATGCCTGCCGCGACCCCGGCACTACCGAACGTTGGCTCGAGGACCGTGCCGAGCAACGTTGCTGAGATCATCTGGCTGGCCAGCAACACGAGCAGGACACTGTTCAGTGTCTGCTCTGGATGTTCGAGCATGCGGAGCACGCGTTCGGCGCGCTTGTCGCCCTCGTCGGCGAGGTTGAGGAGCCGGATACGACTGGCGCGCACGAACGCGGTTTCCGACAATGCGAGCACCGCCGAGAGCGCGAACAGCACCGCGATCACCGCGATGGCAACGGCATGACCGTTCACAGAGGCCTCAGGATCTTTGCTCCAGCTCGCGGAAGCGGGCCAGAAGTTCCTGCTCGCGCCGACGCATCACGACACCTTCATCCGGTTCGGCGTGGTCGTAGTCGAGCAAGTGCAGCACACCATGGACGACCAGGAGCGCCAACTCGTCCTCCGGGCTGACGCCGCGCTCCGCCGCTTGGCTGCTCGCCACGGCCGGGCATACGACCACGTCACCCAACAGTGCCGGGGGATCGCTCGGATCGCTTGTGGTTCCCGGGCCCCGACCGCCCTGGTCGGGTTGGCGGCCCGACGGTGGGAGCTCGTCGTCGATCGGGAATGCGAGCACATCGGTGGGGCCGCTCGATCCGAGAAACCGCTCGTTGAGCTCACCGATCGTGGTCGGGTCGACGAACAGTAACGACATTTCGGTGTCGGGCCCGAGACGCTCGATCACCCGTTCCTCGTCGAGGACGAGCTGGGCGAGACGAACCCAACGCGGGACATCGACCGCGATGTCGCGTTGCTCGTCGGCGCCGAACACTGTCGGGATCTCGAGGCTCACGTTTCGCGTCCGCCCTCGTGGCGGCCGTACGCGTCGACGATGTCTTGCACGATCCGATGGCGCACGACGTCGCTCGAGCCGAGCTCCACGAATACCAGGCCGTCGATGTCGTGCAGCACATCGCGTACGAGCAGCAGCCCGGAACGGTGTTGGCCGTCGGGAAGGTCGATCTGGGTGACGTCGCCGGTGACGACGGCTTTGGAACCGAAGCCGAGGCGCGTCAGGAACATTTTCATCTGCTCCGGTGTCGTGTTCTGCGCCTCGTCCAAAATGATGAACGAGTCGTTCAGTGTCCGCCCGCGCATGTACGCGAGCGGCGCGACCTCGATCGTGCCCCGTTCCATCAGACGGGCGACGACGTCGGGCTCGAGCATGTCGTAGAGCGCGTCGTAGAGCGGACGCAGGTACGGATCGACCTTGGCGAGCATGTCGCCCGGCAAGAAGCCCAGCCGCTCTCCTGCCTCGACCGCGGGACGAGTGAGGATGATCCGGTTGACGGACTTTGCCTGTAGGGCCTGCACCGCGAGCGCGACCGCGAGGTAGCTCTTGCCGGTTCCGGCGGGTCCGATCGCGAACGTCACGGTGTGATCGCGTACCGCGTCGACGTAGCGTTTCTGTCCGGACGTCTTCGGTCGGATGCTCTTGCGGCCCCGGACGACCTCGGTGGTGAGCACCTCGCTGGGACGTTGGTCGGCTTTTAGCATCTCGATCGATCGGCCCAGGCCGTCGGAGTCGAGGTCGTGACCCTGTTCGAGCAGCACCACGAGTTCTTCGAAGAGCCGCCCGACCCGTTCCGCGTCGGGCGCGTCGCCGGTGACGGTGATCTCGTTGCCCCGCACGAGGATACGCACCGGAAAGGCCGCCTCGATCATGCGCAACAGCTCGTCGCGTTGGCCGAGCAGGCCCACCATCAGGTGGTTGCCCGGGACCAGGATCTTGACCTGGATGGTCGGGGGCGAGCTGGTCGTGCGCGGCGCTACCAAGGTCAGAACAGCGTAGCTGTCTGGAAGCGCAGCGACTCAGGCTGACGCTCGGAGCCCCAGTTGCTCAAGCCGGCTGCCGAGATCCTCAAGACTGCGGCCCATCAGCGCCGCGAGGACCCGCAGATCCGAACGACGGATGGTGAGCATGCGGCCGTTGAAGTCCTGCCGCTCGAGCTGGATCGATGACGCGAAGCGGGACAGCATCTGTGCGTCGGGATCGTCGACGTCGTGCAAGCGCACCAGGTCGATCGCGAACCCGTTCGCCTGGTCGATCGTGCTCGAAGTGCCGTCAACGAGGCTGATCTCGCCTTCGAACTCGCGCGGCAGGAGCTGATCCGCGGGCACTTCGTAGATCTCGGCCAGCCGCAGCAGCCGGGGGACGGAGATCGCCCGCTCACCCCGCTCGTAGGCACCCAACACGGAAGCCTTGAACTCGAGCGTCGAGCGCGCCTCGACGTCGTGGAGTGACAAACCTTTCTGACGTCGGATCGCCCGGAGGCGCTCGCCGACGCGTGCTCCCGTCGTCGCCAACCTGCTCAGCCCCCTCGCCCGACTGTTAGGTTCCTGTGATGCGGTGTTGAGGTCACGTTGTCCGTGCGTTCACTCACTGGTTGATCCACAGGGCCCCGAAGAATCGTGGCACCGGCCGTGCAACCGGCACGATCGTACCAGCACGCTCCGTGAAAGTCATGCTTCCCCGCGCTTTCAACACGAGCCACGCAAGACGGACATTCTTCACAGCTACCACTCTCGGCACATCTCGCGCGCTCGATCGAGCAGCAAAACCGCGGCGGCGATCGGTGCTGTTTCGGCTCTGAGAATGTGTGGACCGAGGCAAATTCGGGCAGCTCGCGGCATCGATTCGAGCTCCGCCGGGTCAAGCCCACCCTCGGGTCCGACGACCACGATCCACTCGTCGCTCGGCGTCTCGCCTCGCGCGGGGGGTGGCAACGTGCTCACAGATACGCCGCGGGGGTCGGCCACAACGACGCCGGGTTGGTTGGAGATCGACGCGAGATCGGCGATCGGCGAGATCTCGGGGATGCGGGCCCGACGCGACTGCGCGGCGGCTTGCCGGGCTGTGAACCGCAACCGCTCAACGGCATGTTCGGCCTGCGCGGCAGTCCAACGCACGACGCAGCGCCGGGTCCGCACCGGGATCACCCGGGCGACACCGAGCTCCGTGCAGCGCGCGACCACGTTGTCGAGGGTGGCGCCTTTCGTGAGTGCCAGCGCGAGCGCGACGCGGGGAACGATCTGGGGCTCGAGGAAACGGTCGCTGCGCGCGCCGAGGCCGAGCCGACCTGACGCGATCGACTCGATGTCGTATCGACGCCACGCTCCATGACCGTCGGCCACCGTCATGTGCTCTCCGACCCGAAGCCGGCGCACCCGCTGTAGATGATGGCCGTCGGCTCCGAAGATCTCGACGGTGTCGCCGAGCGAGTCGACGAAGGCGTGAGCCGCCGCGTCCTCACTTGCTGCCCACATGCTCGCGCCGTCGGCGTCGCGAGCCGGTCGGGTCACGATCGGAAAGCCGACCGGATGCGAGAGAACAGCCCTTCGTGGGGCGCGGTGACTTGCTCGCCTCGGAGTTGTGCAAGCTGGACCAGCAACTCGGCCTGGTCTGGTGTGAGGTTGGTCGGCACCTGCACGTCGATCTCGACGACCAAGTCGCCCCGCCGACCATTGCGTAGCGACGGAACACCAAGCCCGGCCAGGCGAAGCCGCGCTCCGGGTTGCGTTCCCGATTGCACCTCAAGTTGCCGTGTCCCGTCGAGCGTCTCGAACTCGACCGTCGCGCCGAGGGCGGCCTGCACGATCGAAACCGCCAGCCGGTACCACAAATCGTCGCCCCGACGGTCGAACGCACCGCTGGGCGCGACATGAATCGCGACGAACAGGTCGCCGGCCGTGCCGCCGCGCGGCGCCGCCGGACCCCGACCCGCGAGCCGCAAACGTTGGCCGTCTTCGATACCGGCCGGAACCTCTACCTCGATGGAGCGGGTTCCGGCGACCCGGCCGTCGCCACGGCATGTCGCGCACGGATGTTCGATCGTGGTGCCGATCCCGCCGCACGTCGGGCACGGCCCCGCGGTCACGATCTGTCCCAGCAGCGAGCGCCGCACCTGTCGGACTTCGCCGGCACCGTCGCACGTCGCGCAGCGCGTGGGATGGGTTCCCGGCGTTCCACCTTCGCCGCCGCACGTGTCACATTCGATCGGCATGCGCATCTCAACCGTGCGCCGCGCGCCGGTCACGACCTCGGCAAGCGTCAGTTCCATCAGCGTTTCGGCGTCGGGGCCGCGCCGCGCGCCGGCCGGACCACGCTGACCGAAGACGTCGCCGCTGAAGAAGGCGTCGAACAGGTCGTTGAGCCCGAACTGACCCGACGCGAACGGACTGCCGGCCGAGCCCGCCGAATCCGGACCGAACATGTCGTATTTGCGCCGTCGTTCGGGGTCGCGCACCAGCTCGTAGGCGGCGTTGATCTGCTTGAACCGTTCGGCGGCGTCCGGATCGTCGGGGTTTGCGTCGGGATGGCATTCGCGTGCGAGCCGACGGTATGCCCGCTTGATCTCGTCGTCGGTCGCCTGCGGTGAGACACCGAGCAGTTCGTAGACGTCTTGTGCCATCAGCGTCGCACCAGCATCAACGGGACAGCTGCTGTCCGAGCTGGCGCGACACCGTCGACACCGCAGCTTGAGCCTTGCGATAGTCCATGCGTGTCGGGCCTAGCACCCCAACCGTTCCGATCGGCTCTCCCTCTACCAGATAGGGCGCGAGCACGAGCGAACACTCTCGTAGGTCGGCGAGTTCGTTCTCTGCGCCGATGCGTACTGTCAGACCGGGGCCGAGAAGCTCTCGCAACAGGGCGCCTAACACGACGTGCTGTTCGAGCAGCTCGAGCAGCCCTGACGCGCTCGTGCTTGCGAACGCTTCTTGTTCAGCCGCGAGTCGGCTTGCGCCACCAACGTACAGCGGCTCGTCGTGATGGACCCGGACGTACGCGGCCAGCGCGTCACACGAGGCGCGGGCCAGCCCGTCGGCACGATCGTCCGAGGTGCCGGAATACCTCATGGTCGCAAGTTCGGCGAGACGGCGGCCGGCGAGATGGGCGGCGAG
Source organism: Acidimicrobiia bacterium (assembly GCA_052148155.1). Classification (GTDB taxonomy): domain Bacteria; phylum Actinomycetota; class Acidimicrobiia; order IMCC26256; family PALSA-610; genus JBBQER01. The sequence continues at coordinate 69,722 of JBKQIY010000188.1, read as the reverse complement.
CCGAGCGCTCGCGATGCCGGCGTCGTCGGAGTCGGCTTCGGCGTCGAGCACGACCGTTTCCTTTTCGACCGCGCCGTTGGACATCACGACGACTGCGAGCAGCAAGCGCGGCTGGAGCAGCGCGAGGTGCACGCTGCGTACGTGCACCGACTCCGCCTGGGGGCCGACCACAACCGCCGCGTGTGCGGTCACCCGAGCCAACAGCTGGCTGGTCTCGTGCAACAGATCGTCCAACGCCATGGTCGCGGTCGTGAAAAAATCGGCGATGCGGCGCCGTTCGGCCGGGGCGAGTGCGCCGGCGCCCGCAAGATGGTCGACGTAGTAGCGGTAGCCCGAGTCGGTCGGTACCCGGCCCGCGGAGGTGTGGGGCTGGGCGATGAAACCGTCTCGTTCGAGCACCGACATTTCGTTGCGGACCGTCGCCGCGGAGACGCCCAGACCCGCGGTCTGGGTGACGGTCTGCGAACCGACCGGTTGCGCGCTGTCGACGTAGTGCTCGACGATCGCACGCAGGATCGCGGCCTTGCGCTCGTCCAGCTCGGTCATTCGTAGGGTCCTGACAGGTTGCCGCCACGAGGAGCCATGCACCTATCCCCGTTGGCACTCGATGTTACCGAGTGCCAACCGCCCCCGCGAGCAGGAGTCGAGCAGTCACATCGGACGCAAGCAACCGACCCTGAGGGGTGAGCACGACCCGATTCTCGACCTGGCGCACGAATCCGGCGGCGGCGAGTTCCTCGACCACGCTCGCAGCCTCGCGGGCGACCGGCGCACCGAAGCGGGTACGCAGCGCCAGCGCGCAGGCCTCCTCGGCCCGGGACACCGGCGCGAGTCGCTCCGCGCCAGCCTCAGCCGAGGTCCTGGCGTCAATCGCGGCGATGTACCGCTCGGGTGTCCGAACGTTCCACCATCGTCGACCGTCGGTGTGGCCGTGTGCCGCGCAACCGATACCCAGATAGTCGCCCTCGCTCCAATAAAGCAGATTGTGCCGGCATTCGTGTCCTGGGCGCGCCCAGTTCGACACCTCGTACCAGTCGAGTCCGGCCGCGCCCAGCAGCTCATCGGTCAGCAGATAGGCGTCGGCCTGGACGTCGTCGTCGGGCGCGGCCGCGCCCAACGCGATCCGGCGACCGAGGGGGGTCGCCGGTTCGATCGTGAGCGCGTACGCGCTGACGTGGGGAACATCGAGCGCGATCGCACCAACGAGTGTGGCACGCCAATTTTCGCTGGTTTCGCCCGGCGTTCCGTAAATCAGATCGACGTTGACGTGTTCGAAGCTCGCGTCGCGCGCGAGCGCGATCGCGCGGGTCACATTCGCGGGATCATGCGTCCGTCCGAGCGCGGCGAGCACCTGCGGCGACATCGACTGCACGCCGAAGCTGAGACGATTCACCCCACCTCGGCGGTACGCGGCGAGCTTGGGCGCGTCGACGCTGTCTGGGTTGCACTCCACCGTCACCTCGGCGTCGTCGGTCCGGACGATCGCGTCGAGGATCCGAACGAGCTGATCACCACCAAGCAGCGAAGGTGTCCCGCCGCCGAAGAACACACTCGTCGCCGCGGGATAGCCGCCGGTGCTGCGGCGAACAAGGTCGGCGACACACGCGTCGACGTACTCTTCGATGAGGTGACCGCGGTCGGTCCAGGTGGCGAAGTCGCAGTAGTCGCAACGCGTCGCGCAGAACGGGATATGGACGTACACGCCGAAGGCCACGACCCTCATTATGGTCGGACGGGCGGTTCGACCCAGACGGTCCGCTACGAAAGTTGCGCGCTCGCGATGGGCGTGTGATGCGACGTCACGACTCCCCCGGCTGACTCGATCGTCACCGCGAAGCCATGCACCGGACCGCTGGCGCGGAAGCTGACCGCCGACGGATCCGGACCGAGCAGACCGGCCGACACGACGTTCGGCGCCTTCGCGTTCCCGGTCAACGCCCACAGCTGGTACGTCTGGCGCGGCGAGAGCGGCGTGAGATCGTCACCTCGCAAGTAGCCGCTGCCGTCGGGCAGGAGCACAACCCGGGCCAGTGTGGCGCCCGAGCCCGATTCGAGGCCAACTTCGCGTGCTCCTGGCGTCTTCGCGGCCCGGTCGAACGCGGCCGCGGTTGCGCTGGTCCCGAACGAGTTCGCACGGCTGAGCTGACTGTGCAGCGACGCCACCTGCGCGGCGAGGACCACGATGGCGATCGCCGCGGCGGCGATTCCGATCGTCACGCTCCAGCGCACGGGGATGCGCCTGCCTCGCCGCGCCTCGAGGTCGTCGGTCACCGCCGCAGGGACCGGACGCCCCGTCCGTGTCGGCGCGCCGATCGCCTGCTCGATGCGCGCCCAGAGTTCTGGCGGTGCGTCCATCGGTGTGTCGGGCAGCAGTGCAAGCGACGCGGCGGTCTCGCGCATGTCGTCGACTTCGGCGCGTGCCGTCGCGTCGCGCTCGAGATATGCGTCGACGCGCGCCCGATCCTCCGAGTCGAGCGCATCGAGCGCGTACGCGCCGAGAAGCGAGTCGAGTTCGTGGCTGTCGGGAGCCGGAGTCGAATCGGTCATTCACTCACCCCCGCTTCGATCAGCGCGGCTCGCAGCCGCAAGAGCCCGGCGCGGATTCGGCTCTTCACGGTGCCCTCGGGTTGTTCCAACAGCGCCGCAACCTCACGATAGGTATGTCCACCGAAGTACGCGAGCTCGATCGCTTCGCGCTCACCGTCGGAGAGCGTGGCGAGCGCGCGACGGACCGTTTCGGCCTCGGTGAGCTGCATAACCTCTCGTTCGAGGTCGATATCGACGCTCGGTCTGCGCAACGCTTCGCGTTCTTCGCGGGCCCTGCGAGCCGACTCCGCTCGGAGCAAGTCGACGGCTCGGCCGTGCACCTGCGCGAGCAGAAACGCGCGCATCGACCCGCGCGTCGGGTCGAACCGAGCCGGTTCGCGCCAGGTGCGAACGAATACCTCTTGGACGACTTCCTCGGCCAGCGCGCGGTCAGAAAGGACGCGGCGGGCCAGTCCGAGGCACGGGCCGACGTGCCGCCGGTACAGCTCGGCCAGCGCGTGCTCGTCGTGCGCGCCGACCGCGCGAACGAGCGTTGCGTCGTCCGCGGCGCGTCGTTGCGCCTCCGACATCATCGCACCCGCGTCAGGGTTCCCGTTCACAAGAGATCTTCGAGACCGATCCACAGACCGGATGATCGGCACGAACGGCGCCGCACCTCGGCCCGCCACCTCCCGGCATCGCTGGGCAACGCTGCGGACCTCCGGTCTGTTCCTGGCTATCGCTGCGCTACTTTCGCGCGATGAGCCCGCGCGAGCTCGCGAATGGGTTGCGACGGCTGGTCGCCGACCACGCGGCGCACGGCAAATTCCCGCCGGACTGGAACGGCATCCTTGCCCGGGCCGGCTACGTGGCGCCGCACTGGCCGGCGCCGTGGGGTCTGGACGCCGATCCGGCCGAGCAAATCGCGATCGACGAAGTAATGCGAGAGCTGGAAGTCCCGCGGCCGCTCAACCCGATCGGGATCGGCTGGGCAGGACCGACCCTGTTGGTGGCCGGGTCTGAAACACAACAGGGAGCCTGGTTGCCGGGCATCCTCGACGGGTCACAGATCTGGTGCCAGCTGTTCAGCGAACCCGGCGCGGGCAGCGACCTCGCATCGCTGCAGACCCGAGCCGTGCGCGACGGCGACGAATACGTTGTGAACGGCCAAAAGGTGTGGACGACGCTCGCGCACGTCTCGCATTTCGGGATCCTGCTCGCACGAACCGATCCGGACGCTCCCGCACAAGCGGGCATCTCCTACTTCGTCGTCGACATGCGCAGCTCCGGAATCGACGTGCGTCCGCTCGTACAAATGACCGGTACGCACGAGTTCAACGAGGTGTTCTTCTCCGACGTGCGGGTACCGGCAGCCAACGTGGTCGGCACCGAACACGACGGGTGGCGTCTGGCCAAAGTGACGCTCGGCAACGAACGAGTGTCGTTGTCGGGCGAAGGTGCGCTCTGGGGTCGAGGACCGACCGCGAACGACGTCCTCGACCTCGTACGCGCACACGGCGGGACCGATGACCTTCGCCTCCGCCAAAAACTCGCGCGTCTCTACACCGAATCCGAGGTGCTCCGGGTCATCCGCCTGCGGACCCTTTCGGCCAAGCTGCGAGGCCTCGAGCCCGGGCCCGAGGCCTCGGTTCGTAAAGCGATGTCCGACGAGCACGGCCAGCACGTCATGGCACTCGCCAAGGCGCTCGGCGGCGCGCACGGCATGCTCGCCGACCATGGCCCCTTCGCAGTCGTCGACGGAGGCGTGTGGAACTACGGGTACCTCTATTCGCGTGCGCTCACGATCGGTGGCGGCACAAGCGAAGTGCAGCGCAACATCCTCGGCGAAAAGGTCCTCGGGCTTCCCCGCGAAGGTGAGATCGGCGACTGAGCGTCTACTCCTCGAGGCGGAGCGCAGCGACGAATGCTTCTTGGGGCACTTCGACGCGTCCGATCTGCTTCATCCGCTTTTTGCCTTCTTTCTGACGCTCGAGCAGCTTGCGTTTACGCGTGATGTCGCCGCCGTAGCATTTTGCCAACACGTCCTTGCGCTTCGCTTTGACCGTCTCGCGCGCGATGATCCGACCGCCGATCGCGGCCTGGATCGGCACGTCGAAGAGCTGACGGGGGATCAGTTCACGCAACTTCGACGTCATCTTGCGGCCATACCCGTCGGCCTTGGCCCGGTGGACGATGGCCGAGAACGCGTCGACGGGCACACCGTTGAGCAGCACATCGACCTTGGCGAGATTCGAGACGCGGTAGCCGGCCGGTTCGTAGTCGAGGCTCGCGTAACCACGCGTTCGTGACTTCATCTGATCGAAGAAGTCGAGCACGATCTCGCCGAGCGGAAGCGTGTAAACGAGTTCGACTCGGTCAACGGAGAGGTACTCCATCTTCTGCATCTCGCCGCGACGTTGTTGTGCGAGCTCCATGAGCGTGCCGACGTAGTCGGTGGGAGACAGGATCGTCACGCGTACGAAGGGCTCCTCGATTGCCTCGACGTGCTCGGGCGGCGGCATCGAAGACGGGTTATCGACCACCTCTACCCGCCCATCGGCGAGCTGTACGCGATACTCGACGTTGGGCGCGGTCGCGACCAACGACAGGTCGTATTCACGCTCGAGACGCTCACGGATGATCTCCATGTGCAACAGGCCGAGGAACCCGCAGCGGAAGCCGAACCCCAACGCACCCGATGTCTCTGGTTCGTAGGTGAACGACGAGTCGTTGAGCCGCAATCGTTCCATCGCTTCGCGCAGATCGGCGTACTCGTCGCCGTCGACGGGATACAACCCGCAGAAGACCATCGGCTTGGGATCGCGATATCCCTCGAGCGGTTCAGCGCGGCGGCCCGCGTCGGTGACGGTCTCTCCGACCTTGGCCTCGCCCACGTCTTTGATACCCGCGACGAGATAGCCGACCTCGCCCGGGCCGAGCGACGCGACGGACGTCATCGCGGGGAGTCGAACACCGATCTCTTCGGCGTCGTGATCTTGGCGAGCGTTGAGATAACGCAGCTTGGCGCCACTGCGCAACGTGCCGTTGAACACGCGTACCGACGAGATCACGCCTCGGTACGCGTCGTAGTACGAGTCGAACATCAATGCCTGCAGTTTGGCGTCGGCATCGCCGGTCGGTGACGGGATCCGCTCGATCACCGCGTCGAGGAGCTCGGAGATACCGACACCCGTCTTCGCGGAGATCCGCAGCACCTCGTCGGCCGGTATCCCGAGGACGCGCTCGATCTCCTCCGCTCGCCGCTCGGGCTCCGCGGCCGGGAGGTCGATCTTGTTGAGCGCAGCCACGACGGTCAGGTCGTGTTCGAGCGCCTGGTAGCAGTTGGCCAACGTTTGGGCTTCGATGCCCTGCGACGCGTCGACGAGCAGGATCACGCCCTCGCACGCGGCGAGGCTGCGGCTCACCTCGTAGCTGAAGTCGACGTGGCCGGGGGTGTCAATCAGGTTGATGACGTAGCCGTTCCATTCGAGGCGGACGTTCTGTGCCTTGATCGTGATGCCACGCTCGCGCTCGAGATCCATCGAATCGAGGAACTGCGCGCGCATGTCGCGCGGGTCGACCGCGCCCGTCAGCTCGAGCAGCCGGTCGGCGAGGGTCGACTTCCCGTGGTCGATATGGGCGATGATGCTGAGGCAACGGATGCGGCTGAGCTCGGTCAAGATGGTCATTCTCGCGGCTGGGGCCGACATTGCCGCGACCCGGCCTGCCGGGACCCGGCCGTCGGCCAGCTGCTAGCCTGCCTCGGTTCCCTCAAGGCGAGAAACGGATATATGGCCAACATCAAGTCGCAAAAGAAGCGAAACCGTCAGAACGAGCGGCGCCGCGAGCGCAACAAGGCCGTGCGAACGGAACTCAAGACGCGGGTGAAGGTCGCGACGATCGCCCTCGAGTCGGAGTCCGACGACGCGCAGGAACTCGTCGAGGCAGCACAGAAGCGGCTCGGCAAGGCCGCCTCCGCCGGGATCATCCACAAGAATCAGGCGGCTCGACGTACCTCGCGCATGATGCGACGCGCGAACAGCTCCTCGGCCGGCGACTGATCTGCAGGTCTAGGTTCGGGACGTTTGCGGGCGGGCTGTGCCGCGCGCATGACGGCGGCTGAGCGCGGCGAGTCGGGCGACGAGCACGTCGATCGCGGTGCGCTCGTCGAAACCGCTCTGGCCCCGAAGGTCGAGCTCGGCCTGCGCCAGTAACCCGAGCGCCTCGCGCAGCCCTTCGCTGCCGAGTCGCCGAGCCGCCTCCAACGGAAACCGCGCTCCGCCCGCGCTTTTCATGCCAAGCACCTCGGCGGCCTGTTCCTTTGTCGTGACCGCAGGATCGTCGAGCCGCAGCAGGCGTTGATAGTGGAACACGAGCGACGCCATGACCTGCATCGGGTGCAACGGCTTCGGCTGCACCGCGCTCGTCGCAGTCAGCAAGCGGTGTAACACCTCGAGTGCCACGCCGAGGTCGCCGCGGTCGATCGCGTTGGTGAGATCAAAGCGACCAGCCGTGCCCAACTCCCCCAGGTACGGTTCGACCGCGTCGACATCGAGGGTCGTCTTGGCTCCATAGGTTGCGCGCAACAGGCCGACGAGCTCCGGCACTCGGCCGGCGTCATCGCCGAGATGGGTCGCGATCCGTGCGGCCGCTTCCGCGCTCAGACGCAAACGGGCGTCTTTCAACGCGATGGCGAGCGCAGCCGCGGTCTGTTCGCCGGCCGGACCGACGACGGTTGCGGCCGCCTTGCATGCCTTGTCGAGCGCGCTCGGCACACGACCTCCGCCCGCGACGAGCACGAGGTGTACGTCGTCGAGGGGATCGGCGACCCACGCCGCGAGCCATTGTCCCTGCTCGCTGGTCAGGTTCCCGATCTCCCGGACGACGACGACCCGGCGATCGGTCATCAACGGCGGGCTCTGAACCGCGTTGACGACTGCCGCGAATGTCGGCAGCTCGAGCGACCCTCCGGTCGCGGACTCATCGTCGTCGTCGCTTGTCGCATCGGCATCAGCCAAGTTGGTGGTCGCGCGTCGCCGGGATTCGACCGTATGGTCGTCGAGCGCAAGTGACCGGTCAACTCCTCCGAGCAGTTCATCGACGACGCGCTGAACCTCGCGATCGCGCAAGCTCGGATCGGAGCCCTGTACCAAAGTGATCGTCATGATCGCGATCCCTCTCGGACCGGCCGGCCGGCCGCAACCGCAACCTGGGCTCCGAGCAGGGCTTCGAGGGTGAGACAGACGCGGCGGCTGCCCGCCACGTCGTGCACTCGGACGATCCGACAGCCGGACGCGACGCCGTAGGCAACCGCGGCGAGCGACTCCTCGCGCCGATCGTCGAGGTCCCGGGCGAACAACTCGCCGATGAATCGCTTGTTCGACGCCGAGAGAAGCAACGGGTAGCCGAGGCCGGCGTGAACCGCCGACTCCCGGAGCAGGAATGCGCTCTGCGCCGGCGTCTTGCCCAGATCGAGTCCTGCGTCGAGCACGATCTGCTCGGACTCGAGTCCGGCGGCCTCGGCACGTTTCGCGCGGTCGAGCAGGAACGTCGTGACTTCGCCAACAAGATCGTCGTAGTGCGGATCAGGGTCGGCGACGCGGGGACGCAGTCGAATGTGGGTAGCGACGACCGTCGCCTCGTGCGCGGCTGCGACGTTGAGATAGTCCGGGTCACCAAATCCGGAGATGTCATTCCCAACGACCGCGCCTGCGTCGCAGGCGGCGTCGAGCACCGACGCGCGCCACGTGTCGACAGAAATAGGAACATCGAATCGTTCGCGTAAGGCCGCGATGGCAGGAACGACGCGTTCGAGCTCCTCGGCCTCGGCGACGTCGGGTCCGGGACCGGCCTTCACACCGCCGACATCGAGCAGATCGGCACCGTCGGTGACCAGTTCGTCAGCCCTGCGCAAGAACGCATCGAGACTCCAGGTCGCGCCACGGTCGTAGAACGAGTCGGGCGTGCGATTGAGAATCCCCATGACGAGCGCGCGGGTGCGGACGTCGAAGCATCGCTGACCGATTCGAATCGTCGGATACGGCGAGTCCACCATGCGGAGGCTACCGAGGCGGCGTACCGGTCTGTTTCGGTTCTCCGAGACGGTCTGACCGATGAGGCCTCGTGGTCGACGTCACGCGGCGCACCCACGGGCGGGCACCAACCAGACGCGGCGCGGAGGTGACCCCGAGCATTGACGGCCATCCGCGCGTCCGAGACCTGGCCGGCCCAAGACGTCGGCGGATATCGCACGGCGGTGCTGGGATCGTCGACGAGCACGTAGGCGCCTGTACACATGCAGCTGCCGGTTCGGCAAGCGTTCGATCTGAGCTCCGCACCGTCACGGAAGGCGCCGCGCGTGAACGACGCGGCGACATGTACCGCGGGCAGCTCGGTGGCCGATCCGGGACCGGAACGCTCGTCGGCAACGATCCCGGATACGGGCCGCCCGACCGGCACGGACAGACGGACATGATGTCTGGCGGGTGGGGACACCAGCGACGCGTCGGCCCGGAGCAACGGGCCTCGACCTACCTCGCGGCCTGCGACCCTCCGACGACGAAATTGACGAGGCGTCCGGGGACGACAATCACCTTCCGCACTGTGACGTCTTCGAGCAGCTCGGCCACTCGCGGTTCGGCGCGCGCGATGCGCTCGTGCTCGCGCTCGTCCGCGCCGACGGCGACCTTCACCCGCGCCCGAACCTTGCCGTTGATCTGCACCGGGACCTCGACGATGTCCTCGACGAGCCAAGCCGCATCCGCGGTCGGGAACGTCGCGTAGGTGAGGGTGTCGGCGTGGCCGAGCCGCGCCCACAACTCCTCAGCGATGTGTGGCGCCAGCGGCGCCAACATCAGAACGAGTGGAAGCACGACCTCACGGGGCGCCACACCGTCGCGGGCGACCACCCGAGTCAAATGGTTGTTGCATTCGATCAGTCGCGCGATCGCAGTGTTGAATCCCATCGACGTCATGTCGTCGCGTACCGCGGCGATCGTACGGTTGAGAATTCGGCGGGTCTCGTCGTCGGGCGCAACTTCGGAGACTCGGACCTCGCCCGTATTCTCGTCGATCACGTTGCGCCATAGCCGTTGCAAGAAACGGTGCACACCGACAATGTCAGACGTGTTCCACGGACGTGACGCGTCGAGCGGGCCGGTCGACATCTCGTAGAGGCGCATCGTGTCGGCGCCGTACTCGTCGAATATGTCGTCGGGAGTGACCGCGTTCTTGATGCTTTTGCCCATCTTGCCGAACTCACGGGAAACGGGCACATCATCGTGGAAGTACGCGCCGTCGCGCTCGGCGACCTCTTCCGCCTCGACGTACACGCCGCGCTCGTCGGTGAAGGCCGCGGCGAGGATGTAGCCCTGGTTCACGAGCCGCTGGAACGGTTCGCGAGTCGAGACGTGACCGAGGTCGTAGAGCACCTTGTGCCAGAAGCGGGCGTAGAGCAGATGGAGCACCGCATGCTCGACACCGCCGACGTAGAGATCGACGAGGCCCGATTTCGGCAATCCGTTGCCGCGCGTCCCCTCCGCCCACGCGCGCTCGACGCCCGGGTCGACCAACTGATCCTCGTTGGTCGGATCGAGATAGCGCAGGTAGTACCAACACGACCCCGCCCACTGGGGCATCGTGTTGGTTTCGCGCACGTAGGTGCGTCGACCTTCGGCGCCGTATCCTGCCCAGTCAGGTCCGGGCAGCTCGAGCTCGACCTCGACCCAATCAGCCGCGCGCGCCAGCGGCGGCTGCGGCAGCGCGTCCGGGTCATCAGATGTCGCGGGCTCGAAGTTCGTGATGTCGGGGAGCTCGACCGGCAACATCGAATCCGGCAGCGCGATCGGACCGATCTCGTCGTACACGATCGGGAACGGCTCGCCCCAGTACCGCTGCCGGCTGAACAGCCAGTCGCGCAACTTGTAGGTGACGGTGGAAGCACCCCAACCTTTCTCGTCGAGCCATTCACAGATGACGCGCTTCGCATCCTCGACCTGGAGTCCGTCGAGCGACACTTCGTCGTTCGCTGAGCTCATCGCCACGCCGTCACCGACGTAGGCGGCCGGCCACGTGAGCGCGTCCTCGACAGACGCGCCGCGCTCAGCGAGCCACGCTGCGCTCGGACGAACGACGGGCACGACGGGGAGTTCGAATTCGCGCGAGAACTCGAAGTCGCGCTGATCATGCGCGGGCACCGCCATGATCGCGCCAGTGCCGTAACCCATGAGTACGTAGTCGGCGATGAAGATCGGGATGCGGGCCGAGTTGGTGGGATTGATCGCGAATGCACCGGTGAAGACGCCGGTCTTCTCGCGGCCCTCCGCTTGGCGCTCAAGCTCCGACTTCGCCGCGGCAAATTTGCGGTAATGCGCCACCGCGTCGGGCGGCGTTCCCGTCGCGCCGAAAATACCTTTCCATACGTCGAGTGCGGCGCTGGACCAACCGTTGACGACATCGTCGTCGGGCCACTCGTTCGCGGCGATGCGTTCGACCAGAGGGTGCTCGGGAGCCAGTACCACGTAGGTGGCGCCGAAAAGCGTGTCGGGCCTCGTCGTGAACACCTCGATCGCCACGTCGGCGTGCCCGTCGACCGGGAAGCGAGCGAGCGCGCCGGTCGAACGACCGATCCAGTTGCGTTGCATCACCTTGATCGACTCCGACCAATCGAGCTCGTCGAGGTCGGCGGCCAGCCGATCGGCGTACGCCGTGATGCGCATCATCCACTGCGAAAGCAGACGCTTGTACACCGGGAAGTTGCCGCGCTCAGACCGACCGTCGGCCGTGACCTCCTCGTTGGCGAGCACCGTTCCCAGCCCCGGACACCAGTTGACGGGCGCCTCGCCGATATACGTGAGCCGGTAGGAGTCGACGAGCTCGCGCTGTTCTCGCACCGTCAGCGTGGCGAAGGCGCGCCCGTCAGGCGTCGTCCTCGTTCCCGACTGCAGTTCGTCGACCAGATCGGTGATCGGCCGGGCCCGGTCGGCGTCGGTGTCGTACCACGAGTTGTAGATCTGCAAGAAGATCCATTGCGTCCACCGGTAGTAGTCGACGTCGGTGGTCGCGGGACCGCGGCGCGGGTCGTGGCCGAGCCCAAGCGCCCGCAGCTGTCGTTTCATATTGGCGATGTTCGCCTCGGTGGTTTCACGCGGGTGGGTGCCTGTCTGCACGGCGAACTGCTCGGCGGGAAGACCAAACGCGTCGTAGCCCATTGCGTGCAACACGTTGTATCCCGTCATACGGCTGAAACGCGCGTACACGTCGGTCGCGATGAAACCGAGCGGGTGGCCGACATGGAGCCCGACACCGCTTGGATACGGAAACATGTCGAGCACGAATCGGGTGGGCCGATCGGCAACGTGGCGAGGATCTTCGGCCAATAAGCCGGTGCGGTTCGGAGTCCAGAACACGTGCTCGACGTCCCAACGCTCTTGCCAGGCGTGCTCGATCTCGTTGGCCAGCGCCGCCGTATAGCGGTAGGTCGGGATGTCGTCGCGGCGTTCGGTCACGCGCCGGAGCGTAGTGGCCGCGTTACGAAGAGCCAGGTGAATCGACTGGTAACGTGAGCCCCCCACCCGGGGGCGTAGCTCAGTTGGTAGAGCGCTTGCATGGCATGCAAGAGGTAGTGAGTTCGATCCTCATCGCCTCCACGGATCTGGAACCGAAGCGTTGCCTTTCGAACGGTGATGCTGGCGGCCGTGTTCAATGACGCAAGAAAGAGTGCTTCGATGGCGACAATCGCCGGGCGCTTTCGGGCGCATGTCGATCGGGAGCTGTCGAACTGGTCGACAGGCACGACTGCGACGACGCCCCGATCGACCTCCACGATGCTTGGCGTGCATGCGAGGCGTTCATAGGCGCCGCGCCGGTCGCGCCCGCCGTCGGTGAAGTCGTTACTGGTGCGACGCCGACCGCCGTCACTTCAACTGTGGGACGCGCTTGAGAACCAGCGCGCAAGAAACACCGATCGCGTGCGGCTGGCCAGATATCGTGTTGTGGCCACGTTCCGCAACGCTCGTGAACGGCGTGGACGCGAGGCCGTCCCGCGGGCTCGAGCGAAACTGAAGCTCATAGTCCCTCCCGCCGAAACGGAATCGGAGGTTCGTCACAGCGCCGCCTCGGCCGGAACTCAAACGGCCACAATCGACCTGCGTGCGTTTGTCCTGGACTCGAAAGGATGGAGTCATGGCTGTAACGATGCCGTTCTCGCCGGAGGTGCGTGAGCGCGCGGTCCGGATGGTCGTGGAAGGGCTGGACGAGTATCCGTCGCAGTGGGCGACGGTCGTGTCGATTGCCTCGAAGCTTGGGATGACACCAGGAGCCTTGTTTTCATGGGTTCGTCAAGCGGAACGCGAATCGGCCCGGCCGGGAGTTGTCTTCGATCAACATCGCCAACTCAAAATCTTGGAGCGGGAAAACCAGGAGCTGCGGCGAACGAATGAGATCTTGATGCGGGCGTCGGGAGACTTCGTGACGCCGCGATAGCCCTCAAGTGAGGTGATGAGCCGCACGATCGGCGCCCGACAGGTTGTGTTGCGCTCGACCGTGCGTCTTGTGGGCGACGTCGATCACAACTTCTCCGCCCCGGACGCGTGCGCTTGGCGAAGCCTTGACGCCCGCCGCCTGGATCGGCTGGGTCGTCGCATCGGTCGCGACCTGTCCGGCAACGCAAAGCCAGCACGAACACATCACGGCAGAGGCATTCTTCCGGTCGCGTTCGGGCGCGCCCGACGCTGCGGGGAATCATGCGATTTGAGGCCGTTGGTCCCGAACGTTGGATCAAGACAGCCGTGCGGGCGCACCGTCGGTTGCTCGCCTTCGACGTCCGATCACACCCACCGCCGTCTAAGTTCGTGCCACGCCCGAAAACGCATCGGCTGCGTCGGCGGTCAGGTCGAGCACAAGAACGTGAGGATGTAACAATCGCGGACTTCGGAAAAAAGGCCTGGGTGGCCAATGGCGTCTTCGAGGCGGAATCCTCCGCGGGCCAGCGAACCCCCGGCGTAGTTGAGGCCCTTCGTCTCGACGATCGTGAACCCAGCGCGTGTGAGCTTCGCGGACAGCTCCTCGAAGGTGTATTCGATCTTGTGGTCGGGGTCGATGAGGTCGGCCTGTTGCAGGCGGGTCACACGGCCGTTCGGCGTATCAAGCGCGAAGTACCCGCCAGGTCGTAGAACGCGATGTACCTCCTCGAGCACAAGATCGGCGTCCGCTTCGACGACGTGCTCGATGCTCTGACCTGAGTAGACGAGATCGAAGGAGTTGTCGGGAAACAAGGACAGGTCGACCATCGAGTGATAGAGGTATCGCACGAGCCCGCCTGGTGACTTCACTTCGCGCAGTGCTCGGTCAGCGCGGTATATCGGATGGCGAAGCTCGTCCGGGAGGTCAACGATCACCAACTCGTCGAACGAGTACGGATAGCCCATCGCGACCAGCGCGCCGTAGATGTTTCCCTTGTGCGTCCCGCCAAGATCGAGAATGCGGGAAGCCTTCGGCAAGCTCTGGATGAACTGGCAGCGCCCAACATGTATGGAATGGCCCAACCTGGTCCTGAAGCTCGCGTGGTAGATGTACTCCTCGGAGCCTCGAATCTCCTCGACCAGGTCGTCGGGCGTGATCTCTCCCGAGCTGAGGCGAGGAGCGAAGTGTTCGAGACCCTCGGTGTCAGGGTCGCGGCGCAACATGACGTTGAACGCCATGTGCACCGCCGATTCCGCGGGGAGCTCGGCGAACGATCCATCCTTCGCGATCCAGCGCAGCGCAGATGAGGTGTACCGCACTTTCGCGCGGGCTTTTCGCAGCGTGACCGAACGGGCGAGCCGCGAACGGACCCACGCGGTCACCGACGTCGCCATGGGAGCGAACGCTAGTGCGGGACCCTCACCGTTCCCGCCTTGCGGGGCGAGGTGACCCTGGCCTGACCGAGCAGCTGCAGCTCCCGCTTCCTCCGATGCAGCGTCGCCACCGTCTCGAACGGCAAGACCGACACCATCTCGACACGAAGCGCGAACGAACTTGGTCATCGAGAAACGGAGAGAATCGGTCGGGTTTCGCGCCCGGGTCGAGGCCAGTGCTGGCCACGAGATGTGACGACGAGAATGATGTCGCCCTCGCGAACGTGTTGCACGGGTTACCAGCCTGCGCAGTGCCAACGCTGGCGGTGCCCGCATGAGGATCAAGATGTTGGCCCACGCGCCGAGCGGCCGGGCGAAAACGACCACTCAGGCGGTGATGCCGTCGTCGGAGGAACTATTCCCGGCAGCCCACCGTCATACTGGCCATGATGAACAAGACGTCCTACGCGGTCGGTGCATGGTTCGGTGCCCTCGTGCTGTGTTTCAGCGGATGCTCGAGCAGCGGGAAGGACCCATCGGCAGCGAAAACGATCGCGAAGAACCGCAGGATCACGACCACACTGCTTGCGGCAGTCGGCGTAACGGCCGAACAGTTGAACGCACACTTGGGTATCGGCGTACCCACCGGTTGGGAGCCGGTAGACCAAGGCGAAGCCAGAGTGTGGGTGCCGAGCGACTGGATTCTCGAAACGCAGGGTTCGTGTATCGGCGGCGCGTCGGCAGGGATGATCAGCACCGGCAAGCTTCCCCAAGCCAACTGCACACCGGCGAGCCAGTGGCCGATACCGACCCAGGCCGTCGGGCTCGTTCCGTCATCCCAGACGTCGAGCGGCCGGCAATCATTCACGGTCGACGGGTACGGCGTGTACCAGCGAACGACACCCGCCAGCCGCTGGAACTACTACGACGTTCCCCAACTCGGCGTGCAGATCGCCACCCGCGGAACGCTGGGACGCCGGATCCTCGACACGCTCGCTCCTTCAGCTCGCACCGTCGCCCTCGACCCGGCCCTCGAGACGGCCCCAGCCAGTTGGCACGCCATTACCGAGGACAGCGTCGCGCTGTCCATCCCGCCGTCATGGACCGTCGACACACCGACCTTTTCGTGCGGATCGCCGTTTCTCGCAGACTCGGCATTCCTGCTCATCAAGCCTCACATCGAGTTCGCCCCATGCGCGTTCCCGCCCCCCACACCCGTCGCAGCACTGAAAGATGGCGCGTCGGTTTTCCTGCCACCGAACAATCCGAACGCGCCGAGCCCGACCGGGCAACCGGTCACGACGTTGCAGCACGGCGCAACCACAATCAGCGTGTACGCCGAGGTCGGCGACCCCGACGCGCTCGACCTGTTCGTCCATCGCACCGGGTCTTCGATCACGCACGTCCTCACGGTCGGGCTCGGTCGAGACGGCCGCATCGCAGGAGGCGTCATCGCACTCATACAAGCGCACACGTGAGACAGACCGATCTCAGGCTGCGAGTGTCGAGCGGTCGAGAACCCTGGAAGTCTCGCCGGGCACCAAGGGTTCGCGTGACGATGTTTTCTCGTCGAATCCTTAAACTCGCGCGGCGACACCTCGTCCTCACCTCGTCGAGGTTCCAGACCACACGCCGCGTCCGCAGCGTCCGCCGATGATCGCGGCGGTTTTGATCGTCTGCGCGCACCAAGGGTACGGACGCGTGGTCGGGTCTAGTGCCGAGACCGGAAAGGTTTGCGCTGGTTGATTGTCACCCATCGAGCAGCCAAAAAGGGGGTGCGGATCGCCGATTCGGTCGGCGTCGGCCAAGCCTCTCGACTGGTCGGTCGAGGCGCGAGACGGATTGTTACGCGCTCCTCGGACGAGTCTGCTTAGAAGATGAAGGGGACGAGCATCTTGGACGAACGCCGATAGGCGGGGTAGGTGTCGGGGAACTGCGTGGTCAGGTTGCGCTCCTCGACAGTCGCGCTGTAGACGAAGTACAGCCCGGCCAAGGCCAGGGCGATTAGCCACTGCCAGCTCAGCGCCACCGCAGTGCCGACGCCCGCGAGCAGTACGCCAGAGTAAATGGGGTGGCGGACCAGGCGGTAGGGGCCGCTGGTCACCAACTCGGGTTCGTTCTTTTGCGACATTGGCAGGCCCCAGTTCCGCCCGATGTGTACGCGGGCCCAGATGGCGAACCCCAAGCCGACAGCGAAGAAAATGAGCCCAAGGCCAGCGCGCCATGGATCCGAGTTGAGGCCGTGACCTCGGAAGGCCCCTAAGCGAACCAAGAGGATCACTAGGACGAGGATCACCGCCCTGATACGCAACTCGCGAGACCAAGCCAAGCGCCCCCTCTTCATGGAGAAGGCGGCTACGAGCCAGTAGATCCAGAACGCTGCCCACCCGATAGCGAAGACGAGATCGACTGCGTGCATGCGACTCAGCCTTCCATCAGGGCGTGGTGGTGCGCCACGAGAACCACCGGGACCGGGCGAACGTTGCCGGTCGCGGCACTAGATCCCGGTTCGACCACGTCCACATGAGCGTGTCGGGCAGTGCACCATCGAGGGCAGCACGGTTCGCGTGTGCTCGCAACGACAACAGCAAACCGGACCGGACCGGGAACCCGCACCTCACCGAGCCCCGCCGGGCCCCGGTACCCGTTTCAATCGCTGTCGTTGGCGTCCGATCGTTGGCGGACTCCGGTGACGAACGCCGCGATCTGGTTCGCGACTGCATCGGGACGATCGAGTGGCATCAGCGTGTACGAGTCGTCGATCTCGACGTGCTGCGCGCCTGGGATGATTTCGCTCAAGCGTCGTCCGTGCACGGGTGGCATGACTCGGTCCTGCGAAGCCCAAAGCACGAGCGTCGGACGATCGAAGCGCGCGAGCTCGCCAGCCGCGGCCTCGAGCCCCGTGTAGTCGCTCGTCCGTACGTATTTTGCGACATCTCGGCGTACACGCCGGTCGGTGCGGATACCCACGATCCAGCTCGCGACGACATCAGCGGGAATCGGACGCTTGGCCATCCATCCGAACGTGAACGGAAGTCGGCGCATGACAGGCATGCGTAACGCTTGTGCGACAGGAAGGATCCCGCCCGGCACACGTCCCGCGAAACCGGCGACGGCTCCCGGAAGGCCTGGTGGAATGTTGTCGAATGCCTCTTCGGGGAGCAACACGAGCGCGGCGAGACGTTCGGGGTGTCGCACCGCGGTGATTTGTGGTCCGCCCCAGTCATTCGCGACCAGCGTGACGTGACGGAGATCGAGCCGCTCGATGAACTCGGCAAGCAGTTCGGCGATGCCATGCAGGGAAAGGTCCGCGTCAGGACTCATCGATCGTCGGTGCCCGCCAAGCGGCAGCACGGGGACCACGCATCGAAAGGTCGGAACCAGTCGCGCAACGACGTCGCGCCAGAGGGTCGCATCCATGAGTAACCCGCCGACGAGCACGATGACGGGGCCTCGGCCACTGTCTTCGTACTCGACGACCCCGCTCGACAACTGCACGGATTTCACGAGTCGGCCTCCCGCGGCGGGGTCCGCCGCCTCCCCAACGAACACTGGACTAGAGCGATCACTCTACGATGACTAGAGCGATCGCGCTAGTCGGGCGGATCTGCCGGTACACTGCCGGTCGTGTCGACGACCAGAGATCGGCTGATATCGGCGAGCGCGGCGCTGTTCGGCCGGCAGGGATATGTCGGCACAGGCGTGAAACAGATCGTGGAGTCGGCCGGCGCACCATTCGGATCGATGTACCACTTCTTCCCGAACGGGAAGGAAGAGCTTGGCGCCGAGACAATCCGATGGTCGGGCGCGCTGTACGGACAGCTCATCGACCTCTTTTACGAACCTGCCGGGGACCCGGTAACCGCGACCAGGAGATTCTTCGAGGGTGCGGCCGACACCCTGCTCGTCACCGACTACGTCGACGCGTGTCCGATCGCGACCGTCGCCCTCGAGGTCGCGAACACGAGTGAGCCGTTGCGCCAAGCGACCGCCGACGTGTTCGAGGCCTGGCTCTCCAACCTTGCGGGCCGCTTCCGAGAGCTCGGTCTGACCAAGACGCAGGCAAGCAACCTCGCTGTATCACTGTTCTGCTTGCTCGAGGGTGCCTTCATCCTGGCGCGCGCGACACGCGATCACACACACGTCCGCACAGCAGGTCGAACCGCGTCCGAGGCTGTACGCGCCGCATTGGACAACCGATCGTCGCAGCTCGACGCGCGAAAACGCGATTAACCGGTCCGGCGGGACTTAGCGGCAGTAGGCGAAGGCGTCGAGACTTCCCGGGGCCTCGCCGGCGTTGTAGGCGGTGACGACCCATTGCGTCGTCGACGCCGCCGTCCAGCTGAAGGGTGCAATCACCGCCGTCTTGCTCCCCGAGGTCGACGAATTGGCGAGCAGGCCGCCAAACGCGAGCGAAGTGCTCTTCGGGCATGTAACGCGCGCCGTTCCACCCGTGTGCGAGGGCAGTTTTAACGTCGTGAAGTACTCGCGAGCGACGACGCCGCTGCGTGCACAGTACGCAAGCGCGGTGAGCGTCGTGGCCGCGGAGGAGATGTTCAGAACCGTCACGGCCCATTGCCTCGCAGACAACGCCTGCAACCGGACCACGATTTCCTGATGCGTCGCCGACGCGTCGGAGTCGTAGCCCCCGCCGACGACGACAGTGCCGGCTGGGCACGTCGCGATGGCGGCGCCAACCCTGTAACCTCCGACTGACACCGAGTTGGAGACCGACGACGGCACGCTGCCCTGGTCACAATACGCGACCGCCGTCAGCCGACTCCCCGTGACCTCCGACGTACTCGTACCGGTGACCGTCCACCGGTTGGAAGCTGTGCGGCGCATTTCCTCCGGCAACACGATTGCACCCGAGTGGGGAGGGGCAACGAACTGGGCTACCACACCCCCGAAAGAGACGTGTTCGCCGCGCGGGCAGCTTGTAGTCACCGACCGAGTCGCGAGTTTCGGGACGACGACGCCGCTCGTCGTCCTCGACGCGAACGCGATCGCGGGCGTCGCGAGCGCGACGCACACGATGACGACCGCGCCCGAAGTCGCTGCGGTGAACCGGCGCGGGCGACTGGACATCGAGCGCACACTAGTGGCTGAATGGGCACGATCGACCTGGCGAATAGATGTGTACACCACATTGCTCAAACCGAGGTTATGAGCGCGCCAAAGGCGCAGTAGGAAGAACATTTTCGCGAGTGCTCACCGACAGTCGACGCGCTCCGGCCCGCCCGCGAGGTCGCCGGCGCCGCAGCCGCCGATGACCGACTGCGTGGTCGTGATCCCCGTGGAGCGAAAAGGTTCGAGATCCGCCGCGTCGAAGTCCGAGCCGGCGACGTCGCGACGGTGCCTCCGAACGCGAGCAGGGCGCTTCCGCGGCAGCTCGTACGCGTTGCCACTCGTCGCCTCCGAGAACGAGGGCGTGGTCGAGGACACGGGCGAGCGGAACCGACTGTGCGGGACTCGAGTGCCGTGATCGTCGTCGCGGACCGTGTTGTGCATCACGCGGACGAGTACGATCGCGGCGTCAGGAAGCGCGGCAAGGTGACGCGGCTCCGTCCGCAGCGGATGACCCGTACGCGTGTCTCGAAGCGATGTTCGTCAGCCTCGAGTGCGCGCGACTCCGGCCTTTTTCAACACGACCGCGGGAACGCCAGCGTCTCGCCACGCGCCATATCCGATGCCCCGGTTGTCGCCAAACCGTCGGGCGATCTTCACGAACGCGGTTTCGAGGCTTTTGCTGTCGTCTCCGGAAGCAGTCTCTATGTTGGCGATTCGGACCTCGAGGTCACGAACCTCTTGCGCGGCAAGAACTTTGTCGACACCCGAAGCCGACTTGACCCTCGCGCGCGAGTCGGTGAGACGATGTTGGAGCGCCGCCTTCGACACCTTCCGGCCCCTCCGTTTGGGGGTGTTCACCGCGGACAGATACCGATCGACAACCGCGGACATCGTGCGACCCTCAGCCAATGCTCGCTTGTGCGCCGGACTGAGCTTGCGTTGCCCAGCAGCCTTGGACACCTTTCTGGTCGCCTTCTTCGCGGGTTTCCGCGCGGCCTTCTTCGCAGCCTTTTTCGGGGCGGGCATCCAAGATCCTGTTCGTTTCGAGAACAACGGACGAAGAATACGTTATCGTCCGGCATGACCTCCCACGCAATTCACTCTCTTGCTCCACTTCGGAGATAAGGCCTTAAGCAGCACGTTTGCGACGTCGGCCGTGAGCACGAACCCGCGCATGCTCTGTTCGATGAGACGCGCTCGCGATCGCAATCACGGCGGAACCGGACCTCGGCCCACCCCGTTAAGAGTGCGTGATGATTCGAGCGTCCCGCGCAAAAAGAACGTGAGGGCCCGGGTTTCTCGAGGCGTCCGGGCGTACAAGAAGGCGTGCACCCGCCGACGAATTCGACCCAGCATGCGGACTCGCCCCGAAACCTCGTCACCGACGTTGCGGACGAGTTCAAGGCACGTCTCGGCCTGCGCGCATGCTGGTTCGAGCCATTTCCTTTCGACGCGCTGCTTCCCCGCATCGAACCCGGCCGCATCATGATTCCCGCGGCGGAGCCCGGCACCCGGCCCTACACCAGCTGGCAGTCGACGCATGGGGTCGAGCTTCCAGTGCGGTACGGCGCGCTGACCCTCGGACGGTTCGTGCTCGTGCCTCACGTGTCCACGTGCGGCGTCGCGCTGCCACCCGAATCACGCGAAGACGCCATCGCGGTTGCGCGGCTCGTGGGTGACGAACTCGCTCGCCGCTGGACCATCACAGACCCGCGCGCACGCGCCGACAGAGAGGCCCCGTCTTGGCCGACGTCCTATTCCTAGCGATACTCGTCGCCTTCTTCGCCGTGGCTGTCGTGTTCGTCCACGCGTGCGAGCGCATCATCGGACCCGACCTCGAAGCCGAGGCGCCGATCGAGGACACCGGATCGCAGCAGGCGGCCGCGTGACCGGTATCGAGAGCGCCATCGGGCTCGCCCTCAGCGCGCTGGTGGCGGCCTACCTCGTGTACGCGCTGTTGTTCCCGGAGAAGCTCTGATGTCGGGCGCCGCCTGGTTGCAGGTCCTCGCGCTGTTGGTGTTGCTGGCGATCAGCACACCGCTGCTTGGGTCGTACATGGCGAAGGTCTATGGCGGTGGGAAAGCGCCCGGCGATCGCGTCTTCCACCCGGTCGAGCGCTTGATCTATCGCCTCTGCGGAGTCGACGAGACGAGTGAGCAGCGCTGGACGACGTATGCGATCTCGTTGCTCGCGTTCAGTTTCGCGAGCGTGGTGGTCCTCTACGCGCAGCTTCGGCTTCAGGGCCACTTGCCGTTCAACCCGGATCATCAGAAGGACGTCGGCTCGCTGTTGTCGTTCAACACTGCCGTGAGCTTCCTCACTAACACGAACTGGCAGAACTACGCGGGTGAGACGACAATGTCGCATCTCACTCAGATGGCTGGCCTGGCAGTGCACAACTTCGTGTCGGCGGCCGCGGGTGCTGCGGTTGCGGTCGCGCTGATTCGAGGACTTGTGCGGCGGCGGACGCACACGTTCGGAAATTTCTGGGTCGACCTCGTGCGGACAACCGTCCGGGTGTTGTTGCCGATGTCGATCGTCTTCACTTTGGTACTCGTGAGCCAAGGCGCGATCCAGAACTTCCACGCCGCGCGTACCGTGACGACGGTCGAGGGTGCGAAGCAGACGATCCCTGGTGGACCAATCGCGAGTCAGGAGGCGATCAAGGAGATCGGCGAGAACGGTGGCGGGCCATTCAACGCGAACTCTGCACATCCCTTCGAGAATCCGAACGGGCTGACCAACTTCCTCGAGATCTGGATGCTGCTTGCGATCCCGTTCGCGCTGACGTGGACGTTCGGGAAGATGGCAGGCGACGTCAAACAGGGCGTGGCGTTGCTGAGTGCGATGCTCGTGCTCTGGCTCGCGATCTCGCTCGTCGCGATGGTGTTTGAAGCGAAGGGCAATCCCAAGCTGACGGCAGTCGGCGCGAACCAGACGACGACTGCAACCCAGTCAGGCGGGAACATGGAAGGCAAAGAGGTCCGGTTCGGCCCGGCCGCGTCAGGACTTTTCGCGGCGGCGACGACGGGTACGTCGACAGGTTCGGTCGATTCGATGCATGACAGTTACACGCCGATCGGCGGCGCGGCGCCGCTCGTGAACATCATGCTCGGTGAGATCGATCCGGGCGGCACCGGTTCGGGTCTGTACGGGATGTTGTTGTTCGCGCTGCTGGCGGTGTTCATCGCGGGCCTGATGGTCGGGCGAACACCCGAGTATCTGGGCAAGAAGATTCAGGGGCCCGAGATGAAGCTGGTCGTGCTGTACATCCTGATCGTACCGCTGATGATCCTCACCTTCACCGCGATCTCGATCGTGATGAAGACCGCGCTGAACTCACTCCACAACTCCGGCCCGCACGGGCTCACGGAGATGACCTACGCGTACACGTCGATGGCGAACAACAACGGGTCGGCGTTCGCGGGACTCAACGCCGCGACGAATTGGTTCGAAGTGACGGGCGCGCTCGCGATGCTCATCGGCCGGTTCATGTTGATGATTCCGGTGCTCGCGATCGCAGGTTCGCTCGGACGCAAACAACCGTCGCCGCCGTCGGCGGGGACGTTCCCAACGAACACGCCACTGTTCGCCGCCCTGTTGACCGGTGTCGTTGTGATCGTCGTCGGTCTCACGTACTTCCCGGTCGTCGCTCTCGGCCCCGTCGTCGAGCAACTCGTCGGAAAGTTCTGAGGACCAACGTGACCATGACTCCCGAGTTGCCCACACCGGAAACACCGGACCTGGAATTTCGGCCACCGAAGGTACGCACGCGTTCGTCGACGTCGATGTTCGACCCCGCGATCATGCGACGCGCGGTCGGCGATGCGTTCGTGAAGCTCGACCCGCGCGAAATGGCTCGCAACCCGGTGATGTTCGTCGTCGAGATCGGCAGCGTGCTCACCACGGTCCTGTTCTTCCAGAAACTCCCCTCAGCCACAGCCGCTGACAGCGTGTTCGTCGGGCTCGTAGCGGCGTGGCTGTGGTTTACGGTGCTGTTCGCCAACTTCGCCGAAGCGGTCGCCGAAGGCCGCGGCAAGGCGCAGGCCGACACGCTCCGAAAAACGAGGTCCGAGACCGTCGCACGCGTCCGCCAGGCCGACGGAACCACCGCGACCAAAGCGTCGAGTGAACTCACGATCGGCGACGAGTGCGTCGTGCCCGCCGGCGAGCTGATCCCCGGGGACGGCGACATCATCGAAGGCATCGCTTCGGTCGACGAGTCCGCGATCACCGGCGAGTCGGCGCCAGTCATCCGCGAGTCGGGCGGCGACCGCTCGTCGGTCACCGGCGGCACGCGCGTGCTCTCGGACCAGATCGTCGTGCGCATCAGCTCCAAACCGGGCGAGACGTTCCTCGACCGGATGATCGCGCTGGTCGAAGGTGCCGAGCGCCAAAAGACCCCGAACGAGATCGCGCTGAACATCCTGCTCGCGGGCCTCACGATCATCTTCTTGCTCGCGGTCGTGACCCTGCAGCCCTTCGCGCTCTACTCGCACGCCGGCCAGTCGCTCACTGTGCTCGTCGCGCTGTTGGTATGCCTGATCCCCACCACGATCGGCGCGCTGCTCTCCGCGATCGGGATCGCGGGCATGGACCGGCTCGTGCAACGCAACGTGCTCGCGATGAGCGGCCGAGCGGTCGAAGCCGCGGGCGACTGCTCGACGTTGCTGCTCGACAAGACCGGTACGATCACATACGGCAACCGTCAGGCCGCCGAATTTCTCGCGCTCCCCGGTGTCGAGGAGCAAGAGCTGGCCGAGGCGGCGCTGGTGTCGAGCCTGGCCGACGAGACACCCGAAGGCCGCTCCATCGTGACCTTCGCCGAAGAGCACTACGGCCTCACGCCCACCGAGATCCCCAACGCCGAACTCGTACCGTTCACCGCCCAGACCCGCATGAGCGGCGTGAACTTCGACAACCGCGAGATCCGCAAAGGAGCAGCCGACTCCGTACGCCGCTGGGTGCTGGAGCAGGGCGGCGAGATCCCGGATGCACTCGAGACGATCGTCGACGGCATCGCAACCCGAGGCGGCACACCGCTCACAGTTGCGGAAGGCTCACGCGTCCTCGGTGTGATCTACCTGAAGGACATCGTGAAGCAGGGAATGAACGAGCGGTTCGACCAGCTGCGCGCGATGGGGATCCGCACCATCATGATCACCGGGGACAACCCCCGCACCGCCGCCGCGATCGCTGCGGAGGCCGGCGTCGACGACTTCCTCGCCGAGGCGACGCCCGAAGACAAGATGGCACTCATCAAACGCGAACAGCTCGGCGGGTCGATGGTCGCCATGACCGGTGACGGCACCAACGACGCCCCCGCGCTCGCGCAGGCCGTCGTGGGTGTCGCGATGAACACTGGTACGCAGGCTGCCAAAGAGGCCGGCAACATGGTCGACCTCGACTCGAATCCAACGAAACTCATCGAGATCGTCGAAATCGGCAAGCAGCTCCTCATCACCCGAGGATCGCTGACAACATTCTCGATCGCCAACGATGTCGCCAAGTACTTCGCGATCATTCCCGCCATGTTCCAAGGCGTATTCCCCCAGTTGAAGACGCTAAACATCATGCGCCTCCACAACCCGCACTCGGCGATCCTGTCGGCAGTCATCTTCAACGCGTTGATCATCGTGGTACTGATCCCACTCGCGCTGAAAGGCGTCAAGTTCCGGGCCCAAAGCGCGGCCGCGGTGCTCCGACGCAACCTGCTCATCTACGGCGTCGGCGGCCTCATCACCCCGTTCGTCGGGATCAAACTCATCGACCTCATCCTCACCGCGTTAGGGGTCCACTGAGATGCGACGCCAACTGATCACCGGCCTGACCATGACCTTGACGATGATCGTCCTCGTCGGTCTCGCCTACCCCCTCGCCATGACCGGCATCGCGCAAGGCCTCATGAAAACCAAGGCCAACGGCTCATACGTCAGCCAGAACGGCAAAGTCGTCGGCTCGTCGCTGATCGGACAGAACTTCCTACTCAAGAGCGGCGCGCCCGATCCGCGCTATTTCCAGCCTCGACCCTCGGCGGCCGGCACTGGTTACGACGCGATGGCCAGCGGCGGATCGAACCTCGGCCCGTCATCGAACGAACTGATCAGCGACGTCGCGCGGCGGGTGAATTCCTATCGCAAGCTCAACGGCCTCTCCGCGACGGCATCCGTGCCGGTCGACGCGGTCACCGCCTCCGCCTCGGGCCTCGACCCCGACATCTCCGTCGCGAACGCCACGCTTCAAGCCCCGAGGGTCGCCGCGGCTCGTAAGCTCTCCGTCAGTTTTGTGCTCGCGCTGGTCCGCGCCCACACCGATAATCGCCCGTTCGGCATACTCGGGGAAAAGACGGTCAACGTGCTCGATCTCAACCTCGCACTCGATCGAACGAGCTGAGCGCGCGTCGTGGACGCACTGCGTCGACGCCCGCGCGCTCCGGAGGACGGCTCCAAACTTGTCGGCCTCGCGGTCGGCGTGCTGGGCGCACTGGCCTTATCGCTCGCGATGATCCCCCTGCGGCCTCATCTGCACAACGACAACATGGCGCTCGCGCTCGTGCTGCCAGTCCTCATCGCGGGAGTACTCGGAGGACGCTGGCCAGGTGCGATCTCCGCAGTTGCAGCGGCGCTGTGCTTCGACTTCTTCTTCACCCAGCCGTATCAATCGCTCCGAATCGCGAGTGGCAACGATATCGCCAGCATCGTCGTATTGCTGATCGTCGCGTTCATCTCGGCCGAGGTCGGCATTCGTGCTCGGCGGGGAGGCCATTCCGCACGCGAATCGCGTACTGATCTCGATCGTTTGTATCGAGTGATCGAACTCGCCGCCCGCGGCGGTGACATCGAGGACGTCGTCTCATCCGCCCGGGCCGAGCTCATCGGCCTATTCGGCCTAGTCGACTGCGCGTTCGAGACCACCGAATCCGAATCCGCGCTCCCGCGGCTCGGCATCCGGGGCGCCATCGAAGGGACACAGCTCGTCTCGACCCACACCGAGTTCGTACTGCCACCCGGAGGCGTCGAGCTCCCGGTGGTGGGGCGCGGACGCGCGTTCGGCCGGCTCGTCCTGTTCGCTTCGGAGTCCGTGCGTACCTCACTCCAAAAACGACTCGTCGCCGTGGCGATCGCCGATGAGCTCGGCATCACACTCGCAACCAAGTCGGCCGGATGACCCGACAATAGAATGAGGCACTCGGCATCGACCAATGCCTGTTCGAGGCCGTAGACACGCCGTTGCACGCGGTGCGCCTCAGCATCGACGCCTCGGTCGTCGGCAATCGGCCGACCGCGCCGACAACTGATGTCGTAAATCCGCCCCCGGCGGTGTCGCGCGGTCGGTCACCGGATGCGGACGCGACGACGGCCAGCTCGTGCTCTATACCAACCGGCCGGTGCGGTCCGTACGACTCGAACGCCGGATTGCGATCTCGATCGCCGAAAGAGTTGGGCCTGACGCTCGCGCAACTCAGCGGCCCATCTCAGCGGACTGATCGCACCCGAGTTACGACGCGGTCGTCGCGCTGTCGGCCCACGGTACCGTCGCGGCGTCGGCCCACAGGCGCTCAAGTCCGTAGTATTCGCGCGTTTCGTGCAAGAAGACGTGCACGACGATGTCGCCGTAGTCGAGCAAGACCCACGACGCGTCCCGAAGTCCTTCGACTGCCCGCGGCTTGTCACCTGTCTGCTCGTACAGCTGACGTTCGACCTCATCGACGATGCTGCGCACCATCCGGGTGTTGGAAGCGCTCGTGATCACGAAGCACTCGACGATGCCCATGATTTCGGCGACGTCGAGGACGAGGACGTCCTCACCCTTCTTGTCGTCGGCCGCTCGAGCTGCGATACGCGATCGAGTTCCCACGTCGAGCGGCGTGAGCGCGGCCTCCTCCGTCTTGGCGGTCGTTTTCGAAATTCGGGTCACACGCATCCCTGCCGCGGCGTCATTTGCGCTCCAGTCTGTCACGGCCGCCGGTTACGGGTTGGGCGAGGGCCTCGGATCGTCGTCGAGGTCGTCGCCGCTCGGGCGGGAACGCGCTCCCAGCTGCGATGCGTGCCGAGACTCCCGGCGATCACACCGGCCAAGGCCGCGAGCACGACGACAGCGAGCTGCGCTCGGAAATCGCGGCGACGACGCGAGCTCCTCGCCATCAGACCTGGTAGAGCCCGTGGGCGCGAAGGATATGCGCAGCAGCGACCGGAACGAGGAAGTCAATCGGCGCTCCTGCCGCGACACGATCCCGGAGATCCGTCGACGACAACTCCAACCGCGGCACCGCAACTCGTGCCGTTCGCCAGCCGTCGGGCGCAGGAAACGGAGTCGGGTCGCGGTCGACGATCGACAGTGTGACACGTCCGCGCAACTCGTCGACGCGGTGCCACGTCGGTAAGCCAGCGGCGACCTCGCTACCGACGATGAGGAAGAGCTCGCGGCCGGGCGCGTCGAGCGCTTCGACGGTGTCGATCGAATACGTCGGACCGTCCCGTTCGAGCTCTATTCGCGACGCTTCGAGTCCTTCGACACCGTCCAACGCGGCCGCCACCATCTCGTAACGAACCTCGGCCGGAGCCAGCGTTCGATCGCGCTTCTGCCACGGATCACGGGCGACCACAACAAGGACCCGGTCGAGCGCGAGCTGGTGACGCGCCGCGGACGCGTCCATCAAATGTCCCACGTGCACAGGGTCGAACGTCCCGCCCAGGATCCCGATCCGCTCGTGACTCGCCGACATGTCTGCTGCAGGCGGCGGGGATGCGGCTGACTCGGCACCGGGCACGAGTCGATTCTACGGAGAACACTGTGTGAAAGGCGCGTTGCCGATGCGCGCGCCAATCCCGCGCGTCGTAGCCTCTGCTCATGGCGACGACCCGGGATTCACCTGCAGGCGACGACGTTCGCCTTGTCGTACGGGTGTGGCTTCCCGACCGTCCTGGTGCGCTCGGACTCGTTGCATCTCGGATCGGCGCGATCGGTGCGGACATCGTCGGCGTCGACGTCCTCGAGCGCAGCGAACATGTCGCAGTCGACGAGTTCGCGGTCGTCATCTCCAGCATGGATCTCGTCAAGTTGCTCGTGCGTGAGATCGAGGAGGTTGACGGCGCGTCGGTCGAGCAATGGGAGCGCGTCGATCGGTTTCCCGACGCGCGACTGGACGCGCTCGAGACCGTTGAGCGCGTCTTCGAAGCTGATCACGCCGTCGCGCTCTGGTGTCGACTCGTAGAACGCGTGTACACCGAGTTCGCTTCGAGCTGGGCGGTGGTACTGCGCGCCAGGATTGTGCTGGCAGCGGTCGGCGAAGGCATGCCCGACGCTTCGGTGCTCGACGCGCTCGCGGCCGGCATCGGTGCGTCGCCCGCGGTCGCGGCCGGCGATGCAGGACCCGAAGACCTCGCTGTCGCGCCGCTCCCCGCCAACGACGCGGTGCTGCTCATCGGGCGTGACGGTCATCCGTTCCGCCGACGCGAACGTCATCAGCTCCTCGCCCTGGCCCGCATCGCCGACCGCGCCGCATCGATGCTCGCCTAAGGCCGGACTTCAGCTGGCAACTATCTTGACCGACGAACTCGACGGCCGGCCTGGGCTTCGCGTGCACGATCGCGCTCCTGCAGCGCCACGCGGTCGAGCTCGGCGCCGAGATCGCGGTAATGCAACACGCGCGCCGCGTCGATCTCGCCGCGGGTGACTGCGAGCTGCACCGCGCAGCCCGGCTCCTGGTCGTGCACGCAGTCGTGGAACCGGCATTCGATCGCGTAGATTTCGATGTCGGCGAAGGCACGCCGGAGGCCTTCATCGGCGACCCATAACGTGACCGCGCGCAGGCCCGGCGTATCAACGAGCACACCTCCGTCGGGGAGCAGCACGAGCTCCCGTGAAGTTGTCGTGTGGCGCCCGCGCTGATCACGGGCACGAACCGCACCGGTGGTTCGCACGTCGGAGCCGACGAGGCAGTTCACAAGTGTCGACTTGCCCACTCCCGAGGCGCCGATCAACGCGACGGTGCAGCCCGGCGCAGCATACCGGCGGAGCTCGTCGACGCCGACTCGCGATATTGCGCTCGTCACGATCACCGGCGCGCCCGACGCGGTGCGAACGACCGACGAGACGTCGATCGGGTCGGCGGCCAGATCGGCTTTGGTCAGCACGATCACCGGTTCGGCGCCGCTTTCGAACGCGAGGACGAGCTCGCGTTCGAGGCGTCGCAGGTTGGGGCCATGCTCGAACGACTGGGTGACGAATACCGTGTCGATGTTGGTGGCGACCACCTGCGCGTTGCGCGCGGTCCCGTCCATCGGGTCGCCTCGCACGAACGCTGAGTGGCGGGGCAGCACGGTCGCCACGACCGGAGATTCGTCGCCCTCGCCCACCAACACCCAATCGCCAGTCGCCAAGGGATCGGCTCCGGTCGCGGCGCGAACTGGGCCGGAGGCCGTGAGCACGGTGACGAGGCCCCGATCGACCCGCGTGATCCGCCCGGGTTCGCCGGGATGGTGGGCAGCCGCCGCGGCCGCGGCCGCCGCGATGCGCTCGTTCCAACCGATGGGAACGAGCGCGGCGAGGTCGGGCACGCGATCAGGTTAGGTGGGCGGCCAGTGCGGGTGGCCGCCGGCGAGGATGTCACGGTCGACCGGTTCGATACGAGCCGACTTACGCGCCGGGAGCTCACCACTGAGCCGCGACGACGACCCGATCGTGCTTCGCTCATGCGTGGTCGAGTTCCTGATCGTGACCGGGCTCTTCGCGATGGCCGTTGCCGACGAACTTCGCGGTCGGGATCGCCGACGGCGTACCCCGATGCGGGCGCGCCCGAGAAACCGACGATCGCCCGCGCGTCGACGGGGACCGGCTCAGAGACCGGTTCACGGCGCGCCGGTCCGGTGCCAACCCGGCGGCGGGACTGCCGCACCGGGCCTGCGACGCAAGCACGCCAGGCACGGCCGCCGCGTTGGTGAGGTTGCCGACGACACGACCGACAAACTCAGCGGCCGTTTCGGCTGTCCCCGCCCACATGTCCGACTGCCGTTCGTCACGTCGCGCGGCGGTCGCCTTACCCGTTGGGCCGATTCGCCGTTAGCCTCGGCGGATGCGCCAATTCGACGTCGACCGTATGCAACCGCGCGAGGAGCCGGCCGTGATCGCCGCGCTCGGCCGGGCCTTCTTTGACGACCCGCTGTTCGGATATTTCGTGCCGAATCTCGTGAATCAGACCAAGGGGCTGCTCGGATTCATGAGCGGCGCAGTGAAGGACGCCAGCCCGTTCGGCGAGATCTGGGTCGCACACGCCGACGGCAAAGTCGCCGGTGCCGCGGTATGGCTGCCGCCGGGTGCGTATCCGCGCACCACCAAGCGCGAGGTCATGACAAACGTTCGCGCCGTTCCTGCATTCGTGCACGCCCGTGGACGCATACGCGACAGCATCAAGCTGTTGGCCGCGGTCGACAAAGCACACAAAGACGTCGGCGGCCCTCACTACTACCTGGCTGTGCTCGGAAGCGATCCGCTGTTCCAACGGGTGGGTGCAGGCTCTTCGGTGCTGGCGCCCGTCCTGGAACGCTGTGACCGGGAGGGTCTTCCGGCATACCTCGAGACCCAAAAAGAAGACAACATCGCGTACTACGCACGTCACCGTTTCGAGGTGGTACGCAAGCTCGACAGCCCGCCGTGTCCTCCGGTCTGGACGCTGTTGCGCAACCCGGATGAGCGAACGGTGTGACTAGACGCTGACGACGTCTTCGACGAACTTGTGCAACTGGCGCAAGTTCCGCACCTCGTACACGCCGTCGCAGTACGGCGCGTATTCGGAGATGATCGAGTCGCCGGTGTCCCAATAGCCGCGCGGCTCCGGATCGAGCCAGAACAGCCGCCGTGCTCGCTTGCGCATCTCGGCAAGCGTCCATGCTTGTGCCGCGTGATAATTGTTGCGCGCGTCGCCGAGAAGGATAATCGATGACTTGCGAGTCACCTCCCGAATATGGCGCTCGTGCCACACCTCGAACGCGTGGCCGTAGTCGGAGTGACCGTCGACCCATACGACGTCGGCCTCGGTGTTGACCCGGTTGATCGCGGTGGCCAGTTCGTCGGACTCGTCGAAGAAACGGGTCACTTCGTCGACACCGTCGATGAACACCCAGGAACGTACCTTCGAGAACTCGCTTTGCATCGCGTACACAAACTGGAGGGTGAACCGCGCGAACGACGCGACCGATCCCGAAATGTCGGCCACGACCATGATTTCCGGCTTCGACGGACGAGGTCGCTTAAACCTCGGCTCGGCGGGGACGCCGCCGTACGACAGCGACTGACGCACCGTTCGCCGAAAGTCGAGCGTGCCGCGGTGCCGGTGGCGTCGGCGCTGCGCGAGGCGAGCAGCCAGGGCGCGCGTGAGGGGGTAGATCGCCTTCTGGAGCTGCTGCATCTCCTCACGCGATGCGTGCATGAAGTCGACGTCTTCGGGGAGTGGCTTGCGTAAGGTGCGGGCCATCGCTTCGACACCACGGTCGGCAACGAGACGGCGACGGATCTCGGCCTCAATCATCTCCTTCAAAACCTTCAGGCGGCCTTCGTACTCCTCGCGAGCGAGGCGTTCGTCGAACGAGCCTGCTCCGATCTGTTGGTCTTGCTCGGCCTGTTCCATCATCTTGGCAACGAGGCCTTCAGCGTCGAGTTGTCGCAACGTTCGGTACAGGTAATACGCGCCGCCGACCGGACGACCAGGTTCCATCCCCGCGAAGCGAGCGACCGCCGCGCCTGCGAGCGCCCGCAGCTGCTCGGTGTCCATGCGCATGAGCGCCTGTAAGAGCATCTGCGCGAGCTCTTCGTTTGATAGCTGACCCATCGCGCCACCAGCGTCCATCTCGGCGCGCAGCTGGTCGAAGTCGGCCTGTGCGTCAGCGCCGAGCTCTCCCGCCTCCCCGCCCTCGACGCCCGGACTGAAGATCGAGAAGTACACCTCGAACACGGTGTCGAACACCTTGTGGTGCCCATGGTGCTTCACCAACGTCGCGCACAGCGCAGTCTTAAACGCATCACGGTCTTGAAGCGGGACGTACTCGACCGCGCGCATCGCGTCGAGGTTTTCGGTCATCGACACCGGAAGACCGGCAAGTCTGAGCTCGTGCACGAAACCCTGAAGTACGTCGAGCATCGCCGGCTCGCTCGATATCGCGCTCACACGTTCACCCGACGTTCCGAGTGGACGATCTCGCATCGCATAGTCGAGCTTGTTCCACTGCATCCAATTTCAGCGCCGTCCCGGCGTGGCTGGCGCGTCGACGCCGAGCTCCTTGCGCGCTTTGGTGATGTCGGTCTGGTACTTGAGCAGCACGTGCAGCGTCTCACCCATGACTTCGGGCGTGATCTCGCTTCGGCCGAGATAGACCAGTGTGCGCGCCCAGTCAATGGTTTCCGAAATCGACGGTGCCTTCTTCAGGTCGATGTTGCGGATCGAGCCGACAACCTTCGCGATCTGTTCGGCGAGCGCTTCGTCGACCTCGGGTACCCGTACCCGCACGATCTCCTTTTCGCGCTCGACGTCGGGATAGTCGATGTGCAAGAACAGGCAACGCCGTTTGAGTGCCTCCGAGAGCTCGCGGGTGTTGTTCGACGTGAGGAAGACGAGGGGCCGCTGTACCCCCTCGATCGTGCCCAGCTCAGGGATCGAAACCTGGAAGTCGGACAACACCTCGAGCAGGAGCGCTTCGGTCTCGATTTCTACCCGATCGACCTCGTCGATGAGCAACACCACCGGGTCAACGGCCCGGATCGCTTCGAGGAGCGGCCGCGTGAGCAGGAACTGTTCGGAGAAGATGTCGGCCTCGACGGTCTCCCAGTCGCGTTCGTGCTCCCGGTCGGCCTGGATACGCAGAAGCTGCTTTTTGTAGTTCCACTCGTAGATGGCCTTTGACTCGTCGAGGCCCTCGTAGCACTGCAATCGAATCAGCCGCGCGTTGGTGATCGCCGCGGCCGCTTTGGCAAGTTCGGTTTTCCCGACGCCCGCGGGCCCTTCGACAAGTACCGGTTTGCCCAGCCGGTCGGCGAGGTATACGACGCCGGCGATGCTCGTGTCGGCGAGATAGTCGACGTCGCGTAGGCGCTGCAAGACATCGGGAACGGAAGCGAAACGCTCGGCCATGACGGGTGCGAACTCCTGATTCGGGTGGGGGCCGGGCTCAGCCGCGGATCTGACCGTCGCCCCAGACGACGTACTTATAGGTGGTGAGCTCGCGCAGACCCATCGGACCCCGAGCGTGCAACTTTTGGGTGGAGATGCCGATCTCAGCGCCGAAGCCGAACTCCTCGCCATCGGTGAACCGCGTCGACGCGTTCACGATCACGGCTGCGGCGTCGACCTCGGTGGTGAACCGCCGAGCCGATGCCAAATCGCGGGTCAGGATCGCCTCACTGTGGCCGGTACCGTAACGGTTCACGTGCGCGATGGCGCGGTCGAGATCCGTCACCACGGCGACAGACATCTTGAGGTCGAGGAACTCGCGGCCGAAGTCTCCGTCGGCGACCGGTTCGATATGCGATGAGCGCCTGCGACTCTCGTCGTCGCCGACCAGTTCGACGCCATGGTCGTGCAAAATGCGGGCAATGCGCGGGACGAACGTGTCCGCGACCGCGGCGTGCACGACGAGAGATTCGGCCGTGTTGCATACGCTTGTTCGCTGGGTTTTGGCGTTCACGACGATCTTCGTCGCTTCGTCGAGGTCGGCCGATTCGTCGACGTACACGTGACAGTTGCCGTCACCGTCGATGATCACTGGAACCGTCGCGTTCTCGCGAATGCTTCGGATCAGCGACGGACCGCCGCGGGGGATGAGACAGTCGACGTAGTCGGTGAGCTGCATCACGGCGGTCGCTGTCTCGTACGCCGTATCTTCAACGAGGATCACTGCGTCCTCGGGGAGGCCATGTTTCGACAGGGCATCGCGCAGCACCGACGCGACCGCGAGGTTCGAACGTAGCGCGGTCGAACTTCCTCGCAGCAACGACGCGTTGCCGGCCTTAATGCACAAGCCGGCCGCATCGCTGGTGACGTTCGGACGGTTCTCGTAAATGATCGCGATCACTCCGAGCGGTACCCGCACCCGAGTGATCTGCAGTCCGTTCGGGCGTGTCCAGCCGTCGAGCACCTCACCGACCGGGTCGGCGAGCCCGGCGACGGTTCGCAACCCGTTGGCCATGCCGGCGAGGCGCGCGTCGGTGAGCCGGAGACGATCGAGCGGTCCGGCGGCCATTCCCCCCGCGTCGGCTGCGTCGAGGTCGGCGTCATTGGCCGCTTGGATCTCGGCGGCCCGCTCGGCCAGCAGGTCCGCCGCGGTGAGCAGGGCAGAGTTTTTTGCCGACGTTGAGGCCGTGGCCAGCGCTCGGCTCGCGGTCTTGGCCCGTTCGCCCAGCTCCACGACGCTCGTCATAGTTCCAGGCTACCCCTTGACCGGTCGGTCAAGTCAGTGGGATTTCGCGTTTTGGCGTATGCGAACGTCGGCGACAAAGGTCCGGACCGGTGCGGATGCGATGCCCGCAACCGGGTCGCACGGATCGCGCCACGATCGTGGTGAACGACATGATCAGCACTGCTGAGCTGGAGTCCGAGGGACGGGCCCAACATTTATGCCAGGACGACCAAGTCGTCGCGGTGGACGACCTCGTGGGGGAATCCTTCGGGCAGGTCGGCCGTTCGGCGGCCCCGGTACTCCACCAGCTGACGCGAGGTGTAACGGCACAGGCCTTTCGCGAAGACCGCGCCGAGATCGTCGACGATTTCAACGGTGGCATCCGCGTCGAAGTCGCCGTCCACGTCGCGGACCCCGGCCGCCAGCAACGACTTGCCGCCGTCCACCAGCGCGCGCCGTGCGCCGGCATCAACGGCGATCCTGCCTTCGGAGGCACGCGCGAACGCGATCCAGAGCTTGCGGCTCGCCAGCCGGTGCGCCCGAGGCGCGAACGACGTACCCACCGAACGTCCCGCGAGTGCGTCTGCGACAACACCAGGAAGGGCCGCCGACGCGATCACGGCACGCACGCCTGACCAGGCGGCGATCTTGGCGGCCGCAAGCTTGCTTGCCATTCCCCCGCTGCCCCGATCGGTGCCGGCGCCACCCACCGCTTCCTCGAGTGCAGCGTCGATCTCTACGATCTCTTCGATCAGGGAAGCCTCGTTGTCGCGACGCGGATCCGCGGTGAACACTCCGGCCGTATCGGTCAGCATGAGCAACACTTCGGCGCCCAACATGTGCGACACGAGCGCCGCGAGGCGATCATTGTCGCCGTAACGGATCTCGTCGTCGGCGACGGTGTCGTTTTCGTTGACGATCGGAAGGACGCCGAGGTCGAGAAGATGTTGCATGGTCATGCGGGCGTGAAGGTATTGCGACCGATGGAAGAAGTCGTAGGGCGTGAGCAACACCTGCCCGGCCACGACGTCATGCTTGCCGAGCAGCGCGCTCATGCGTTCGAGCAAGCGAGGTTGACCGACAGCTGCAATCGCCTGGAGCGTCCCGATATCTGTCGGCCGGGTGGTGAGGCCGAGTGCGGGCATACCCGCGGCGATCGCGCCGGACATGACCAGTACAACCCGGCAGCCGTCGGCGCGCGCGCCGGCAAGATCGTCGGCCAACTTCACGAGCGCGGTTTCGTCGAGTTCGCCGGACGGAAGCGTGATCGACGATGTGCCGATCTTGATCACAGACAGCGAGGAGCTCATACGGCCTCCTCGTAGGTGAGTTCGACCGTGCCGATTCGCACAACGTCTCCGTCTCGAGCTCCTGCGCGCGCGAGTGCGCGCTCCACACCCATCCGGCGCAGCCGCTGCTGGATGTACGCGATCGCGTCGGCGGTCGTGATGTCGGCCAGCGCGACCGCCCGCTCGGCCGGACGTCCTTTGACTCGCCACGCGTGCGAACCCTCGCGCAGTACAGAGAAGCCCTGCTCCGCCGGACGGAGCACGACGAACGGTTCCGGCTCTCGTTCGGCGCTCCGAGCCTCGTCGACGAGGACTGCGACCTGACTGACGAGGTCGTCCAGCCCGGCGCGGGTCACGGCCGAAACCGTCAGCCCATCGAACGGCTCGGTCGCGACGTCGGCTTTACTGCCGACGACGACCCGGGGCCGATCGAGGAGTTCCGGTCGGTAGCGACCCAGCTCGTCGAGTAACACGCGTCGTTGCTCGTCGGGCGTGCGGCCATCGACGGGCGCCAGATCACACAACACGACCAGCACACGGGCCCGTTCGATATGCCGTAAGAACTGGTGACCCAATCCGCGCCCTTCGGCCGCGCCCTCGATCAGGCCGGGCATGTCGGCGACCACAAACTCACGGTCGCGCCAACGGACGACGCCGAGGTGAGGTTCGAGGGTCGTGAACGGGTACGCGGCGATCTTCGGTTTCGCCGCACTTATAGCCGAGATCAGTGTTGACTTGCCGGCGTTGGGGAATCCGATCAGTGCCGCGTCGGCCAGCAGCTTCAGCTCGAGTCGAAGCCAGCGCTCCTCGCCGTACTCGCCTTGCTCGGCGAAACTCGGCGCGCGGCGCGCGTTCGACAAGAAACGGGCGTTGCCGCGTCCGCCCTGACCGCCACGAGCCGCGATCCACTGGTCGCCGTGGCGTACGAGATCGGCGAGTACCTCGTTGTCAGGCCCGTACACGACGGTTCCCTCGGGAACGTCAACGAAGAGGTCTGCGGCGCTCATGCCGTGCTGCTTCTTGCCGGAACCGTGCGTGCCGGATCCGGCCTTGCGGTGCGGATGGTCGCGGAATGCGAGCAACGACGCGACGTTCCGACTGGCGCGCAGCCAGACGTCGCCGCCGCGGCCGCCGTCGCCGCCGTCGGGACCGCCACGCGGCACGTGCGCTTCGCGTCGAAACGCGACACAGCCGGCGCCGCCGTTGCCACCCTGCACGTTGCACTGCGCGACGTCGACGAAGCCGGACACTGGGACAGGATACGGACCGCGCCGCTGAGGCCTGGCCGGTTCTCCCTACGATCGGGTGATGCGCCGGTCGCGGGTTGCCTTTTGGTCGGCGACTGCCGCGATCGTGGCGCTCACCGCGTGTTCCGCCAACCACGCCGCGAGCCCGGCCACGACGACGGCGACGTCGGCTGCGCTGCCTTCGTCGAGCGGCCTTCCGGCTTCGACGACCACCGCGGCTGCGTCCAACGTGCGGATCGTCTCACTCGCCGGGCCGAGTCAGCCGCTGGTATGCAACGCGCCGACGCAGGTCGAACTGCGCTGGGCCACTCGGCAGGCGAGGTCGGTGACCTTGCAGATCAACGGCGGGCCGGTGTTCGCGTCGTACCCCAACGGTACGCGCGACGAGCTGGTGCCGCTCGCCTGCGATGGCAACCCGCAAACGTATGTCATCACTGCTCGCGGCCGGAACGGCGAAACCGTCACCAAGTCGTTGACGATCACCGAACGAGAGTCAAACGCGAGCTAGTGAGCCGACGCCGGCTTCTTCGGTCCAGCCGGCTTCTTCGTTGCAGCCGGCTTCTTCGGTGCGGCCGACCTCTTCGCGGCCTTCGCGGCGCGCTTTTTGTCGCGGATCTCTCCGACCCGCTCGAACGTGTCGACGTCGGCGATCGAAGGCCAGTCGGCCGCGACTTGCTCCCACCCGGGAGGGCGCACACCGAGCCGCTTGCCGAGCACGCCGACAAAGATCCGCGACTTGTCGTGGCCGAATCCGGGTAGGGCCTCAACCCGCGCGAGCAGCTCCTCGCCGGTCGTGGCGCCTGTCCACAGATCTTCGGGCCGTCCGTTGTAGTGCTCCACGATGTGGCGGCAAAGGTCGTACGTGCGTTTCGCCATCGATGCCGGATAGCGATGCAACGCGGGTCTGTCGCGGAACACTTCTTCGAGGCGGACCGGATCCATCGCCGCGATCGCGGCGGCGTCGAGCCGATCGACGTCGAGTCGCTGCTTCAACAGCAGCGGCGCGCCGAACGCCCATTCCATGGTCACCTGCTGGTCGAGCAGCATCCCGACCAGCACCGCGAGCGGCTCCTCGGCGAGCAGCCGATTGGCGGCGGGATTCGCAGTGAAGTGCAGTGCGGCCGGACGGGACATGCTTCGCGACGATACCGGCCCCGTGGGCCGCGAAGCTCCGGCGACTAAACTGCTCTCTCCCCGATTCCCGAGGGACCGATTGACTGACGGACCGCACGCTGATCCTGAGCTCGATTCCGAGCAGGCCTATGTCGACGCCGCGTATGCCCGCTTGGAGGCGATGAGAGCAGCAGCGGAGCGGGTGCGTGCCGCCTACGCCGATGTGCGGGCCGGCGGTACCCATCAGGCCCGGCTCGAGCGTGACATCGCCTGGAACGTCACCCAGCGGCGGCTGTCCGACCTTGACATCGGCGACGCCCCACTCATGTTCGGCCGCCTCGACATGGAGGATCGTTCCCGGTGGTACGTCGGCCGAATCGCCGTCGAAGACGAGGAACACACCCCGCTCGTCGTCGACTGGCGGGCTCCGGTGTCGGAGCCGTTCTACCGGGCAACGGCGGTCGAACCAATGGCGGTGGTGCGGCGCCGCCACCTCATCTCCCGCAAGGGTCGTGAGCTGGTCGGCCTGGACGACGAGGTGTTCGACCAGCAGGCCATCGACGAGGCCGGGCTCCCGATCGCCGGCGAAGGCGCGCTCCTCGCGGCGCTTGAACGGAATCGCACGGGCCGGATGGGCGACATCGTCGCGACGATCCAGGCCGAGCAGGACGAAGCCATCCGCGCCGAGGTCGCCGGGCCGTTGGTGGTCGCCGGCGGTCCCGGCACAGGCAAGACCGCGGTGGCGCTGCACCGCGCCGCGTACCTCCTGTATACGTTCCGTCGCCGGCTCGGCGCGCAGGGCGTGTTGCTGGTCGGTCCGAGCCCGGTGTTCCTGCGCTACATCGAGCACGTGTTGCCCTCGCTCGGCGAACAAGACGTGCAGCTCTCGACGATCGCCGGACTCCGCCCGAGCATTCGCGTGCAGGGCACAGATCCCGACACGACCGCGGCGCTCAAAGGAGACGGGCGCATGGCACGCGTCGTCGAGCGGGCGGTCCGTGACCGAGAACGTTCTCTTCCTCACGACTTCTCGATCCTCCTTGACGGCCTGCAGCTGCGGGTACGCCGACGCGAGACCGCTCGCCTCGTGGAGACGGTGCAACGCCGTCGAGGATTGCACAACGAGCAGCGTCCCCACTTCGCGCAACGCTTCGTCGACCTGCTCGTGACGCGCTACAAGGCGGCGGCGATTCGCGCGTACCAGCGGCGAGCCGAAGACGCTCCTGCGCCGAATGTGACGAGCCTGTTCGACCGCGACACCACGCTCGACGCGAGCGTCGCGGGTGCGCTCGTGCGCGGCGAGGCGCTACCCGAAGGCTGGGAGCAGGAGCTCCGTGCACGGTTTCGGGGTCGCCCCGAGGTCAAAGAAGCCCTCGAACGTATGTGGCCGGTGCTGTCCGGAGCCGAGCTGATCAACGACCTGCTGGGGTTCGCGGCCCTTGTCCGATCGGCCGCACAAGGGTTGTTCACCGACGTCGAGCAGGCCGCGCTGCATCGGCCACGGGCACGTGACGTCACCGCCGTCGCCTGGACCGAAGACGACGTCGCCCTGATCGACGAAGCCGACGCACGGCTCGGGCCCGTCGACGCCGCCCGGCCGAGATCTCGGCGAACGCGGGGCGGCGACGAAGAGCTCGACCGGGCGTCTCGGGTGATCGACGAGCTCGGGCTGCACGGCTACACCGATGCGGCCACCCTGGCGCGACGCAACAGTGGGGCGCCGCCCTCCAACGGTGCGGAACCGTCGATCGAACCCCGCACCTTCGGTCATGTGCTCGTGGACGAGGCGCAGGACCTCACCTCGATGCAGTGGCGGATGCTCACTCGCCGCTGCCCGTCAGGGTCGATGACCCTCGTCGGCGATCCCGGTCAGGCCAGCCGGCCCGGCGCGCTCGCCTCGTGGTCTGACGTGCTCGCCCACCTGCCGCAGCACACGTCGGCCCGTTTCGTCACCCTGACGATCAACTACCGAACCCCGGCCGAGGTGATGGACGTCGCGGCGCGACTGCTGGCGGTCGCGGCACCGACGGTCGAGCCGTCCCGTTCGGTCCGCAGCACTGGCGAACAGCCCCGGTTCGTTCCGACCACCGCGGATCGTTTGATCGACGAAACGGCCGCGCAGGCCCGGGCAGCCCTCGATCGCACCGGGACCCTGGCCGTGATCGCGCCGGCGGCATTGCACGCGCAGATCATCTCGCGCTTCGCTGATGTCGGCGCGTCGAGTGACGCGAGCGAGGCACTGGATGCGCCAGTCGCGGTACTCGAGCCCGCCGAGGCCAAGGGCCTCGAGTTCGATCACGTGGTCGTCGTCGAACCTGCGCAGCTGGTGAGGGCGGATCGCGCCGGGCTACGCCTGCTGTACGTCACGATTACCCGCACGACGAAGACCCTCGCGGTAGTGCACGCGCAACCGTTGCCCGAAGGACTCACACCTCGCGCGTGATGTGCGGCCGAGCTCAGGTTTCGGGGACGATGTCGACGAGCTTGCGTCCGCGTCGCGAACCAAATTTTACGACGCCGTGCGACTTGGCGAACAAGGTGTCGTCATCGCCGAGGCCGACGTTGAATCCCGGGTGCCATTGGGTTCCTCGCTGGCGCACGATGATCGTGCCCGCGGTCACCGTCTCGCCGCTGAAGCGCTTGACGCCCAACCGTTGCGCGTTCGAGTCGCGACCGTTACGCGATGAGGCGGCACCCTTCTTTTTCGACATGGCAGACCCTCTCGCCTAGCTCTTGGAGATCGTGGTGATCTCGATGGTCGAGTAGTGCTGGCGGTGACCCCACGAGCGGCGCTGGTTCGACTTGTTCTTGTAGGTGAAGCCGCGGATCTTCGGCCCTTTGGCGCGGCCGACGATCCGCGCGGTGACTGACACGCCGGAAAGTGCGTCGGGAGTCGAGAGCACCTGTTCACCGTCTACGACGAGGACGGGGCGCAACGTGACGTCGTCTCCGTCGAGGAGCTCGACGTCGAGCCGGTCGCCTTCGGCGACCTTGTATTGCTTGCCGCCGGTTTGGATCACTGCGTACATCATTTCCTCGTCATCGTCAGCGTCATCGTGCTCAGTCCAGAAGCCCGAAACGTTAGCGGATCTACTCCAAAAGGGACTCGTCGACGATGAATCCACGCCCGTTGCACTCCGG
Source organism: Acidimicrobiia bacterium (assembly GCA_052148155.1). Lineage (GTDB taxonomy): Bacteria > Actinomycetota > Acidimicrobiia > IMCC26256 > PALSA-610 > JBBQER01. The sequence goes on along the minus strand of JBKQIY010000188.1, from coordinate 28,116 downwards.
GCAGGTTGTGGAGAACACCTCGACCAGGCCTTCCGAGACCCGTTTGCGTGTCATCTCGACCAGGCCCAGTTCAGAAATTGGGAAGACCTGGGTGCGTGTCTTGTCGCGTGCGAGCGCTTCGCGGAACGACTCCTCCACGGCTTCGCGGTTCGACCGCGACTCCATGTCGATGAAGTCGATGACGATGATGCCGCCGATGTCCCGCAGGCGGAGCTCGCGCGCGACGGCCTCGGCGGCTTCGAGGTTGTTTCGATACACGGTCTCTTCGAGATTCGATGTCCCCACGTTCTTGCCGGTGTTCACGTCGATCACGGTGAGGGCTTCGGTCCGCTCAATCACGAGCGATCCGCCGGACGGAAGCCACACTTTGCGCTCAAGCGCTTTGTGGAGCTGTTCGTGAACGTGGAACTTCTCAAAGATCGGTAGGTTTTCGGCCTCGGCGTTGTAGTGCTCGACCCGATCGGCGAGCTCCGGCGCGATTGCGTCAACGTAGGAACTCACTTCCTCGTACAGCGTTCGATCGTCGATGACGACGCCGCGGAATTCTTTCGTGAACTCCTCGCGGATCAAACGCGTTGCGAGCGGCGGCTCCTTGTAGAGCAGGCTCCCGGGTTTCGCTTTCTTGGCGAACTCGGAGATCTGGCGCCACTGCTCGTTCAGGCGAAGCATGTCGCGCTCGAGTTCGTCCTCGGTGGCGCCTTCGGCCGCGGTGCGTACGATGAGTCCGGCGTCGGCGGGACGCAGCCGGTCGAGCACCTGGCGTAAGCGTTTGCGTTCGTCGTCGGGCAGGCGCTTCGAGATCCCGTAGGTCTGCGGCTGTCCGGGGACCATGACCACGAACCGTCCGGCGAGGCTGACCTCCTGGGTGAGCCGTGCGCCCTTGTGCGCGATCGGATTCTTCGTGACTTGCACGATGATCGATTGGCCGTTGCGCAGCACACTCTCGATCCGTGGTCGCTGTCCACCCTCGACGTCGGCAGGGTCGTAGATGACGTCGCCGCGGTAGAGGACGCCGTTCTTCGGCGTTCCGATGTCGATGAACGCGGCCTCCATTCCGGGAAGCACGTTCTGGACGCGACCGAGGTAGATGTTGCCGTCGATCGACAAGGTGTCGTCAGTCGGCATCGAGACGTAATGTTCCACGAGCGTGCGTCCCTCAAGCACGGCGATGTGGGCGATTCCGTCGTCGCGCTGGTGCACGACCATGAGGTATCGACCGGCGGGCCGTCCGTTGCGATGGGAACCGCTGCGGCGCGCGAGCGTCTTGCTGTCGAGGGAGTCGAGCAGGGCCGTCCCGTCAACGTCGACGTCGGTCAGTTGCGCGCCGGCATCGACGTAGCTGGTGGTGGGGGCCAACCGTTGCGGATTGCGATCGGGGCGCGCGCCTTCGGGACGTTCGGTGCCCCCGGTTTTGGCGCGCCCGCGGCCGCCACGGCGGCGGCGGCGCTTCTTGGCGGGCGTGTCACCCGACTCTGGACCTGGAGCGTCCGATGCGGGCGAACCGTGCGCTGCGCCGGGCGGCGGTGAGGGCAGCCCGGGACGGGTGTCGCCGACTCGCGGCTTGGCCGGTTCGGTCGGCGGCGCCGGATTCGGTCGCCGACCGCGGGGCGCCCGTGGTGGTGCGGGCGCGGCGGACAGCCCGGCATCGTCGCGGGCCTGCGCCGTGGTGTCATCGTCGGTGAGTGCACGGTCGGCGGGCTCGTCAGTCCAGTCTTCGCTTCCGGTCAGGGTTTGGGCGTCGTCGTCGGCTCCGCCCGCGCCTTTCGGCGTTGTCGCGGTCGCGGGCTTCTTGCGTCCACGCCCGCCGCGTGAGCCACGTCGGCGGCGTTTCTTCGGCGCGCCGTCCGGGCCAGGCCCGCCGGCCGACGGTGGCGTCGTCGTCTGTTCGTCGACCGAGTTGGACGCCGCAGACGAGGCCGTCGCAGGCGTGCGGGGAGTTTCAGACGCAGATCCGGGCGATCGCTCGCGTGTGCCGTTGGACGCCGGTTCGGCGCCATGCGCCGGCAACAGCGTCGGTGATTCGGTGATTGCTCCAGTGTCGGAACGTTCCACTTCGGACATCGATGCCTTCTCTCATGACGCGCGCGCATCCAGCGCGCGCGGGCGCGTGTCGGCTACCAGCGGCTCCAGCCGCGTGCCGTCGCGCTCGATCCATTGATGGGTTCGCAGTACCCGTGCCTCGGCCAGTCCGCCGGGAAGGTCGGTGGCACGTGCAATCCCGGCGAGAATGTCGCCGGGTTTCGCACTGCGTGGTTGCGTGATGAGCTCCATCTCGACGCTCACCGGATTCGTCTCTCGGAGTTCGCACCACCGAATGAACGGCAGAACGTCCTCCTCGACTTCACGGCCTTTACGGCGCCGTGCCGTCGGAAGCGTCGGCAGCTCCAGCGCACGGACGACGTGCGCGGCGAGTTGTGACGCGTCGATCGGTGCACCATCGGCGGTGACGGGTTCGACCTGCCACACCACCGCGGTCACCGCTTCTTGCAACGCCGGCGCCCGCTCCAAAAGCGGCACCGCGCCGGTCACAGCCATACCTTCGGGCAACGCCTCGGTCAGCGCCACCGACAGCGGACCGAGGTCGACCTCTTCGGCGAAGACGAGATCGAGGTACTCCGCGTCGCTTTCGTGCCCGGTCGACAACGCCAGTCCGAAACTCACCTTCGGCCGGGGCGAGAAACCTTCGGTGAATGCCAGCGGGAGCTCGCTGATCCGAAACGCCCTCTCGAGCGCACGGGCAACGTCACGATGCGAGATCCAGCGGACCTTCCCGCGCTTTGTGTACCGCAGCCGTACCGGGTTCGCGGCGCCGCCCCTCACCTCGGAACTCCCATCGAGGCGACGCCCGACGGTTTGGCGCTGAGGAACCGGACCGGAGTGTCGGCACCGCCGCGCAGGTCCTGGCCCGTGCCCTGACTTCCGCCCGCCGGCGCGAGCGGCGATGCCACCACGTGCTCGAGCGCATAGTCGGTGCATACCCCGCAGTCATAGCAGGGGGTCCACCGACAATCGGGGAGCCCATGCGCCGCGAGCGCGGCCTGCCAGTCATCCCACAGGAAGTCGTGGTGCAGCCCGGCGGCGATGTGGTCCCAGGGCAGCACCTCGTCTCGGCTTCGGTGGCGGGTCACGTACCAGTCAGGATCAAGGCCGTAGGCCGCCATGGCGTCCGTCCACCGGTCGAGCGAGAAGTGCTCGCTCCATTCCTGGAAGGTCCCGCCCGCCCGCCAAACGGTCTCGATGACTCGACCGATCCTGCGGTCGCCGCGGCTCACGATGCCCTCCGCGAACGTCGCGCGCGGATCGTGCCATTTCACCTGCGCCCGCGTGCCCTTGGTGGCGGTGCGCAGCAGGCTGATCTTGCGGGTGAGCTCGCCGACGCCGTTCTGGCCGAACCATTGGAACGGGGTATGCGGCTTCGGCACGAACCCACCAACTGACACGGTGCAACTGGCTTGTTTGGTGTAGCGCCGCCCGATGTCGACAACGTTGTTCGCGAGCTGCGCGATCCCCATCGTGTCTTCGTCCATCTCAGTGGGCAGACCGGTGAGGAAGTAGAGCTTCACGCGTCGCCAGCCCTGCGAGTACGCGGCGTCGACTGCGCTGTAGAGATCTTCTTCGAGGATCAGTTTGTTGATGACTTGGCGCAGGCGCCACGATCCGGCCTCCGGCGCAAAGGTCAAACCTGTGCGTCGCACCTTCTGGATCTCCGTCGCGATCTTCACGCTGAACGCATCGACCCGCAGGCTCGGTAACGAGACACTGACCCCGCCCGTGCCGACCTGGTCGTTGACGAGATCGGCAACCACGCCTTCGATTCCAGAGAAGTCGGCGCTCGAAAGCGACGTCAGCGCGACCTCGTCGTAGCCGGTTCGTGCGAGACCGTCCCGTACCATCGTACGTACCTGCGCTTCGGGACGTTCGCGCACGGGACGCGTGATCATGCCCGCCTGACAGAACCGACACCCCCGGGTGCAGCCCCGGAAGATCTCCACGTTCAGTCGATCGTGCACCACCTCGACGAGTGGGACGAGTTGACGCTTCGGGTACGGCCAATCGGCGAGGTCGGCAACCGTGCGCTTGTCGACCACCGCAGGCACGTCGTCGAAGCGGGGCCGCACCTCGCGAATGAACTGCCCGTCGTAGTCGACGTCGTACATTGACGGGACGTACACACCCGGAATCGTCGCGAGGTCGCGCAGCACCGCCTCCCGAGACGCCCGGCCGCCACGCTTCCACGCGCCGACGACGTCGGCGATCTCGCCGATGACCTCTTCGCCGTCGCCGATGACGAACGCGTCGACGTATTCGGCGAGCGGCTCCGGGTTGTACGCGCAGTGCCCGCCCGCGATGACGATCGGGTCGCAGGGCTGGCGGTCCTCGTTACGGACCGGCACCCCGGACAGGTCGACCAGGTTCAGCAGGTTCGTGTAGACGAGCTCGGCGGAGAGGTTGAACGCGAGCACGTCGAAGTCGCCCGCGCCACGATGGCTGTCGACACTGAACAGCGGCAGGCCCGAGGCGCGCATCGACGCCTCCATGTCGGTCCACGGCGCGTAGGCGCGCTCTGCCACCGCATCGGGCCGCTCGTTCAGGATTTCGTACAGGATCTGGAGCCCCTGGTTGGGGAGGCCGATCTCGTAGGTGTCGGGATAGATCAGGAGGAAGGCAGCGCGTCGCACCTCGTGGTGCGGCCGGACGCTGCCACGCTCCATGCCGATGTAGCGAGCGGGCTTCTCCACCCGGGCCAGGAGCGGTTCGATCCGCGGCCACAGGTCAGACATCTCCCGGTCAGCATACCCCAGCCGGCGCATCACAGGTCCGGAGAACGATTCCGGTGCCGGTTCAGCTGAATCGGCGCATATTGACGTTGGCGACCAGGCCGACCGCGATGAAGGACGCGATGATGGCCGAGCCGCCGTACGACATGAACGGTAACGGGATGCCGGTAATGGGCATGATGCCCATGGTCATTCCGATGTTCTCGAATACCTGGAACGCGAAGATGCCGAGCATCCCCACCGAGACCAGGGTGCCAAAGAAATCAGACGAAAGTCGGGCCGTCCGCCAGACGCGCCAGACAAGCAGGCCGTAGAGGCCGATCAAGGTCGCTCCGCCGACGAACCCGAGCTCTTCGCCGACCACCGTGAAGATGAAGTCGGTCGGTTGCTCCGGTACGGCCGCCAGATTGGTTTGGCGGCCTTTGAACAAACCTTCGCCGGAGAAGCCTCCGTCGACGATGGCGATCTTCGACTCGTTCAAGCTGTAGGCCGCTTCGGTTTGCTTCGACGCCGGCTGGTTGGTGTTGCCCTGATCGAGGAAGCCGACGATCCGATCGACGCGATAGGCCGCGACCTTGCCCGTGACGACCGCGGCGCCGACGAGCGACACGCCGATGAGCACGAGTACAGCGATATGGACGGGGCGCAGACCGGCGACCACCAGCACCGAAAAAGAACACACGAGGATCACCAGCGTGGTTCCCAGGTCGTGCTGGGCGAAGACCAACGCCATCGCGACGCCGGCGAGTGCGACCGCGACGGCGAGACGGCCCGTGTCGAGGTCGTCCCGATGGTGATGGCAGTAACCGGCGACCGCGACGACCACGACGACCTTGGTGATCTCCGAAGGCTGGAACTGCAGCGGGCCGACCTGGAACCAGGCCTGCGCGCCCTGGTGTTTCTGGCCGACAACCAACACGCCGACCAGCAGCGGCAGCACGGCGAGGTACACGAGCCCCCACATGTCGCGGATCCGGCGGTAGTCAATCGCGAGTACCGCGGCCATCGCGATGACGCCGATCACGATCGCGAAACTCTGACGCTCGACGTAGTAAAGCTGGCTCAGGCCTGCGCTGGCGAGTGGCTTCTTCGACGACGAGTAGATCATCAACAAGCCGAGCGCGGAGATTGCGAACGGCAACGTCAAGAGCAACGGATCGGCGTGCCGCAAGAGACTCGTTTCCGACGGAGCTGCCATCACGCGCGGTCCGGCATCAGTCGTGGCCCGTGTCGATCGCGACAACTTCAGGCGCCGGCAGATGGTCCATCGCTTCGATGATCCGCCGCGCGATCGGCGCCGCGGTCTGCGCGCCGAAGCCGGCTTGCTCGACGACAACCACCGCGACGTACGGCGTACCGTCAGCTGAGAACATCGCGACGAACAGCGAAGTGTCACCCTTGTTCTTCACCTGCGCGGTGCCCGTCTTGCCCGAGACCGGGTACTGGGCGAGCGGAAATCCTTGGAACGCCTGGTACGCGGTGCCCGGAGGATTCGACTGGGAAACCGCGCCGTCGAAGCCGGCCTGTATCACTGCCCGCGCTGTCGGATCGAACGTCACGTGCCGGATCACGTTCGACGTGACCTGCTCGACCGGCTTCCCCGCCGCGTTCACGACCTTGTCTTCGATTCGTGGCCGCCACAACGTGCCGTCGTTGTCGAACGCGGCGTACGCATTCGCGAGTTGGAGGGGCGTCGCGACCAGGTCACCTTGACCGATGGCCATGAAGAAGTTGTCTGACGGTAACCAGGTGCCGTTCTCGCGTTTTTGCACCGCGCTGCTGTAGTTGGCGTTGGCGAACGCGGATTTCCAGGCAGGATCAGGAACGCGACCTGCGTTGTCGCCGAGCTCGATTCCCGTCGCGGCGTCGAACCCAAGCTCGCGTGCTTCGGTCTGGATGCCGAGCCCCTGTGCCGTGTCGCCGCCTTTCCACAGATGCCAGAAGGTGTCGCCGACAGTCGCAAAATACGCGTCGCTCGAAACGGTCAGCGCCTGCTGGAGGTTCACTTCTCCGAACCGCTCGCCTTGCGCGTTCTTGACTGTTGTGCCTTCGAGATCGACCTGGCCCTGGTCGTCGAAGTACTGACCCACGCTTTGAATCCCGTCCTGCGCCATCGCAAGCGCGGTGACGAGCTTGAATGTCGAGCCGGGGGCGTACAAACCCTGCGTCGCCCGGTCCAGCAGGGGGTCATTGCTGGCCGGATTGTTCAACAACGCGTAGTGCGCGGTACTGATGCCACCAACCCACCACTTCAGCGGATAGGTCGGGTAACTCGCGAGTGCCGCGACAGTTCCGTTCTCGGCGTCGAGTACCACGACCGCACCCGCCGGCGCTTTCAGCGTGGCGTAACCTTGCGCGGCCACGTTGGTGTCTTGAAGGTGACGTGCCGAGAGAATGCCGTCCTTCAGCGAAGTCTCAGCTGCCCGTTGCACGTTCGCGTCGATCGTCAGATAGACGTTGTCGCCGGCCGACCCCGGGTCGACGGATATGGGTCCACCAACTTGGAGACCGGCGGGATCGACCTCGATCGTTTCGCGTCGCGGCTTGCCGCGCAGCACCGACTCGAACGCGGCTTCGGCGCCCGCCTCGCCAATCTCGTCGCCGGCCTCATAGCCCAACTTCTTCATATGTGCGAGCTGCGTCGCGTTGATCTCGCCGACGTAACCGAGGACCTGCGCCGCGAGATCTCCCTGCGGGTAGGAGCGGACGGTCAGCTCGACAACGTGCACACCGGGATAGTCCTCGGGGTCTTGGAGAATCGCGAGACGGTCGGGTTGGTTCACGTCGAGTGCGACCACCGCCGGTTCGAGAGGAGATTGACGCAGGCTCGTGTATTGCGACTCGAGCACCCGTTCGGGGACGCCGAGCTGCTCCGCGAGCTGTCCGAGCACTCGCGCCGCGGTCCGTTTCGACAGCGTCCGGTCGACCGTAACCGCCCACGACGCGGCGTCTTTGACGAGGACCTCGCCGTTACGATCCAAGATCTCACCGCGCGGGCTCTGGGTCTGGATCACACGCGTACTGTCAACGACCGCCTGAACTTTGAGACTGTCCTCCGGCCCGGATTGCAGGAACCACAGCCGCGCGAGGAGCGTGCTGAACAAGACGACGACGACGACGCCGACGATGCTGACTCGAACGCGGCTGTTATCACTCATGCGGAGGGGCAATCACGCTATCGGGTCGATCATCCGAACGCAGAGTCGCCTCAGAGGTTTCCCAGCCGCCGCGTCAGCCGAGGACGCGGCGACCGCCGACATGCTCGCGTGGCTCTCGCAGCCAGGCGCCGATCACGAGGAACACGAACGGGGCGAGCAGGGCGTCATACGCCGACGCGAACGCGACGGTGGCATATGCGTGGTTGCCGTGGACGCCGTCGACACCGGCCAACAGGCCGATACCTACGAACAGCATCCCGCCGACAATCCCGCTCGCCGCGCCGATGACCGGCGTGAACCATTTCGGCGTCCGCAGCACGCCGCCTTGCAACACCCCGACGCAATAGGCAGTCAGTGCGTACGCGAGCGCGGTAAGACCGAGCGGCGTCTCGAGGAATAAGTCGAATCCGAGCCCGGCAAGGAATCCGACGATCGCGCCGGCTTCGGGTCCGTGATCGAACGCGACCGCGACCGCCACGACCAGACCGAGATCGGGAACGCGCCCGACCAGGCGCAGATGCGGGAACAACGCGACCTGCACCACGACGGTCACCACGAGCATCACCCCGACACGACGGGCGCGCATCAGCCCGTCCCCGCTGTCGGTGCCGACGTCGCGGTCGGTGTCGTCGTCGTGCTCGACGTGGACGAAGACGTCGACGCCGAGTTGGATGACGGAGTCGTCGTAGTCGTCGATGAGGTGGTCGATGTTGTCGTCGAAGTGGTCGTCGTGTTCCTGACCGGTCCCTCACCTGGCACCCAACGCAACACCTCGACGAACTCGAGTGCATCGAAATCGACCGTAGGGGCAACCTGCACGATGAGTCCCAGCCCCGCGGGCTGCTCCTCGACGCTGGTGACGGTCCCGACCTGCAAGTCGGGCGGGTAGTCGCTGTTCGCGACGTCCGCGGTCACGACCAGGTCACCGCGGTGCACGCGCGCGCTCGCGTCGAAGTCGGAAACGACGAGATCATGACTGCCGGCCTGGCCCTGCGCGATACCGGCGATGGGTTGCTCAACCGTACGCACCGCGATCGCCGACTCAGGATCGGTGAGTACCCGCACCTCGGCGCCGCCGTGCCACGAGTCGATCACGTCTCCGACGACACCGTCATACGACTCGACGGCCATGCCTTTTTCGATCCCGGCCTCTTGTCCACGGTCGAGGGTGATCGTCGATTCGAAGTTCCCAGGATCACTGATCACCACCCGCGCCGGGACCGGACTCGCATTGCCGAGCAACGAGCCGTTCAGCTGCAGCAAGTGCTTGTAATACTGGTTGATATTCACGTCGATCTGTGCCTGGCGTTGTTGTCCACTGAGCTCGGCCACCTGCGCACGCAGCGAGCGGTTCTCGCGTTTCAGACGCCCGGAGTCGATCACGCCGCTCCACCAGTCGCCGACCGGACCCGCGACCGCGTCCGTTGCCCGCTCGATCGGCGACACGATGTCGTGCGCGACGTTCCCGACCGTTCCGAGCGGACCTGATCGTCCGCTGCGACTGTCGAGGGTGATCAGCGTGAGCGAGGTGAGCACCAGCAGCGCGAGCACGAACCGGCGCCGATTCGCGCCTCGCGGCCTCGCCATCGCCCTCGGCCTCGCTCGACTACTGCTGAGTTGAGCTCAGGACGCCCTTGAGCACGTCGAAATTCTCGAGACACTGTCCGGAACCCTGCACGACCGAGTACAGCGGATTCGCGGCGATGACGATCGGCATGCCGGTCTCGGCGTTCAACCGCTCGCTCAGGCCGTGCAGCATCGCACCGCCCCCCGTCGCGACGATGCCGCGCGTCATGATGTCGGCCGCGAGTTCGGGCGGTGTCTTGTCGAGTGTCACCTTGACCGTGTCGACGATCGCCGCGACCGGCTCCTCGATGGCCTCGCGTATCTCTTGGGTCGAGACGACGATGGTCTTCGGAAGTCCGGTGACGAGATCGCGACCTCGCACTTCTGCGTACAACTCTTCCTGCAGCGGATACGCACTTCCGAGCGCGATTTTGATCTCCTCGGCGGTTCGTTCTCCCAATGCGAGTGCGTATTCTTTTTTCACGTACGTGATGATCGCGTCGTCGAGCTCATCGCCGGCGATGCGTATCGACTCGCTCGCGACGATCCCACCGAGCGAGATCACCGCGACCTCGGTCGTGCCGCCGCCGATGTCGACGATCATGTTGCCCGCGGGCTCGTGCACCGGCAGCCCCGCTCCGATCGCGGCGGCCATCGGCTCCTCGATGATGTACGCGGGTTTGCGGGCGCCGGCCTGTTCAGCCGCTTCTTGGACCGCACGCTGCTCGACGCCGGTGATTCCCGACGGCACGCAGATCACCATGCGTGGCCGTGCCCACTTTCGCGGGTGCACGCGCTGAATGAAGTAGCGCAGCATCTTCTCGCAAATGTCGAAGTCGGCGATCACGCCGTCATTCAACGGACGGATCGCGAGAATGTGCTCGGGGGTACGTCCGATCATCTTTTTTGCTTCGATGCCGACCGCGAGCGGACGGCCGTCGCGCACGTTCACCGCGACCACCGAAGGCTCATCGAGGACAACTCCGCGACCGCGAACGTAGACGAGGGTGTTGGCGGTGCCGAGATCGACCGCCATGTCGCGCCCGAGCAGTCCGGCGTAGAAGGGCTCGCTTCTCAACGCGACTCCCTTCCGCCGACTGGACCTCAGGCTCGGAGGCTGGCGCGTGCGGCCAAGGCTACGAGTCGAAGTCCCGCCTCGCCACTCCCCTCGCGAACGGGACCTCCCTGATCCGAAAACGGCGGAGTCGGTCACGACAGCCCCGGGAAGAACAGCGTGATCTCGCGCGTGGCTGATTCCGGGCTGTCACTTCCGTGTACGAGGTTTTCGGTGAGCTCGACCGCTAGATCGCCTCGGATCGTTCCCGGCGCGGCCTCGCGTGGGTTCGTCGAGCCCATCATCGTGCGCATGACCTTCCAAGCGTCCGGGCCGGCGACGACCATCGCCACGAGCGGCGAACGCGTGATAAACGCGACCAAGTCCTCGAAAAAAGGCTTGCCGACGTGCTCGGCATAGTGCTGTTTCGCCGTTTCTGCGTCGAGCAGCCGCAATTCGAGCGCGACGATCGTCAGCGCTTTGCGCTCGATCCGGCCGACGATCTCGCCCACGAGCCCGCGTTCGACGGCGTCGGGCTTGCACAGGACGAGCGTGCGTTCCGTGGTCATGGGGTCTGCAGGCTACAGGAGAGGTCCAAACGTGCCCAAAGCCGACGAGCGTCCGCATCACGGCGAGTGGGCTCACCAATACCGGCCGCGCGTCAGGAATGAACCAGGACCCCGCGCGCGGCTCCGATGAAAGACAACGAACCGGTGATGACGACTTCGCCTTCGGCCGGTGTCGACAACAGCGCGCTCGAGACCGCCTCGGCGGCCGTGTCGACCACGTCGATGTGCTCAGCCGGAAAGCCGAGATCGATGGCCGCTTCGGCGACGAGCTGCGGTGCCATCGCCCGAGGATTCGGAGGTCGCGCGCACACGAGTTGCGCAACCTCATCGAGTCCGAGCGCGGTGAGCATCTCGAGCGCGTTCCGTTCGCGCAATAAACCGATCACCAACGTACGCGGTACTGGCGCGAACTCTTCGCTGAGTGCGGTTCGCAGCGCCTGGGCACCGGCGACATTGTGCGCGCCGTCGAGCAGCACGAGGGGGTGACGACCGACGATTTCCAATCGGCCCGGGGATCGCACTCGCGTGAACGCGTCATAGACGGCCTCGACCGCGAGCGGTGCACCGACGAATGCCTCTGCGGCCGCCAGCGCAATCGCGGCATTGTCACCTTGGTGCGCGCCGTACAACGGGACGAACACCTCCGGGTAACGGGCGCCGGTCGTGAACAGCTCGAGCATCCGTCCACCGACGGCCGCCACGTTCGCGCGGGTGCCGAAGTCGATGTCGCGTCTGACGACCCGCGCCGCGCCGCGTTCCTCGAAGATCGATACGAGATCGGGATCGGTCTCGCCCAACACGAGCGTGCTACCGGGTTTGACGATGCCGGCCTTTTCGATCGCGATCTTCTCGGGGGTGTCGCCGAGGTACTGCACGTGGTCGATGCTCACGTTGGTGACCACCGCGACGTCGGCGTCGATCACGTTCGTCGCGTCCCACGTACCGCCGAGACCGACTTCGACAACTGCGACGTCGACCGCGATGTCGGCGAACCAGCTCAGCGCGGCGCCGGTGACGACCTCGAAGTATGACGGGTCGAGTCCGATCTCGGCCTCGACCACCGCGACGACACGGAGTTGCTCGTCGAGATCGGTATCGGAGATGAGTTCGTCGTTGCGTGCGATGCGCTCGTTCACCCGTTGCAGATGCGGACTTGTGTACGCGCCGGCTGAATATCCGACCGTGGAGAGCAGCTCCGCGATCATCCGTGTTGTCGTCGTCTTGCCGTTGGTTCCGGTCAGCTGAATCGCCGGATACTCGAGCTGGGGCGACCCGAGATATTGCAGCAAGGCGCCGATCCGCTCGAGCGTCGGCGCGCCTCGTTCGCGGGTCGGTGCCGGGACGCCGACACCCGTCTCGAGGTTCACATGGGCATCGAGCCAGGCCTGCGGCGTCAGGCCGCCGAGGGAGCTCACGGGTCTTGGAGTGGTGCGAGCTCGACCTCGACCCGCAGTTGCGCGCCGATCTCGGTCGCGAGCGCGGCGATCTTGCCTGCCTCGCGCAGGTCGGGATCGGCGAGGCGCAACGCCGCGAGCCGTTCAGGGGTGTCGTGCACGACGACGCGTGCGACGGGCGTCATCAGCGAGCGCTTCTGTTCCGACTTCGCTTTGCGGACCGCCGCGAGCACGTCGCTGCCGACCTCGAAGACAAGTGGGTCTCCGTCGGTCAGCCGCAGCGGTGCTGCGACTGGCCACGGCGTGCGGTGAATCGATCCGGTCGCGAACCAGGACCACACCTCTTCGGTCACGAAAGGCATGATGGGCGCGAGGGCGCGGAGCAGCGTCGACAGCGCGGTGCGGAGTGTGAGCGCCGCCGAAGTGGCTTCGGACACGCCGACACCACCGTACGCGCGGCCTTTCACGAGTTCGACGTAGTCGTCGCAGAACCGCCAGAAGAACCGTTCGACCCGTTCGAGAGCCCGGGCGTAGTCGAACGTATCGAACGCGGCCGTCGCGTCGTCGACGAGATCAGCCAGTGCGGCGAGCATCGATCGGTCGAGCGCATTGTCGATCGTCGCCAGATCGTCGCTTGCCAGTTGGTCGGCGGCGAGCGTTGCGTTGGCGATGTTGAGTGTGAACTTCGACGCGTTGAGGATCTTGACCGCCAGCTTGCGACCGATTTTCATGATCCCGTAGTCGACCGCAGTGTCGACCGCGGGGCGGCCGTTGCAAGCCCAGTAGCGCACTGCGTCGGGTCCGTACTCCTCGACGAGCGGCATCGGCGTGACGACGTTGCCTTTGGATTTCGACATTTTCTTACGGTCGGGATCGAGGACCCACCCGTTGATGGTTGTATCTGACCAGGCCAACTCGCCGTGTTCGAAGCGAGCGCGTACGACGGTGTCGAACAGCCAGGTGCGGATGATCTCAGGACCCTGCGGACGCAGGTTCATCGGGAAGGTTCGGCCGAACAGATCGGGGTCGTCGACCCAGCCCGTGACGATCTGGGGCGTGAGCGACGAAGTGGCCCACGTGTCCATGACGTCGGGGTCCTCGACGAAGCCTCCAGGCCTGCCGCGTTGGTCTGCGGTGAAGCCATCGGGCACGTCGGATGACGGGTCGACCGGGAGCTCGTCCTCGTCGGGCACGATCGGGTCGTCGTAGACGGTTTCTCTGTCGGCGCCAACGTGGTACCAGATCGGGAACGGAACCCCGAAGTAGCGCTGTCGGCTGACGAGCCAGTCGGAGTTGAGACCCTCTATCCACGTGTCGTAGCGCGCGCGCATGTGCGGTGGATGCCAGCGCAGCTCGCGTCCGAGACGGAGCAGGTCCGCGCGTAGTTCGGGATCGCGGCCGCCGTTGCGAAAGTACCATTGCCGCGACGTCACGATCTCGAGGGGCCGGTCACCGCGCTCGTAGAACTTGACCGGATGCGTGATCGCGCGCGGCTCGCCTTCGAGCTCGCCCGACGCTCGCAATTGCTCGACGACGATCTTCTGTGCCTGCTTGACATTCTTGCCGGCGATCTGCGCGTACACGCTCGCGGCGCCGTCAACAACGACCGCGGGAGGTTCGGCGCGGATTCGTCCGTCGACACCGATGATCGCCCGGGTCGGGAGCCGGAGCTCACGCCACCAGACGACGTCGGTGACATCACCGAACGTACAGATCATCGCGACGCCCGTTCCCTTTTCCGGATCGGCGAGACGATGCGCGACCACGGGTACCGAAACGCCGTACAACGGGGTCGAAACATCGGTTCCGAACAGCGGTTGATAGCGTTCGTCTTCGGGGTGTGCGACAACGGCCACACATGCGGCCAACAGCTCCGGGCGTGTCGTGTCGATCAACACGTCGCCGCCGCCGTCGTGGCGGTGGAAACGCAGCGCGTGATACGCGCCTGCCAGCTCACGGTCTTCCAGCTCGGCCTGCGCGACTGCGGTGCGAAGATCGACATCCCAGAGCGTGGGTGCGTCGGCTTGATATGCCTCTGCGCGGGCGAGGTTGCGAAGGAACGCGCGTTGACTCGTGCGGCGTGCCGCAGTCCCGATCGTCGTGTAGGTGAGCGACCAGTCCACGGACAGGCCGAGGCCCCGCCACAGCGTTTCGAAGGCCTGCTCGTCCTGCGCTACCAGCCGGGCGCACAACTCGAGAAAGTTCGGCCGCGAGATCGGGATTGGATCCTTGGGCGGCGTCGTGGGCGGCTCGAACGCAGGATCGTGGGGCAGGTGGGGATCGCAGCGGACGCCGTAGAAGTTCTGCACGCGCCGTTCGGTCGCGAGTCCATTGTCGTCCCACCCCATCGGGTAGAAGACCTCGCGTCCGCGCATGCGCTGATAGCGCGCGAGGGAGTCCGTCTGCACGTAGCCGAAGGCTGATCCCATGTGCAGCGATCCGCTGACCGTCGGTGGCGGCGTATCGATCGAGAAAACTTCATCTCGTCCCCGAGATCGGTCGAAACGGTACGTACCGTCCGTCTCCCACTGGCGTGCCCATCGCTCGCCGATGCCGTCAAGGCTGGGCTTGTCGGGGACGCGTGTCGCGTCGGCCGAGGCGGTTCGAGCCTCTTGAGGTGCAGGTTCTCCCGCAGCGCCGGTGGTCATCGGCGGCGAGTCTAGGAGCGACGGTCCTACAGCTCGCTCGACGCCGAAGGCACTTTGACGGTTTCGTGCGGGTACGGAGATATGTCGACCGTTTCGATCCTTGTCGCCGGTTTCTGCGGTGACGCTCGGGTTGTCGAACCCGCTTCGGGGATGGCAGGGTGCCCGACGGTGAGTGGGGCCCGATGACCTTCTTCCGAACTGGACGCGCCACACGTCGATCGCTCGCGCTGATCGTCGTGACGTTGGCGGTGTCATTGCTCGGCGCCATAACCGTCGGCGCGACGTCGACAGCGGACCGCTATCACGGATCGCTGGGCGTGTTCGCGTCGACGCATCCAATCGTCGGCATCGTCACGACACCGACGGGCCACGGCTACTGGCTCGTCGCGTCGGACGGCGGCGTCTTCACGTTCGGCGACGCCAAGTTCTACGGATCCACCGGCGGCCGCGCGCTCGACGCACCCATCGTCGGTATCGCCGCGACACCATCAGGCCACGGCTACTGGCTCGCGGGTGTTGACGGCGGTGTCTTCACGTTCGGCGACGCCAAGTTCTACGGATCGGCCCGCGGCGCGGCGTCGTCCGTCCCGATTCTGGGTATCGCGTCCACACGTTCAGGTGACGGCTACTGGCTCGCCGCCGTTGACGGCGGCACCGACGCGTTCGGGCACGCTCGCACGTTCCGGACCCAGTTTCCGTCCGCGGCCGCATCGATCCTCCCGCCGGGCGGCAACGCGGTGGACTCGATCGCGGCGTCACCGAACGGCGGGTACATCGTCGCTTCGTCCCTGGGCGCCGTCGGCGTCTCGACCAAGCCGCCGACGTCTCTACGACAAGCGCCTCCTTCGGTCCGGCCCGTGCCGCTCTCGCAGCGGACGCCGGCCAAGACGACGCCGCGCTTGTCACCGTTGATAGCGCTGCAAATCTTGATCCGGATGAACGCCGAGCGCGGTGCGCGGCACCTCCCACCGCTGTCGTGGAACCAGCTCCTGGCCTCCCGTGCGAAGAGCTGGGCGCAGACATTGCTCGCGGCCGGCGCGTTCCATCACCAGAACCTCGAGGTGATCATCAAAGCTGCAGACGGCAGTTTCGAAGAAGTTGGGGAGAACATCTTCTCGGGCTCCGGGTCGGCGGCGAACGCGGGCGCGGCGCATGTCGGATTCATGCATTCGCCGGATCACCGAGCGAACATGCTGCTACCCCAGGGCCAACTGGTGGGGATCGGTGCCGCGTGTCTCAACGGGACGCTCATGGTCGTGGAGGACTTCGCGATCAGGACGGGGGCTCCGCTCCCACCTGCCGGTCAGCCCGTGCCACCGATGAATCCGATCGTCGCACCCGAGACCAACGGAGCGAGCTGCTAAATACCAGCTGGTGACCTCCGCTCTGCGCTGCTCGCACGTCAGTCTCGAGATCGACGGGACGCGAATACTCGATGACGTCATGTGGGAGGTCGGCGCGGGTGAACGCTGGGTCGTGCTCGGACCTAACGGCGCGGGTAAGACGACGCTCCTGCGGATCGCAGCTCTGTACCTGCATCCGACGAGCGGGACCGTGGACGTGCTCGGCCAGCGCCTCGGGCGTTGCGATGTGCGCACACTGCGTGAGCGCATCGCGTTCTCGTCACCGGCGCTCGCCGCCCGCCTCGAGCCCAGCATGACTGCCGCGCAGGTCGTGATGACCGCACGCTACGCGGCGCTGGCGCCGTGGTGGCATCAGTACACCGTCGACGATCACGTGCGCGCGGTTGCACTCCTCGAACGCTTTCGGTGCGCCGCCCTGGCGGAACACAAGCTGCCGACACTTTCGGCCGGCGAGCGTCAGCGCGTGCTCCTGGCCCGCACATTGATGAACGATCCGGGGATCGTCTTGTTCGACGAGCCGACTGCCGGGCTCGACGTCGGCGGACGCGAAGAGTTCGTCGCCGACCTCACCGGTTGGGCGCACGATCGGGCTCGCCCGCCGCTCGTGCTCGTGACTCATCACCTCGAAGAGATCCCACCCGGATTCACGCATGCGCTGGTGATGGCGGACGGCCGCGTCACAGCCTCCGGCCCGATCGCCGACACGGTGACAAGCGCAGTACTGAGCGCCGCGTTCGCGCTTCCTCTGCGCATCACCGAGCGGGATGGCCGGTATGCGGCAAGACTCGCGTAGCCGGTGAAGGCGAGTTTACGCGGAGCGGCGCGCTTCTTCTTCGGTCACGAGCGTCGGCGCGACCTTCTGCAGGACGACCTCGCGGTCGACGATGCACTTCACGATGTCGGAACGCGACGGCAGGTCGTACATGACCTCGAGTAACGACTCCTCGAGAATCGCGCGCAGGCCGCGTGCACCTGTCGCGCGCTTGAGTGCTTCGTCGGCAATCGCGTCGAGGGCGTCGTCGGTGAATACGAGATCGACGTCGTCGAAGTGGAAGAACTTCTGGTATTGCTTCACCAGCGCGTTCTTCGGCTCGACGAGGATCCGCATGAGTGCGTCCTTGTCGAGGTTGTGTACGACGCCGACCACCGGGAGCCGGCCGACGAACTCGGGGATCAGCCCGAACTTGAGGAGGTCCTCGGGTAACACGTCGGCAAGCAGACGACCGAGCTCGTGAAGGTCGTCGCCGCGGCGGACGTCTGCGCCGAAGCCGATCCCGCGTTTACCGACTCGCGATTCGATCATCTTGTCGAGGCCAGCGAAGGCGCCCCCGCAAATGAACAGGATGTTTGTCGTGTCGATCTGGATGAACTCTTGGTGTGGGTGCTTGCGTCCGCCTTGCGGAGGTACGGAGGCTGTCGTGCCCTCGAGAATCTTGAGCAAGGCCTGCTGCACACCTTCGCCTGAGACATCTCGGGTGATCGACGGGTTCTCTGCTTTACGGGCGATCTTGTCGATCTCGTCGATGTAGATGATCCCGGTTTCGGCCTTCTTCACGTCGTAGTCGGCGGCCTGGATCAGCTTGAGGAGGATGTTCTCGACGTCTTCGCCGACGTAGCCGGCTTCGGTCAGCGCGGTCGCGTCGGCGATCGCGAACGGCACCTTCAACATGCGCGCCAACGTCTGCGCGAGCAAGGTTTTGCCGCAGCCGGTCGGGCCGATGAGCAAGATGTTGGATTTCTGCAGCTCGACGTCGGGATCGCCGTACGCGCCGGCTTGTACACGCTTGTAATGGTTGTAGACCGCCACCGAGAGGATCTTCTTTGCCTGTTCCTGACCGATGATGTAGTCGTTCAGGTAGCCGTAGATCTCGCGTGGCTTGGGTAGATCGTCGAAGCGGACCTCGGTACCTTGCGACAGTTCCTCTTCGATGATCTCGTTGCACAGATCGATGCACTCATCGCAGATGTAGACGCCTGGTCCCGCAATCAGCTTCTTGACCTGCTTTTGGCTCTTTCCGCAGAAAGAGCACTTGAGCAGATCTCCCCCGTCACCGAACTTCGCCACCGAAGCCCTCCTCGCCCCCGGCCTGAGGCCGTTGCTAGTTGGTGCTCTCTGCCGACGGTACCGCAGCCAGCTCGCGATTGGTGATGACCTCGTCGACCAGTCCGTAATCGGCGGCATCGATCGCGCTCATAATGAAGTCGCGGTCCGTGTCTTTTTTGACTCGTTCGACCGGCTGACCGGTGTGGAACGCAAGGATCTCGTCGAGCAGCTCGCGCATGCGGGTAATTTCGCGCGCTTGAATCTCGATGTCGACGGCCTGACCCGAGGCTCCGCCGTGCGGCTGATGGATGAGGACCCTTGCGTGCGGGAGGATGAAACGCTTTCCGGGTGCACCAGAAGCGAGCAGTACTGCAGCGGCAGATGCGGCCTGGCCGATGCAGATCGTCTGCACGTCGGGTTTGATGTATTGCATCGTGTCGTAGATCGCGAACAGACCCGTGATCTCGCCGCCCGGCGAGTTGATGTACATGACGACGTCCTTGTCGGGATCTTCCGACTCGAGAATCAGCAGCTGGGCGATGATCAAGTTGGCGACGGTGTCGTCGACTGGGGTGCCCATGAAGATGATGCGGTCGTTGGCGAGCCGCGAGTACGGATCCCATTCCATGCGCCCGCGTGGCGTGTCCTGGATGAATCGCGGCATCGGCACGTATTGGCTGCGCATCGGCTCGGTCACGCCTCAGGCCCTTTCCTTGGTGGACTCGTCCTCGGTGGACTCGTCTGTACTCGACTCGTTCTCGTCTGTTGCGTCGCCGGATGACACTCCGTCAAGGCTCGTGAGATCAATCACGTTCCCCTCCTCGTCGACCACAGTTGCGTGATCGATGAGGAAATCGAGCGCCTTCCCGCGCGCAAGATCAGAGCGTACCGTCTCCAGCACACCTCTCCGTTCGAGGTCGCGTCGCACCTTTTCGACCTTCTGCTCAAGCTGCTTCGCGAGGCGCTCGACTTCAGCTCCGATCTCGTCCTCCGTGACCGAAATAGCCTCTTGCACGACAACGGCGCGTAACGCCAAGTCGGCGAGCACCGCTCGGGCGGACCCTTCGCGTACGCCGTCGACGAACAATTGTGGCTCCTGGTCGGTCGCCTGGAGGTAATCTTCGAGGGTCGCGTTCTCATGCGACAATCGGTGCACGAGGTCGTCGATGCGGCGACGCGTCTCGCCGTCGACGAGCGCCTCGGGCGCGGGGATCGGCACGAGGTCGGCGGCAGCTTCCAAGACCTTTTCCCGCGTTGCCATCCTTGCTTGTAGTCGTCGCACCGTCTCGAGCCGCCGGCGCAAGTCGTCCCGCAGTTCGCTCACGGTGTCGAACTCGCTCGCTTCGTCGACCCATTCGTCGGTGACCTCGGGCAACACTTTTCGCTTCGCTTCCTTGACGATGATGCGGAAGGTCGCCTCTTCGCCGGCCCGGTCGCCGAACCGTTCGGGAAGCTCGGCGGTGAACTCGAGGATTGCGCCCGGACGCGTTCCGCGTAACTGCTCGTCGAGTTGCGGCACGACCATGTCGGAACCGACCCGGTAGAGAAAGTCGGTCGCCGTGAGACCTTCGACCGATTTGCCGTCGATCGATCCGGCAATGTCGATCGTCGCGTACGCGTCGTCGATCAACGGGAGATCGGAATCGGTGAGATCGGCGAAGCGATCGCGAAGTCGGTCGACCTGGTCATCGACGTCTGATTCTCGCACCGGTTCGAGCGGCAACTCGACGCGCAGTTCGTCATAGCCCATGAGATGGACCTGCGGGCGCACCTCGACAACTGCCTCGAACTCGACGTCACCTTCTTGTTGACCCGCGGTAACTTCGATCTCCGGCGCCGCGATCACGTCGACATCGTGTTCGGTTACCGCGTCGACATAGAACTCGGGCAGCGAGTCGCGCAGCGCTTGTTCGCGTGCCATGTCGGTGCCGAGTCGAGCCTCCAAGAGCCGGCGAGGCGCCTTGCCCGGTCGAAAACCGGGCACGCGGACCTCGCGTGCCAACTTGCGAAATGCTGCGTCGATGGCCCGCTCGAACTCATCGGCCGGGACCGTGATATGGAGCTTGACCCTGTTGCCCTCGACCGGCTCGACCGTGCTCTGCATAAGGAGGAGGCAGTGTATCGAGAGTGTTCATATCGACTCGGCTGCAAGCCGCCACCGCCACGACGCGGCGACTTCGCGCAACATCCCGGCCTCGGGCTCTGCGCCTGGTCCGATACATAGGATCTCGGCGTGATCGACCTCCGCGAACGTGTCGCCGTGGTCACCGGCGCCGGTCGCGGCATCGGACGTGCGTATGCGTTGCGTCTGGCCGCGTATGGGGCGCGGGTGGTCGTGAACGACGCCGGCGTCGCGACGGACGGACGCGCCACCGACGAAGATCCAGCCCGTGTGGTGGTCGCCGAAATTCTCGCAGCGGGCGGCGAGGCAGTCGCGCACCGAGGCGACATCGCCGACGCGCTGGTTGCCGACTCGCTGGTTGCCCTCGCACTCGACCGATGGGACCGTCTCGACGTCGTCGTCAACAACGCTGGCTTCGGTCGCGCGCGCATGGTGTTCAACCAGGCGGACGACGATTGGGACGACGTGATCCGCGTTCATTTGCGAGGAACGTTCGTCGTCTCGCGTCCGGCGTGCCAACATTGGCGAGCGCAAGCCAAAGAGCATGGCGTGACGTACGGACGGCTCATCAACACGGCGACGGGCCTCTTGCTCTACGGCGGCGCCGGACAGTCGAACTATGTCGCGGCGAAGGCCGGGATCACAGCGTTCACCGAGGCGGTTGCGACCGAGATGGCGCCCTACGCCGTCACGGTCAACGCGATCATGCCCGGCGCCAACACGCGCCTCGCACGGATCGGTTGGCGCATGTCACGCGCGACAGGCGACGCCGGTAGCGACGCGAACGGGTTCGATCCGCGCGACCCGGTTCACGTTGCGGAGTTCGGTTGCTTCCTCGCGTCGCCCGAGGCCGCCGGCATCTCGGGTCAGACCTACCAGGTCCACGGGGGAACGATCGAGCACGTCCGCACCTGGCAGGTGGAGCGCACGTGGCGACGCAGCGACCGCGGCTTCACCGCCGACGAGGTCGCGGCCGAGCTTCCGCTCGACGCGCCGCCGAAGGCCGCCGACCCACCACCCGCCGAGTGGACCGCGGCCCGCCGAGCGTCACCGTCCCGGTAGGCCGCAGCTACAGGGCCCGCCCGGCAAGGTGGCCGTCGTAGATTGCTCGGTCCGCGAGTCTCGGGACCACCGCGTCGCCGACGCGTATCACCTCGGGCACTTCGGTGACGAGGGCGTGGTACAGCGCATCGTCGGCCACGCCGTGGGTGCGGATGACCATGTGATCGGCCGACAACGTCTCGACGGCGTACGACAGGACGTCGACGACGGTGACCTCGTGGTCGCCGATCCCGACAACCGCGGTGTTCGGCCGCCAGCGAACGCCGGCGCGCACTGCCCGCGGCAACGCCTTGTGCATCGTCTCGGCGTCGAGCAGCAACGGTGAGTGCATCGGGGTGACGATCGTGACCTGGTGGCCACGTTCTGCGAGGAGGTGACCGATTCCGATCGCTTCGATATGTCCGATCGCGTCGAGGATCACCACCTCCTCACCGAGTGAGTCGGCTTCGACGAGTGCTCGTTCGTGGTCCAAGACCCAGACCTGATCGCACCCGGCGATCGGCATCGGGTGCGACTTCGACGGCGTGGACACCGACGCCTGACCGCCGGTCGCGACGATCACCGCGTCCGGTCCGAACGCCACGACGCCGGCGACGTCGGCAACGACACCGACGCGCACGTCGACGCCACGACGGGCGCACTCTTCGGCTCGCCAGTCGGCGAACGCTGACAGTTCGGAACGACCGGGCAGCATCGCCGCGAGTCGGATCTTCCCACCGAGTTCGCCGGCGCGCTCCAACAGTGTGACATCGTGGCCGCGGGCGGCGGCGACCCACGCGGCCTCGAGTCCTGCCGGACCACCGCCGACGACGACCACCCGCTTGCGAGTGGCCGCGCGCGTCAACGTGCCACTTCCGAGCGTCGCCTCACGTCCGACGCTCGGGTTCGTCACACAGGTGATCGGATAGCCCTGCGTGAGGTTCCCGTAACAGCCCTGGTTGCAACCGGTGCACGCACGAATCTCCCCAGTCCGCTGTTCGCGCGCCTTGTTGGTCCACTCGGGATCTGCGATCAGCGCCCGGACGAGCGTCACCGCGTCGGCTTCGTCGCGTTCGAGGATCCCCTCCGCCTCGTCGGGAGTGAGAATCCGGTGGACCGCGAAGACCGGCACGTCGGGGATCGACTTCTTCACGATCGCCGTTGCCCGCACACCGAGAAGATGCGGCGAGTACATCGGGCGGACCATGCCGATACCCGACGTCCCGACGCTTACGTTCACGAAGTCGACGAGGCCGGCTCGCGCGAGTTCGGCGGCGATCTCCGCACAGTCGGCAGCGCCCAGGCCGTGCCCGTCGCGTGCTTCTTCGTCGCCGACCAGGCGAACGCCGACCGCGACCGCTCCGCCGACGGCCTCCCGAACCGACTCGAGTACCTCGAGGGCGAAACGGAGCCGATTGCCGAACGAACCGCCATACTCGTCCGTGCGACGATTGTGCTCCGGGGAAAGGAATTCATGGATGAGATAGCCGTGCGCCCCGTGCACCTCGATGCCGTCGAAGCCCGCGTCGGCTGCGTGACGGGCGCTCCGACCGAAGTGCTCGACGACCTCACGGATTTCGTCGCGCTCGATTTGCTTCGACGCCTCCATATGGTTGGCGATACCCGACGCCGACCACACGGGCAGGCGAGACCACGTGGCGTGATTGACTCCGCCGTTGTGGGCCAGCTGCAAGAACGCAAGCGCGCCGTGCTCGCGGATCTGCTCGGTGACCCGCACCAGCAACGGTACGCATGCGGGATCCCATACGGCAGCGTTGTTGTGCATCTGGTACGCGGTGGTCGGGTGCACCTGCGCCTGACCGGCGATCACGGTGCCGACCCCACCTCGTGCGTACTCGGCGAGGTATCGGCCGTAGCGCTCTCCGTAGAAGCCCGGCTCACCGTAGGTGCGGCTCGGCTCGGTGTACATCGTGAAGTGCGCGCCGCAAACGATGCGGTTACGCGCAACGACCGGTCCGAGGACGAGCGGCGAGAACAGCCGCGGATAGCTCACCTCGTCAGACTGACACGCGATGTTTGCGCGAGCAGATCCGACCGGAAATGCGGGCGGATCCGAGGGTCAGTCGGCCTTCGGGCTCTCGGGCTTTGCGGCCGGCGTGTCGTCAGCGCCTTCCTCCAAACCCTTCTTGAACTCGCGCTGCGCCGACCCGAGGCCGCGGGCCAGCTTGGGCAGCTGCGAGCCTCCGAACAAGACGAGCACGAGAATCAAGATGATGGGCAGGCCCGACTCGAGGTCAAGCGCCAGGATCTCGGCGAGTGCAGAATGCATGTGGGTCCTCCTTCGCCGGTGTCGCCCAGTCTACCCAGCGACTGTCGGCTGTCCCCATCGGTTCGGAGCCACGACGCAGTCCGGATGATACGGAGCGGTCCGTGCCTGCGAAGAGGTACGTGATGCGGTTCGACTTCCTCGGGCAGGTCGCGCTGGGAGAAGATCGACTGACGGTGAGCGCCCGCGGACATCAGCCGTGGCTGACCGTCGCCCGGCTGGTCCTGGAACGGCCGATCCCATTGCAGCGCGATGAGCTGGCCGAACTGCTCTGGCCCCGAGACCGACCCGGGCGCTGGGAGGGTCCGGCCCGGCAGGTCGTCTCACGCGCCCGCGCCCTCCTGGTGGCAGCCGGGGCGCCGCCGACATGCATCACTTCTCGTGGTGGCCGCGTGGAGCTTCACCTCCCCGGCGAGGTTGAGGTCGACATCGAGATCACCTTCCGGGAGACGGCCGCGGCCGAGGAGCTGGTGCAGAGGTGCGATTGGGTGCGCGCTTCCGACATCGCGACGCACGCGCTCGAGCGGCTGCGATTGCCGTTCTTCCCCGCCTCCGACGCCGCATGGACAAGACGATGGCAAGACCGAGTGCGCAGCCAGCTGCTCCGCACCTTGCATACCAGCGCGCACGCCGCGCTCGGCGCCGGCGCTCCCGATCGCGCCGTTCCACCCGCCGAAGAAGCGCTCGCGGTCGACCCGTTCGACGAGGTCGCGACGCGCGCGCTCATGTCGGCATACGACGCCCTCGGCAGCCGCGGGGAGGCGCTCACCGCATACGAGCGTTGCCGACGTCGCCTCGACGACGAGCTGGGCGTCCGCCCGGCGGAGGCGACCGAAGCCGCGTATCGCGCGCTGCTCGGCAGCGCGCCGCGCGCCCATGTTCGGACGGCCAACCCGACCCACCCGCAGGCCCGCTCGGAACCGTTGCCGTTCGTCGGACGTCACGCGGAGCTCGGCCGACTCGACGTCGACTGGAACGCAGTGCGCGGCGGCGACACCCGCGCAGTCGTGATCGCGGGCGATCCGGGTATCGGCAAGACCCGTCTCGCAGCCCAGATCGCACAGGCCGCACGGTGCGACGACACGCTGGTGCTCTGGGGCGCCTGCCTGGCCGACGTCGGACTCCCCTATCAGCCATTTGGCGACATCCTCAAACAACTCGTGACCGCGCGCCCGTGGGTGACCGCCCGTCTCGGCTCGCTCACCGCTGATCTCGCGACCCTCGTGCCCGAGCTGATCGAGCCCGCCGAAGCATCAGCGCGGGTCTCCGACGACAACGTTCGCGCCCGACTGTTCCGTGCGGTTCAAAGCGCACTCGACCTGATACTGACCGAACCGATCGTGATCGTCTTCGACGACCTGCAATTCGCGGACGAGGACGCGCTCGCGCTGCTGCGTCATCTGGCACCGATCCTCGCCGAGCGCGCATGCCTGTTAGTTATCACCGTTCGCGACGCCGAACGCCCGCTCGCAGCCGCGCTCGCCGACCTTCACCGTCGACTCCCAACGACGACGCTCAGGCTCCGCGGCCTCACCGTCGACGATCTCACCGAGGTGCTCGGCCTCATCGGAGTCAAGCTCGCCGACGACGCGCACTCGGTCGCAACGCGGCTCGCCGCGAGAACAACCGGCAACCCGTTCTACGTCACGCAGCTCGTTCTCGACGCGCAGGCGACTCGCCGACCGTTCGACGCGGCCGCGGTTCCCGACGCCGTCGCGCAGCTCGTCGCACTTCGCCTCGACGCACTCGACCGCGACTTCACGTCGACACTCGTACTCGCGGCCCTCGCAGGCGCGCAGTTCGACCTGGCGACGCTCGAGTCCTGTTCATCGATCGAGCCGGAACGCCTCCTCGACATCGTCGAAGACCTCTCGCGTCAACATTTTCTTGCGGAGCAAGGCGCCGACACCTTCACCTTCGTGCACGAGCTCGTACGCGACGCAGTACTGGCCACGATCAGCGACACGCGACGTCGACGGCTTCACCGTCGCCTCGCCGACGCGCTCGCCGGGAATGATGCCGACCCGGCCCTCCTGGCACACCACTACCTTGCCGCCGGCCCAGGGTCCGTACGCGACGCCACGCACGCCCTCCTCGAGTCCGGCAACGCAGCGTTGGTTCAGGCGGCATGGTCGGTCGCTCGTCGTCAATTCGCGACCGCGGCTGAGCTCGCAGCCGATGTGGACGAACGCTGCGACGCCCTCATCGGTGTCGGACGGGCGCAACGGGCGCTCGGAAACGCCCGCGAGAGCCGCACGGCGCTCGAAGCCGCGCTGACGCTCGCTCGATCCAATCAACGCGGCCGCCGCGCCGCGCAAGCGACACTGGCGTTCGTAGGAGGCGGCGGTCGCGGCGTCGCGGTGGATCTCGAGGACGCCGAGCGCGCCGCGCTCCTTCGGGCCGCGTTGGACGGACTGCGAGATGACGACGTCGACCTCCTCGTCGCGGTGTTGGCCGAGCTTGCCCTTGCGCTCGTGCTCACTGACGCAAAAGACGAACGCGACGCGCTCGCGCAACGTTCCCTGCGCGAAGCGAGACGTTCAAATGACACCAACGGCCTCGTGGTCGCACTCCAAGCCCGACGCATCGCGCTCATGGGACCCGCCGGCACCATTGCCCGCGTCGCAGACGGCCGCGAGGCGCTCGCGCTCCCCGCGCGCGAAGTCACGGCCGAGCGTCGCCTCGCCGCAGAGCTCGGACTCGTCGAAGATCTCGTGGAGCTCGGTGATCGGGCTGGTGTAGACGAGGCGATCCAGCACGCTCGCGTCCTCGCGGACCAGCTCGCGCACCCGTACTGGTCGTGGGCGACGACGAGCTGGCGGGCACTCATCGCGGTCATCGACGGTCGACTCGACGACGCGGAAGCGCTCGCCTTCGAAGCATTGGCGTACCAAGCGCCCGCAGAACACCCCGAAGCCGTTGCCGCGCTCGGCGTCAACCTCGTCGATATCCGACTGTTCCAAGGGCGCGCAGCCGAGATGCTCGACTTGTTGCACGCGGCCGCCGAGCAAAACCCGCACATTCCTACCTATCGCGCGGTGCTCGCGTTGTGTTGCTCTCAGGCCGGAGCGCTCGACGCGGCTCGCGACGCGTTCGAGCAGCTCGCCGCTCGGGACTTCGTACTTCCCGCCGATTCGAACTGGTTGCTGGCCGTCGCGGCGCTCGCCGATACCGCGGCCACGCTCGGCGATCGCGAACGCGCACACACATTGGTGCGTCTTCTTGCTCCATACCGAGATCGACACGTGGTGCTCAACTGTTTCGGCGGCGGCGGCGCCTACTGGGGCCCCGTAGCGCATCACCTCGGCCGCCTCGAAGCGCTGCTGGGCCGACCGAAGCAAGCAAGCGAACTCCTTCAACGTGCCATCGGAGCAGCTGAGACGTTGGGGGCATTCGCGTTCGCCACGACCTCGCGGGAAACACTCTCGGCCCTTGACAGCGACTGAGCGACCCCCGAGCTCGCTCCTCGCGCCCGACCGTGCGACGGTAGGCTGATCGGTACCCCGGGGAGTAGCGCAGTCCGGCAGCGCATGACGTTTGGGTCGTCAAGGTCGGGGGTTCAAATCCCCCCTCCCCGACTCCTCCTGAGACACCTATCGGACGCGCGTGTTCGTTGTTGTTGTCATGATCTGTGTCCTGCGCGGACACTGAACATCACGAGCACAGATACGCAGGTCGGCGCGAGTACCGTCTCTCCCCGTTCGCGGGTGTAGCTCAATGGCTAGAGCACCAGCCTTCCAAGCTGGTGATGCGGGTTCGATTCCCGTCACCCGCTCTGGCGCGAAGCCCCTGATCACGTGGGGTAAACGGGCCACGACAACGGCGTCCAAAGCTGCCGCCAGCGGCGTTTGTGCCCTCCACGTGCCCTAACGGACGAGCCCATGCCGGCGCGCGCGCGTCCCCAAGCGACGGCACACGACGTCGATGCCCGCAAGCCCGGCAGTCGGACCGATCTAACGCGGCGGACCGCGCCTTCGAGGCGAAGTGACTACGAGGCGAGCAGCTGCTGCACGCGCTGGGGGGAGATGCCGAGGACTTCAGCGGTGTCTCGGCGGCTGAGACCGATACATTCGAGCCGCTTCGCCGCCTTC
>JBKQIY010000187.1:0-21878 GCA_052148155.1 Acidimicrobiia bacterium | reverse complement strand
ATTCATCGACGTACACACCGCGCTATAACTCGTAATCGCACTCCCATTATCCACCGGCTCAACATACGACACGACAAGCTCCAAATCGCCCTGCGACACCGACGGCTGCGCCGGCGTCGCCGGCACGCCGACCACGACCGACGGCGTCGACGATGACGGCGAGCTTGCGCCGATGTCGTTACTGGCCGTGACCTGACAGGTATACGAGTTGCCGTTGATGAGGGGACTTACGGCGATTGGCGCGGCGGTCGGTCCAGATCCCGACATCACCGAAACCGGAGGGTCGACGCCGTCGCTGCACGTCGCGGTGTAGAACAAGATCGGGTCGCCGCCGTTGTTGGCCGGAGCCGCGTAAGTCACGGTGATCAGATCGTTGCCGGTCGTTGCCGTGATTTGAGTAGGCGGGTCGGGAACCGTCGATGCCCACGCTGGCGTTGCTGCGATGCCGACCAGCAGCAGCGTGGCGAGCGCGCAGGCGACGGCGCGGCCTGATCGAGCGCCTCTACGCCTCCGACCTACGTGGTGCACCACCACCCCCAGACAGCCCCGTTTGTCCCCGACGGACCAGTACATCCCGTTTCGCGGCTACGTGCAAGGCCTGTGACCAGCCCGCAAGGATTTCCGGCGGCACGGACTACGTGGTGTCTCAGAGGGGAGTTTCGGCTTTTGGGGCCTTCGGGGCGGCTCTCCCGACTGGAGATATCCGCCGGTTGTCGTATCACGACGAGCTCAGGGTTAGGGCTTCAGTCCTCCGGCCCGGCGATAAGTGGTCGTCGGGGTTAAACGAACCAGCTGAGCATCGCTTGGACGAAGGCGGCGACTCCGGGCATGACGTTGTTGGATGGGCTGGACTGTGGTCCCAGGCCTCGATGGTTCCTGGCCGCGACTCGGAACGTAAAGCTGTGGCCCGCGGCGAGTCCGGCGAACTTTGCGTGCGTCGCATGCGGCGAGAACACGCGGGCGGGGAGCGCGACGCCGTTGCGGTAGGGCGTCACGACGTATGCCGTGATCCGCGAACCGTTCGTGGTCGTCGGCGCCTTCCAGCGAACTTCAGTG
The DNA here is from genome assembly GCA_052148155.1 of Acidimicrobiia bacterium. Classification (GTDB taxonomy): domain Bacteria; phylum Actinomycetota; class Acidimicrobiia; order IMCC26256; family PALSA-610; genus JBBQER01. The sequence goes on along the minus strand of JBKQIY010000187.1, from coordinate 20,822 downwards.
CCGCTGGACTGGGCGGCCGCGGTCACAGACATCGGCGCGGTCGGTACGCCGATCGTCACAGCGTTGGTTGGGTCCGACGGCGGGCCCGTCCCGGACTTGGTCTCGGCGGTGACCCGAAATCGGTAGGTCTTGCCGTTCACGAGGCCGGAGACGACGTCGCTGGTAGTCGCCGACCTCACCACGTGCGACAACAGCGCAGAGGTGCCGATATAGGGCGTGACGACGTAGTCGGTGATCGGTGCAACCCCGCGTCCGGGTGCCGTCTTCCAACGCACTACTGCGCGACCGTTGCCGGGGGTGGCCACTAGCTGGTCACAGATCGGCGGCGTCGACGTCGTGGTCGTGGTCGGATATGTCGTGGTCGTGGTCGGATATGTCGTCGTCGTGGCCGGAGACGTCGTCGTCGTAGCCGGAGACGTCGTCGTTGTGGTCGTGGACGTTGTCGCTATGTTGCACGAGTTCGAGGTGAGGGCGACGGAACCACCATCAACCGCGGCGTAGCCGTTCGCCCAGGTGACATACACGTTGAGCGTGATAGTGCCGAGCACACCCTCGGGAACGCTCGTCGTCGCAGAGGTGGACCCGGCTGCGCCAACGGCGTGGCTCCAGCCTGTCGTCGTGTAGTACTGCGATCCGATGGACGAAAGGGCATGTGCGATCGTCATGCCCATGCTCACCTGGTCGTTGGTGATCGACCAGGTAATGACTTGGTTGCCGCCGGTGCATTGAATGGAGCCTTGCACGATGGCGTTGCACGTCCATCCCGGAGCCGCGAGACCCAACACGACCGCCACGACCAAGCCGGTGGCGAGTCCCGCCTGAATCGCCCGGCCACGAGCGAACCTGAAAACACGTCTCATGGTTGCCCCCGACGCCGACCGCCCAGATGATCGTAACGGGAACGCAACGACAGCTTCAAGGTCGAGCGGCGAGACGTCGCCTCGACCACGGACTAACACAGACTGGGTTATCCATCCGCGGGGGTGCGGATCGACGTTCGGGAGCTACATGAAGACGTCCGATCGCTCGCGCTCGAAGAGCTAATGCGATTGCGCTCCAACCGTGGTGTGCCGAAGGAACCGCCACGGTGATGACGGCCGAACCCGCAGACCACTACGTTGCCGCCGCTTGGGACGATCTGACCTGCGATGCGGACGGGAAGTCGTCGGCTAGCTCGCCGACGGGCTCGCGACGACCGACGCGCTACGCGTCTACAAAGCGAACGGCATGCTGCGTATCCCGACCTTGCCGTCGCCCGACCTGCCGGAACGCGACGTAACCGGCCACGTCATGTGAGTGGGGACAGGCTGTGCCGGAGGTACCCGAGCAGACTCATCGACGAAGACGTTCTGGTCATGGTCGCATCATCACGACGCGATCGGTTGTTGCGTCTGCCACTCGCGCGCCTGCAACCCGTTGTCGTCGAGGCAACCGATGAGGCCGGGCCGGATTCACTCGCCCAACGAGAGATACGTTCGCGCTCGTGCGGGCCGGAACCGTCGGCGCATCCGAGCAGTGCGTGCGGGAACGGTGTCACGATGAGTGTGGGCGTCGTCGGTATTGCGCAGCACGTCACGGCGGAACAGCACCGGCAGCCACGCCCACCATGGTCGACGTGAATGGACAAGCAGCGAAGCGTTTGAAGCAACGGAGCTCGGTCTAGAAACGGAGCTCGGTCTAGAAACGCATCTCCGTGTCGATCGATATGGATTGGCCGGCAGGATCAACGCCCACTCGGCACGACGGGCAGGTCGTCGGAGTCGATCCGTCCTTGAACATGCCGGCCTTGAACGTCCGTTTGCATTCGTCGCATTCGACGTAGGTCTCGCGTGGTCGTGAGGTCACGGCTCTATTGTACTCTCCGCGCGTTTCGGCTGCGTCGCTCAGTTCGAGCGACGCCTTGTCAAGTCGCTTACCGCAGTGCTTCGCAGGTTTTCGGGAAAGACATGGAGCGTCCCTCCCCGTCTGACGATGTCGCCGCTCCCGTCGCCGCTTCCACTCAGGGCACCGTCGTCGATGGAGGCGACGCCACGGAACGAGGTTGCCGTCTCAACGTCTTGGTGCGTGTAAGGGGATCGAGCGAGCAGGCCGACGTACGACATCTTGGTACCCGCCCCGAGAACGAACGCGGCAGAATCCGCCGAGTCACTACTCGCCGCGAAAAACGTCGAGTTGGTAGGACCGCGAGATCCCACTGAAGCGTAGGTCACGAGCTGCCGGGAAACATTGAATGACATCGCTCCGAGTGACTGCAGGGCGCTGACGTCGCCCAGGTAATACGCGACGACGTGGCGTGAGGTATAGGAGGTGATCGCATTCAGTCCGTAAGCGTGGGGCGAGTTGCTGTGCCGGCTCTCGTAGAGGTCACCGTAGGAGATGACCGACTGCTCCAACCACCCGGCCGTCGACCCGCTGCCGATGTTCACCCCGGTCAAGAAGGCTGTCGCCCAGAGGTTCTTGACCACGAAACCGTCGGACCTATAGGTCGCTAGATCGACGATCTGGTAGCCGTTGAGCACATTCGTGTCTTGCACCCACGTCCCTGCTCCGAGAGACCGGATCGTGTAGGGATACGAGGTAACGGGGTAGGCAGCCGAACCGAAGCCTTGGTTCGGGTACCGGATACTGAGGCCGCGGACTCCGGCGTGAGGGCTCAGGGTGATGAATGCTGTGTCCGTGTTCGGAGTCGGAGTGCCTTGGCCCTCCACCGCGAGCAGCGTTGTCGAGTCCCTGGTCTCGGAGGTGTGTCGGTTGGCGTACGCACCCCGCAATTCGACCCCCGTCGGCACGAGCAGGTGCGTAGTCACGAGATAGGTTCCCGACGGGAGGTACACCGTTCCTCCGCCGTTGAGTGCGGCCGCGTCGAGCGCGCCCTGGATCGCGGCAGTGTCGTCGGTGAGTCCATCCGCATGAGCGGAGTAAGGCGGAGCCATGACATTGTAGAAATCGGACGGTCCGGTCCGCGCGGGCGTCCGAGACGGCGCGAAGCGATACGAGATGTTCCTGGCCTGGGACACGAGGTCGGTGTCCATGATGCTGTTCACACCGGGCGCCGGACGTGCCGACACGCGATCTCCGCTGCGATTGAGGCTCGCAGAGATCTTCGAGAACGACCCATACGTGCCGCAGTCAGGCTTGCAATCGTTCGCCGAAGTAACGATTCCGTGCAACGCGTGCGTGACGGTCACGCCATAGATCGTGAGGTTGTCGTTCCGATAGAGGTGAACCGCGGTGAGATGGTGCGCCGTCCAACTGTTCAATGCCGCATGATTCGTCGCCGAAGTCGGCTTCTTCGTCACTCCTGAGGGTGCAGATTCCCAAATCTGATTCGAGACCTCGATATTTGTGATGAACGAGTAGTCGAGATCGCCGTCGTCCAGGATGCAGGTCGTGAAGCAGGTCGCGCGGAGGCCGGAGATGTCGGAGGCGCTTCCGCCTCGGAACACGACGCCCTGATCCGAATCGAACAACGTCACGTCGTTCACATTTACTGAGGCCAAATGTGACTGGATAGTGGGCGGAAAACGCGATGGATGCGCGAATCTCTGATTCGGATACCAGACGCTCAGATGGCTTATCCCGGCATTTGTTCCGGCCAAAGTTATGAACGGCGTCCCCGACGCGCCGGCGCGCACTGCCGCGGCGAGGATCGTCTGACCGGGCTCCGAGGTTGTCGAGCTCCAGTCTCCGCGCAGTGTCACATTCGCAGGCAGGGACAACGGCCCCTTGACGGTGTACACGCCGGGGGGAAGAAACACCGTTCCACCGCCCTCATCCCCGACCATGTTGAGTGCTGCTTGAATCGGTGCGCGGTTATCGATCGAGGCGTTGTTCGGAACAGCCCCGAATTGTGGATCTGTCGCGACTGCGTCGGCGACGACAACTTCGTTCGGGGTCAGCGGCGCCGAGACGACGCGTGGTGCCGGAAAGTTGACCGTGGTGGGGGCGACGTCCACGGTGGCGAGGTCCGTATCGAAGCCGAGTAGCTCGGTCGTGAGGACATGAGTCGGCCCTGCGATGAGATGCACCGCGGGAGCCAACACGACATTCGACCACGCGCGGAGCACTGGGGTCTGACCCTCATTGATGTCGTCGACCCGAGTCCAGAACGCACCGTGCTGCCCCGCGGCGGACAGTGAATACCAGCCGGTTTGGGCGACGGTGAACGAGTACTTCACGTAGTCGCTGTAGAACGGAGTCGGTCCGGGACAGTTGTGTGTCGGGTTCGAAGAAGTGTGCGGCGACGACGACTGAATGTAGAAGGTGCCGGGACCCGCGGAGAAGATGTCAATGTCGTGTGGATCGGTTCGGTACCACGAAGCTGTGCCCTGATCTCCCGGCGTGCAGCCATGAAATGCCTGCTCGGCCGGACCGCTGTTGAAGTTCGCGGCCTCGATGACGGCGCCCGTGGCAGGAATCGACATCGGGAGAGGTCCGGGATATGGCGCACCGTTGCCAAACGGCGTGCTCGGAACTGCGGCCGCGGCGAGATGAGATTGCGACAAAACGATGGCGGCGGACGTCGAAACCAACGGCGCCACGAGCAGTGACAGTCCGCACAAGGCACCAACGGTGGCTGATCGCGCGCCCCACCGGCGGCGAGACCGATCACGTCCCGCAAGCACTACGCCACCGCAGACAGGCGCGACGACCGGTCAGTACCGCCGCGCATCCGTCCATGGAATCCCCGCCGAGACAAACCAACCCCGCAACGTCCGCCGGCCACAGCGCGGCATCAAACTCCCGATACGGGCAGCCTCCCGATCGGACGGACCGAACGCCTTCGAACCCCGCCCCTCGAACGCCCGGGGACTCTAGCCCTTTGAGCTGAAGACGGGCGAGCGGTGTCGGCGAAACGTCCTGGGTGGTTTGCTGTGAACCGGTCCCCAGGACGGCTCGACCTGCCATGGGCGCTGCTCCGAAAATTTCGAAAGACGTTGCGCGCTCATCGCGGGGCCGGTCAGCGCGTCCGTCACACGTACCGTGGCTGACGGCATTCGAGTGTGGTCGAGATCTGGTGATCCGCAAACCGGCCGGCGTTCACCATGGGCGTCGCGGCCGCGTTCCGCGCGTTTTCGAAACCGCCCTGAGAGAACCGTGCGAAGTGTTGTTGTCGCTTCGAGCGATCGCGCCGGTCTTCGCGCCTGCTTGGCGGTCCGGCACGGCTGGCAGGCTCGCTCGCGACCGACGCCACCGCGGAGCCGCTCGCGATTCCGCCACCTGTGCGCTTCGACAGGTTTCGTTGACGTTGATCGTGACAGTCGCCTTCGTGGTCTACCCGCTTGATCGTGGCGTCGCGGTCTTTCGCGCGCGTCGGCGACGCTGCTGAACCGACAGGCCCCGACAGTCAGCCGAGAGCCGACGACGGGACGGCGATCGAGCATCGGACGATCGGGGTTGTGCAACGTCCGCCTGGGCGGGCGGCTCCCGCAACCGTGACGCTAATCCGATCCGCTAACCATTGAGCGACCCGCTCGTGCCAGGTACCACGGGATGAACCTGAACAGGAGAACATCCTGGCATCGACATGTCGATGCGCACTGACTGCGTCGTGTTCGGCGGCGTGACCAAGAGTCGCGGGTAGGTCGGACAGGCGTGGTCGTTTCCCTCGGGGACGTCGGTTCCCTCGACGAAGCCCGATGCTGATTGGCCGTCCGCCAAGACGACGACCGGCGGACGCTGTCCGGTCTGTACTCCCGGGATGAAACCGTGCAAGGTGCGTGCGGCCTGTACGACCTGCCGACCCGCGGCGTCGAGTCCCGCCACGCCGGGATATCCCGTCAGATCGCACGTCGGCGCCTTCGTGTTCTCGAACCGGAGCAGCACGCCAATATGACCCGTTGCGGAATCTCCAGTGGCGGTCACCGACAGTTGGGAGAATTTGCAGTTCGGCGCCGCGGCCTTGACTTGCGAAGCCGGCACCGTTGAACTCCTCGAACCAACCGATGGCGTCAATGCTGTGGTGGAGGCGGCCGTGACCGTCGTTGACGTCGGGGAGCTCACCGAGTGGGCTGACGAGCTGCACGACGCCACGAACGTCACGGTGAACACGCACAAACCCAGAGTCGCGATTCGTTGGGAGGACAATGAGTAACCTTTCCATCAATCAGTGTCGGCGTCGTTGCTCGACGCGCGCTTCTTTAGTCCTGCCGGACACCTCGAGGGTTACTTGACCGTTCAGCGCGTAAGCTGGCGCGGTGAGTATCTCCGTCGACCTGGCCGCGTTACGGGTCGAGGTGTCGCGGTTCGGCGCCCGCGCGTTGCTCGTCACGACATCCGGCGAAGGTCCGCCTCACGTCACGTCGGTGCTCGTGGTGTTCGATGGTGACAGCCTTGCAATGCGCGTCGGTCGGCGGACGCACGGCAATGCCGAACAGCATCCGGCGGTCGCGCTCGTGTGGACTGCCGGAATCGATGACTACTGTCTGATTGTCGACGGTGCGGCGCAGTCAGCGTCCTCGGATTCATTGCTAGTTGTACCGACGTCGGTGGTCTTGCACCGACTCGCGACCGTCCCGAACGAGATCGATCACTGTGTGCCGATCGACGGGCCGGGCGAAGGTTCGCGAAATGCGCCGGCACGATGAAGTGTCATCGATGCGCGGCAGCTCGGCGGACCCGAGCGTTGGACGTTGAAACGTTCGCAGCTGCCGGCGTCTGCTCGACACGGCAACCGAAGTCCTCGAACTCCGTATCGGTCCACTCCGAGAGGGATCCACCGTCGGTTGTACGTCTCTCGACATTCGTTACAGCTGATGCTGTCGGCTCATGCTTGACGCCGAGTGAACGATTTCGTTTCGCTTCTGCCGGGAACCGGAATACGTCGCCGACTGAGCGTGCCTGAATCGCAGTTGTTGCCCGCAGTCCGTTCGACGCCACGATTCGGCCGTAGGCTCCGCCTGTGACTGCCAAGGTTGTGCGACGTTCGGGTTCGCTGATCGAGTGACCGCGTCACATGCCATCATCATCTTCGTCGCAGGCATCGGCGCGGGCACGATCAATGCCGTCGTCGGGTCCGGGTCACTAATCACCTTCCCGACCCTCATCGCGCTCGGTTATCCACCGGTCCTCGCCAACGTATCCAACGACATCGGGCTGGTTCCCGGAGCTCTATCTGCGGTCTACGGATATCGGCGCGAGCTCAGCGGGCAGCGCGAACGCCTGGTACGGCTTGTTCCGGCATCGATCGCTGGTGGGTTCGTCGGCGCGGTACTGCTCCTGGTATTGCCGAGCGATGTCTTCCAACGGATCGTGATCGCGTTGATCGTGATCGCGCTCGCGCTGGTCATCGTGCAACCACGACTCGCCGCGTATCTTCAGGCACGTTCCGGAGTTCGACGCGCAGAGGTGCGGCCCGCATTGTGGATACTCGTCGCCGCAACCGGCATATACGGCGGTTACTTCGGCGCGGCGCAAGGCATCATATTGATCGCGATACTCGGCCTCCTGCTTCGCGACGAGCTGCAACGCCTCAACGCCACCAAGAATGTTCTCGCCGGGTCAGTGAATCTGGTCGCGTCAGTCGTGTTCGTCTTCGCGACAAGTATCGATTGGAAGGTGGTCGGGCTGATCGCGGCAGGTTCGATTCTGGGCGGACAGCTCGGCGCAACCTTCGGTCGACGCCTCGATCAACGGGCCCTTCGCTTCGTGATCGTCGTCGTGGGCACTGTGGCACTCGTACGGTTGGTCTGAGCCGCGAAGCCACCAACGCACCTCGCGGCCGCCCCCGGTCCAGGGGCGAGCGCGCGCCCAACTCTCGGCCGTTCGAGACTGTCAGCCTGGGTCCCTAAACGGGACCGGCGTCGGGCGACGGGAAGGAACCTGCACCAGGCCGGCTGTTGTCGCGGAGCCTTCCCGGCGACACGCGAAACGACCCGCCGCTGCGGGCGACGGGTCGTATCTTGCGAACGAGGGATTGGGGGCCGTCGTTCTCCTTTGATTGTGCCGATGCGCCACGACAAGGTTCCAGGCAGATTCGGTCAAGGTTCGGCTGTCTCGCGTACGGCGCGTGGCCGACCGCGATTGCCTCCGCTCAAAACGATGACACGGTCTTCGCGCTCCGATGCGGCGGTCTCAGTCCCCGCCGGTTATGCCCGCTGGCCCCACCCGTCAAGCCTCGACCTACGTGAGCGTTCGTGGTCCTCGAGTCGGCGATCATCTACCCAGGCCACAGCAACCAGCACCAACACGCCATCCAGACCAGCGCGCTCATCAATGCCGCGATCTCGACCATGGTGCGGTGCTCGCATCCGCTTGCGGGCGACCGCCAGCCGACTCCACCTTCTTGACCGATCATTGACAGGGCCCAGATCGGCGGCCGGGACACCAAACACGCAGCCGCGCGACGTCGCACGGTTGGCTGATCGTTTCGCCGCCGCGGGACCCCACCGCCCGCCATCGACCGCGAGCCCGACGTCGTATGTCGTCGGGGCTCGACGTGGTCCCGCTCTTCGTGACCTGGCGCCCGGGCTCGTGGGTGGCCGCCATGTCGGTTCGTCGAGGTCTGTGACATCGGGAGACGGACGACGCGTACAGAGATCCGCAGCTCGAGGACGTCGCCGACGCGAGCCGGCCGACACTCTTTCGACTTCGCCTCCCCAGGTGGGAAGATCGGAACCGACGCGGTCCGGGTTCGCGACGCGCGGGTCCGGACGGGCACGTTCATCGTGTTCGACCAATTCGACGATCGGGCGCCGCGCAAAACGAGGTCGTGCCGTCGTTGACCTGCCGAACGGTCCCGTTCGACGTGACCTGGACTGGGCGCCGAGGGCACGCCGATCGGTGACGGGGCGACGCGCCGGTTGTCTGCGCTTGCGGGTCCGGCACGTGGCTGGAGGCCAATCCGACGAGCGGATGCTTGTCTCTGCGTCGAGCTCGGTGGTCTCTTTGACCGCGAGTATCGTCTCGCACCTCGAATGCGACGAGCTGTTCTGCCGCGCAACCGGCAAGCCGTACCCAAGAACGCATCGACTTCGGGCACGTCAGCGTCCCGCCCGAAGTCGATAACGTGAGGTTGGTTCAGTTCCCGGGGGGGGCCTCGTGAAAACTCGCAGCAAGACGTACCGCTCGATCGTTCTCGCGGCGGTGGTGTTGATAGCGACCGCGGCGCTCGGCGCGGCGGGAGACATAGCGCCGGCTTCGGGAGCCCAACGCGCTGCGCAGGCCAAGGTGATGATGCCCGACGCCGGGGTCGCGGGTTGCGATGTGCTCCTGACTGCGCCTGTCGGCCACCACTGCCTCCTGCCTTGGCCCAACGATGCATTCACCGTCCCTTCGAACACCCCCACCGGCCGCCGGCTCAATATCTCGTCGAAAGTCGACCCGTCCAACAGTCAAGGCACGCATGTCGCGACGACCGCCGAGAACGCGGGCGACGGGTTCTCGCCCGGGTCGGTCATCATGACATACGTCTCGGGACTGAGCCTCTCGAAATCGAACATCGCGACGTCGACCAACATCGGTCTTTCCCTCGCTGCCGACTCGCCCATCGTCGTCCTCGACACCGTGACTCATACCCGGGTGCCGTACTTCGCCGAGCTCGACGCGCAGACGTTGAACCCAGCCGAACAGCTTCTGTTGATTCATCCTGCCGTCGCGCTGACCGAAGGGCATCGTTACGCGGTCGCGCTGCGCAACCTCGTGAACAACAGCGGCGCAGCCATTGCGCCGCTCGCAAGCACAGCTGCGGCGCTCGCCGGCACGCTGAAACCTGCGACGCGCGGCGCCCATATCAAGTTCGTGATCCGTGACGATCTGGCATCGGTACTTGGATCGACGGTGCCGTACCAGGCTTGGGACTTTACGGTCGCGAGCGAACAGAGTCTGGCCGGACCGGCTCTCACGATGCACAAGTTGGCGTATCAGTGGCTCGCGACACACCACCGCGAATCGACATCGAGCGCTCCGAACGATCTAGCTCCCTCGTTCGCGGTCACGTCGATGACAGACACCAACGGAGTGCGTGACGTGCACGGGACGTTCCAGGTGCCGCTGTTCCTCGCAGACACGACGCCGTTCTCCGCACTCGTCACCGATCGTGCCGGCAACCCGATCATCAACGGCGACAAGACTTGGACCGCGAACTTCATCTGCGTTCTGCCCTCGACGGTGCAGAGCGGAGGGCCTGCAACACCGACGGTGTATGGGCATGGTCTCCTCGGCAACGCGAGTGAGGTCGAAGGAAGTTCGTTCTCGGCCGGTGTCGCCGACAACCTCATGGGATGCGCGACCGACTGGGTCGGCATGTCGACCAGCGACATACCGAACGTCGCCCGGAACTTGAAAGACATGTCGACCTTCGACACTCAGGTCGACCACATGTTGCAGGGATTCGTGAACTTCCAGTTCCTCGGTCGTCTGATCAACTCGTCGTCGGGGTTTGTCACGAACCCAGCCTTCCAATCCAGCGGCCAACCACTTTTCAAAACCCATGACTGCCACTTCATGGGCTACAGCCAGGGTGGGATCATGGGCGGGGCCGTGTCAGCGCTTTCGACGGAGTGGACCCGAGCGATCCTCGGCGTGCCCGGGATGGACTACGGCGGCCTGCTCCTCAACCGATCGGTCGATTGGAACGAGTTCGCAGCCGTGTTCGACAAGTCCTACACCGACCCGGTCGACCAGCAGGTCGTGCTGCAACTCGCGCAGCTGCTTTGGGACCGCGGCGAGAACGAAGGCTACGCCGAACACCTGACCGCGAACCCGTACCCCGGCATCCCCGCCAAGCAGATCTTCATTATTGAGAACTATGGCGACCATCAAGTCGCGAACGTCGCGGCCGAGATGCTGGCGCGGACGATCGGTGCTCAGAATCATCAGCCGGCATTCAATCCGCAGTTCTTCGGTGCGACACCCCGGGTCGACGTGCCTGTCACCCCACAATGGGGCCTGTCGAAGTTGGATCAGAACGAGCCGGCCAAGGCGGGCCTGGTGCTCTGGGACTACGGCACACCGACCCCGCCGACCACAAATCTTGCTCCCGACGGAGCCGCGTACGGAGCGGACCCGCACGGCGATGGTCGAGGCAACGCGTCGCTCCTCACGCAGATCACGACCTTCCTGTCCACGGGCGTGATCCCCGACGTGTGCGACGCGATGGCCTGTCAGAGCAACACGCCGTAGGCACCCAGGGTCGTCGCCCGTCGACGAGGAGACAAGCACGTGGCCCATCGGGCCTCTTCGTACTAGAGCACCAACCAGTCGCGCTCGACATCGAACCCCGGACCAGATCGATTCGCGCGGACTCCTGGCAGGGAAGCGACGACGCCGAGCGCCGGTGGAGGACCAAGATCGAGCCCGGGCGCTGCGTGCGGACGGGACATATCGCCGTCGGAGCGCGCGTCGCCGACCAGTCATGTCGACGACGAGACAGCCCGCCTGGCCGGACGACTGTTTCAGAGTCTCCAGCCGATCGACCTGCCTAGCTCAGTTCGCCGTACAGCTCGGGCCGGCGATGCCGCATCGGCCCATGCGCAGCGGAACCCGCCAGCCCAATGCTCGCAAACACGATCTCATCATCGACTCCCTGGTCTTGCGCCATGATCGTGCCGTCCGGGCCGATGATGAGACATCGTCTCGGATGCACGAACGCGACGTGCACGCCGTTCTCGTATGCGCGTGCACGCATCATCACGTCGTTCATCTCGCCGTACATTCCCCAGGCCGGCACGAGAATGAGTTGCGCACCTTTGACCGCCAAAATGCGTGACGTCTCCGGCAGCTGGCGGTCCATGCAGATCAACACGCCCCAGCGCCCGAACGGCGTGTCGACCACCGGAAAATCGTTTCCCTTGGTATTGAACGGTTCGTCGTCGGCAGTATGCGTCTTCGAATACCGCAACACATTTTCGCCTTCCGGCGAGCAGATGATCACCGAGTTGAACATGCAATCATCACGCCGTTCTGCGAACCCGACCACAAGGTAGACATGCGAGTCGCGCGCCAGGGCGCGTACCCTGTTCAGCAACGGACCGTCGACCGTCTCACCGACGTCGAGGTACTGCGCTCGCGAGAACTGTTGGGGATCGTCGTCGTTCCACAGATAACCCTCAAGAAAGCCTTCGGGCGTCACGACCACGTCGGCACCTTCACCGGCTGCGCGGGTGGTGAAGCGTTCGAGGAGGTCAAAGTTGCCCAGCTTGTCCCAGGGTTTCGGAGCAACTCGCAAGCCCGCCAGCGTGAACACGGCACAAGTATGTCCGAGCGTTGCATACGAAAGCACGGATCCGACCCGGTGTTGGCGGCTCATCCCGGTGCCCCAGTTGGCACTCGCCGCCGAGTACGAAGGCTCGATCGTATTGAGCGCGGGTCGGAGCCATCCGCGACCTCGACATCGAGACGCGTGCCGTCGAGGTTGACGGGCTCATTGCGCTCTCAGAGAGTCGCTCGCCGCACGACTCTAGGATCTGGGTATCAGCTGCACGTCGTCGGTCCGTTGACGCCAGGCGACGCGGCTCGAACATCCGACGGCAGGCGCAGGCGAAGATGGGCCGAACACCGTGCCGATATCTGACTGGCGGTCAGGCGCCGCGAGTACCGAGGTTGCAATGACGACCAGGAAAGGCGCCCTCTTCCATTGCGCTGACGCTTTCTTGCGGTGCGCGGCGCCCATCTCGTGCCGCTACACCGAGGCGTGACGACCCGCCGGCGTACAGCCCAGCCGGCGCGCGCAGGCGAGAACGTTGCGCAGACGGCTGTGATCCGGTCGCTGCGGCCGAACCGCTCGGGGCAGTGAACGACGGCCGCGGCGGGGCTGTCTTCGCGTTACCGGCTCACAGACGCGATCGCTACTGTCGGTCGCGCGCGTATTGCCGAATACTCAACGTGGGCGCCATAGGAAAGGCGGCGTGACTTGCTTCGCAAGACCGCGGATGTAGTCGACCATCGGATCAGACCAGTCGACGAGATCAATAGCTCGTCGACCGACGAGATACCGATCGCGGATCCGAGTGTCAGCTCCGCGAAGAGTCCGCGCAGGACCATCGCCCGCGACGTCGGTGGCAACTTCGACTTCGCGGCCGTCCGATTCACCTGTCAGGTCGACATCTTCGTTGCCTCGAATGCGCGCTGATCGGCGGGCAGCAGCCGCGTTGGCTCTGGTCGCGATGCTTGGTGCATGCAGCTCCCATGGGACTCTGCAATCGACGAGGCCGACATCCGGTCCCGGCGTCTCGCGCGCGTCGACGTCCCTTGGTGCCCGTCGGTTAGCTCCGCCCGAGTCTGACGCGCAACAGGCAGCCGACGCATATGTTTGGGGGTACCCGCTGGTCGCGAGTGAGCGGACGCTCCAGTCGCTCGCGCAGCGGGCGCCTGAAAACCACCTGTCATTCCAGCGCGCACTGTCGAACATCACCTCACGCACGATCGTGGCTCCGAACGCTGACACGCTGTACGCGGTCGCGCCGCTCGATTTGCGCGGCGAACCGTACGTTCTCACATTGCCCGCAATTCACACCCGCTACTACTCGTTCCAACTGCTGTCGGCCTACACCGATTCGTTCGCCTACATCGGCACGCGCGCGACCGGCGGTCGGGCCGGCCGATGGGTGATCACTCCGCCCGGTTGGCGCGGCCACCTTCCACGCGGTCTCACCCGGCTCGCGTCACCGACACCGCAGTTGTTGCTCCTCGGCCGGTTCCGCGCCACCGATACAGCTGACGTCGCTCGAGTACACGCGCTCGCCCAGCACATCGAGCTGGAGGCCCTCTCGACGATCACACATACGACGCCCGCGCCTGCACCTCCTCCGTTCGGACGTCCGGCGGGCACACCACAGTCGATCGCCGCGGCCGGTATCGGATTCTTTGATCAGCTCGGGGACGCGCTTGCGATCAATCCGCCGACCGATCCGATCGAGCGTCAAACGCTGCAAGGTTTCTCAGATCTCGGAATCGGCGCCGGACGCCATCCAAGCACACAAGTGCACGACCCGCATGTGCGTGCCGCGCTCATCGAGGGCGTGCGACTGGGCGCGGCCCGCATAGCCAACGCCGCAGCGAACAGCGGCGTCACGACCGACGGCTGGACCGTCAACCTGCACGTCGGAACGTACGGACACGACGCACTGACGCGAGCCGCGGTCGCGGAAACGGGTTGGGGTGCAAACGTATCCGCAGAGGCGGTCTACGCGCACGCGGTGCGCGACGCCACCGGAAACGAACTGAGCGGAGCTCACAGTTACGTCGTGCACTTCGCACGTGGCGACTTTCCGCCCGTCAACGCGTTCTGGTCGATCACGATGTACGGGGACGACCTGTTCTTCACTGCAAACCCGATCAACCGCTACGCAATCGGAGATGACACCGCCGGGCTGCAATACGGCGCCGACGACTCACTCGACCTCTACATTCAACACAGCCCACCCGTGGGACACGAATCGAACTGGCTGCCGGCACCCGCCGGCCCGTTCATCCTCATCATGCGTCTCTATCTTCCCGAGACCAGCGTCCTCGACGGTCGCTATGCCTATCCGCCGATCGAGATCGCGCCGCACTGACGCTGACGACGTCTCCGCACGATCGCGTTCCCGCAGCGTAACCTCAGCGCCAGAAACCGTTTCGTAGCGACGTCGCCGTGGACGTCCAACCGCGTTCAGCGGCCACCGACGCGGGCCTCGGCTCCTGTAAGTCGATGGCTGCGACGGGGCACCGGACCGGGCGTTGCGTCATCGCCAAATGCCTCGGCGCGAACGCGCGATGCGCCAACGGCGATGACGTCGTCGCGTCCGACGACGTCAAGAAGCCGTGACCGATTTCGGAAACCGGACCGCGTTCTGTAACGACTGCGCGGCACGGCGAACCCGCGTCGTCCGATCGACGCGATCGTCTCCGACAACAAGTCGTCACGGCCCGGGCTCGATTCGGTCAAGAATCGGCAAGGTTGGCGTCGCGCGTCACCAAATCGGGCACTTGGACGATGACTTGGGTAGCGGGACCTGTTAACTCATACCCGCACAAGGATCGTGCGGGGGGCCGCGCTGATGACTATGACGAATGACAGGATGTCGGTACCGCAACCCCGAGTCGCGCGCGCCGACGAAGACTTGGTGCGGCTGTACCTCAATGACATCGGCCGCTATCCGATGCTGACAAAGCAAGATGAGGTTCGTCTCGCGCAAAGGATCGAGAACGGAATCGTCGCTCGTGCGCGACTGACGGCCGCCAGGCCGCTCGCGCCGGAGGAGATGCGCGCGCTGCGTCGCGCGGTGCGAGCGGGCGAAGACGCCCGAGCGACGTTCGTGCAGTCGAATCTGCGTCTTGTCGTATCGATCGCGAAGAAGTACCAAGGCTCGGGTCAGCCGCTGCTCGACCTCATTCAGGAAGGCAACCTGGGCTTGATGCACGCGGTCGAGAAGTTCGACTGGCGTCCCGGGTTCAAGTTCTCGACGTATGCGACATGGTGGATCCGGCAGGCCATAACCCGTGGTGTCGTCAATACCGGGCGAATGATCCGGCTGCCGGCCCGTGTCGCCAGTCGGCTCACCCAGGTGCAACGCGCGCGCTGGTGTCTCGAGTTCAAGCTGCATCGACCGGCGACCGTTTCCGAGATCGCGGCGGAGATCGATCTGGACGAGGACAAGGTCGCCGAGGTGTTGCGATTCGCGGCCGAGCCGAGATCGTTGTCGGAACCATTGCGCGAGGGCAGCGACAACGAGCTCGGGGATTTCATCGAGGATCATGACGGGCCCGAGCCACTCGACTCGGCGCTGGTGGAGCTTTCGGTATCGCATGTCGCGACGTTGCTCGGCACGCTCGACGAGCGGGAGCGACGAATCATCTCCCTTCGCTTCGGTTTCGACCGCGGCGAGCCGCGCACGCTCAAAGAGGTAGGGACGCATTTCGATGTGACGCACGAGCGCATACGTCAGATCGAAGCCCGGGCGATGTCGAAGATGCGTCGTTGCGCCAGCCAGGTGGACGTCAGAAGTCTTCTCGACGCGTGATCCGTTCTTTACGCGTCCGAGTCCCGCGGGCCTGGTTTCGTGGCGGTCGGCGACCGTGATGTCAAGCACGCTCAGTTGACGCCGGGCGCGCGCCCTATCGACCCGTTTCGGAGCCAAGTTCCGCGAACGTATCTGTGTGACCCCGCGCACGGTGTCGTGCCTACCGTGGTGCGCACCCCGGCGCCACGCGTTCGGGCATGACTCGGTTCGGTTCGAATTGCGTGTTCGCGTCGGGATTGGCGTCCGGCACTGTCGGCCGCCTCGCGCGGCAATGCGCGACGGACGTCGGCGTTGTCGCATCGCGACCGAGTCGCTCGCCGTCGAGGACGTCGTCCCGATCAGCTCTTCGCCTCCCTGCGAGCGCACTGCGCCCGTGTTGAGCGACGGTCGTGCTCCGGCGCCTCGAATTCATCGCCGCACCTCTGGAAAGGCGTCGCCCCGCTCGCGACCCGACATCACATGACCTTCGCCGCGGGGCGTCGAGGGGATCGGCTGTGGCGCAACAACATCACATCGACGGATCAGGGACGGACGCAACGGTCGTGTCAGTGCGAGGGACTACCGTCGGGAGCGTCCGTGACACGCCGGCAGGGGGTCGAGGATGTACGAGATCGTCATCCAGGGCGGCGAGGTCGTCGATGGCACCGGTGGCCCGGTCGTGCGTGCTGACCTCGCAATTCGCGGCGGTCGCATCGCGGCCCTGGCCGAGTCGATCGACGCCGAAGACGCCACCGAGATCATCGACGCCACCGGATGCATCATCACGCCCGGGTTCGTCGACCCACACACGCACTATGACGGGCAGGCGACCTGGGACGCCATGCTCGAACCGTCAAGCCCGCATGGCGTGACGACCGTCGTGACCGGAAACTGCGGTGTTGGATTCGCGCCGGTTCGGCCGGGCAAGGAGAGCTGGCTCATCGAGTTGATGGAGGGCGTTGAGGATATCCCCGGCTCGGCGCTTCACGAAGGGATGAACTGGGGTTGGGAATCGTTTCCCGAGTACCTCGACCTGCTCGGAACTCGTCAATGGACCGTCGACGTTGCCGCGCAACTTCCGCACGGTCCGCTCCGCGGATACGTGATGGGCGAGCGCGGCGCCCAGAACGGGAAGGCCGAACCTGTCGACATCGACACCATGAGTCGCCTGGCGAAAGAAGCGATGCAAGCCGGCGCCTTCGGATTTACGACGTCGCGAACGCTGGGGCACACAAGCTTGGATGGAACACCGGTCCCGGGCACGTTCGCTGCGGACGACGAACTGTTTGCGATCGCTCGGGCCGTCGCCGACGGCGGCGGACGGATCTTCGAGGTCGCGATGGCGGGCATCAGTCCCGGCGACGATTCCGCGGTGGTCGCAACCGAACTGGATTGGATCGGTCAGGCCGCCGTCGATACCGGATTGACCGTCACGTTCATCGTGTTGCAGCACAACCAGGCGCCACGGCGATGGCACCAGGAGATGGCTACGGCCGGCCGATGGCGAAGTCGCGGCGGCAACGTCGTGCCGCTCGTCGCGGGACGTCCCTTCGGCGTGCTGCTCGGCTGGGAAGTACGCCACCCGTTCCGGCTTCGTCCGACGTACGAAGCGGTGGCGCACCTTCCTCTGTCGCAACGTCTCGGAGCGTTGCGCCAGCCCAGGGTGCGCGAGCGAATTCTCGCCGAACGGGCCGAGACGGACGATCCAGTGCAGACGTTCACCCAAGCCGCGCTGTTGGGTCTGCTGCCGTCGTGCTTCGTGCTGGGCGAGGAGCCCGACTACGAGCAGCCGGCCTCAGCGTCACTTGGCGAACTCGCCGAGCGCGCCGGAGCAGGTGTCGAGGCGGTCGCGTACGACTCCCTCGTGGCGGGTGACGGCACAGCATTGCTGTTGCTGCCCTTGTTCAACTACGCCGACGCGAACCATGACGCACTCTACGAACAGCTGCAGGATCAGAGTGCAGTTCTCGGACTTGCCGATGGGGGAGCGCACTGCGGCGCCATATGCGATGCGTCCATCCCTACGTACATGCTGACGCATTGGGTGCGTGATCGATCGCGCGGACCGCGCCTTGCGCTCGAGGATGCAGTCCGCCGACTCACGTCGCAACCCGCGGACCTCTATGGTTTCACCGATCGTGGGCGCGTCGCCGTCGGGCTCCGTGCCGATCTGAACGTGATCGACCTGACGCGTTTGCGGCTGGATGCGCCCCGTGCGGTATGCGATCTCCCGGCCGGCGGCACTCGGCTGTTGCAAGACGCAAGTGGCTACCGCGCCACGCTGGTGAACGGTGAGATCACGCGTCGCAACGGGAGCGATACCGGCGCGCGACCCGGGCGGCTTGTGCGCAACTCGTGACCGTCGTCGGAGTTGAGTCGGCCGCAGCCGGCTCCATCGACGATGCGTCGCGGGACCCTGCGGAGGACCGCGTCGCCGTGTTTGCGTTCGCAGGCATCGGGGCGTTCGCATCCGGGCTGTTCTTGTATCTCGGTCGGCGCGTCTGGTTCTTCAACGACGAATGGGACTTCATCACGACGCGGCGTGCTGGGAACTTCGACGATCTCATGCGCCCCCACTTCGGGCACTGGTCGACCATCCCGATCCTGGTGTACCGCTTACTGTGGTGGACGGTTGGGCTGCGCAGCTATGCGCCGTACCAGGTCCTGATCGTCGCGCTCCATCTCGCGGCCGCGTGGATGGTCCGTTGCGTCATGCGGCGCTCCGGAGTTCGTCCATGGATCGCCACGGCGGCAGCGGCGATCCTTGTCCTGTTCGGACGCGGCTACCAAGACATCGTTTGGGCGTTCCAGATCACACAGGTCGGATCGCTCGTCTTCGGGTTGGCCCACCTCCTGCTCGCCGATCACGACGGTCCGCTCGATCGCCGGGACTGGATCGGCCTAGCCGCTGGTACTGCCGGCATGCTCTGTTCCGGCGTTGCGGTCACCATGGTCATCGTGGTCGGGATCGCGGCCTTGGTTCGCCGCGGTTGGCGTATCGCCGCGATTCACACCGTTCCGTTGGGACTCCTATACCTGTTGTGGTGGTATCGGTACGCCCGAGGTAGCTACTCGACGCAAGGAATCACGCCCATCGGACTGGCGCGGTTCGTCGCGGCGACGATCGTGAACGTCTTTCGCGCGGTTGGCTCTTTCGACGCGACCGCGGCGCTGCTCGGGTGGCTGCTGATTGCGGGTCTCGTGCTCGCATGGCGACCGGCCGGGCGAGCGAATTGGTCACGCCAAGCTGCCGCTCCGTTCGCGTTGCTGGTCGGAGCGGTCGTGTATCTCGTGATCACCGCGTTCGGACGCGCGGGACTTCCGGGAGCAACACATCGCAGCCGTTATCTCGACCTCACCCTGGCGATGCTGCTCCCCGCATTGGGTATCGCCGCCGATGCCGTCGTGCGGCGATGGCGAACGACGGCGCTCGCGGTCTTCGCGATATTGCTGATCGGGATCCCCGGGAACGTCCGTGCCATCGCGGCCTACACCCACAACCAGGAGACTAAGACAGCCCTGTTTCGCCAGACGGTATTCCTCCTCCCTCGCCTGCGTGACAGCCGCCTCGTTCCGAAGTCGACCGAGCCCCTCCCGCCGTTCACCATCGGCTGGCTCCTCGACGGCGCGGCCTCGGGTCGCATACCCGCGCCGTCATCGATCACTGACGTCGAGCGAGCCGAGGGTCAGCTGCGTCTCGCGTTGCGGAGCGTTCCTCATCATCCAACGGGCTCCGAAACGTGCCGGCCGGTGGTCCATGGCATTCGGATCAACCTCGGACTGGGAGAGTCCCTACGTATTGTCAGGGACGCGGTCGTGATCGCTCCGTATGTTGGAGTGCAGAGCGGATACCTGCCTCTAACCTTCGGACCCGGTGTCACGCTGTCGTCGTCGCTGCGCAACGTTCGCTTCCGGGTGTTCCCGATGAACTCGCGCGAGGGACCGCTGATATGCGCAGTGCCGACCGTCTTTCCGACCGTCAGGTGACCTCGCCGTCAACGTCGACCGCGGCGGCCGCAAACTGCGAGTTATACAGGCGCGAGTACGGGCCGTCATGACCGAGCAGCTGATCGTGGGAGCCCTGCTCGACAATACGACCGTTCTCCATCACGAGGATGACGTCGGCGCCGCGAATGGTCGAAAGACGGTGCGCGATCACGAAGCTCGTGCGGTCCTTGCGTAATGCGTTCATGGCCTCTTGGATCAGGACCTCGGTGCGCGTGTCGACGGAGCTCGTAGCTTCGTCGAGGATAAGAATCGCGGGGTCGGCGAGGAAGGCACGAGCGATTGTGAGCAACTGTTTTTGGCCGGCGCTGACGTTGTCAGCCTCTTCGTTGATCAGCGTTTCATAGCCGTCCGGAAGCGAGTGAACAAAACGATCGACGTACGTTGCGCGAGCCGCCTCGAGGATCCGCTCCTCGCTAGCGCCGGGGTTGCCGTACGCGATGTTGTCGTGAATGCTTCCGCCGAACAGCCAAGTGTCTTGCAGCACCATGCCGATCTTGGAACGCAGCTCCGGGCGCGGAACCGACGAAATGTCGCGTCCGTCGAGCGTGATCGAACCACTGTTGAGCTCGTAGAACCGCATGATGAGGTTGACGAGTGTGGTCTTCCCGGCGCCGGTCGGCCCGACGATGGCAATCGTCTGCCCGGGTTCCGCGACCAGTGAGAGCGACTCGATGAGCGGGCGGTTCGGTTCATAGGAGAACGTGACGTCGTGGAATTCCACTCGGCCCCGTACAGGCGGGGGATTGGGAGTGGTTGCAGCATCCGGGCTCTGCTCATCGGCGTCGAGGAATTCCGTCACCCGTTCGAAGGACGCGATTCCAGACTGGAAGACGTTCATCATCGATGCCACCTGGGTAAGCGGCATCGAGAACTGGCGGGAGTACTGGATGAACG
>JBKQIY010000186.1:0-7055 GCA_052148155.1 Acidimicrobiia bacterium | reverse complement strand
GATAGCGCCGCGGGGCCACCTCACGACAGCAGTCGCGACTCTTCGATACTCAGTACTTGGCGACGGTTCCCGGCTCGAGCGAGCTGGTGTCGTTCTTCGAGACACATACATCAGTGGTCACGGCTTGACCCTTGGGCATCGCCTTGAGCGCAGCGCCTGTCCCACCCGTGATCTTCCCCACGATCAGCAACAGCGTGTCGCCCTTCGGGCACTTGTTGACCTTCGGGCCAGCATTCTCGGAGATCGTTGTCACGATCGAGGTGCCTTTGCCTCCGGACCATACTGTCGTGCTCGACTTGGCCGTGATCTTGACGACCGTCTTGCCGGAACCGCCTGTTGCCGAAACGGGCGTACACCCCGACTCGGTACTCGTATCTATTTGCGTCTGGAGGTTCACGACGCCTACCTCCTTCGTGCACTGCACCCCCGTCGCCGCGCCGGCAGACCCAGCGGTCACGACCGCCATCGGCGCCAACAACGCGATCGCCATCGCGAACATGCAAATCCGTCTCATGACAACGCCCCTCTAGTCGGTCGAATACGAACCCACGATAACCGCCAATCGCTACCAACTGACGGGCCCAGCTACATACGGCCGCGCTCTTTGACACCACTGCCTTGGTAGCCGCGGAAGAACGCCACCGTTCAGGCAGGCACGACAAGCCTCTGGTTGGGCAAACGTTCCGGGCGACGACGCTTGCGTTCGATAACGGCCATCCCGCCCTTGGCTTGGGTGAGGAACAACCGGATCCTTTCGCGTCAACCGCGTGTGATCGTCCCGATGGAAAAATGAAACGCCCGAAATGACATGCCCTGAGCCGTGAAGGCTGGTTAGCCGAGCGGAATTCAGTCCAGGTCAAACACCGCATCACGCCGAAACCAGCGAGGTTCACGAGCGGAGATGCGAAAGCTGTTCTCCAACGTGGCCCGAAAACTGTCGATTCAGATGGTGTATCGAGCCGACGGACCGTCATGGCAGCCAAATCGGCTCGACGAGGCGGACAAGACGGTCGAAACAGGTCACATGCCGGTCCTCGACCGTCCCGACCCGGGCCCGCTCTCGCCAACGCGAGCACCTGCTCAACACGCCCGGACGAGTATGCGGCATCCACCGACTCGCATCACGAGGGCGGAACGAAGCAGTCTGCGTCTCGTGCACGACGGACGCCCGGATGTATCGAATCGCGCGGCGCAGCACCGAGCGTGACTTCTGTGACTTTGACTCAAGACCTTGAGGACGTTCTCGACAGACGACCGGGCGTGTTCGGTGTCTACGCACGCAACCTGACCACAGGCGACACCGTCGTCGTCAGCGACGATCGGATCTTTCCTGCCGAGAGCAGCGTGAAGACGGCGATCTTGCTGCACTACGAGCGATGTGTCGACGCCAGTGTGCTCGACCCGCGGCGACGCGTGGGTCTGGGCCCGAGCGACGGTTCGACGGCTCAGGCGTGCTGCGCTACCTCGCCGACGGCTTGGAACCGACGCTCGATGACCTTGCCTGGCTCATGATCATCGTGTCCGACAACACGGCGACCGCCATGCTCATCGAAGTACTGGGAGGCGCTCCCGCGATCAACGCGACGACCGCCGCACTCGGCTGCCCAACCGCGCAGCTCAACCAGTCCATCACGCTGGAACGGGCGCTCGCCGGAGAGTCGTTCTCATGGTCGTCGCCACGCGATCTGGCCGAGCTGTACGCGCATCTCGGCCGACGAGCGCGCGAGATGCTGTTCCGCCAACAACACCTGCTCGGACTACCGCGACGGCTCCCGCACATGGCCTACGCAGCTGACGTCGGCATCCAGATGCCGGTGAGGGTGTACAACAAGACCGGTAACGGCGTCGGCCGCTTCATCGACTCTGGTCTCTTCGAGACCGACACCGCTGCATGGATCGTCGCGGCAATGGCCGACGAGCAGACGGACTTCGCCAGTCGCCCAGATGATTCGGCGCCCGTCGCGTTTGGCGCGATCGGCGAACTCCTCTACCACACGTGGGGCGAAGTTCCCGCCGCGCCATAGCCGCGCATGCCGGGTACCTCGGAGATCACCGGATCCCCGGACCGCGCGCCGAACAAGGTGCGCCACGCGCCGATACGGACGCTGCTGACGTGACGCTCAGCCACGGTTGCGAACGTCGCCGTACCGTCGGCGGCACCCCAGCGCGTCATTAGGGAGCGTCGCGCAGGGTCCGTGATGACGGCTATCGGCCCTGGATGTCGGGTTGGGTCACCGCGGCCGCGCCGAGATCGTCACACGTACCGGGACGCCGCCGCTTTGGATATCGCCACAAGGTGAGCCGATATCCCAGCAGGCGACTGCACCTCAGTCGGAGTGCAACCAGCGCGGCCAGTTGGAACGTGTCGCGCCCCCCGACCGAAGTCGGGGGCAACGTGTCGCGGCCCCCGACCGAAGTCGGGGGCCGCGTGAACCCATCAAACTGCGAACTCTCGATTAGAACGTGAAAACGGTCTTCGGGAGAAGCGTTGCGGTCTTCGTCCCGTAACACGCCGTCGCAGAGATCTTCGACTTTGCAGGGATCGACTTCAACGCGGCACCTTTTCCGCCAGTGACCGATCCGCCGAGCACCACCTCAATCGTGGGCTTCGCGCACTTGTTCACCTTGGGCACTGTGTACGTGAGTTTGATGGTGGTCGTCCCAGTCTTGTTCCACGTCACTGTGCCGACCAACGTCTTCACGTTGATCACCAACTTGCCCGAACCGCCAGTGTTCGCAGGATCGGTGCACTTCGAGAGTGTCGCAGTGCCGGTCAAGGTCCCGCTCAATGCCGCACACGAAGCTGGCGCGGCAGTTGCCCCAGCCGTTGAAGCTAACGGAACCGCGGTGACCAGCGCCGCGGCGATCACAACCAGAATTACTCCGAAACGACGCATCCCCAACCCCCTTAGAGATCACTCCTCGGCATCACCGTTGTGCGAGAAATACCGAGAACAGGCCGAGCGCGACCCGCCGCCAACGTAATCGTTCAGGTGATGAAACGGAAACACGAGCCAGCGCCGGACCCCCATCCTGACCTGCGACAGTCCCGCATTGGGTCGGAGTGGCCAGGATTAGGAGAATTCGGGGTATTAGAGGCGCTTGTTCTCGTCATTCTCTGCAGGTTGTGCGTCGAGGTCGATGAGGCGCCATCCTTGCGTGCCTGCGACGACCGCTTCGCTCCTATCGAGGCTGCTGGATACCTCATCGAGCAGCGTGCCGGTGAGTGCGATCGTTTGGGTCAGCGACTTGAGGGTGGCGGCGTCGAAGACGCGCACCGAGGTTGGGTAGGCGACAACCAGCCCTTGGCGGCGAACGTGTCCTTTTGTGCGTCAGTTCGCCTCGGAACTGAGGGCTCGGGACCGGCACACCGCAAGCGAGGTTTGCGTCGCGTTTGCGGAGCTGGTCGAGCGGAGTCGGTTACGCGGGGCCGATCCGCGACACGCGGGCCAGGTCGCGGCGGCCGGTCAGTTCGACCAGTTCGACGTCGCGACCAAAGGTGCCCTTGTGGCGCGCTCGTATCGCTTCTTCGGCGGTCGCGACCGACGGCCACAAGGTCGTGACCCATCCAGCGAGAGGTCGGGGGCTCGGTCGAAGGTGGAAGAGCTCGCGTCCGTACGCTGCGCGTCCGAATCCGTCAATGCTCGCTCAGCCGCCGGGTATCGGTCTCTTGTCGACTCTGGTCGCGATCGTTGTGACCAGCGGCGGCCGCTGCGATGTTGTGGACGAGGAGTTCGGGGATCTGGTCGGGTGGGACGGGTCGGGCGAAGAGGTAGCCCTGGCCGGTGTTGCAGCCGGCGTCGCGGAGCTCGTCGAGTTGGGCGGTCTGTTCGATGCCTTCAGCGATGACACCGAGGTTGAGGTTGTGTCCGATACTGATGATCGATCGGACCATGACAAGTCCTTGGTCGCTGGTCGTTTGGCTGAGTTCGTTGACGAACGACTTATCGATTTTGAGGAAGTCGATAGGAAACGCACGCAGGTAGGCGAGCGAGGAGTACCCGGTGCCGAAGTCATCGATCGCGATGCGGATCCCGAGGCGCTTGAGGGCCTCAAGTCGCGCTTGGACGAGCGACGTGTCGGACAGGAGGGTGCTTTCGGTGAGTTCGAGGATGAGCGCGGTTGGCGGGAGTCCGGTTTCGGTAAGTGCGGTCTGGACGTCGGCGACGAAGTGCTCGTCCGCGAGTTGGTGGGAGGAGACGTTGACGCCGATACACAGGCTCTGCGCGCCGGGAAGTGCCCGCCATTGGGCCGTTTGTTGGCAGGCTTCGCGCAAGACGTAGCGGCCGATATCGACAATGAGGCCGGCTTCTTCGGCGATGGGAATGAAGTCGTCCGGTCCGACGAGCCCTCGGGTTGGGTGGTTCCAACGGGCGAGGGCTTCGAAGGACTCGATGGTTTGGGTGTCGAGGTCGCATAGCGGCTGGTAGTGGACACTGAGTTGGCCGTCTTGGAGTGCGTGTCGGAGATCGCCGTGGAGCGCTTGGCGTGCAGCGAGGTCTGTTTGCATCGTGGGTTCGAACACTTCGATGCGGTTCCGGCCCCGCGATTTCGCGGCGTACATGGCGATGTCGGCGCGACAGAGCAGCTCGTCGGCGTCGAGCGCGTTGGTACGGTTTTCGGCGATGCCGATCGACGCGGCGACGAAGATCTCGCGGCCGTTGACGACAAACGGTTCTCGGAGGGTGTCGAGGAGCCGCCGCGCCAAGGTGGTGGTGTCGTCGGTTGTGGTCTCGTCGAGCACGATCGCGAACTCGTCGCCGCCTAGACGCGCCGCGGTGTCGCCGTCTCGAATGTTGTATTCGATCCGCCGCGCGACGTCGATGAGCAACAGGTCGCCGGCGTCGTGGCCGAGCGTGTCGTTGATCATTTTGAAGCCGTCGAGGTCGCAGAACAGGACGGCGACGGTGGCGGCTGAGCGCCGCGATCGGGCAAGTGCGTGGTCGAGCCGGTCGTGGAGCAGGGCTCGGTTGGCAAGACCGGTGAGCCCGTCGTGGAAGGCCTGATGGGCGAGTTCGTCGAGGAGTCGGTTGCGGTCGGTGACGTCACGGAAGCTCCACACCCGCCCGACGATGGTGCCGTCGACGCGTTGAGGTTGGGAGTGCCGTTCGAACTTGCGGCCGTCTTTGAACTCGAGCGTGTCGTCGCTTTTGGCGTCCGGATGCGTGTATAACTCGTCGACCTTCGCGGTGAAAAGCTCGGGCCGGACGAGTTGGTCCATCACGAACTGGATCGCGGCACCATCATCACGACTTGCGAGTACCTGTTCGGTTATTCGCCACATCTGTGCGAACTGCGCGTTGAATTGTGTGATCGCCCCGTGGGAGTCGACGACCAAGATGCCGTCGGCGGTTGAGTCGAGGGTCGCGGTCAGCAACGACAACGTAGAGCGCACCTCGCGGTCCGAGCACTCATTTTGTTCCGTCTTCGTGCCGAGCAACCACATCACGAACGCCATACCCAAGATTCCCAGCGCGGCAAGCCCATGCACATACGGTGGTGGCACATACGTCGGTACGATGCCGAGGCCAATCGCCGTCTGCCCCAGCGCGATACCCAGCACTGTCCAACCCAACGTCGCGCGCCACACCCGCGCGCCGCCCTTGTCGAGCAGGCGCGCGACCACGAAGACGTAGCCGATCGTCAACGTGGGTCCCCACCCGATCGCGTAGATAATCGCCGATACCGATAACACCTGCGAAGCAACCGCAAAATGCAAGGCCGCTGTGGTCGCGTCGGGTTTCACCAGACCAACTGTGAGTTCTCCCACGACGCCCGAGACTGCCAACAACGTCAACAACAGCCAAAGCGGTAGGTCACCGACGAGACCGAAATAGGAGGCCACCATGAACGCGACCGCGGTGAGAACACTGGGCACAAGCACAAGCGCGACGTGACCGCCTCGGCCGTCGCCCGATCGTGCCACCGCAGCGGTCATCCTCATGACATCGGGAACCCGCCAAGCCAGCTAAAGAGCCAACCACCAGCCTCGCTCTAGACGGAGGCTCAGACCGACATCAGACGGTCGCCAGAGGCAGCTCCGGCGCCGTTGAGTCCGGGGGGAAACCCGTCGCCGGCGTGTACCTCAGGACCGTGCTCACGCCTTTCCCGTCGAGAGCTCTCGAACGTTTCGATCTCCCGAGGCGGAGTGGCTCAGCGGCATCGCCTCGAGGATGGGCGTGCCCGATCGAGGCGCGATCCTTTCCGGGTGCGCCAGTCTTGTCGGCCGGTCTCGCTTCTGTGATCGAACGTTCAGGCTGGGCGGTCGACCCGGTCGATGTTCTCCACAAAGCAACCGGCCGGGCGTTGTTCCGGTCCGCAGTACACCGGTTCTTCTTTCCGAGCAACCGGCACATCGCCCAGCCCGTCGAACACGGACCTCGGGTTCAGTTCGATCCATCGTTTTCAGCCGCGGTCGTGTGAGCCGCCGCATGCCGTGTGTCGACCGTGGGGGTCCGGCGCATCCGACAACGCTTGCAGCCGCGACGAACGCAGCGTCGGCTCGTCGCCATACCACGCACATCGCACCACCGCACGACGATGTTGTCAGCAACAGAGGTCAGATCTCGATCACATATCCGTCCGGATCCGTCACGTACGCGTAAGGGACACCAGGGGCGTGCTCGCCCTTGTCGACCAAGCCACCACCGGACGCGATGACCAAGGCGATGCAGTGATCGAGCCTTCCGCGGTCCGTGACCGTGATACCGAAATGTTCGCAGCCACCTTGCAGCCCAACTCGGGCCTTCTCATCCTCCGTGACCGCGAGATGCAACGCGAGGTCGTCACGGCGGTTCGGCGATTGAAGGAAGACGATATTGCCGTCGCGAAAGTCGATCTCCATGCCGAAGACGTCCCGGTAGAACGAAATGGAGCGGTCCTGGTCGCTGACCAAGACGTGGACGTGTCGGATCCCCAGCGTCTCAACGGCCATCGCACCATCTCCTCTGCTGCCGGTGACCATATGCCCTCCGCGGTTCCTCAGACCGCGATATTGCGGCTGACGAACCGAGGTCGTCCTTGAGTCGGAAACGAATCACTCGGAGATGAATGAC
>JBKQIY010000185.1:0-26008 GCA_052148155.1 Acidimicrobiia bacterium | reverse complement strand
GGGCTTACCGCTTGCGGCAACGGCGTGACCGGCACCGTGATGGGCTCCTTGACAGGGCCGCCGGTCTGCGGGACTTGGCCGGCGCCGGCATGCGCCAAGGCGACCAGAACGACAACGACCAAACCAGCCAGCTCGAACCGTACTTTGACTGGGCCCTCGACGAGCAGTGCAACCAGTACGCCGAATGTGACACCGAGAACGTGTTCGTCCAGGCCAACAAGGCTGTCTTCAACGCCGAATACCAAGGCGGAACCGGATTCTGCTCATCAGACGAGGCCGCCCACATCAACGGCGCCCTGTTCGACCTCAACCTCGACGGATCGACCTACCAACCATGCACCGGAGGCTGGTAACCGCTACCCGCGACAGCTGTGGCGGAGGTCCGCACCTTGGCGTCGGCCGCGCGTACGAGGTGATGGAACTGCACGAGGCCGCTTTCGTGACGAGGGCTCAGCAGCCCTTCGTGGTAGGTCCCGGCAGCAAGGTTGCGCTGGACTGATTCGACCATTCGGCGGTCTTGTTCCAGCACGGTGTCAGCGAGCGCGATGACGTCTGGAACATCTGCCGCGTTCGGATCAACGAAGCAGTGCCTGTACGACACGGTGCACGACTCAGGACCGGTTGGGATGATCACCTCGACGTTCATCGAGTTGCCGTAAATATTCATGGCGAGGTTGGGCCAGCGGAACAGCCACCGGCCATCGGCCGGAGCGTTGTCGCGTGGCGGAGCGCTATGTCGGCAGTATCTGTCGCCCAGTTCGACGCGATATCGCTTCGCGTCGAACTGTCGGTTCAGCTCCGGATGCAGGAGCGGGATGTGATAGCCCTCGAGGTAGTTGTCGGCATAGGTCTTCCAATTGCAGGCGAGATCGTGTCGAAATGAGCGGACGAGCGTCATGTCTTCGAGTGGGAAGCGTTCCGTCTCGGCGAAGAAATCTCTGAGGTCCTCTTGCAGCGGGACCGCCCCGACGTTCAGATTCACGAAGACCTGCCCGCGCCACGCGCAGACCTGAATCGGGTGCAACGCGAACTTGTCGGGGTCGAGCGTTTCGCCGAAGTCGCGCGCCGAGCGCAAGCGACCGTCGAACGAGTACGCCCATCCGTGATACTGACATACGAGATTCGGGCAACGGCCCGAGCCGTCGTCGACGAGGGGACCAGCTCGGTGCCGACAGACGTTATGAAATCCACGCAGAACGCCGTCCTCCCCTCGTACCACCATCAATGGCCACCCCGCGTACAACTGCGCGACGTACGTGCAAGGAGCCGCGACCTCGGCTTCGCTAGCGAACCACAGCCACTCATTCGCAAAAATGTTCAGCCGCTCGCGGGCGTAACGACCAGACCCGAAATACCACTCGGCGGGAAGAGTCGGCGACGCTGCAGTCACGTCGAGCAACCTATCTGCAGAGGCGGGTCGCGACGCTCACGTCCGGCGTGCCGGCCAGGAGAGCGTCGTCTGGGAGTGCGTGCTCAGTCGGAGTTTCGCGATAGCCGTCGTGATCTCCATGCCAGGGGTCTGAATGGGCAGCTCGGGCAAACGCTCGGCACGTCAATGGCGCTCCACGACTCCGCCGACGGCCGTGCCCCACCCACGGGGGGCGCCATCCGGCGAGGGGGCTAGCGCGCCATCGTGTCGCTCGAGGTTTCTGCACCCAACCGACGTGGACTTCAACGCCGACGATTCGCGCTCAGCGCAGCGGGAGCGACGCAAGCCTGCGGTCGGCAACGCTCGATCGGTCGCGACGCCAGATGTCGCCCGCTGGTTTGCGTGACGGCGAGCGTGATCCGGATCTGGGAGAGGGCGTCAGCGAGCTTCTTGGTCCTCGACCAGGTCGACGGGCCGCCGCTCGACGCCTTCGATGACGGCCTCGACGGTACGGCGATCCGCGTGCGCGCAGCAAACAACATGTCGGCGGAACCGTCGGCGAGCGTCGCGCCGGCGATGTTCTCGGCTCTACCGCTATCGAAGGCGCGTTGGGCACGGTTGATGTGAGCGCGGCCCGGCTGTCAATGACGAGCTGTCCGATCCGGTTCGTCCGTCGGTCACGAGTTGCCGGTCGAGCGCGGCGCCGGAGCGTGCGACCAGGTCGGGTAGCGCTGCGCCGAGAGGCCAAGGTGACAAGGTCGGCTCGTCCAGATGCCGGAAATGCCACACAGACCCGTCACGGCTCGCGCTCGCTTGACAGCTTGGTGGGAACCGGCGGTACAACTCACCAATGACAACGACATGGAGTGGCCGTCGCGTGTTGATCACAGGCGCATCGTCGGGTATCGGCGCGGCGACGGCTCGCGAGTTTGCTGCGGCAGGCGCAGTGGTCGCGCTGTGCGCGCGCCGACGTGACCTGCTCGACGAGGTGCTCGACGACTGCCGTCGGACCGTCCCTGAATGCAGAGCCTGGACTATCGACCTCACCGAGCTCGACACACTCGAGCAATTCGTGCACGACGTCGAGGCCGAGCTCGGCGGCATCGATGTACTCATCAACAACGCAGGCGGGGCCACCGGCTCAGACGCACTGTCGATGCGCTGGTCCGACGTCGAGTACATCGCCGATCTCAACTACCTCTCGCCGGTGCGGCTCACTCTGGCGGCGGTCCCGGCAATGCTGGCGCGGCGCGCCGGCCAGGTGCTGACCGTATCGTCCATGGCCGCTCGCACCTCGACGCCGGGCGAAGCAGCATACGCGGCCGCGAAGTCGGCGGTATCGGCGTTCATGGAGGCACTCGCCGCCGAACTGTGGGAGAGCGGCGTGACGTTCCACCTTGTGTATCCCGGGCTCATCGACCTCACCGCCGGTGTCGACGCAGACGACGCGATCGCACAGACCAGCACCGGAGCCGACCGGATTCCCGCACCGGTATTAGCCCGCGCGATGCGCCACCAACTGGAAACCGGAGACTTCGAGCTCTACATGCCACACGCAATGCGAGCGTTCTCCACTCGCCGTTCCCGCGACATCGCGACCTCTGTGGAGTTCATGGCCGGTCTGTACCACTCCGGCCAACTCCACTAGACGCACCGGCCACCTGCCTTGCACCCTGCGCACCCCATGGGTTCGCCCGTCCAGCTGAGCGGTCCAATCCGAACGTTGCCATTCGGTCGACAGCCGGCGATTTGGACACGTCATGCCCGTCGATCTGTGCCGGGCGTGGTGGTAGCACGACCTGCGCGTGTGAGCTGACCACCTTGGCCGTCGTCGTTGGTCGGTCCAGACTCGCGGAACGCGTGCCCGGACAGTGCATCGTGGGAGGTTCGTGAGGCTGTGAGGTTCGAGGCGCTCGGCTGCAGGTCGCGGTGATCCGAGTCCTGCGGGTCGCCGGGTTTCGGTTCCGGGCAACGTTTGGGCGCCGGTGGGGCGGCTTGCTCGCGATCGTGCTGTTGGTGGGGCTCGTTGGCGGCTTAGCGATCGGTGCGGTCGCGGGCGCGCGGCGCACACAGTCGTCGTTCCCCGGTTATCTCACCCGCGTCAATGCGAACAACGCAGGCATCATCACCGCGCTTTGACGAGTCTGATGTAAGCAACGTGCCGTACGACGCGGCGGTCGTCGCCAGAATCGCCCGGCTGCCGCTCGTGAAACAGGTCACAGATTTCACGATCGTCGATCCCGACATCACACCGCTCGGTTCCCACGGACTCCATTTGTCGCCGGGTGAATCGCCACCGAATATCGGAGGCAGCTTCGACGGCCAATTCTCGACGGTCGATCGCGTGACCCTCACGACCGGTCGGCTCGCCGACCCGCGGCGAGCCAACGAAGTCGTGATGAACGCGGGCGCAGCCCACGAGTTCGGCGTGCACGTCGGCTCGATCCTCCCGGTCGGGTTTTACACGAACAATCAGCAATCGCCCGGGTTGCAGCCCCCACCAGGGACGAAACTCCCACCGCCGCACCTGAAGGTCGATCTCGACGTGGTCGGGATCGTCGTGTTCCACACCCAAGTGATCGAAGACGACGTCGACAGGCTCGCTGACACCTGGGTCCTGCTCACACCGGCACTGATGCGGGAGCTGGTGCCGTGCTGCGCGTTCGTCACCGAGACCACGATGACCGTCGACGGCGGGAACCGCAACGCGGCCGCGGTCGAGGCCGAAATCGTCCGGGCCGTCCCGAAGCTCAAGGCGTTCAGCGGTGGCGGCGGTGCAAACGCGAGCATGACGGCGGTCGAAGAAGCCAAGGCGGAGCGCGCCATCGAACCGGAGTCCATCGCGCTCGGCGTGTTCGGGGCGATCGCCGCGCTCGCCGTCTTATTGATCGCCGGTCAGCTCATCGGCCGCCAACTTCGGCTCGGCGCTGACGAACGCGCCGTGCTGCGGTCGCTCGGCGCCAGTCCGGCCATGACCGTCGGCGACGGGCTGCTCGGAATCTTCGGCGCGGTCGTGGCTGGGGCGCTGCTCGCCGGTGTCGTCGCGGTCGGCATCTCACCGCTTACGCCGCTCGGCCCGGTCCGGTATGTCGAACATTCGGGTATCGCGTTCGACTGGACCGTCCTCGGACTCGGCCTCGCGACCGTTGTCGTTGTGCTGAGCGCGGCCGCGGTCGTACTCGCGTACCGCCAAGCTCCCCACCGGATCGCCGGCCGTCGACCTGGGGTCCGAGCGCGGGGGTCACGAGCCGGCCGCGCCGCCGCGAATGCCGGCCTCCCGACGTCGGCGGTCACCGGCATCCGCTTCGCACTCGAACCGGGCGCCGGCCCGAATGCCGTGCCCGTACGGTCCGCGATCGTCGGCGCTGTCCTCGCGCTGGTGGTGTTGACTTCGACGGTCACGTTCGGCACGAGCTTGCGCACGCTGGTGTCACGTCCTGCGCTGTACGGATGGAACTGGAACTACCAGCTGCTCTCCGGATTCTCTGGCCAAGAAGACTTACCGGCGCACCAAGTACAGATCTTGTTTGACCAAGACACCTCCGTCAGCGCATGGACCGGCGTCTACTTTGCGGCCGCCGACATCGACGGCCGCAGCGTGCCCGTCATCGGCGCGACTCCGAACGCTCCGGTCGCGCCACCGCTGCTCTCCGGTCACGGCCTCAACGCACCGGACGAAGTCGTGCTCGGAGCGAGCACCCTGACCGCGCTGCACAAACACGTCGGAGACGCCGTCCAAGTGCGCGCCGGACCCACCAAGACAACGACCCTGCGCATCGTCGGAACCGCCACACTGCCGGCGATCGGTCCGAGCGGCAATCACACGACCATGGGTACCGGCGCCATCGTCGACTACCAAGTCATCCCGGCCAACCGGCGCAACCAGCAACAAAGCACGATTCCCGGCCCCCAGGCCATCCTCATCCGCGTCCGTCCCGGCGCCAACCCGACTGCCGCCTTGCGCTCACTCCAACAGATCACCAACACGCTGGACAAGAGTCCTGACGGACCGGTCAGCGGCGTGGTCGGCGTGCTCCGCCCCGCCGAAATCGTGAACTACCGGTCCATGGGCACCACCCCCGCGCTGCTCGGCGCCGCCCTCGCCTTCGGCGCGGTCGCCGCGCTCGTACTCACACTCATCGCATCGGTACGCCGACGCCGACGCGAACTCGCGTTGCTCAAAACACTCGGCTTCACACGCCGACAACTCGCAGCCGTCGTCGCCTGGCAGTCGACGGTCGCGGTCACCCTCGGCGTCGTCGTCGGCGTACCGGTCGGCATCCTGACCGGCCGGGCCCTGTGGGACCTCTTCGCCGCTCAGATCCACGTCGTCCCCGACCCGACGGTGCCTGCGCTGACCATCGCAGTCTTCACGGTCGGCGCATTTGTCCTCGCCAACCTGGTTGCTGCGATCCCCGGACTTCAAGCCGCCCGCACACACACGGCGCTGCTCCTCCACGCGGAGTAGCGGATCGACGACGCGCCAAGAGCGCGTTCGGCGAGGCTTCGCTTCCATCCCGGGCTCGCCCCGATCTGGCCCCACCACCTTCTGAGCACGCGAGGTATGCGGCAGCCCCGGAGTCGACAAGTACCAATGGTGGGGTACGTCGACGCCGCGGGCACGATCCGTCATGTTCAACGAGTCGTGCGGACAAAAAAATGCCAGCCGATCCAGGCCCAGCCCGCAAGCGCGATGATTCGTCCCAAGACGCGGCGCGTTGCTGTTCGGAGCAGCGCAACTCCGGTCGGGAACCGACCGCGCGACACAAGCGCACCGATCCACGCCGACGCGATCGCGACAGCGATCACGATCCAACCCGTGATGGTCAACGACCGCGAGAACGTCACGAAGCCAACGTCCACCCGAGCCACATCCACACGGCGTACAAAGCGAGTCGCGCGAGGTGGTACTGCTCAGCGCTTTCGACAAGCGAGCTGATCGTCGGATGAGCCGCGCGCGGCAGACTCCGGAGTGCGATGAGCTCCCATGCGACGGCCGCCACACTCACCGCACTCCACACCACGACCGCGGAGCGGACCATGGGCGCCCGACGGGTCACCGCACCGGGCGAGTTCGCTCCGCGTGCGCGTCGTACCTCCGACACCGCGATCAGCAGACCTACCGCAAATACGAGAGCGAAGAACGCACCCCGGCTGAACGGTTGCCGATCGGTGAACCACCAGCCATAGGCGAGAACCGCGATCCAGGCGGCTCCCATCCCGAGCCGCTGCCCAACCCCACGCGCAACACGCTTCGGCGCGGGCCGAACGCCAGGCCGTCCGTCCGCGTTCGCCCGACCTGCCGGCGCCCCTGTGGGTATGTCCATGGTTTCTCCTCGCATCCCGGACACCCGCCGAAATGCCGGTCAATAGCCGACCGTTCAACGGGCCAGGTTCGCGAACGTCGACCTGCGCTCCGACGCCCCGACAACCTCGATCGAGTTGTCGGGCCGGAAAACCGGCCGCGGGCACGTTTGGGGTGTCCGCCAACCTTCAGTCTGCGAGAGGTCGGGTGAAGCGAAGGAGCAGCTTGTAGTCGTTGTAATAGTCCACCCATCGGAACAGGTCGAGGCTCGACTGGTTGTCCTGTCGGGCATGCGCGGTGTGGCCTGATACCGGAATGAACCCGACCTTGAGCCGGCTGGCGGCCGCCTCGAATCCAGCCGCATGAAAGACGTCGACGACCTCGTCGACTCCGTACAGCCTCGGGAGCCCGAGCTCCTCGGCGTGGGCACGATGCCACTCAGTCATGAGCGGACTTGCGTCATGCACACCCATCACCGCGTAATACGAACGACCTGCGCCGAGCGCGCCGAAGATCGCGTCGGCGTGGGCCGAGAGGTCGTCGAGCAGATACAGGACCTCGTGACTGAATGCCGCGTCAAAACCATCCCAGCCGGCCGGGACCGTATCCGCACTCTCAAAACGCAGCGGGCGACCTCCCGCGAGGCGACGAGCGTCTTCGATGGCGCCCCATGCGGGGTCATAGCCGAAACCCTCCGCGATCTGGCATGCGTCGCACAACAGGCGCAGAAACCCGCCCCGGTTGCATCCGGCGTCCAAGACCCGCTTGCCGGCCAGGCCGGTGTCGATGGTCTCGAGCATCGCCGTCCACACAAAGCCATGCTCTTCTTGCATCGCGACGTCTTCGGCGGCACTTCGCCAATACGAGCGCGTCCCCGAAACCACAACGGGCACCCTATGCGCCGATTATGACAGCGTCATCGCGCTCACCCCAAGATCAGAGTGCTCCGCTGGGGCCCAGCAACCCGCTGTCGCGCGAGAGGTCGCGTCCGGTTCGCAGGCCGGCCGTCGACCCAACCCGCACGCACAGCATCCTGTCGTCGCGAGCCGACCCAGTACTGCAGGACGTGAGGTTCAACGATGACGGGCGGGAGCCGACGAAGTACTCGCTGCCGTTCGGAGACGTCATTTACGGGATCGTGCGCCGTGACGGCCCGCCTTGCGGAATGCCGACGGTACGGGCGTCCTCGACGTTTCGATTCCGCGCCGCGTACGCAAGGGCGCTGGAGTCCTCACATCTTCGGGTCGGTACTTATTTTTTCGGAGTCACGCCGTTGATCCAAAGAATTCTGGACGGTTGGGCTTAGGTCCGTCCCTGACGAGACGAGCGAAGGGTGGATGATCAGGAGCGTTCGGCGGTCGACCCTGCGTTTGTTTGCCGGATCGGCTGCGATCAGTTTGGTGCCAGTGGTGTTGCTTGGCTTCGTGTTGGCGGGGAGTTATCGGACCGAGGCGCGTCGGCGCGGGCTTGCGGAAGGTCGTTCCGAAGCGGAGCTGATCGCGCAGACCGCGATTGCGCCGCTGTTTCGGCCGGTGCCGCTGCAGGGCCGCCTCACCCCGGGGCCCGGGTCGCCGTACACAGCGTTGACGCGGGTCGCCAAGGAAGCCGTCGGCAAGCAGCACGTCCTTCGGCTGCGGGTACGGAACCTGGCGGGGAATGTTGTGTTCTCCGACGATGGTTCTGGCTTCGCGGAACGGCCCGAAGACGAAGCGCTCGACGCTGCGCGTGGCGAGATCGTAGCTCGGTTAACGCATCTGAATTCTGACAGCAACGACTCCGGAGCGGCCGGACCGGAGGCCGTCGAGGTATACCAACCGCTGCTGGTAGGTGTCCCGGAGCGTCGGATCGGGGTGCTCGAGCTCTACCTGCCGTACGCGCCGATTCGCAGCGACGTCGCATCGGGTCTGTCCAGACTATTAGCAGATTTGGTAGTCGGTCTCGGCGCTTTGTACGTGGTGCTGTTCGCGATCTCGTGGTCGATGAGTCGCGGGTTGCGCCGCCAGGCCGCCATGAATGCGTTCCTGGCTGAGCACGACGCGTTGACCGACCTCCCGAACCGTCGGTTGTTTCACCGTCGTGTCGTTCAAGCACTCGAACGCGCACAGGCCACGGGCACAAAGGTAGCGATCGCAATCGTCGATCTTGATCGTTTCAAGGAAATCAACGATTCGCTGGGCCACCACAACGGTGACGCACTCCTCGTCGAGCTCGGACGTCGACTCACGCAACAGTTCGGCGACCACGGAACCGTCGCGCGACTTGGCGGCGACGAGTTCGGTCTGGTCCTCGATGACACCGCTGACCTCGATGCAACCTGGTCCCGGCTACGCCAAGCGATCGGCCATGAGGTTGAAGTGAGTGGTCTACCGGTCACGGTCGAGGCAAGCATCGGATACGTACTCGCTCCCGACGACGGCCACGACGTTGACGTTCTGTTGCAACGTGCGGACGTCGCGTTGTACGTCGCCAAGAAACAGAACGCCGACGCGGCCCGTTACGACCCGACCCAAGATGACTACGACCCCGCAAACCTGACGTTGATTTCCGAGCTCCGTCGCGCGATCGACCGTGACGAGCTTGTCTTGCACTACCAGCCCAAGGCCAGATTCTCCGATGGGCGCTTCGACGCGGTCGAAGCCCTCATCCGCTGGCAACACCCGACGCGCGGCCTGTTGTCGCCCGACAGGTTCCTCCCACTCGCCGAACCCACCGAGATCATCGAAGGACTGACCGACTGGGTCCTCAACCGCGCCCTGACCGATATCCGCGACCTGCACAGCCCATACCCGCTTGACATCGCCGTAAACGTGTCCGCCCGCAGCCTCAGCCGAGCCGACTTCCCCGACCGGGTCATCCGGGCGCTGCAGCAGACGGATGTGGCACCCACCCGCCTCACCATCGAAATCACCGAGACAGCCCTCGTCGCAGATCCAGCTCGTGCCGCGATCGCGCTGTCCCAGCTTGACGCGCTCGGCGTGAAGATCAGCATCGACGACTTTGGAACCGGCCAAACATCTCTCGCCTACTTAACCGGCCTGCCGATCGACGAACTCAAGATCGACAAGAGCTTCGTGACAGACCTCCTCGACGAAACAAGTCACGCCGCGATCGTCCGGTCCATCATTGATCTCGGTCACAACCTCAACCTGCGCGTCGTGGCCGAAGGCATCGAAACCACCGCCGTCCTCGAGACGCTGCACGATGCGAAATGCGACATCGCCCAAGGTTTCCTCCTCGCGCGGCCGATGCCAGTCGGTGACCTCCCACGATTCCTCGCAACGATCGGCACCATCACATCGGCCGAACCGCGCGAACTCCACACCACATAACACCCCGCCGACAACGCAGCTCTCGGTTCGTCGACGACGGTCGTGAAGGGTTTCAGAGCCTGCGATCTCGGATGCCGGCGAGCGCATCGCGCTCCTGGCGTCCCGCACCATTCCGATGCCGAAACGACAGCGACTCAAACAGCTGTTCTTCCCGCGTCGATACTGAACACACTTCCCGTGATGGCACGCGCTTCGTCTGTCATGAGGTGCACCGCTAACGCCGCGACATCGGCTGCTTGTACGAGCTGACCGAGCGGCACCGCGTCCAGCCCCCGTTCGATGTGACCGGATATTCCGCGGGTCATGGGTGTTTCTGTCAGTCCTGGCGCGATCACATTCACCCTGATCCCCTGCGGCGCAAGCTCGAGCGCGAGGCTCCGAGCGATCGCGTGTACCCCGGCCTTCGCGGCGACATAGGCCAAAAGTCCGATGCCGGGACGTAGAGCGGTCGATGAACCGGTCGCGAGCAGCACGCCCCCTTCTGGCTCGAAGTGCGGGATGGCCGCGCGAAAGGTGACCAAGACGCCGGTGAGGTTGACGGCCAAAACCCGATTCCACTCATCGAGGTCGAGATCCAAGATGCTGGTTGCCGGTATCAGGATACCTGCGTTGGCGTGCGCGACGCGTAGCGACCCAAGCTCGCTGACGAGTTCATCGACGGCCGCGGTCAATGCGTCGGCGTCGGACACGTCGGCTGGCCGGGCTGCCGCACGGCGACCCATCGTCCGCACCTGATCGACCAACGAGTCCAGACCGGGGCGGTCGAGACCGACCGCGGCGATGTCGGCTCCTTCGCCCGCAGCGCGCAGCGCGGTTTCGCGTCCGATGCCGCTCTCGGCGCCCGTGACGAGCACGACCCGACCGGCGAGCCGCAATGGCATCCGATCAGCCACGATCCACGCTCAACATCAGGGCATGTTACGAGCAGGTCGCCCTCGGACGCGCAGCCGAGACGTACTCGTGCGCTCCATCAAGTTCTGATTCCGCGAAGAGTCTCACTGAGCCACACGCATGAGACAGGCGGCCTCGGGGGCGGTGGGGACCCCGGACACTGTGGCAGACGTCGCGCGGTCGAATGGATCCATGGAACGTTCGCGCCGCCGCATCTTCGGCGGATGTCGCGAAGGAATCGAACGTTCGACCTCAGGATCGGGTTTCGCCGACGCTCTGCTTGAGGCCCTGTGTCATCCAGCCTCGTCAGTTGCGAGACCACATCCATCGGGACCACTGCACTCCGCGCAGTAGACGTGCCTCCTGATCTGTGCGGGTCAACTGCCGTCGCTCCCGCGTCGCGGGGCCGAAAACTGTTCACGCCTCGGCGACCCAGTTGCGTTGTTCGATGATCTCGCGCAATCGACCGAGAAAGGCTGCGGCGTAGGCCCCGTCGAGCGCGCGATGGTCGAACGTGAGGCACAGGTTGCCGACCGGCGCAATGCGCAAGCCGCCGTCCTCGTCGACCACCACACGTTTCGCGACGCCGTCAGTGGACAGAATGGCGACCTGCGGCGCATTGAGAACAGGAAACGAGATCCACGTCCGTGCTGCACCTGGATTGGTGATCGTGAACGTACCGTCGGCAAGGTCGTCGGGTCCGAGTCGCTTCGTCCGGGCGCGCGCCGCGACGTCTCGGATAGCCGCCGCGAGTCTCGGCAGCCGCATGCCGTCCGAACCACGGATGACCGGCACGACTAAACCGTGATATTCGAGATCGACGGCGATGCCGAGATTCACGCCACGATGCACGACCAGGGCGTCGCCGTCGACTGTCGCGTTGAGAACCGGGAACTCGCGCAACGCGTCGATGACCGCGCGCGCGACGTACGGCAGGGCGGTGAGTCCCGTAGCCGATCGGGTCCTGTCGATCGCCGTGTAATCGGCCGCGACGACCACGAGGGCGTGGGGCGCCGTCCGCTTCGACGTGAGGAGCGCCTTCGCGCCGCGGCGGCGTACGTTGTTAAAGGGCACGACCTCATCGCCGCCGGAGTTCGCGTCGATGGCTCGCACGTC
Source organism: Acidimicrobiia bacterium (assembly GCA_052148155.1). GTDB lineage: Bacteria > Actinomycetota > Acidimicrobiia > IMCC26256 > PALSA-610 > JBBQER01. The sequence continues at coordinate 13,998 of JBKQIY010000185.1, read as the reverse complement.
GGCACGCGTGACGCGGCCGTGGGCACCGGATCCGCTGAGCAGGCGCGCGTCGAGGCCGCGCTCGGCGGCCGCGTGCCGAACCGCCCGAGACAAGAAGCCTCGCGTGTCCCGAGGGCGACGCTGGCGCCACGGCAACGGCTCGTTGCCTGCTCCGGACGACACGCGCGGATCGATCACCGTGCGCGAGGGTACGCCGTACACTTCGGCGCGAGCGTGAGAGGAAGGCCGCAATTTACGTATGGTCGAACGCACCAAGGAGGACTTGCTAGCCGAGGCTGTCGCCGATTTGGATTTGGCGCTCGTTTCGCGCAGCCTCGATGACCGCGAAATCGCGCTGCGCCAGCAGAACCGGGCGTTTTTCCAGATATCCGGCGCCGGCCACGAAGCGTTACTGCTCGGCCTCGCCCGCCATCTGCGGGCCGGCTACGACTGGTTCTTCCCCTACTACCGCGACCGTGCGCTGGTGCTCGCGTTGGGTGTCACACCCAACGAGATGCTGTCCCAAGCCGTCGGCTCGGCCAGCGACCCGGCGTCGGGCGGGCGTCAGATGCCGTGTCACTGGGGCGCGCGCGAGCTCAACATCGTCAGCCAGACGTCGTGCACCGCCAGCCAATGTCTGCCGGCGGTCGGATGCGCGGAAGCGGCGCGCTACATCAGCCGACGTCCCCAGCTTCCGGGCTGCGTCGCCTTCGGTGACGAGCTCACCTACGTGTCGCTCGGAGACGGCGCGACCTCAGAAGGCGAGTTCTGGGAGTCGCTCAATACTTCGTGTCGTCTGCACCTTCCGGTGCTCTACGTCGTCGCCGACAACGGCTACGCGATTTCGGTGCGGTCGGCCGATCAGGCACCCGCGCCGATCTCCGAGATGGTGCTCGGTGTCCGTGGCCTGCACATCGTCAAGATGGACGGCAGCAACTACTTCGAGGTTCGCCGCAAAGGTGCCGACGCGATCGCGCACGTCCGCGCCGGTGCGGGTCCGTGCCTCGTCCATGCTTTGGTGACCCGGCCGTACTCGCACTCGCTCTCCGACGACCAGCGCAAGTACCGCGGCGCGCAAGAGCTGGCCGACGAGGCTGTCCACGACCCGATCGTCACGCTCGAACGGGAGCTTGTCGCGCGCGGCGCGCTGACTGCAGAGCAGATCGACACGATGCACGCCGCTGCGCACGAGCGGGTGCGTTTGGCGGCCGAGGCCGCGCTCGCCGAAGCGAGGCCTGCGCCCGCGAGTGTGCTCGATCACGTCGTCGCGGCGCCGACGATCACCACGCTGCCGAGCGAGCCTGACCCGAACATCGACGCGGCGCCCGTCACATTCGGGGAGGCGATCAGGCTGACCCTGCACGAGCAGATGGCACGCGACGAGCGAATCCGAGTATTCGGCGAGGATGTGGCCGATGCCGACCCGCACGTGATCGACGAGGTCCCAGGCAAGGGCGGTGTCTTCGGCATCACGTTTGGGCTACAGCGCGCGTTCGGTGATGCCCGCTGCTTCAACACCCCGCTCGCCGAGGCGAACATCATCGGACGCGCGGTCGGCCAAGCGGTACGCGGCCTGAGGCCGTGCCCAGAAATCCAGTTCTTTGACTACGTCTGGCCTGCGATGAACCAACTCAAGTCGGAAGCAGCCACCACCCGATGGCGTTCGAACGGCGCGTTCACGTGCCCGATGGTCGTCCGGATCGCGATTGGTGGCTATCTCCAGGGAGGCTCTATCTGGCACAGCCAGTGCGGCGAGTCGATCTTCGCGCACGTCCCAGGTCTGTTGATCGCGTTTCCGTCGCGGGCGCGTGACGCAGCGGGACTGCTACGCACCGCGTTCCAGAGCGACGATCCGGTGCTCTTCCTGGAACACAAGCACCTGTATCGGCAGGGCTACTGTCGCGACCCGCTGCCGCCGCCGGACTGGATGTTGCCGTTCGGTCGCGGGACCTACGTGACACGCGGCGATCGCGTCACCGTTGTCACATGGGGAGCGACCGTCCACCGCGCCCAGCTTGCTGCACAAGAACTGGGGCCCGACGCCGGAGTCGAGATTGTCGACCTGCGCACGATCGCGCCCTGGGATCGCGACCTGGTCGCCGAGTCCGTCCGTCGTACCGGACGTGTGCTCGTCCTGCACGAGGACACACTCACCGCTGGTTTCGGTGCCGAGATCGCGGCCTTCGTGGCCGACGAATGCTTCGAGCACCTCGACGCTCCGGTGTGGCGATGCGCCGCGGCCGACGTGCACTGCGCCTACGAGCCGACACTCGAAAACGCGATCCTGCCGCAAGTGGCTGACATCAGGCGCGACCTCGAAGCCTTGCTGAAGTACTGAACCCAGGGCGATGTCAGCTACTGCGTAAGTGTTGTTCGATTGCATCGATCTTGGTGTGCAGTCCGTCGGTGACACCGGCGCGATGGTCGATCTTGATGACGACGCTCACGCGTGGTGCAGCCGCCGCGACGGTCATGACGCAAGCCTTGATGAGGTCCATTACCTCGTCCCAGTCGCCTTCGACGTTGGTGAACATCGCGTTGGTTTCGTTCGGCAGGCCACTCGCCCGCACGAGACGCACAGCCTCAGCGACCGGTTCACTGACTGACGTACCCACACCGAGGGGTGTGATGGAGAATGCAGCGATCATCGTGACATCGTGGCACGCCAAACGACATCGCAGGGACGGCCGCTGGGCCAGGACGGCGACGATATGAACTCGGAGTGTCTCGACGGGCACCGCGACGCGTGAATGGTGTCGCCCGGAACTGGAGCTCGGACGGCGCAAGGGGTTGGGCCGGCTCGTCGGCTGCATGACCGAGAACGAACATTTTTCGAGCCGGAGCGTGTTCAAGAGGCACGACGGGATCGCCGTCAGCCGCATCTCGCGGATGGACTGATCGCGAGCGACGTGACGTCTGGGACGACATTGCCGGTCTCCTCGTACAACTCGGCGATGCCGGCTTCCAGCGCATCGTCGGCGAAACCCGAACCGAGACCGGCGACGGTGCGAGGTTGCCGGAGCTCTTCGGGTGCTCGGTGCCGCCGGTCAGGACGCTGCGAGCGGCTGAAAAAGGGGGCACGCTCCCACCGCGCCCGCGGCGGCCATCTGCTGTGAAACGCCGGACGCGGGTAGCCCCCGAAAGAACTCGGTTCCCGGCAAGCGCTTCAGGTCTCCTCGAAGGGGCTGGGGCGCCGTACCTCAACCTGACAATCGACTATGCGAGGGGAACCAATCGCCCTCGGTTGGAGTCAGATCTCCTGTCGGCGAACCCCGAGTTCGACCGGACGTCCGGATTCTGATCGGTGGTCTACTTAACGGTATGACAAGAAGATCACTCATCCCATTGTGGCAATGGGTTCGTGATTGTCATGGGGGTTATGGTGGGTGCAACCGGGTGGGAGCAAAACATGCGCAGACGTTCAGCGGCGTTCACCGTGATCGCGCTTATCGCGTCGTTCGTGGCGATCATCCCGCCGGTCGGCGCGGCGGTCGTCAGCCCAGTTGGCAGGACTGGTCTGGGCTATTGGGAGGCTCACGGGAACGGCAGCGTCGCCGCGGTGGGTGACGCCGCGAACTTCGCTGGGGTTGGCAAGCATGCTGCGCCGATCGTGGGGATCGCGGCCAAGCCCGGCGGTCAGGGATACCTGCTCGCGAGCGCCGATGGTGGCGTCTTCGCGTTCGGAGCGGCCCGGTCGTACGGATCTATGCGCGGCAAGCGGCTGAATCATCCGGTGGTCGGAATCGCCTATACACCGACCGGCGACGGCTACTTCCTGGTCGCTTCCGACGGCGGAATCTTCACGTTCGGTGACGCCCATTTCCGAGGCAGCGCAGCCAGCCTGCGGCTGCATGCACCAATAGTCGGAATGTCGGTGACGCCGTCGGGACGCGGGTATTGGCTCGTCGCGGCCGACGGCGGAATCTTCACGTTCGGTGACGCACCGTTTCGAGGCAGCCTCGGGGCCGAGCATCTGCGCGCACCGGTCGTTGGGATGGCATCAACCCATGACGGAGATGGCTACTGGCTCGCCGGAAGTGACGGGACCGTTCACCACTTCGGAGATGCCGGCTCGTTCGGCTCCCCGAAAGAACACGCTCCCGGTCCTGTCGTCGCGATCGCGCCGTCACCGACCGGTGCCGGCTACCTCGTCGCTTCGCAGTTCGGGTTCGTCGACGCGTTTGGCGATGCACCGAGCTGCGACAACTTCGGGGGTTTCTTCCCTGGCCCTATCGGCCCCGGCGTCGCGCTGAAAGGAACGTCAGGACTCGCGTTCTCTGGTCCGGGGAGCTTCAACACGGTCGGGATCGCGATCCCGTACGATCCTTCGACGGCGGGCTCGTTCCTTGCCGGGAGCTGCGGCGGTCTATCCAAAGCGTTCCACGCGACCGCACCCTGGCATATCGATTACACCGCGTCCGGAAACTCGTCCTTTGAGTCCTATTGCCTCGTCGCGTTGGAGCCCGCGGACGTGACCGCAACCGACCAGAATCCGACCCTGGCCGAGGTCCAAGGAGAAGCACCGGGACGGCTGGAGATCCGCGCCGCGCAGATGGCAGGCAACACGACGTTTCGTATCACCGGCGAACCGGAATGTTTGGCGATCGCACGGCCCGGCACGGGTGGAACGCAGTCGCTGCCGTTCACAATCACCGACGGCGGCGACTCGCTGCCGTTCACGTCAGCGTCGCCGATCACGATCGACAGTTCCAACATCCAGGAATGCCAGGTGGAGGTGTTCGCGAACTCCGACGGCAGCTTCGTTGACGGACACTACGGCTCACACGCTCACATCGTCATACCGCCGGGCACCTACTTCACCCAAAGCGACGAGAACTGCCACATCACCGTCACCTGAAATACCCCAGCTGAAACGCTTCCTACGCGACGAACCCACCGTCGTCGGAAGCTCGATCCCGCGAGAAGGTCGTGACCTGCCGCGGGGCGGCGTCTGTGACTTCGCTGACAGTCCCCGACCCTTCTATCAGTCGGTGCCGCCGGTTGTGCGCTCGTCGCTTCGCCCGGGGCGCAATCGAATGCCTTGTCCGGAAGGGCGAATTCTCCGCGACGGCCCGAACCCCGCGGCCTCGCGGTTGAGGGGTCGTTCCCGGTCTTCACGTCCGACGGCTCGACCACGACGACCATGTAGGGCGGCTCGTAGTGCCGGCACGGGCCGACGTTCACGACAGTACGGGGCGCCTCGCAAGGTCGGGTATGCGTCGCGCGATTCGCGGGTCGGGCTGTCGCGGAAGGGTGTCGCGACGGCGATGGGTTCAGAGAGTCGTGACCGGTCCCGCTTAGTCGTCCTGGTGCGACGCTGCGCCGCGGCCTTTGCTCGTGTGAGCGTTGCTGACGTGTCGGACCGACGCTGGAGTCTCGTCACGCTGAGCTGACCGTGTCAGCGCCTTCGGTCGGGAAGAGCGTCCGTCAACCATTTCTCGTAGAAATGGGTTGCGTCGGGATTGTCGTTGTATCGGTCGATCTGACGGTATCCGCGCGTTTCGTAGAGATGGATCGCTTGCACGAGCACCTTGTTGGTGTCGAGACGTACACGCTCGTACTTACGGTCCCGCGCGAGGTCCTCGAGCGAACGAAGGAGTCGACTGCCAAGCCCGCGACCTCGTGAGCCGGCCTCGATCCACATGCGCTTGATCTCGCCGACTTCGGGGTCCAGAGGCCGAACGCCTCCGCACCCGATGACCACTCCGCCATGCCGACCGAGGACGAAGCCGCCTCCTGGTGGCATGAAGTCGTCGACCTCGTCGGCTGCTTCGGAGCTCACGACGCCATGCACCAAGGAGACCGAGACCTCCGAGAGGTACCGACGGAGTGCGACTTGCGCGTCCGGACCTCGCGGGTCGACGGTCCCGAACGACACTTCATCCATCACCAGAGCATGCCCGACCAGGACGTCTGAGCGCCGCGGACAAGCCGGCGGCCCTCCCGACTCGGACCGGCCGACCATCCACCGCGACCGAGTTCCGCACCCGGAATACCGGGTGCTCGACGGCTACCACAGGCAAACGAAGAGGCGGCGGACAACTTGCGCGTACCGCGGCGCGAAGGACTATCCGTCGTGCGCCACGTCGACGGGTTCGTCACCAACGCGCGCGACGCCGGTGGCATCGAGGAGCATTACGTTCCGATCGAGATGACGAGATCGTGGGGAAGGCAGTCCGCGAACTTCCGTCTCTCTGTGAGTCGGAAGAAATGGTCGGCCCGCATCGGTCGGTCTGCGAACGTTGCCCGACGACGTCCGTCGGCGGTTCGCGAACGCGGCGCCTGGCAGGAGGGTGATGCGCTTCGACCGACCCGGTGACGCAACCTCATACGTACCGAGAGTCGCAAGCATCCTCGATGCGCTGTCGGGACGAGGCCTCACGGGCCACCAGAACGTTCGAATCGTTGCGGTCGACCCGGTGGCGGGGCTTCGAGGTCGGCACCACGCTTCAATTCGACCTGTCGAACGTGGCGTTCTGCTGCCGCCCATCGTTCCCACGAACCTTGCGAGCTGCGAAACTTCATCGATGCCTCGGCTGCTGCTCTCGCCTCTCAGGTCCAGGGTGCGCAGTCGCGACTTCGCACCCTGTGACTTCGCTGCAAACGATACCAGCAGTGTGTCTGGGTCGACGTCGACCTGTAGTGTCCTCTGACACCCTCAACCTCGTCATTGCTCTCGCCGACTCGGGCTGGTCTCATGGACGTCGACGCCTGTGAGCCGCGTCGAACATGACGCGACCAGGCAACGACCGTTCGGACGACGCAGACAACTCGGCGTGTAGGAGAGGGATGGGGGCTTCGTACAGGGCAGCGAGCGGCCGACACGTGCGGCCGACTGCGGTCGTCGCGATCGTGTCGATGGTGTCGATGGTGTCAGTGCTGTTCGCGGTGTCTGCGAGCCGAACTCTGCATATCGTCGAGGATGCAGGAGCTGCAGCGACCGGAATCCACAAGATCAAACACGTCGTCGTGATCATGCAGGAGAACCGGTCGTTCGATAACTACTTCGGGACGTTCCCCGGCGCCGATGGGATCCCGATGGTCAACGGGGTCCCGACCGTCTGTAACCCAGATCCGACGAACAACACCTGCGTCCAACCGTTCGTCGATCACTATGACGTCACTCAAGCCGGGCCTCACGCATCCGGGTCGGCGTTGGCTGATCTGGATGGTGGAAAACTCGACGGCTTCGTGGCATCCGTTGCGAAAATACATCAGGTTTGTACCGAGACCGGTATCCAGAATGCCAACTGTCAGGACGGGCCGAACAACTCGACTGACGTGATGGGCTACCACACCGCGAGCGATATTCCGAACTACTGGGCGTACGCAAAAAACTTCGTCTTGCAAGATCATATGTTTGAGCCGGTGATCTCGTGGAGTCTGCCCGCCCATCTCTTCATGGTTTCGGAGTGGGCCGCGGTATGCAAGACCCACAACCCGAACAGCTGCACGAACACGCTCGCCGATCCGGCTACCCGTCCGGGTGCTCCAGCACCTATCTATGCCTGGACCGACCTCACCTACCTGCTCCACAAGTACCACGTTTCGTGGGGCTACTACATCAGCGACCCATACGGCGGTCCCCCCCCAGACTGCGCGAACGGCGAAATGAGCTGCCCGCCGATTCTCAAGACAACCGAAACGCCAGAGATGTGGAACCCGCTGCCTTACTTCGACACGGTCCGACAGGATCATCAGGTCGGCAACATTCAATCGGTATCCAAGTTCCGTGCCGCAGCGAAAGCTGGCACGTTGCCCGCTGTGTCGTGGGTCGTACCATCAGGACACGACAGCGAGCACCCGCCATCGACGACCAGCGTCGGACAGTCGTACGTGACGACACTCATCAACGCGGTCATGGACGGCCCCGATTGGAGTTCGACCGCTATTTTCTTGGCTTGGGACGACTGGGGCGGCTTCTACGACAACGTCGTCCCACCGCGTGTCGATCGCGACGGGTACGGACTTCGCGTCCCGGGCCTCGTGATCAGTCCATATGCGAAACGCGGCTACATCGACCACCAGAACCTGAGCTTCGATGCGTACGACAAGTTCATCGAAGACGACTTCCTCAACGGCCAGCGCCTCGACCCGAAGACCGATGGACGGCCCGACCCGCGGATCGCCGTCCCAGAAGACGCGTCGGTCCTCGGTGATCTGATGAACGACTTCGACTTCACCCAGGCAGCGAGGCCACCGATGCTGCTGCCCGACCATCCCGTCACGACCCTGACGAACCGGCCACCGTTCCAACCGATGTACGTCAATGCGCACAGGAGCGGCCTCGTCGGCCAGGTGACCGTCACCTGGCGGGCGCCCATCAGCAACGGTGGAGCGCCCGTGACTCTCTATGAGGTCGTCCCTTACCTGGGGAGCGTCGCACAAAAGCCGCGGGTATACCGCGCGAGTGTCCTCAGCGGCAACGTCAACGATCTGCGCCCAGGCGCGAAATATACGTTCAAGGTCGCGGCTATCAACGAGCTCGGAGTCGGTGTCATGTCAACCGCGACAGCTCCATTGGCGGCGTGACCGACGTTGCTCCTACATTCGAGCGGCGTACACAGGAGTTCACCGTTCTTCGCCGTTTGAATGTGTCACCGTGACGTCTCGAGGCACTCGTCGCAGTTCGCCGCACGTGGTGCCGAACATTCGGTCGCGCTGACGATCGGGCACTTCGCGGTTCATCGTGCGCGTAGGTTCGGGTCGTTTAACCGGAGCCGATGCACCAATGGCGCGGACGCTCAGCGCTCGTCAGCCCGCCCAACGACCGCGCGAACTGGACTCGTCGGCCGGCCCGGCCGTTGGGCGACCATGAAGCAGTTGCTCGTTCTCGTACCCGAAACACTGTTGAGGTTGAAGTCGGCACCTCGGTTGGGGCGTCGTGTGAGTACACGAGCTCGTCGTCAACGAGGAGCTCGGCGGCCATCAGCGACTCGTGCTCGTCACAACCGGGTGGAACCCCACACGGTCGGCGACCGACAGCGACTGCAATGCGGCAGCTACAGGCGAAACCGAGCCGCCGCGCTCAACGCGAAGGCCGGACGCGCTGGTATCTATCCTTAACCACGCGCCGTCGAAATCGCTCGCTTGGCCCCAATCGCCGGAACCAGAGCGTTCGCGTTGCGGACTCTGAAGTGAATTCTTGGACTGGTTGGTTCCGGTGTGATGGGATGACTGCATGCGGTCGGACAAGCCTTCGCTTACTGCGCTCGGCGTCGCGATCGCACGGTCGGCGCTCGAGCGACCGTCAACACCGAGCGGTGACCCCGCGGCCGAGGCGCGCCTTGCCACCGACCTCGGTGCAGGCGTCGTCGATGTCGACAATCGGCCACGGGGCGAGTTCTTCGACGCCATCGCAGTCCGGACTCGTTTTTTTGACGACGCGGTTTTGCGTGCGATCAGTGATGGTGTGCGTCAGATCGTCGTGCTCGGCGCCGGCTACGACGCTCGCGGATTGCGGTTCCGTACGCCCGGCGTGACGTTCTTCGAGGTTGATCATCCCGCGACCCAGGCGGACAAGCGGGCACGCTTGGCGGCAATTGGCGCGTCGACTGTCGGCATCGTCTTCGTCGCGGCCGATTTCACCGAGCCAGGACTCCCGAGCCTGCTCGCCAGCAGCGGACACGATCCTCTCGAGCGATCGCTGCTCATCTGTGAGGGGGTGCTGCGTTACCTCCCGGAGACTTGGTTCCGTGAACTGCTCCGAGCGGCCGCCGAGCAAAGCGCGATCGGCAGCGAACTCGCTGTGAGTATTTCGACCCGGGCCCCCGACGCTGACGAGACCGCTCGGCGCGACCGCACCAACCATGAACAACGACTCGCCGAGTCGGGAGAGACCGTGCTGACTGTCCCCGACCGCGAGGTCGCGTTACGTTGGCTCGCCGAACCCGGTTGGGCGTTGGTGCACATCGACGACATCGCCGACGTCGCGCCGGGAACGCGACCGGGCCGACTGCTCGTCCGGGCGCGACGCTGACAGTCCGAGCGTCCTGGTCATTGTCACAGCGTCGCACGTCTTCGACCGCGACCGATTGGCATTTCTATGTTCGACGACCATCGTCGAGGTGCCCAGCTCGCGGGCTAAGCGCCGCGCCGACGCGGCGCCCTCGGTGGCCAGCAGCCGCGCTGCGGTGTTGGATTTCTACGCCATTGCGCTCGGCTTGAACCGACTTGCATGCCGTGCCGGAGTAGACACGGCATGCAAGTCGGGGCGATTGCGCAACAAGTGCAAGCACCTGGCACACAGCTGCCGTTCTGTGCCGAGCTCCCAGATCAACGCGCACCAGAACCCCGCGGTCTCTCACCCAGCATTCAGCGCAGCATTCGGCGTGTAGGTCTTGCAAGGGGAGCGATCCGGGAGTCATTCCGGCGGTGATGCCGGGATGGACGCGACCGACGATCGGCTCGACGCGGTGACCCGCGCGTTCGAAGCGCACGTGATCGCCGCCGCGCTCCCCCGGATCCGCCTCCACCATCTTCGCCATACCCGCGGCGACGCTAGGACTCGCCGCGGGAATCCCGGCGAAGGTCACGTCGGAACGCCTCGGCCACGTGAAGTTCGGAATCACCCTCGACCTCTACAGCCACGTCGTCCCCGGGATGGAAGAAGAGGCCGCCGCCAAGCTCGAGGCACTCCTGTTCGGCTGAGCATCTCCCCGGACGTGTGTTACGGGATCAGCTGGAACGAGTCGATTCGGCGCAGCCGACATTGGCCTTATCGGTTAAGTCCCGCTACGGAGCCAGACAACCGTTCCCTGCTCGGGCTGATTCGTCTCAACCTGCCCTGCGAGCGCGGCGACGAGCCGGCCGACGACGCCGCGGCGGTGACGAGGAAACGCTGTCGGTGCAACTAGATCATCCCGCAGTGCAGCGCGTCGCTGCTCCGCTCGCCACTGCAACTCCACGGCAACGAAGTCGGCGATGTTCTCCGTGACGATGCAGCGCTCGTCGAGCTGCGCGAACACGAAGAGCTGCTCGTCGTGTAGGCCGCGCGGCTCGGGCTCTTCCTGTGCGGCAATCGCATCGAGGCTGCGTCGCCGCAGCCCTTCGGCGATTGCGACCGAGAACATCTCGTCCAGGAGCAGCTTCACCGTACAGGCGTTGACGAACCTCACCGGCGCGCTGTGTCGCGCCGGCCGCGGCTTCGTTCATCTCGACGCGGTCATCGATCTCGTCCGGGAACGACGTGTAGTAGCTCTCCGCGGTGCGCACCTGCGCTTCGGTGATATTGAGCCACTTTGCCGCTCGCCGGACCGCCTCAGCCGCTCCTCTCTCCGAAAAGTCGCGCAGGACGACGACGATCTCCCACACGTCGGGGCCTGCAGCTAGACCCGCGCGCCTACCGGTGGGTCCGTCTCGGAACACGACGCCGGGATGCTCGTCCATGCGGATTCCCTCATCCACCAGCCGCACCGCCAAGCCCGAGGTCGCTTCGCCCGTTCCCGCGCCGCGTCGACCATCTGGCGCTCCGCGCACGCAACATCGCGATCGTCAGCAGGCACTTCGGTGGCAGTGCCCACGGCGTTGTGCCCGCGCGTTACCTGTTGAGGTGTGCGTGTCGAGGACTTCTTTTGGCGCGCGCGGGTTTGGGTTGCTCATTGTCATGGCGCCCGAACTGCTGGACGCACTCCCGAAACGCCGGGACTGAGGCCTTCGCGATCACGTTGGATGGAGCCTCAGCCTGCGGCGACGTCGTTATGGCGGCGTGAGCCGCTTGTCCCAGATCAGCAGGGTGTCATCGACGTCGATAGGCCCGGTTCGGATGAGGATCGTTCCCTGCACACGCTTCGGGGGGAAGCCTGAGTCGCCGAACCCGAGCCCGCGGTACAACGCCTGCGCTGCTTCGTTGTCGGCGCTGACACCAAGCCGCAACCGATCGGAGCCACGATCGCGTGCCTCCCGCTCAGCCGCGACCGTCAGCGCGGAGGCAATTCCGCGTCGCCGGTACTCCGGTCGCACCGAAACGTCCTGCAACTCGGGCGGGTCGGTCAGCGCGAGATGCACATGCCCGACCGGCTCGTCGCCGACCCACGCGACCAAGTACACGCCATCACCTTGATAGAGGCGCGCCAACGCGAGAACGGCCGAGACCCGGCCGACATCATCGGGAACCAGCGGCCGGATCCACACCGACTCAGTCTCAGACATACCGCGTTGCCACTATGTCATAACAACGTCCCAGAACAACGGGTCGTCCCCTGCCCATAACGCCGGCACCAAGGCGTTCGCGATCGTGGTGGCCGTCTTAGCGTTGTGGGCATGGTTGTCGCGACGGTGGTCCAGCCCGGGGTCGTGGTCAGGTGAGCACTGTCGAGGAGGCGCTGGCGGCGTGGGGTTCGTTTGACCGTGATGATCCGTTCGGCTTGTTTGCCGAGGTTCGCGAACGCGGAGCCGTGCAGCCGGTCACCTTGGCCGACGGGCATGACGCGTGGCTGGTTCTGGGTTATGCCGAGGTGCGAGCTGCGTTGAGCGATTCGCGCCTGTCCAAAGACCTGCGCGCTGCGCTGGCTTCGGGTGGTGAAGTTGTCGCGGAGGGCCTGCCCGGGCCCGCGTTTGCTCGTCACATGTTGGTGGTCGATCCCCCCGACCACACTCGGCTGCGTCGCTTGGTCGCGGCGGCGTTCTCGGTTCGTCGTATCGAGGGCTCCGTCCGCACGTGCAGGCCATTGTGGACGAGCTGCTCGACGGCGTCGCTGCGGACCGGCCGGACCAGCCCGTCGATCTGGTGTCGAGGTTCGCGTTCCCGCTGCCGTTCACCGTCATTTGCGAGCTGTTGGGTGTTCCGCCCGCGGAGCGCGCTGGGTTGGGACGTGATCTCACCGCGATGGTCGGACCGACCTCGACGCCAAGTGGGTACGCCGTCGCGAAACAGGCGTCCGATCGCGTGGTGGAAACGTTGACGTCGCTCGTTGCCACCAAGACCGTTGACCCGAGCGACGATCTTGTGAGCGCGTTGATCAGCGCTCGTGACGGCGACGAACGTCTGAGCCAACAAGAGCTGCTCTCCACCATTTTCCAACTCATCGTTGCAGGGCACGACACAACTGCCAGCCTGATCGAGAACGGCGTCGTCGCGTTGTTCCGCCATCCTGACCAGCTCGCCGCGTTGCGCGCGGATCCGATCAAGCTCGCGGCGGCGGTGGAGGAGTTCCTCCGCTACGACGCACCGGTTCCCCATGCGACGTTCCGATACGCGCTCGAACCGATCGAGATCGGCGGCACGACGATTCCCGCTGGCGCGCAGGTCCTCATCAACTTGGCATCAGCCAACCGAGACGCCACCCAGTACGTCCAACCCGACATATTGAATATCGATCGCGCCGACAGCAGACACCTCGCGTTCGGCCATGGCATCCACTTTTGTCTCGGCGCGCCGCTCGCTCGTATGGAAGCCCAACTCGCGCTCGGCTCGCTCCTGCGACGATTCCCTGAGATCCGCACCGCAGTACCGCTCGACGAACTCCACTGGGACCATGGCGACGGCCTCGTCCTGCGCGGGCTCTCCGAACTCCCCGTCATCCCCGGACCCGCCACCTAGTAGCACGAGTGCCAACCCAGGTCGAAGTCTTTCGACTCGCGCTCCGGCGATTCTGGACCACCGACATCGACAAAGACGTCGCCGAACTCGTCGCGCGAGGTACCCAGTTCGAGGAATACGACACGGGCGCCTTCAAGACCATCGACCACGTCGTCACGTCGCCCGGCATCGGCCGCTCAGCTTGGTTCAACGACCCCGACAGCAACACCGTCGCAGTCTTCCAACCGGAATAGCCCCCAGGTCCAGCGCGAACGACTGTCCCAGCGCCGCTAGTGCTACGATGTAGCACATGGATCGAATCGGCGTCCGCGAGTTGCGCCAGCATGCCAGCCGCTACCTCGCGCGCGTCGTTGGAGGCGAGACGATTGAGGTGACCGATCGCGGGCGGCCCGTTGCGCTGCTCGTTCCGGTGACGGCCGATTCGTGGAGCGACATGGTCGCGGCGCGCAAGGTCGTGCTCGCATCCGATGACGCCGATA
>JBKQIY010000184.1:0-10374 GCA_052148155.1 Acidimicrobiia bacterium | reverse complement strand
TCGCCGTCGTGCTGTGGCAACTGGGGCTGCTCGCCATCGCGGCGTGCCTGCCGACAACTCGACTCCGAGCCTCGAAACGCAGCCGTACGCGCCGTGTCATGTCGGGAGCGGGTGTTGGCGTACGCGTCGGAATCGTGGCCCTTGCGCGTCTGTTGATGCTGAGCCAAGCGAGCGGCGTCCGCAGCGACTTCGACCTGTCTCTTACCGGCGGGCGGGTTGTCCTGTTGCTCGTCATCGTGGGTCTGATCGTGACCGGTCCAACCTCGAACTGGGCCGTCCGTGCACTCGGGAACGTCCCGATGTGTCGGTCGGTCGTCGCGATCGCGGCTCGCCACCGGACGCCGGCCACGGTTCGTTTCGTGATCGTCGCCGCGGTCACCCTCGCGACCGTGTTCGCCGTACTCGGCGCATCGGTCCAGGCACGCCCCGACACCCAACATCTGCTCGACGAGCGGCTCGCACGTCTGCCCGTGCTGCCGCGCAATGTCGCACTCATGCGCCTGAATCCAGTCGCCCAACCGACGACGCCCTTCCAGTTTTCTTTCCCGGCATTCGCGCCCGGCTTCACCGGCAGCGATCTGAACGGTGTACGCGTCGCGATTGCCCGCGCGGTGCCTGGCGCAGAGATAGTCGAGCTCCACAGTCTGGGCGAACGAGTCACCTCGAACGCCGTGGCCTTCGCTCCGGACTGCAACCCGTGCGATTTCGGGCCGTACATCATCGCCGACGCCCGACTGCGCGATGTGTACGGCGGCCCCGCCCGTTACAGCGCGCCCTCGACCTATCAACTTCTGAGCTCCGACGTTGTCGGACCCGACCTCTCAATGATCGGTGTGACGCGCGTCCCAAGCGAGGACGCGATCCTCCAGACCTTCCGCGACGGCGGTCCCTTACCCGCGGTGTCGTTCGCGGACGCGGTGTACTACGAAGTACCAGCGAAAAGTGCCGTGGGTCTACCGACCGCCGTCTCGGGAATGTTCATCCGCTCGCCAAAGCCCCTCACCGACGCGCAGCTGACGCGCCTCGCGGCCGTCGCCCGCGCCGTGCGCGTGACGTCACAGCCTCAGCTGACCCTGATCGGCCCACGCGGATCGCTTGTGCCGCTCGGCGCCCAGGTCGCGCAAGTAGCCGTCAGTGCATCGTTGCGGCAAGCACCGTGGGCCGCAACGTCGGCCGCCGCGCGATGGACATGGGCCGGCGTCGCAGCACTCATCGCATTGGTGACACTGCTCGTCACGCTGACGATCGACACCATCGACCGTCGTCGCGACGTCGAACGACTCGAACGAATCGGCGCCACACCCCACCAAGTGCGAAGCGCCGCAGCGGTACAGACCGCCTTACTGTTAACCATCGTGACGTGGTTGAGCGCAGTACTCGTGGTCGGGTTGGTGAAGGTCGGGATCGACTCGTTCAACCACGCCGAGCCAACAATCGCGGTGCCCTTCACGATGCCGTGGGCAGTCGTCCTCCTCCTGACCCTCGGTCTGCCCGCCGCCGGGGCCGGCCTCGCCGCGCTCCTTGCTCGACCGGCCTGGCTCGAAAGCCGATCAATCGAGAACCCAGGAGCCGCACTCTCGTGACACCGACACCGACCTGATCGCGCACCCGACGCGAGGGCTGGCGCTTCGGCGTTTCCACAACAGAGGCGACCTGCAGTCCTGGACGTTGCCAGTCGCCAACCGATCGATTTCGCGAGCAGAGCGCGTGCGCATCCGCATCCGCATCGGCGTCGGTCGCCATCGCGCTGCTTTCGCTCCGACCGGCTCGCATTGCCGGAGTGCCGATCCGGCTATCCCAACATTCATCCCAACAACTCGCAGGACCGGCCGCGATTGAGCGGACCCTCCGGACGCAAACGCCGAGGTCAGCGCACTACGTCGTATTGCGCAGACGAAGGTTGCAGACCTACACGATCTTCGAAGGCACGTCCGAGATCCAGCGTTTGGTAGTGGCCCGCAGCATTTCCGGTCTGCACATTCCTTAACCTGCGCCCGCCCGCCGTCACTGATTCACATCAGATGCAGGAGGGTGGCAGCGTGTGCTGGCCGCGCGATCTGCGCCACGCTCACTGAGCGTTGATGTCGTACCCTGAGGTGCATCATCAGTGCCGTGGCAACCTGCATGGACTGCAACCTGGAAATGACGACCGCCGCGGGCTGCACGCTTTCGCAGGCGATGATGGCGCGTCGGTAGTTCGCCCGCCATCGCCGTACTCGACGGCGATGCACTAACTCAGTGCGGTGCGAAGCGGGGGCGGTTTCCGTAAATCTTGGCTGCGATGTCGAACGATGCCCGAGTCGCCCGGTCAGCTCATCTCCTGTGGCTGCTGGAATGACGGATTCGACGAGGACGACGACGAGGACAAGTAGGACGGCGATTATTTGGGTTCGGGTGCGATGAGGTAGGCGCGGAGCCACACCGCCGTTCGTTCCTCGTCCAACTCGCCGGCCGCGATTGCCAGAACTGTGCTCTCACCTTCGTCGAGTTCGGGTCGTCGAGACCACGACCAGCCGTTCACGTGGATGAACATTCGCATCGAAACCCAGGCCGCGCGCTTGTTCCCGTCGGGGAGAGGATGGTTGCGCGCGAGACGAACGACGAGAACGGCCGCTTTATCCACGAAGTCCTCGTAGAACTCGCGATCGCCAAATGCGGCCGAAGGCGCGTGGAGCGCCGAGTCCGCAAGACCGAGGTCGGCGACCTTGACGACGGTGTCTTCGTCGAGATCGGTTACCGCTGCGGCAATGGCGATGAAGTCGGCGAGGTCGAGGCACTCGACAGTCACCTCGCGAGGCGTTCGAGCAGCTCTCGGTCCTCGTCGATGATCCTTCGCAGCCGCGCCTGGAACTTCGGATCCTTGCGGCGGCGTTCGATTGCCGCCTCGAGTGCTTGCTTGATCGTTTCGTTCAAGCTGTGACCCTCGACACGCGCGAGTGCCTCGGCGTCGGCGGCCAGCTGCTCGGGAAGGCGCACGGTCAAATTCTTCGCCATGACGGCATGATACCACGGTGGCATGCAGCCAACGCCATCCCTATTTTCATCCCTACCCTTCACGGCTACTGGTCGCACTGGACGGACCAGGCATCCGAATTGGCCCTGCTCAGCGGACGTCCGACGAATGGCCTTACGTAGGCGCGTGAGCTACACGATATTTGAGGGCACTTCCGAGATTCAGCGCCTGGTCGTGGCGCGCAGCATCTCCGGCCTGCACATTCCCTGATCGCACGTGGTCCCGTCGGCTCGGTCTTGAGACCCGACCCATCCCTACTTTCATCCCTACAACGTGGGCGACGTACGCGTCGGCAGGACACCTCGGTGGACAGAGCCGAGGACGCCAGCGCAAACGCACAGAGGTCGGGGAACTGTGCGGACGTGGCCCGACGAGCTCACGGGTGTTTCACCCGTGTGGACGTTCGACACAACGTCAGGCGAGTCGCGGTCAACGCGCGCGGCCGTAGTTGGCTTGCCGCAGATCCCACGAACAGCGCGGTCAGGTAGGACTCATCGGAAACGGCGCTGAACGCTGGCACCCCCGGCGGTATTGCCGTGGGCGGGTCCAGCTGGGCCGTCGCCAGTGGGCTTCTGGCCTGTGTCTCAACTGATACTGCGAAATAGCTCCTATATGCTGTTTTCACAGCACCTCGACACTCCTACATGTCAAAGTATCTCGTAAATGAGATATAATGCAGTAATGGTGCGCCCGTCCAGTTTCCAACGTCTGGCGCCCTTCGCCGAGGATCAGTGGGGGTTCGTGACCCGGCGCCAGACAGAGAAAGCCGGCCTCGCACCGGCGACGATCGCACGCCTCGCGCATGCTGGTGACCTCGAACGCGTGGCCCACGGCGTCTACCACCTCAGAGGCGCTCCCCAGCCCAGCCATGCCGACCTGAGAGCGGCATGGCTCCAGCTCGCACCCGGCGTTCCGGCATGGGAGCGGACGCCGGAAGATGGGGTCGTCTCCCACCGCTCGGCCGCCGCGCTCTACGGGATCGGCCATCTCCCCGCCGACGTGCACGAGTTCACGGTTCCAGGCCGACGCCAGTCCCGGCGAAGCGACGTGCGGCTGCACGTCCGACCCCTCGAAGGCGTGAAGTGGATCACCCTCGACGGCCTGCCATCGACCCGGCCGTCGCGCATCACATCTGACCTGCTGCGCGAGAACGAAGACCCGGAGGCTGTCGCGCAGCTCATCGCTGATGCGATCCGCGAGGTGTACGACCACCCCGGCACCTTCGCGGACTCCCTCGCGCCATACGCCGCTCGTTTCAGTCTTCGATCCGGCGATGGTCTCGCGCTGCTCCGGTGGTTCCTCGGTCTCGTTGGTGATCCGGAGACGCAGCGATGGCTCGACGAGGCACGCGCTCATGTCGAACGTCGGCCGGAAACCCACGTGGAGAAAGAACGCCTTGCTTCGGGCATCGGTCGAGAGGACGCGAAGTCGTGACCAATCCGCGATACCCGAATCCATCGGCATTCCGGCGCGCACTCACCGATCGGCTCCGGACGCTCGCGCAGACGACAAAGTGGTCGCTGCCGCAATTGCAACGGCAGATCGCATTCGACCGTCTGCTGCAACGGCTGTACCTCGCCGATCCCGAATGGATCGTCAAAGGTGCCGCCGCGTTGCTTGCTCGTGATCTCGGAGTCCGTGCCACCATCGACATCGACCTGTATCGCGATCTCGCTCGTGAAGCCGCAGAGAGCGAGCTGCGCGCGGCA
The DNA here is from genome assembly GCA_052148155.1 of Acidimicrobiia bacterium. Classification (GTDB taxonomy): domain Bacteria; phylum Actinomycetota; class Acidimicrobiia; order IMCC26256; family PALSA-610; genus JBBQER01. The sequence goes on along the minus strand of JBKQIY010000184.1, from coordinate 5,652 downwards.
GCGGTTGCAGACCTCGGTGATTGGTTCCGCTTCGAGATCGGACATGCACAAGCCGTGTCGGACGGTGCACCGGGCGTTCGCCTGCCGGTGCGCGAATATGTCGGTCCAACCGTGTGGGCATCGTTCCACGTCGACCTGGTCGGGTCAGATCTGCGCATGACAGGCCAGCCCGATGGTGTGCCGCCCCTGGCGCGGGTCGGGATGCCAGACGTCGAGCAACACGACTACCGCGCATATCCGCTCGTCGATCACGTCGCCGACAAGATCGCCGCCACGTTCCAGCGCTACGGCCCCGATGAGGTCCCGAGCACGCGCTACAAGGACCTGGTCGATCTTGTTGCAATCGTGACACACGCGTCCGTCGATGCGGACTTGCAACGAGCAGCGCTCGCATCCGAAGCTGATCGCCGCGGCATCGTTCTTCCGGCGCACCTCTTTGTACCCGATCGAGCGTTGTGGGAACGGGGCTACGCGGCGGAAGCCGGTCGTTCACTTCTGACGGTAGGGGGAACGCTCGACGAAGCCCTGGAAATCGTCCTTCCGTTCGCCGATCCACTGCTCGAGGGCAATGCCACTGGACGATGGATCCCGGACGATGATCGATGGTCTGGATAACTGAGTGACTGCCTCCACGTCGCCAGCCGACGCGAAGATCGATGAAGTCGTCGCTCCGCCGGTCCTTGACGAGCTTGCGGGACGCCATGGCGAGTCTTGCGCCCGTCGCCATCCCTACTTTCATCCCTACAACTCACGCCTACTAGTCGTGCTGGATGGACCAGCCAACCGAATCCGGCCTGCTCAGCGGACGTGTCGCTACTGCCCTTACAGAGCAACGTGAGCTACACGATATTCGAGGGCACTTCCGAGATTCAGCGTTTGGTAGTGGCCCGCAGCATCTCCGGTCTGCACATTCCTCAACCTGCGCCCGCTCTCACCGATGCACATCAGACGCAGGAGGGTGGCAGCGTGGGCTGGCCACGCGATCTGCGCCACGCTCGCCGAGCGTTGATGTCGTAGGCCCGAGGTGCATCATCAGTGCCATGGCAACTTGCGCGGACCGCAACCTAGAAACGACGACCGCCGCGGGTTGCACGCGTTCGCAGGTGACGATGCGGGTCGGTAGTTTGCGCGCCATCGCCGTGCTCGACGGCGATGGACTAACTGAGTGCGGTGCGAAGCCGGGCGGTCTCCATCATCTCGGCGGCGATGTCGAACGTTGCCCGAGTGCGCCGGCCTCGGGGTTCGAAAGCAGCGCGATAAATTCCACTCTTGTGATGTGTCACGACATCGACGGCGACGTGTCTGGTCGGCGTCGTGATGATGGCGAATCGTGCTATTTCGCGGATCGGGTGACGACCGCTCGCAAGCGCAGTCCAAGCCTTTTGACGTCCGCGAGCAGTTCGGCGGGTTCTTCGACGACGATGTCGAATTCCGTCGCGAGTAGCGCGACAACGGTAACTAGCCACGTGCGTGAATCCGAGCGGATCAGCACGCGGCAGTTCGTGTCGTTTATCGCTTCGACCTTGCCGTTCGCGTGACGGATGAGGTTGCGTACCGCCGTGTCGGATCCGAAGGCGATGATCGTTGCTTCGAATAGTACGGGCATCGCCGCTATCGACGCGGCGACGAATGCTGCGGCGTTAGTTGCCGGGAGTTCGCGCGGGCGAAACCGGACGCCGCCGAGTCGGGGTGCATCGAGCCGATCGAGCCGAAACGTTCGCCAGTCTTCTCGTCGCACGTCCCAACCGACGAGGTACCAGCGCCGCCCTGCCGAAACGAGATTGTGTGGTTCGACGAGGCGTTGGGCCTCGGCGCCGTCGCGCCGGCGATAGTCGAAGCGGACTTGTTCGTTGTCGCGACACGCCAACGCGAGAACGGCCAACGCGTCCGCATCGACGGTCGCGGTGTCGACGCCCCATTGCATCGACGACACGTTGGTGTGCACCGCGTTTACGCGGCGGCGCAGCCGATCGGGCAGGACCTGTTCGAGTTTGGCGAGCGCGCGCACGGATGTTTCCTCGATGCCCTCGATCGACGCGCCGGCCGCGGCGCGAAGGCCGACCGCGATGGCCACGGCTTCGTCGTCGTCGAGCAGCAGGGGAGGGAGGTGCGCGCCCGCGGCGAGGCGGTACCCGCCGTTTGTCCCGCTCGTCGCGTCGACCGGATAGCCCAACTCTCGGAGCCGGTCGACGTCGCGGCGCAGCGTTCGCGGGCTGACCTCGAGTTGCGCGGCGAGATCTTCGCCTGACCAGAACTTGTACGTCTGCAGCAAGGAGAGCAGGCGGAGCGCCCGCGCCGTCGGATCCGTCATTCCTCAATCTTTCCCCATATTGCGGTCAGGATCTGACCGCAATGGTCCGTACCGTCTCTTCGGTAGGAACCACCTGAGACGTAAGGAGTGAGCGATGGACATGAAGCTCGAGCTCGTGGCCGTACCGGTCACCGACGTGGACCGCGCCAAGGCGTTCTACGTCGACCAGGTCGGCTTCGTCGCCGACGTAGACAACACGGTGAGCGAAGACATTCGTTTCGTGCAATGCACGCCACCGGGATCGGCGTGTTCGATCGCGTTCGGTCGGGGCATCGTCGATTCCGTCCCGGGTTCGCTGAAAGGACTGCAGGTCGTCGTCGCCGACGCGGAGAAAACGCGCGACGAGCTGGCGCGCCGCGGCGTGGACGTGTCCGACGTGCAGGACTTCCCGTGGGGCCGGTTCGTGTACTTCTCCGATCCCGATGGCAACGCCTGGTCGGTGCAGCAGCTCCCAGCGCGATGAGTCCGCGCGCGATCGACGGTCTGATGCTTCGGACAAAGGAGAGCGCATGAACAGCTCCGCCATACGTTGCGAATCGGTAGTGCGCGAGTTCGGCGGCGTCGCCGCGGTGAACGGCGTCGACCTCGATGTCGCAGCCGGTGAGATCTACGGATTTCTCGGACCCAACGGGGCCGGGAAGTCCACGACGGTCCGCATGCTGTGCACGCTGCTCGCGCCGACGAGCGGAACCGCGTCGGTCGCGGGTTTCGACGTTGTGGAACAGCCCGGCGAGGTACGGCTCCACATCGGCGCCGCGCTGCAAGATGCGGCGCTCGATCCGCGCCAGACCGGAACCGAGTTGCTCTTGTTGCAGGGGCGGCTCTACGGCTTGTCGCGCCCGGATGCTCGCCGGCGCGTCGACGAGCTCGGCGAACTGATCGACCTCGGCGGTGCCCTCGACCGCCGCATTGCCACCTATTCCGGCGGGATGAAACGCCGCCTCGATCTCGCGGCCGCGCTGATTCACAACCCGGACATCCTGTTCCTCGACGAACCGACCACGGGTCTCGATCCTGTGAGTCGGGCGGTGGTGTGGGAAGAGGTTCGCCGACTGAACGACGACCTCGGGATGACGGTGTTCCTCACGACTCAGTACCTCGAGGAGGCCGACACACTCGCAGGTCGCGTCGGGATCATCGATCACGGCCGGATCGTCGCCGAGGGTACGCCAGCCGACCTGAAGCGGGCGATCGGATCCGACATGATCGTCGCTCGCGTCGACGGCGACGCACGCTCGGCATGCGCCGCCGTGGAACACCTCGTGGGTGTGATCGGCGTCGAGGCGCACGGCAACGAGATCATGGTGTCGACCGGCGACGGCCCGGCGACGATCAGTGCGGTTGCCGTCGCCCTCAGCCAGTGCGGCGTACCGATCCGGGACCTCACCCTGCGCATGCCCACCCTCGACGACGTCTTCCTCGAGTTGACGGGTAGCCGCATCGATACCGGAACCCAGAAGAAAGAAGCTGCGTGATGACTGCCGCGACAACCGCTCCCAGATTGCTTCGACCGCAAGCGAAGAAGATCGAGCCCCGACCGGCGGGCTTCGTCGCCGATGTCGTCGCGGTCGCCGGCCGCGCGTTGCGTGCGGTTCCCCGAGATCTCGAGTCGGTCATGCCGCCCGTGTTCATTGCGCTGTTCTTCTTCTTGGTGAACGTCGGCACCCTGCAAAAGCTCACCGAGCACAACATCCCGAACTTCGACTTCCGAGCATTCCAGATGCCGACCGCAATCCTCCTGGGCGTCACCGGCGTGTCTCGCGCACCGGCCCTCGTCATCGATGTGCAGAACGGCTATTTCGACCGGCTCCTGCTTACACCCGTCCGGAGGTTCGCCATCCTGCTCGGTCATCTCGTCGCCGACGTCACGGTCGCGGCCGCGCTCACAGTGCCGATCATCATCGTCGGGTTCCTGCTCGGCGTGCGCTTCGAAACGGGCCCACTCGGCATCGTGGCGTTCATCGCGATCGCCGCGCTTTGGAGTCTCGCGTTCTCGGGGTTCGGGTACGCGATCGCGCTGAAAACCGGAAACCCCGGCGCAGTGAACTCCGCGTTCCTGCTCTTCTTCCCGTTCCTGTTCCTCACGACGTCATACGTGCCCAAGAGCCAACTCACGGGTTGGCTGAAAGTCGTCGCCACATGGAATCCAGTGACCTACCTGCTGCAAGGGCTGCGATCGCTCGTGTCCGCCGGATGGAACGCCGGCGACCTCGCCAAGGCGTTACTCGCAATCGCAGTCGTCGGCACGCTCAGCATGACCCTCTGTTTCGCCGCTCTGCGCGGTCGCATACGCCGAGGCTGAGACCGCAGACCAGGACGGTCGAACGGCGGTGCTCGAGCTCCCGGTCTTTGGACGGTGTCAAGGTGCGCACGATCGTCACGACACCGACGTCGCACTTTCCACTTTCGCGTCAGATGCGCAGGTCGTTGACGACGATGTCGAACGTTGCCCGAGTGCGCCGGTCAGCTCATCCCGTGTGGCTGCTGGAACGACGGATTCGACGAGGCGAAGACGAGGACGAGGACTTATTCGGGTTCGGGTGCGATGAGGTAGGCGCGGAGCCACACCGCCGTTTGTTCCTCATCCAACTCGCCGGCCGCGATTGCCAGAACTGTGCTCTCGCCTTCGTCGAGTTCGGGTCGTCGAGACCACGACCAGCCGTTCACATCGATGAACATTCGCATCGCAACCGAGGCGGCGCGCTTGTTGCTGTCGGGGAGGGGATGGTTGCGCGCGAGTCGAACGACGAGAACGACCGCTTTATCTACGAAGTCCTCGTAGAACTCGCGATGCCAAACGCGGCCGAAGGCGCGTGGAGCGCCGAGTCGGCAAGACCGAGGTCGGCGACCTTGACGATGGTGTCTTCGTCGAGGCCGGTTACGGCCGCGGAAATTGCGATGAAGTCGGCGAGGTCGAGATACTCGACCCTCACTTCGCAAGGCGCTCGAGCAGCTCGCGGTCCTCGTCGATGATCGTTCGCAAGCGCGCCTGGAACTTCGGATCCTTTCGGCCGCGCTCGATCGCTGCCTCGAGCGCCTGCTTGATCGTTTCGTTCAAGCTGTGACCCTCGACGACTGCTTCGGTGAGTGCGCTCGCGATTTGCGGAAGTTCGGAACCGTCGCCCCGTCAGGTTTTTCGCCATGACACTCTGGTGTCACGGTGATACGTGACCGCGGCCAGAAGCAAGGCGGCAGAGTCGCCTGTCGGACGTCGGCCGTGACGACGCCGTCCGGTGTCTCAGCAAGATGTGAGCCGCACAGTGCACGGCGGCAAACGCGATGCCCAGCGCGTTGCGGCCGAGCTGACGGTCCGAGGCCAGACCCGTACCGGTGGTCGGACT
>JBKQIY010000183.1:0-4153 GCA_052148155.1 Acidimicrobiia bacterium | reverse complement strand
TTGCTCGAAGAACGGCTGGCACGCGTCGAGGACAACAACCCGCGCCCGCCGTCCGCCGTGCACTGACGCCGGTTCCGAACTAAAGTTGCGCCCGCGCGGAGCAGCAGGGCGGAGCTTGCCCGACCGGCTCTCACTGGTTATTTGCGGGGAGGTGGGGGGTGCGGGGTTCGGTGCGGGTACGTCGCGTGCTCGTGCTCAGTGCCGCCCTCATCGGGGGTGTGTTCGCGGTCGTCGCACTGGCCGCGTTCAGCGGAACCGCCGACGCCACCGCGCCTGTCGTGCTCGACCATTTCGAGTGTTACACCGCGACCGCGACTGCCACACCGGCGCAACCGGTCGCCTTCCACAACACGCCGGCGAAGGTGTTGCTGAGGAACAACTTCGCGTCCGGAGGGTTCGTCGCCACACTTGGCGTCGTGCAGCTCCACTGCAACCCGGTGCGCAAGACGGTCGTCGTCGGCGGCCATTCGGTCACCACGCCGATCACGAACCCCGCCGCGCATCTGCTGTGCCGGATGATCACGCCAAACAGCCTCGCGTTGCCGGCCACGGTGACGATGAAAAACCAGTTCGGTACCGGCGTCCTGACCCCGACCGCGGCGCAATCGTTGTGCCTGCCGGCATGGGACAACGACACGACACCGTCGCAGTTCCCGTCGGCGAGCGCACCACCGAACCTCGACGCGTTCGCGTGCTATACGGCGACGCATCCGAGCGGAACGCCCGGGTTCAGTCGGCCCGCGACCGCACACCTGACCGACCAGTTCGGCACCGTCGCGACCCGCGTCGGCGCACCGAACCTGCTGTGTCTGCCCACCTCGGTGACCGTCAACCCGTCGGGCAACCCAGCCGCGCTCATCAACCCGGACCACGCGTTGGTGTGCTACACGATCCCGCCCGCGTCATCGATCGCGGCGCGGACCATCTACGACAAAGATCAGTTCGGCGTCGGCGCGGTCAAGATCGCACACAACAGCGAACTGTGTCTGCCTTCCACCACCGTCGTGACCCAACCGACCACCACGACCGCGTCGACCACCACCACTACCGCGCCCGGCGTCGTCACCAGCTACGCCGGCCCTGGTGTCGCCGGGCCGTACGACATCGCGGCCGGCCCGGACGGCGCGTTGTGGTTCACCAACTACTACGGCGATTCGATCGGACGGATCACGACCAGCGGCACCATCACCAACTTTCCGGGCTCGACGATCTACGAACCCGACGGCATCACCAAAGGCGGCGACGGTGCGATGTGGTTCGCCAACATCGGAAACAGCTCGATCGGGCGGATCACCACCGACGGCAACGGCACCGTCTCGAACTACGACGACCCGAGAATCGCGGTGCCGTACCGGGTCGCGGCCGGTCCCGGCGGACCGACCTGGTTCACGAACAGTGCTAGCGACTCAGTCGGGTGGGTCACGGCCGGCGGCACCACGAACATCTTCTACAACCCGAACATCCTGTATCCGCAGGGCATCACTGCCGGCCCCGACGGTGCCATGTGGTTCACCAACTTTTACGGCGGCTCGATCGGACGCATCACCTCGGCCGGCCAGGCGACGTTTTACTCGAACCAGACGATCGTCGCACCACTGAGCATCACCGTCGGTCCCGACGGGGCATTGTGGTTCACGAATCCGGGCAACAGCTCCATCGGTCGGATCACCACCGACGGGACGATCACCAACTTCTCCGGTCCGGGGATCTCGAGTCCCATCGACATCGTCGCCGGCTCCGACGGAGCTTTATGGTTCACGAACTACGGCAACAACACCATCGGACGGATCACGACCAGCGGGACCATCACGAGCTACTCCGATCCGACGATCTCGAATCCGGACGGCATCGCCGCCGGCCCCGACGGTGCGATCTGGTTCACGAACGCCGGTAGCAACACCATCGGACGGATCAGCGTATGAACCTGCGCTCGTGGTGCTCCACCCGGTCGCGACGCGTGATGTTCGTCACGTTGTGCCTGTCGGTCGCGGTCGCGCCGATCGGTGTCGGAACTGCGTCGGCCGGAGCGGCACCGTCAGAAGGCACCGTCGGGACCGCCAAGCTCGCAGTCGGTGGAAGTCATACGTGTGTCCTGGCGCCGACCGGCACCGTCCAGTGTTGGGGGCTCAACAGCTCCGGCCAGTTGGGGAATAACTCCCTGACGAACGCGAAAGTTCCCGTGAATGTCGGTGCCTACAAGGGCCTGTCGGGCGTGACGGCGGTGACCGCCGGCGCGTTCCATACCTGCGCGCTGTCGGCGGCCGGCACCGTGCAATGTTGGGGGCTCAACAGCTCCGGCCAGTTGGGGAACAACTCGCTCGTGACCTCGAAGGTTCCCGTTCCAGTGACCGGCCTGTCCGGCGTCACCGCCGTCGCGGCCGGCGCTCGCCATACGTGCGCGTTGGTGGTCGGCGGCACCGTCGAATGTTGGGGCGACAACTCCGACGGACAGCTCGGAAACGCGTCGCTCGTCAACTCGTCCGTTCCGGTCGCGGTCGCGGGCTTGACCGGCGTCACCGCAATCGGGGCCGGCTCCTACCACACGTGCGCGTTGGTGATCGGCGGCACCGTCGAATGTTGGGGCCTCAATTCTGCGGGACAGGTGGGGAACAGGTCGTTGGTGAACGCGAAATCGCCGGTTCCCGTCATCGGCGTGACCGACGCCAGAGCGATCGCGGTCGGTGCCCGCCATTCGTGCGCGTTGGTGGTCGGTGGCACGGTGCAATGTTGGGGGCTGAACTCTTCAGGCCAGTTGGGGAACAACTCGTTCGTGAACTCGAAGGTTGCGGTGTCGGTCGCCGGCCTGTCCGACAGCACGGCAATCGCGGCCGGCGCCTCCCATACGTGCGCGTTGGTGGTGGGTGGCACAGTGCAATGTTGGGGACTGAACACGTCGGGCGAGTTGGGAAACGGCAAGGCGTCGCCCAAAGCGAAGGCGAAGACCCCGCCCCCGCCGACGAAAATTCCGGTGCCAGTACCGGTCGCCGGCCTGACTGGGATCACTGCGATCGGTGCCGGCAGCCAATATTCATGTGGGCTGGTGGTCGACGGGACGGTGCGATGCTGGGGGCTGAACACCTCGGGCCAGCTGGGAAACGATTCGTTGTCGAACACGAACGTGCCGGGCGCGGTCGTCGGCGTGTCCGGCGGTAACGGCATCACGGCGCTCCAATCCGGTGCCACCCACGCATGTGCGTTGCTGGGGGACGGAACGGTCGAATGCTGGGGTGACAACGAAGAAGGTCAACTCGGCGACGGCACCCTTGTCGACTCGGGCAGCCCGGTCGCGGTGATCGGCGTGAGCGGCGCCACCGCGGTCGTTGTCGGCCGTCACTTCTCGTGTGCGTTGTTGGTGAGCGCGACGGGGGACTGTTGGGGGTACAACATGTTCGGTGAGCTCGGCAACGGCAGCGTCGGAGGTCAGTCGCCATTGGCCGGACCGGTCGCCGGACTGACCGATGTCATCGCGCTCGCGTCGGGCGACCACCACACGTGCGCGTTGTCGGTGACCGGGACGGTCCAATGCTGGGGTTGGAACCTGCACGGCGAGCTCGGCAACGACGCCGTCGGGGTCTCGGGAACTCCGATCGCGGTGGCCGGGCTGAGCGGCGTCACCGCGCTCACCGCCGAAGATTTCGATTCGTGCGCGTTGTTGGTGAACTCGACGATGGAATGTTGGGGCTACGACGGATTCGGCGAGCTCGGCAATGACTCCACGAGCGACTCGACGTCGCCGGTCCAGGTGGTGGACCTGAGTGGTGTGACCGCCATGGCAATGAAGACTGATTCCGCGGCCGCGTGCGCGCTGTTGGTCGACGGGACCGTCCAGTGTTGGGGATACAACGGGTACGGAGAACTCGGCAAAGGCGCCGTCACCGGCATTTCCCTGACCGCGGGCGCGGTGATCGGCCTGAGCGGCGTCACCGCGATCACCATCGGCGATTTCCATTCGTGCGCCCTGCTGGCGAGCGGGACCGTCGAATGTTGGGGTTACAACAGTGACGGTCAGCTCGGCGACGGTACCGACGCCAACTCGGGGAGCCCGGTCGCGGTGATCGGCGTGTCGGGTGTCAGCGCGATCACCGCTGCCGACGAGTCGTCGTGTGCACTGCTGGCGGCCGGAACGTACACGTGTTGGGGTTAACGGCACGCA
>JBKQIY010000182.1:0-10012 GCA_052148155.1 Acidimicrobiia bacterium | reverse complement strand
CGGCCATCGAGCACGGCGCATGGATCGACGTCAACGCCGCCACCGTCCCGCTCGCCGACTACGCCACGCGCTGGTTGCGTGAGCGCGCGCTGCTGCGCCCGCGCACCTCCGAGCTCTACGAGGGCCTCCTGCGCCTCCACATCCTGCCGACGCTGGGTCCGGTCACCCTGGCCGATCTCAAGCCCCCGATGATCCGCACGTGGCACGCCGGCCTGCTGAGCGGCCCTCGCCCGGGTGCGACGACCGCCGCGAAGAGCTACCGATTGCTGCGCACCATCCTCGCGACAGCAGTCGACGACGACGTGCTCGAGAAGAACCCGTGCCGCATCCGCGGCGGCGGTGTCGAGCATTCCAAGGAGCGGCCGATCGCGACCATCGAGCAGGTCTACGCGCTCGCCGACGCAATTGACCCGATGTACCGCGTCCTCGTGCTCACCGCGACCTTCACCTCGCTACGCCTCGGTGAGCTGCGCGCGCTCACGCGTAAGCGTCTCAACCTGCTGCATGCGACCGTGCACGTCGCCGGCCAGCTCCAGGAGCTCAAAGACGGCAGCCTCGTGCTCGCTCCGCCCAAGACTGCCGCCGGCGTCCGCACGGTCTCGATACCGGCCGCCTTGATCCCCGAGCTCGAGGAGCAGCTTGCGCGTTGGGCCGGGCCGGGGCTCGACGGTTTCGTGTTCCCCGGCACGAAGGAACAGCCGTTCCGGCGCGGGAGCCTGTACACGGCGTGGCGTCGCGCGACGAAGTCCGTCGGCGTCGACGAGTTGCACTTCCACGATTATGCCGACGTTCGCGTTATGCCGATGTTTCCGAGAACATCCTGTTCGCCGGTGGTGAGCGACCAGAGATTGTCGGCATAACGACGCGGGCCGAGAGCAGCAATCGTTGTCTCCTTCTTCGACAAGGAGGCAACGATGCCGAGAGCAGCAAGCAGACTGAGCCGGGTTGTGGTGATGGGGCCGTTGGCCCCGTTCGCGGAGGCGTATCGCCTGGAGCTTCTCCGGCGTGGTTACACACCACGTTCGGCGGTGAACATGCTGCGGCAGGTGGCTCGCCTCAGCCGTTGGCTCGAGGCTCGGGAGCTCGGCGCGGAGCGGCTCGACCGTGAGCGGGTCGAGGAGTTCTTCGCTTTCCAGCGAGCCGGAGGCACACACCGCTCCCAGTGGTCACGACCCGGACTGTGGTGTGTGCTCGAGGTGCTGGAGGTGCTTGGCGCTCTCGAGCACGAGGACCAGGCACCAGCCCTCTCGGTGACCGAGACGCTGTGCTGTTCCTTCGAGCGCTATCTCCTGATCGAGCGTGCGCTCGCGTCCGGCACCGTGCGCGGCTACGTCGACCACGCCCGAAAGTTCCTCGACGGACTACCAGCGGGCACCACCCTCGGGGAGGTGACAGCGCCCGACGTGACCACGGCCCTACGCCGCGTCGCGGACGCGGTCTCGGTCGCCGCGGCCCAGAACTTCCGCGCAGGGCTGCGTGCGTTTCTCCGGTTCTGTTTCACCGAGGGGGTCGTCGCCGTCGACCTTTCTGGTGCTGCTCTCGCCGTGACCGGCCGACGACGGGTGTCCTTGCCTCGAGGGATCGAGCCTGCTCAGGCTCGCGCGCTGCTCTCATCCTGCGATCGAAGGACGGCGCTCGGGCGACGGGACCACGCGATGCTGGTCGTGCTGGTTCGCCTCGGTCTTCGTGCTGGCGAGGTGGCACGGCTCGGTCTGGACGACCTCGATTGGCGCGCCGGCGAGCTCGTCGTTCGCGGCAAGGGCTCGCGTCTCGACCGGCTGCCGATGCCCGTCGAGGTGGGCGACGCGATCGCTGCCTATCTGCGACGCGGACGACCGAGAAGTGAGCGGCGGGAGGTGTTCTTGCGTGCGAGAGCGCCGTTCGAGCCAATCGCGACCGGCACGGTCGGCTCGACCGTTCGTCGGGCGTGCCGGCGCGCCGGCATCGCCGAGGTCGGCCCGCACCGGCTACGTCACACCGTGGCCTGCGAGATGGTGAAGGCCCACGTCCCCCTCGTCGAGATCGCTCAGGTGCTCCGGCACAAGAGCCTGCAGTCGAGCGCGATCTACGCCCGGGTGGACCTCGACACGCTGCGGGGGCTCGCCGCGCCGTGGCCGGGAGGTGCGAGATGAGCGCCCTTGGCCGACACGTCGACGAGTACCTGGCATTGCGGCGCTCGTTCGGTTTCAAGCTCGAACGCGAGGAGCAGCTGCTCGCACAGTTCGTCGCCTACACCGAAACCGCCGGCGAAAAGCACCTCACACGCGAGCTCGCGATCGCCTGGGCGAAGCTGCCGGTCGCGGCGTCCCCCAACCAGTGGGCCAAGCGTCTCGGCGCCGTGCGCCGCTTCGCCGTCTATCTGGCCACGATCGACCCCGCCACCGAGGTGCCACCGTCGGGCGTCTTTCCGACGAACCGGCACAGACCGGCCCCTTACCTGTTCTCCGAACGCGACATCGAGCGGGTGCTTCAAGCCGCGCGAGGACTTGCCTCGCCGCTTCGGGCGGCGACCCATGAGGCGTTGTTCGGCCTGCTCGCCGCGTCCGGCATGCGCATCGGTGAGGCGATCGGCCTTGCCTCAGGCGACGTCGACCTCGAGTCCGGCGTGATCACGATCCGCCACGCGAAGTTCGACCGCACGAGGCTCGTTCCGCTGCACGACACCACCACCGCGGCGCTCTCGGTCTATGCAACGACACGTGACCGACTGTGCCCACGGCCGCGTGCGGACGTCTTCTTCTGCACTTCGGTCGGCACGGCATTGGAGCGTTCGGGCGTCGACAAAACCTTCCGCAAGATCACCACTGCGCTCGGACTTCGAACAGCGACGACACGTCCGCGCGTGCACGATCTCCGGCACGGTTTTGCTGTTCGCACACTCGTCGACTGGCAGCGGCAGGAAATGGGCATCGACCGACACCTCGCGACGCTGTCCGGCTATCTCGGCCACGTAGCGCCGTCCGATACCTACTGGTATTTGTCGGCGGTCCCTGAGCTGATGACACTCGCCGCCGAGCGACTCGAGGCGCGCTTTGGGAACGAGCGATGAGCGCGCTCGCTCCGTCGCTCGAGGCGTTCTTCACTGATCGGTTGGTCGGCCAGCGAGCTGCGAGCCAGAACACGATCGCCGCCTACGCGCTGACGTTCCGGCTACTGCTCGGGTTCGCCTCGGCTCGCAGTCACACCCCGCCGAGCAGGGTCGACATCGCCGAGCTCGACGCGCCGCTCGTCGCGGCGTTCTTGGAGCATCTCGAGTGCGAGCGGGGAAACACTGCGGCGACGCGCAACGCGCGCCTCGCGGCAATCCACTCGCTCTTCTCCTACCTAGCGCTACATCATCCCGAGCACGCCGGCTCAATCGGGCGTGTCTTGTCGATCCCGAACAAGCGAACCGAGGTCAATCTCGTCACCTACCTCGACGAAGACGAGGTGAACGCGCTCCTCGCGGCCTGCGATCAGCGACGGTGGACCGGCCGACGCGATCAGACGATGTTCGCTCTCACGATCCAGACGGGACTTCGGATCTCCGAGCTCGTCGGACTCAGCTGCGCGGACGTGACCTTCGGCCGCGCAGCCAACGTGCACACCTTCGGCAAAGGGAGGAAAGAGCGACGCACCCCGCTCGTCTCGAGCACGGTCGAGATCCTCGAGGCCTTCCTCACCGAGCGGGCTGGAACGCCGAGCGACCCGCTCTTTGCGACAAGCACAGGAAAGCGGCTCAGCCGAGACGCCGTCGAGCATCGGCTCGCCCACCATGTCGCGTTGGCGGAGGCAAGGTGTCCGTCGATCAAGGCGAAGCGCGTCACCATGCACACCCTTCGGCACACCGCTGCGATGCGCCTCCTGCTCGCGGGCAACGACGTCACCGTGATCGCGCTCTGGCTCGGCCACGAGCAGCTCGCCACAACGAACATCTATCTGCACGCCGACATGACCCATAAGCAGGAAGCGATCGACCGCGTCACCCCACTCAATGTGAAGCCCGGCCGCTATCGGCCTCCGGATCCGCTCATCGCGTTCTTGGAGGCGCTCTGATTATGCCGACAATCTCTGGTCGCTCACCACCGGCGAACAGGATGTTCTCGGAAACATCGGCATAACGCGAACGTCGGCATAATCATGCTTAAGCCGACATCGGCTTAACCACGACCTCCGTCACACCGGAGCGACGCTCGCGGCCACCACCGGCGCGACCACGAGAGAGCTCATGGCTCGCATGGGTCACGCGTCTCCCCGCGCCGCGCTCATCTACCAGCACGCGACGCAAGAGCGAGACCAGGCCATCGCCCACGCATTGAACGAGGCCATCGCCCGAGCGGCGCCACAAAATTCGGCTCGCGTCATTGCGCTTCGCGAGAGTCGCAGCAGCTGACTTTCACGGTGGGATGCCCGCACCTGCTCGTGACGTTGCGTCACAGTCCGGTCGCCGGCTCGAAGCGCCAGGGACCCTTCGGCTGTCCCACTTCTTGAAACACGTGGCATCCCACTTCGGCACAACCGGGATGGCGGTCTGTTTCGCTGGCGCGCGTTATTGGGACGCGTTCTGCTCGGCTTCGCGCGATCCGAGGATCTCTTTCGCGTCCGAACCGTCCTAGATGGCGTCGAGGAGTGCTTTGGCCCGTCTGCTGAGTGCTCCGCAGCCGTATTCGGCCGCGGTTTCGCCAGCGGTTTGCACAAGGTCGCGTGCGCGTTCGAAGTCGCCGTCGGCGCAGCGGGCGAGGTAGAGGTCGGCGTGGTCGAGTTGGCCGCGCGCTGTCCAGTAGGGGGCTTGGAGTCGGTTGTGGATGTCGTGCGCGGTCGCGAACCATTGTTCGGCTTGGTCGTAGTCGCCGAGCAGGGTTGCGGCGCGTGCGAGTGCGCGGCCGATCGCTCCGAACGCGAGTGCTGGGCTGGGGTTGATCACATGGGTGGCAAACGGTCCGAGGGTTGCAAGGAGCGTGCGGGCGGAGGCGTGATCTCCTGTGGTCGCCGCGACATCGGTCATGTTCGTCATCGCGGAGAGCCACAGGCCGTCGTAGGGGAAGTCGAAGCCAGTAACGGCTTCCGCGGCGAGGTGTTCACGCGCGTCGTCTGTTCGCCCCAGCTCGCAGAGCATCAAGGGGACGGCAGAGCGGAGTGCGGCAATCGAGGGGTTCTCGCGGGCGGCGTCGATGAGGAAGTCGGCGATCTCGTCCAGCCGTCCTTGGTGTAGACGGATGGCATAGAGGATCCCGCCAAAGGCCGCCAGGCTTTGAGGTATCGCGGCCGCCGTGCCGAACTCTAGGGCGCGTTCGTTGGAGGTCTCCGCGTCGCCTGCACGTCCCGCCAGCAGCAACCGGCCGGCGGAGAACTGCGCGGCGTGGTAACGGAGGTATGGCAGCCCGACTTGATCGGCGAGGGCCTCTAGCTTGGCGAGGACGGTGTCCGCTCCCGCAATGTCGGCGCGCTGATAACAGACCCACATCATCGGCGTGCAGATTCGGGCGCGTGTTATGGGGTCGCCGATTCCGTCAGCCATCGTGGCGGCCGATTCGATATCTGCGAGGACCTCGTCGCGTTGGGCGGGCGTCTCAAGCGTAATGTTGTTATCGGTGATGACCTCGACAAACGTGGCGGCGTCGTTCGTTCGCCGGGCCATGTCGAGGGCTTGGAGGGTGAGATCTCGGCGGGCTTGCCATTCGGATCCGGCGTCGTGCACATTCGCGAACTCTGCGAGCAGTTTCGCCCGCGTGGTTGTGGCATTGGGGCCGACGCGGTCGAGCGCAGCTCGCAAGATCGTTTTCGCCTCGTCGTCTCCGATCATGTTGTCGTGCCCAGTTCTCTTGAACACCAGCGCGGCTCGGACGATCGTCTCAATGTCGTCGAGTTGTTCGGCGAGATCGGTGGCTCGCGTGAGCGTCTCGCGATATTCGGGCCTCCCGGCCACGCGTTGCACCGCGCCCAGCGCGGAGAGCAGCTGGGCTTGTTGGTGTCGGTCGGGTGTGGGTTGGCGGTCGAGCAGGTCGAGGGCTTGCATGTACCAGCGGATGGCGTCGTCGGGTGCGAGCGCGTCGCGAGCCGCGTCGCCGGCAAGGCGGACGTAGCCGAGGGCCTTGGCCAGGTCAGCGGGGCGGGTCGCGGCTACCCAGTGGTGCGCCAACTCCGCCAATGTCGCCGCGTCCCGTGGTGCCGCCTGCGTTTCGAGGGTTTCGGCGATGCGTTGGTGGGCGCGGGCACGGCGAGTGGGGCTGAGTTCGTCGTAGAGGCTGTGTTGGATCAGCGCGTGGGCGAAGCGGTACCGGTCCGCTGTTCCGCTTTCGACGAGAACCGCGGCGGCGACCGCGGCGTCCATGACGTCGAGGAGTGGGTCCTCGCCGATGTCGGCCAACGTGGACAGGAGGCTGATGTCGAACTCGCGGCCGATCACCGCCGCCAAACACAACACGCGCAGTGCCTCGTCGCCGAGGCGTTCGACGCGCCGCCCGACCACGTCACGGACACTGGACGGCAAACCCAACTCGTCGAGGTCGCCGGCAACACTCCAGCGGCCGTCGTCACCAAAGACGATGCCGCCGGACTCGCCCAGGTGCCGCAACATCTCCGCCGTAAAGAACGGGTTGCCGTCGGTCTCGCGACGCAACGCGTGCGCGAGCCCGACACCGGCGTCGTCGAGCTCGTGGCCGGCCGCCGCCGCGATCAGGTCGACCAGCTCGTTGTCCTCTAGGCCGGCGAGCGCGATCCGAAGAACGTGCGCTTCGCGATGCAGATCAGCCAGCAGCTTCGACAACGCATCGCCCCGAGCGAGGTCGGTGTCCCGATAGGTGCAGGCGATCGTCAGGTCCATCGGCGTCGTCGACGCGATCACATGACGGAACACCTGCAAGCTGGCCGTGTCCGCCCAATGCACGTCGTCAAGCACCAACAACACTGGCGAGGCCTTGGAAGCCGCCGCCAGCAACTCACTCGCCGCCTCCAACAACAGCAACCGCTCCGTATCCGGATCCCCGACCCGCACCGCATCCGCCACCAGCGCAGGCACCAGCCGCGCCAACGCGCCGCGCTGTGCTGCCGGCAACGCAGCCACGAACGCCGAATCACCGTCACGCACCAGCGTTGACAGTGCCTCGATCCACGGCTGGTACGCGATGCCCAAATCTTCGTCGGCGTGACCGAACAGCACGACCGAGCCCGCGTCGTGCGCGGCCCGAGCTACCTGGGCGACCAGCGCGGTCTTCCCCATCCCCGCCTCACCGGCCACGAACACGACCTGACAACGCCGGGTCGTATGCGCAACCTTGCGCGCCTCTTCCAATGCCCCCAGCTCACCGCTACGACCGAAGAACCCGAACAGCGCATCGGACGCCGCGCCCACCAGCCGGCCCGGCAACGCGATCGAACCGACCACTACTGCCGGCTCCCACAACACCTCCACCGCGTCGACCGGCTCGGGAATGCCCTTCAACGCCAGCGACCCGACCGCAACGAATGTCTGCGTCGCGTTTCGGCCCACCAGCGTTCGCACGATCTCCGTCGCGAGGATCTGCCCGCCGCTCGCGGCCGCGCACAACCGGGCCGCTTCGACCACCGGATCGCCGAAGTAATCGTCGTCTTCTTCGACCGCTTCGCCAGCACTCATACCGATGCGAACGCCGAGCGGCTCACCATCGGAACGGTTGTGATGCTCGATGGCCTGTTGCATCCCGACCGCGCCCGCCAACGCCCGGCTCGGCGACGAGAACATCACCATGAGACCATCACCCAGGTTCTTCACCTCGACCCCACCCGACGCCACCACCGCGCCCCGCAACAACCGGAAATGCGCCTGGCGTAACTCCTCGCCCGCTTCCAGACCGAGCCGCGCCGCGGTCGCGGTCGAGTCCACCAAATCCGTGAACACGAACGTCGCGGTTACCGACGAAGACACCGACCCACCCCTGACCGATTCAGACAAAGAACACCGGGCGGCGATTCTGGCACTCCACCAGGCCGAAGGGCATTTTCAACGAGCTCCCAGCAGCCCCTACGCAGGACAGGCGGACCGCACACGCCGAAGCGCCTATATCCCAGAAGACGCGTCCCAGAACGACAGGCCACGGGCGTCCCATAACGCCGGGACGGAGGCGCGATATCCGGCCGTTCGAGGGTGTCGCGCTTGCAATCGGGAACCCGGAAGGATCGGCAAGGCATCAGCGGTTGGCGCGCGGTCGCGATTACCGACGCGTCACCGATTCCAGAGCGCGGACGCCGACCCCAACGAATAGGCAACGACCACGTCGAGACGACGCCCCAACCACTCCAACCCGACTACACCGCCACCCCACCGCGCCCAAACCATGCCCCGAAAACCCACTGACCCGAAACCCATGACACCACAACCTCAATGCCTGACCAATGCACGAACTAGGGTAGACACACTTGCAGGTTCCGCAGGCGGAACCCGACGGGAGTGGTTCCGGGAGTGATCCGAGTCAGCACGTCGTCCGACTCACTCGACGACGACGGGCTCTCCGGATACTCACCGGCGACCCTGCAATCGGGGCTCGTCGAGCGCAGATGTTCGGGCGCCGTGGCCTGACCGACCACGCCGCGGGGATCGCGCCGAACGGGCGGGCGTTCGGGGGTTGGGGCCTCGCCACCGATGCCGTCCCGGGATAGCCCCGTTATTTCGCGCTCGAACTCCGCTGGTCAGGCATAGTCAAGTCTACTTGACTTGATCTGTCTAGCAGCTAGACTGATCCTACTGTGAAGCCGATCAAGGTCAAGGAGTTGCTGAAGATCCTGCGGCAGCACGGTTGCGAGGAAGTCCGCCAAGAAGGCTCGCACCTGATCGTGCGATGCGGGAAGTGCACGGCTGTGCTCGTGATCCACGGCAAGGAAGTCGCACCGGGGACGCTGCGCAACATTCGGGAAACGCTCGAGCCGTGTCTTGGGAAGGGATGGATCAAGTGAAGACGTACACCGTGGTCGCGGAGCGAGACGAGGCCGGATGGTGGGCGGTGCGCGTGCTGGAGCTTCCCGGAGTTCTCACGCAGGCGCGCCGGCTCGATCAAGTCGAGAAGTTCGCGCGGGAAGCGATCGACCTCGCGGTGAGCGTCGGCCATGCGCCCAAGGGCAAGTTCGCCGTGCAGATCGACCCGCGCGTGCCCGGGTTTGGTGATGATCTCGCTGCGGTACGTGCTGTCCGAGTGGACGCCGAACGACTGCAAACTGAAGCGGCCGAACGTACGCGCGTGATCGCTCGCCGCTTGGCTCAGCGAGGGCTGACTGTCCGAGACATCGGTGCAGCCCTCGGCGTGTCACACCAGCGCGCCGCTCAACTCGTAGGCAAGGGATCCACCGAGACATCCTCAGCACCGAAGAAGACGATCGCGCCACGCGGCCGGGCGACTGCGACGAAGCGGCGCGTCCCAGCTTCGTGATCGCCAATACCCGCTGACCTGCGGGCGGGAGTGGTTCCGGGAGTGGTTCAGCGAACGAGAGCTGCCCCACCGCGAGAAGGCGTGAACCCCGACCGCCGACGGGAACGGCGCGCGCCTACACCGCGAGTACGTCGGAGTCGAAGGTCCGCGTGCCACATCCGTGCCACAACCGCGCGCGAACGCTGCGCAACACTGAAAAACAGTGCGCACTCGACGCGATAAGTGACCAGCACTAACGTCGATTCCCCATGAGCCGCGCAATTCCTTCGGGCCGTTCCCAAGCTGAGAACGCGGGTTCGATTCCCGTCGCCCGCTCTCCGCGTCGAACCTGGTCAAAGGTTCGACCCGTCGCGCGTCTGGGCGCGCCGACCAGGCTCGTGCCACTTCGTGCCACATCTCCCCGGGGTGCGCGCACACTTGTTCATCGCGAGAGCAGGTCGCGATGACACGCCGGAGTCCGTGGGGAAGCGTCCGTCGCTTGCCGTCAGGTCGGTTCCAGGCGCGCTATCGCGTCGGGAGTGTCGAGCATCTCGCACCGCAGACGTTCTCGACCGCGCGGCAAGCGCACGCGTTCCTCGCCACCACCCGGACGGCCATCGAGCACGGCGCATGGATCGACGTCAACGCCGCCACCG
>JBKQIY010000181.1:0-51386 GCA_052148155.1 Acidimicrobiia bacterium | reverse complement strand
AGCGGCGCGAGCTGCTCGACCCGGCGGTGATCGTGGCGTTGGAGTTCGAACTCCAACGCCTCGTTGCCGAGCGCCGAGCCCGTCATGCCGACGACCTCCACGATCTGCTCGCCGACCTTGGTCCCCTCGACGTCGACGAGATCCGGGCGCGCTGCTCCGCCGATCCGGACGTCTGGATCGACGCGTTGTTGCACGAGCGACGGGTGATCCGTGTGGGGACACAACTTGCCGCGGTCGAGGACGCGGCAAGGCTGCGCGACGGACTCGGTTTCGCCATCCCGGCCGGATTGCCGACCGCGTTCACCGATCCGGTCTCGCATCCGCTCGACGATCTCGTTGCTCGCTACGCCCGCACCCACGTGCCCTTCATGATCGACGAGGTCGCGGCGCGACTCGGTCTCAGCGCCGAACGAACGCTGGCGACACTTTCGCGGCTCGCAGCCGCCGGTCGGATCGTGCACGGCGAGTTCCGCCCGGGCGGGGTCGAACGCGAGTGGTGCGACACGGGTGTGCTCCGCGCGCTGCGCCGACGTTCGCTCGCCGCGCTCCGCCATGAGGTGGAGCCGGTCGATGCGTCCACCTTCGTACGGTTCCTCAGCGCGTGGCACGGTATCGGGCGCGGCCGTCGAGGGACTGACGCGCTGGTGATCGCCATCGAACAGCTGCAGGGCGTCGCGATCCCGGTCTCCGTGTTGGAACGTGACGTGCTCCCCGCGCGAGTCGACGGCTACCGGGCCGCGATGCTCGACGAACTGTGCGCGGCGGGCGACCTCGTATGGACCGGCGCCGGCGCGCTCGGCGCCGAAGACGGCAAAGTGCGCCTGTTCTTCCGCGACCGCGCCCGCCAGCTCGCCGCTTCAGTGATGCTTCCCGAGCCTCCGACCGGCCCGTTGCACGACGCGATCCGTGGCCACCTCGCGCAGGCGGGCGCATCGTTTTGGCCTGACCTCGCCGCCGCCGGCAACGCCGACGAAGCGGTACTCCTAAACGCGCTGTGGGACCTCGTCTGGGCCGGCGAGATCACGAACGACACGTTCGGCCCCCTGCGCGCGTCTCGACGCGTGGCGGCGAGGCGAGCGAACCGTGCTCGCCCGCACCCAGGCCGCCTGACGCGTCTCGGCCCTCCCGCCGGGTCGGGGCGTTGGTCACTCGTCGCCACGATCCTCGATCCTGCGCCGACGCGGACCGAGGTGACCCACGCGATCGCGCTGCAACTCCTCGAGCGTCACGGCGTCGTCACCCGCGAAGCCGTGCGCGGCGAAGGCACACCTGGCGGCTTTGCGGGTGTGTATCCGGTGTTGCGGGCGCTCGAGGAAGCTGGGCGTGTCCGACGCGGTTGGTTCGTGGCCGGGCTCGGCGCCGCGCAGTTCGCGTTGCCGGGCGCAGTCGATCGGCTGCGAGCCCATCGGCATCCGCCGGGCGACGATCCCGCCCGGGTGGTCGTGTTCGCGGCGACCGACCCCGCGCAGCCGTATGGAGCGGCTCTGAGCTGGCCGGAGCATTCCGGTGCGAGCCGACCCACGCGCGCGGCCGGCGCGCACGTCGTGCTCGTCGACGGTGCATGCGTCGCGTATCTGGAACGCGGCGGGCGAACACTGCTGACGTTCGGTGCGGTCGGCGCGATCGAAGACCCCAACGTGTGGGTCAACGCAGTCGTCGAGGCCCACAAGGAGGGCCGACTCGGCCGATTGCAAATCGAGCGCATCGACGACGAACCCGCGCGCACGGCGCCGTACGCGCCGTTGCTACGCGCAGCCGGATTCGCCGACGGCTACAAGGGGCTCACGCTTCACAAGTAACATGCCTGTCCTCAACATCTGGAGGTCTGACGTGGGATTCATGGACAAGGTCAAAGACGCCGCCGGCAAGGCTTCTGACACGGGATTCATGGACAAGGTCAAAGACGCTGCCGGCAAGGCTGCCGATCAGGCCAAGCACGCGACCGCGGTCGGCAAGGAAAAGTTGGAAGACACCAGACTCCAGAAGAAGATCTCCGAGTTGTGCCAGGAGATCGGTGCACTTGTCGTCGCCCAAAAACGCAACGAGGCACCGGACGATGCCGCCGCGCAGATCGACGCCAAGGTCGCCGAGATCGCCGAGATCGAAAAGCAGCAAGAAGCCAACAACGCCGACGGTGGCGAAGCCGCGGCCGGCTGAGCTCGAGTCGCTGTCGTCGCGCGCACGCACGCCGCGTCCGTCCACACGCGCGGCCCTCGACCACCGAAACTCGAGCACGACTTCCGCTCGCGGAGCGGCGGTTTGTGTTGCAGTGCGGCCGATGGTCTGGTCCACGCCGGTGAGCCCCACCAGCGCGGTTCAACCCACGCGTTGTTCGTGGCTGGCCGCCCGCCGGATCATCGCTGATGGCGGGATAGGTTGCGGACCAGACCAGCCCATGATCAAGGGGAACGCGTGTCGGATCTGTTCAGCATCGAGGGAAAGAACGCGCTCGTGACCGGCGGAAGCCGCGGGATCGGAGCGATGATCGCCCGAGGTTTTGTGGAGGCTGGAGCAACGGTCTACATCTCGTCCCGCAAGCGGGACGTCTGCGACGAGATGGCGGCCGAGCTCTCCACGCACGGCAGCTGCGTCAGCCTGCCCGCCGATCTCGCCACCGAGGCCGCCTGCGTCGCGCTCGCGTCGGAAGTCGCGGCCCGCGAGACCCAGCTGCACATCCTGGTGAACAACGCGGGCGCCACCTGGGGCGCGCCGATGGCCGAGTTCCCGGCAGACGCGTGGGACAAGGTGCTGGACCTCAACGTGAAAGCCCCGTTTTTCCTGACCCGCGCGCTGCTTCCGCTGCTACAGGCAGCCGCCACTGCCGACGATCCGGCGCGTGTCATCAACATCGGTTCGATCGACGCGATCCAAGTACCGATGCTCGAGACCTATTCGTACTCGTCGAGCAAAGCCGCGATCCACCAACTGACGCGTCATCTCGCACGCAACCTCGGACGCAAGCACATCACGGTCAACGCGATCGCGCCCGGACCATTTGAATCGAAGATGATGGCCGCGACGTTGCGCGACTTCGGCGACGACATCGCCCGTTCGTCACCCTTGGGTCGCATCGGTCGACCGGACGACATGGCCGGCACCGCGATCTTCCTCGCCAGTCGTGCCGGTTCCTATCTGACCGGTGCGGTGATACCCGTCGACGGCGGAATCGCGACGACGAAGTAACCGACTGGTCAACGCCGGGCTTCACTCGTTCGCCAGATCACCGCGCTGGACCAGCACGAACAGCCACGTGAGCGCGGGCACGAACAGCAGCGATCCCGCGCCGAGCGCGACGAGGTCCGCGACCAGGGTCGCCCGGGGTGCTGCCGCGGCCCCGATCGTGAGTTGACGCTCAAGCATCCACGGATACTGACCGGTCGCCCAGCCCCACAACACCGCGATGACCGCCAGGGCGGCGAGGTATCGCGCGACTTGGAATCGGCGCCAAGCCGACCGATACCAGTGTCGACGCACCTGAGATCGCCGAGACGACGATCAAGGGCGCCCCATGATGTGTGAGCCCGTGGAAGAGGTCGGGTGCGTCGGCGTGCAACACGATCACGCCGGCCACCGCACCTTGGCGAAACGTGTTGACAAGCTTCGGACGGCCGCGCCGCGCGGCGTCAACCGCGAGGTAGACCGAGGCCAGGAACGCACACACGATCACCACCATGACGCCGGGTTCCACCAGCTCGTGATCACGTTGCCGGTTCGCGTGCCGGCCGGAACACCGGCGGACGCGACGCCGCCGACAGTTCTGAGGAAGCACGGCGTGATCACCGAAAGGCGACGGCGAACGCCACGCCGAACAGCCGGCGCTGACCCGGCGTGCGAGAGGCCTTACGAACGCGAGAATGCCATTGCTTACGTGGGTGGAAGAGGTCGGGCTGGACCGCACCCGAGACGCCCGTCACGCTGTGAGAATAGGCTCGGGCTATGGGTGGAAATGACACCGAGGTCTCGAAGGTCGACGCCCTCGTCGACGAGCTCCTGGCCTCGCACGATCCCCGTTCGACCGACTCGGTGACGTTGCGCGGCGCGCAATACGACTGTGGGCTGGCGTGGGTCCACTTTCCCGAGCACTTCGGTGGCCTCGGCCTCGCACCGCGGCTTCAACGTCACATCGAGACCCGGCTGCGCGAAGCCGGTGCGGCGCCGCCGCAAAGCATGTTGTTCTTCAACCTCTATCTCGCCGGGCCCACGATGGTGACGCACGGGAGCGACGAGTTGCGCAGCCGTGCACTCCGACCGATGTTCACCGGCGAAGACGTGTGGTGTCAGCTTTTCTCCGAGCCCGGTTCCGGCTCTGATCTTGCCGGTCTGTCCACGAGAGCCGTACGTGACGGCGACGAGTGGGTCGTCAACGGTCAGAAGGTCTGGAACACACTCGCGCACCTTGCAGGCAAGGGGATGCTCGTCGCTCGCACCGACCCCGAGTTGCCGAAACATAAGGGCCTCACGTACTTCATGGTCGACATGCACGCGCCCGGCGTCGAGGTGCGGCCGTTACGCCAGATCACCGGTGAAGCAGAGTTCAACGAGGTGTACCTCACCGATGTTCGTGTGGCCGACGCTGACCGCATCGGTGACGTTGGCGACGGCTGGCGCGTCTCGATGACCACGCTGATGAATGAACGCACCACGATCGGCGCCGGCGTCGGCGGCCCCAAGCGCGGGGGAGGGTCGATCGCCGAAGCGCTCTACACGTGGAAGCACACCACCACCGACCGTTCGCCGGCGCGACGCGATCAACTCATGAAGTTGTGGTGCGATGCGGAGGTGCTCCGACTCACGAACATGCGGGCCGCCCAGAAGGCTCGGACCGGCAATCCCGGGCCCGAAGGGTCGATCGCCAAGCTCGCGTTCGCGACGCTGAACAAGTCGGTCTACGAGTGGTGCATTGAGACGCTCGGCGCGGCCGGAATCATCGATTACGACTACACGTTCCGCCGACCGAACGAGGCACTGCTCGATGGCGCGCCCGGTTCGGCGCGCAAGCTGTTCCTGCGTTCGCGCGCGAATTCTATTGAAGGGGGCACCTCGGAGATCATGCGCAACATCCTCGGTGAACGCATACTGGGTTTGCCGGGCGAGCCGCGCGTCGACCGCGACCTGCCGTGGTCGCAGGTGCCGAGGAGCTGAATGCGACAACTGAAGGGGAACCGATGAGCACATTGGCAGTCGAGGGATTACGAGCTGAGCGCGACGCGACCCTCACGATCGCAAAGAGCCTGTCCGACAACGAGTGGGACGCCCAATCGGACTGCGACGGCTGGACGGTGCGCGACGTCGTTGCACATATGGCGAGCATCTTGCACGGAGTTGCCGACCCGTCAGTCATGCCCGACCTGAGCGGCGGCACCGAGAACGGCATGGAGGGTCCGGTCGCCGAGCGACGGGCGTGGACCATTGAGGAAGTGCTCGCCGAGTACGAGACCTACAGCGCTCAGGTCGCCGACCTCGGCGCGACACTTCAGGAACCACCCATGTCGGAGACCTTGCTCCCGATGGGCGACCTCGGAACCCACCCGATGGCGATCATGCCGAGCACGTTCCTGTTCGATAACTACTGTCACCTCCGCAACGACATCCTCAAGCCCAACGGCCCGATCGACCGATCGCAGCCGCCACGCGACGAGATGCGCCTCGCGCCCACGATCGAGTGGATGCTGGCCGGTCTTCCCTGGATGTGTGCGGACAAGCTCACCTTCGTTGACAAGCCGATCACCCTCGTCCTCGCCGGTGTCGGAGGTGGCACATGGTCGATCGGTCCCGGCGGCGAAGGCGGCCGCGTGCTCGTACGCGAAGGGGCGGCGGCCGACTCGGTCGCGACGGTGTCGTCGGACACGCACGACTTCGTAATTTGGGGAACCCAGCGCCGTCCGTGGCGCACGGTCACGACGATCGACGGAGACGCCGCGTATGCAGGACGCATCCTCGACGTCTTCAAGATCATCTGACCACACGAAACAGCTGAGCGACTGGAGTGAGCTTCAACGAACCGCGGTCCCCCGCGCCGACTTCCGACGAGACCGAACTCCTGCTCGGCTTTGTTCGGTGGCAGCGAGAGCAGGTCGTCGCCGCCGCGACGGGTCTGACCGAGGAGCAGCTTCGATGGACTCCCGGCGGCCGGCTCCTGCCGATCATCGGTGTCGTCAACCATTTGACGCACACGGAGTGGCGCTGGATCGAGGGTCGCTACCTCGGGTCCGAATTCCCCGCCCGCGAGAAAGAATTTTCGGTGGGAACCGACGTCACCGGCACCGCCGTGATCGACGCCTACGCGCGGCAGGCGCAACGTTCGGAACGCATCGTGCGCGCCGCGCCGAGCCTCGAGACGCCGTGCCTCGGCGACGAACGTGGGCTCGGGCCCGCGCACGTGCTGCTCGGGTTCGAGGATCCCATCGACCTGCGATGGGTACTGCTGCACCTCATTGAGGAGACCGCGCATCACGCCGGACATGCAGACTCGACCCGCGAAATGCTCGACGGGATGAAGATGCGCGCGTGACCGCAACCGCTCGGCCGGCGGCGACGGCACCCGCCCACGCGACCTCGCACAACAGGCCGGGAACGGCGACGGAGTCACCGCACAGCCAAACGCGACCGCTACGGTCGATCGTTGGGCGACCCTGCCAGGTGTAGCCCGGCTATCCGACGCACCGCTGTGGCCTTCTCCCACGGACCGCGGTCGCCGAGTTTCGCGTTCGCGCCTATCCGCGCATCCGACGTCGAGGACCGACGCACTGGGCGTGCCGTCCCGCGACCTCATGAGCGCGGCCGGCTACGACGAGCCTGCGGCCGTCGACGCGCGGACTCGACCTGCAGTCGCGGTGCGATCAAACACGCCAGCAACGCCCACATCGTCGAACCCCCTCGAACAGCTCCGACGCGACGTGCTGGAATCGGATTGCTGGTCGAGCCCGAACCCTGAGCGGGCGCTAACCGCCGGACACGTCCTGCACGCGCTGCTTGCCCGCCGCGATCCACGGCATCATCCCTCGGAGCTCGGCGCCGACCTTCTCGATCGGGTGTTTCGCCGCGGTTTCGCGCATCTTGTTGAAGTTGGGCCGGCCGTTTTCGTTCTCGGCGATCCACTCGTTGGCGAACGATCCTGACTGGATCTCGCCGAGGATCTTCTTCATTTCGGCTTTCGTTTGCGGTGTCACGATGCGCGGACCGCGCGACATCTCGCCGTACTCGGCGGTATCGGAGATCGAATAGTTCATCGCCGCGATGCCGCCCTCATAGATGAGGTCGACGATCAGCTTCACCTCGTGCAACGTCTCGAAGTAGGCGGACTCGGGTTGGTAGCCGGCCTCGACCAACGTCTCGTAGCCGTTGCGGATGAGCTCGACGAGCCCGCCGCACAGCACGACCTGCTCACCGAAGAGATCGGTCTCGGTCTCCTCTTCGAAAGTCGTGTCGAGCACGCCGGCGCGTGTCCCGCCAATACCTTTGGCGTACGCCAGCGCGGTCTGTTTGGCTTTGCCGGTCGCGTCGCTCTCAACCGCGACGAGACACGGCACACCGCCACCCTCGTCGTAGGTACGCCGCACCAGGTGACCGGGACCTTTGGGCGCAATCATCCACACGTCGACACCCTTGGGCGGCGCGATCTGCTTGAAATGGATGTTGAACCCGTGCGCGAACGCGAGGGAGTTGCCGTCGACAAGGTTCGGTTCGATCTCGGCTTCGTAGACTTTCTTCTGCTCGGTGTCGGGGAGCAGGATCATCACGATGTCGGCTTCGCGGACCGCGTCGGCGGTCGGCAGCACCCGCAGACCCGCGGCCTCGGCTTTGGCCTTCGACGCCGAACCTTCGCGCAGCCCGACGATCACGTCGATACCCGAGTCCTTCAGGTTCAACGCGTGTGCGTGACCCTGTGAGCCGTACCCGAGGATGGCGACCCGCTTGTCGGCGATCAGGCTCGTGTCGGCATCGTTGTCGTAGTAGACGGTGGCAGCCATTCAACGTTCTCCCAGGTCAAAGGGGCAAGGGTCGATGCGTCTCAGACCCACACACATTGTGGGTCACGGATGCAACGGTGGAAAATCAGGCGCGGGCAGCTTTCACGGAGCGGAGCCGGGCGGGCTGGCGAGCGACCCGCGCCAGCGCGATCCGGCCGGTGCGCTGGAGCTCGACAATGCCGAACGGTTTGGCGAGGTCGCTGAACGCGTCGAGCTTGTCGGCCTCTCCGGCGACCATGATGGTCAGCGCTTCAAATCCGACATCGACGATCTTGCCGTCGAAGATCGACGCCAGCTCGGTCACCTGTGTCCGCAACTCGGCGGTTGCCTGCACGGTGACCATCATCAGCTCGCGCTCCACGCCGTCGCCCGGCGCGATCTCAGTGATCTTGAGAACCGGGATCAACTTGTTGAGTTGCTTCACGACCTGTTCGAGCGGCGCCGTCTCGGCGTCGACGACGATCGTCATCCGGCTGAAGCGTTCGTCGTCGGTCGGACTGACCGCAAGCGAGAAGATGTTGAATGCACGCCGCGAGAACAGGCCGGCCACTCGCGAAAGCACGCCCGGCTTGTTCTCGACGGTGACGGTCAAGATGTGATGCGGCCCGCTGGCCACGACTATCGACCCCCTTCGCCGAACTCGGGACCGAGGATGATGTTGTCGTTCGACCCGCCGGCCGGAACCATCGGGTACACCTTCTCGCGCCAGTCGGTGCGGAAGTCGATCACGACCGGACGATCATCGACGTCGTTCGCCTTTTCGATGGTGGCGACGACGTCGTCGGCGTTGTCGACGCGCATGCCGACACAACCCATCGCTTCGGCCCACTTGACGTAGTCGGGAAGATCCGGCGACAGGTACACCTCGCTGTACCGCTCCTCGTAGAAGAGCTCCTGCCACTGACGGACCATCCCCAGGTACGCGTTGTTGAGGATCGCGATCTTGACCGGGATCCGTTCGGAGCTCGCGGTGACCAGCTCCTGTGCGGTCATCTGGAAGCAGCCGTCGCCGTCAATCGCCCACACCATGCGATCCGGACGACCGACCTTGGCGCCGACCGCGGCCGGGACCGCGTAACCCATCGTGCCGAGCCCGCCGGAGTTGACCCATGTGCGCGGCTGACGGAATTGCCAGAGCTGACTTGCCCACATCTGATGTTGGCCGACACCGGCCACGAGGATGCAGTCGTCGGGCGTGTTCGCGCGCAGCGATTCCACGACGAACTGCGGCTTCAGCGGTCCTCCCTCGAGCTGCTGGTACTTGAGCGGATACTGCTCTTGCCAGGCGTTCAGCTGCGCGAGCCACGCTGACGTGTCGGGGACGCCGTGTTTGGTCTGCTCCGACCGCACGGCCTTGATCAGCTCGCCGATCACGTGCTTGGCGTCACCGACGATCGGCACCTCGGCTCGGCGGACCTTGCCCAGCTCGGCGGGATCGATGTCGACGTGGATGACCTTGGCGTTCTGGGCGAAGCAGCTCGGATCTCCGGTGACGCGATCGTCGAAGCGCGCACCCAGGTTGATGAGCAGATCGGCTTTTTGCATCGACGTCACCGCGGTGTAGTTGCCGTGCATGCCCGGCATGCCGAGACATAACGGATGCGCGTCGGGTATCACGCCGCGGGCCATCAGCGTCGTGACGACGGGCACGTGCGCAAGCTCGGCGAGTTCGCGCAACTCTGGCGTCGCGTTGGCCTTGAGGATGCCGCCACCGGCGAGGATCACCGGTTTGGTCGCGCTCTGGATGAGCCGCGCCGCGTCCTTGATCTGCTTCGGGTGGCCCTTGATGGTCGGTTTGTAGCCGGGGAGGTCAACTTTCTCTGGCCAGTACCACTCCATCTGCTGATTGGCGACGTCTTTCGGGAAGTCGACGAGCACCGGGCCGGGCCGCCCTGTCGTCGCGACGTGGAATGCCTCGCGGATCACACGGGGGATGTCGTTGGCGTCCGAGATCAGCCAGTTGTGTTTCGTGATCGGCATCGTGATGCCGACCGTGTCGGCCTCTTGAAACGCGTCAGTGCCGATCGCTTTGTACGCGACCTGTCCGGTGATCACGACGATCGGGATCGAGTCCAGGTAGGCGTCGCAGAGCGGTGTGACGATATTGGTCGCCGCCGGTCCGCTCGTGACCATCGCGACGCCGGGTCGGCCGGTCGCATGGGCGTAGCCCGACGCCATGTGTCCGGCGCCCTGCTCGTGACGCACGAGGATGTGGCGGATCGACGAGTCGATGAGCGGGTCGTAGACAGGAAGGATCGCCCCACCCGGGAGGCCGAACATGACCTCCACGCCTTCGGTCTCGAGACTCTTGATGAGGGCCTGGGCTCCGGTCAGCTTCATGGTTTCCTCTTCGGCTGGATTCGACAACACGGCAGCGGGCACGAAAAACCCCTCGCCGGTTGGCGAGGGGTGGAAGAGCGCACGGGCGCGTCGCGGCGGCCGTGCGCTACATAACTACGAGAATGGTCGGCGACGACATCACTCGGACTCTACCACGCAGGCGGCGACCACGAAAAGCGCGCTTCGGGGCCGCTACTCAGCTGGGACGTCCTCAACGGGGGTGAGGTATCGCCAGTCACCTTCGGGTCCGATCTTCGAGTCGAAAGCCACGAGCGCGAACGTGTCGCCAGAGTCGTACTTGCCGGTGTGGAGCGAACCGTACAGCGAGTCCATCGTCGGGATGTTGCCGTAGTGATCGACGACGTTCACCCAGTTGGCGTCGTTCAGGTACTTCCCGACGCGGTCGGCGATGTCCTGGAACAGCGTGAGCTCGGAACAGGCGTCGGTGATCGAGCCGAAGGTGTCGACCGTATGCCCGTTCGGACCCTGAATGACAGCCTCGGCGTTGGGCGCGGTCGTATGGAAGTAGCTCTGGTAGATGGCCGCGCACGTCTTCCAGTGTGCGCTCTGGTCGTACGCTTGTGAGCTCATCCCGCCCGCGGCGAGGATGCCTTCGTACGGGTTGGGCCGGACACCGGCCTTTTGCAAGTCCTGGCCGTACCCGTCGACGTTCGTGTTGTCGGCGATCAGTTGAACGCCGGGCATGGCCTTTACGAGCGCAGGTACGAACTGCTGCGCCGAGACCTGCAGACCCGACAAGATCACCGTGTTGACATGCTCCGTTTTCCATTTCTCGATGAAACTCTGAAGCTGCGCCGAGGCCGCGGTGGTGTCCGCTCCCGAGATGGTGAGCGACGCGGTTGATCCGAGATCCACGCCCATGGCCTTAAGGCCCGGGAGGAGCACCTTCTGGACCGATTCCTCGGTCGTCGCCTCGCCGAGCACCGCGACTTTCTTCCCAACGAGGATGTGTTGGCGGCGCAGCAGCTCGAGCAGGACCGCGACTTGCCGCTCCTGAATGGGATCGAAACCGAGAATCATTCCGGGCGGCGACGAATCGATGATCGGCTGGGTCAGATCGATCGTGATCAGCACCGTCTTGTGCTGGTTCGCGATGCACGGTTGCGCCTGCCCGGTGAGGTCGGTGAAGTCACCCATCACCGCGAACACATGGTCGTCCTCGGTGAACGTGGTGCACAGCGAAAGGGCCGGGCCCGGTTGAATCGGGCAGAACGTATGGAACACCGGCACGACCATCCGGCCCGCAATTCCGCCGTGATCGTTGATGTTCTTGATGAACGCCTTGTAGACCTCGTCCTCGTTGATGCGGGTGATCTGAATGTACGGGGCGATGCAGCTGAAGTCGACGAGCGCGATACCGATCTTGACGGTGTTCGCCGTCACGCCGACACCGATCGTCTTCGAAAGCGGAGCGTTCACGTTCGCGCCCGAGCCGGCCACTGTCGCGACCGTGGTCGTGGTCGTGGCCGTCTTCGTACCGCTCCCGCACGCGGCCAGGACAAGCGCTCCCGCAACCACGACCGCCAAGACCGGCCACCGACTCGACACCTTTTGCCGTGGTGCGCTCACGAGCAACCCCCTTGCCGGCCTCTCGGATGAGCGTAGGCGAACGTTTGCCGCGATGGGCGACGGGGGTCAGATCTGATGGACCGAACACGAATACGTCGTGCGACCAGCGATACGCCGCCGTTGCAGCGCTCCGCCGTCGCGTGGGCACGCCATATCGACGTCGCGGGGCATATCGCCCGTATGGGACCCGCCCCGGCGGCCGAGCACTCGCACAGTGGTCCGGATCGCGCGATGCAGGCGACGCCGCTCGTCGGGATCGATCGTGGCCGCGATCCGGGCGGGATCGATCGACGCCCGCCACAACGCTTCGTCGGTCAACAGGTTGCCGAGCCCCGCGACGCGGGCCTGGTCCATCAGCACCGCCTTCACCGGCGCTGAACTCGACCCGAGCGCGCGGTTGAGCTGGCCGGGAGTGAGGCTGAGCACGTCGGGCCCGAGCCGTGATTCGTCGGGGTCGAGCTCAACCGCACCGAGGCGGCGCGGATCGCGCAACATGAACGAGCCCCCGTCGGCGAAATACACCCCGAAGCGGTGCCACTTGGGGACGCGCCGGTTGCTCGCGTACAACAGCGGATCGCCCGCCTCTTCGCCGTCGACGAGCACTCGGCCGCTCATGCCGAGGTGCACCCCGACCCGCACGCCGGGATCTGACGTGTCGAGCACGATCTGCTTGCCGATTCGGCGGGCCTGCGTGAACTGGTTACCGATGAGCGCGTGACGCAACGCGCCCGCCGTGGTTCCGCGTTTGAGAAACCATCCGTCAGGTGCGTGCACGCGCGTGATCTCCCGATCGAGCGCATACCCGGACAGGACGGCACGAGCGGCCTCGACCTCCAACACTTCAGGCATCGGATCTTCCTCGGCGGCGACGAACGCCGGCCCGGTCCGCGCCTGCGATGACGCCTCGCCGACGTGGCCTGCGGATCTGCGCCCGGTTGGCTAGAAGTTCGTAATGGCGCCGGTCTCTGCGCCTTGGGCCAGCTTGGCGTACTTGGCCAAGAAGCCGCTGGTGTAGCGCGGCTCGGGAAGTTTCCAGTCCTTGCGGCGAACGGCCAGGTCGGCCGCGTCGACCAGCAGATCGATGGTGTGCGCATCGGCGTCGATCACGATGCGGTCACCGTCGGCGACGAACGCGATCGGGCCGCCGTCGACCGCCTCGGGCGCGACGTGGCCGACGCAAAAACCCTGGGTGCCGCCCGAGAACCGCCCGTCGGTGACGAGCGCGGCGTCGTCACCTCGGCCGGCGCCTTTCATCGCGCCGGTGATCGCGAGCATCTCTCGCATACCGGGACCACCCTTGGGTCCTTCGTAGCGGATCACGACGACATCGCCGGGCTGGATCTTGCCGGCGAGGATCTCGTCCATCGCCGTGTCCTCACCGTCGAACACGCGCGCGGTTCCGTCGAACCGGGGCTGGTCGATGCCGGCGACCTTCACCACGGCCCCGTTGGGTGCGAGCGAACCGCGCAGGATCGCGATGCCGCCCTGAACGTGGATCGGATCGGAAAGCGGATGCACCACCGAACCGTCCGGATCGGGTGGCGCGAGCTCGGCGAGGTTTTCGGCGATGGTCCGGCCCGTCACCGTCAGGCAATCGCCGTGGAGGAGGCCGGCCTCGAGCAACTGTCGCATCACGACCGGCACGCCACCGACCGCGTCCAGGTCGGTCATGTGGTACCGGCCGTGCGGTTTCATGTCGGCGACATGTGCCACCCGCGCGCCGACCCGATTGAAGTCGTCGAGTTCGAGCTCCACCCGCGCCTCGTTCGCGATGGCCAGCAGGTGCAGCACCGCGTTGGTCGAGCCGCCGAGCGCCATCACGACCGCGATCGCGTTCTCGAACGCCGCCTTGGTCATGATCTGACGCGGCCGAAGATCGAGTTCGAGCAGCCGCATCACCGCCCGCCCCGACTCGTAGGCGAAGTCGTCACGACGTCGGTCAACCGCGGGCGCGCTCGCACTGCCCGGCAACGCCATCCCGATCGCTTCGCTCACCGACGCCATCGTGTTGGCGGTGAACATGCCGGCGCACGATCCCTCGGTCGGACAGGCACGACGCTCAATCTCGCCGAGCTCGTTCTCGGTGATCGTTCCGGCCGAGCACGCGCCGACGGCCTCGAAGACACTGACGATGTCGAGCGCCTGATCCTTGTAGTGACCGGGCAGGATGGAACCGCCGTACAGGAAGACCGACGGCAGGTTGATGCGGGCCGCGGCCATCAACATGCCGGGAAGACTTTTGTCGCAGCCCGCGAACGCCACGAGCGCGTCGAAACGCTCGGCGTGCATGACGCACTCGACCGAATCGGTGATGATCTCGCGCGAGACCAGGGAACCTCTCATACCTTCGTGACCCATCGAGATCCCGTCGGACACGGCGATCGTCACAAACTCGATCGGGAACCCCCCCGCGTCGCGCACACCAATTTTGGCCCGTTTCGCCAGCCGGTCGAGCGGCATGTTGCACGGCGTCACCTCATTCCACGACGACGCGACGCCCACTTGCGCCTTGCCCCAGTCGTCGTCGGTCATGCCGATCGCGCGCAGCATCGCTCGAGCGGGCGCACGCGTGTTGCCGTCGGTGACCTCGTGGCTGCGGGGCCGGTTCTGTGCTTTTTCGACCATCGCGCCAGCGTAGCGACCGGGCCGGGCCCCTCGGCCGGAGTCTCGGCGGCACCGTCCGCCGCGAGCGCGTGCCGCACCGCTCGCCGAGCGGCGAAGATGGAGCCGTGAAACCGCCCGACTCGGTCTCCGATCTGATGGCGGTCTTGGCGCGCGGAGCCGACGTGCGCGACGAACCGGAACTCGACGGTCTCGCGCACGCGCTCCAATGCGGAGCGATCCTGCGCCTCGGACAACCCGCCGATGTCGAACTGGCCGTCGCCGGCCTCGTCCACGACATCGCCGATATCGCATACCCCGACGACCACCGCGACCACGAACGGCGGGGAGCCGCACTCGTCGAGCCGCTCCTGGGCCGACGCGTCGCACGATTGGTGGGCGCGCATGTGCTCGCCAAGCGGTACCTCGTGACCACAGACCCTGCCTATCGCGCCCGCCTGAGTTTGCGGAGCGAGCAGACCCTGTCGATGCAAGGTGACGCACTCGTCGACGCCGACCTCGCCGCGCTCGCCGCCGATCCCGACCTGGCCGCCATCCTCGAGCTCCGTCGCGCCGACGAACGCGCCAAAGATCCCGCGGCTGACGTGCCCGGTCTGGACGCGTGGCAACCGTTGATCTGGGCGGTTGCGCGGTGAACGACTCTGTCTCGTTCGATCAGGCAGTCGAGTTCTACGACCGCACCCGCGGCGGCCTCACGGTCGGACGCAAGTTCGCGCAGGTGACGAGCCGGTACCTCGCGCCCGCGTCGCGTGTCGTCGAGCTCGGCGTCGGCACGGGCCTCGTCGCGTTGGCCCTCGCTGACCTCGGCCACACCGTGGTCGGCATCGACTTGTCGGCGAACATGCTTGCGCTCGCCCGCGACCGGATCGGCGACCGGGTCGCGCTGGGCGACGCGATGCATGTGCCGATCGAGTCGGCATCGTGCGACGCGATCGTCGCCGCGCGTATCTTGCATGTCGTCGGTGATCCCGCAGCCGCGCTCGCCGAGGCGGCCCGCATCGTCCGAGCCGGTGGACACCTCGTCGTCGTCCTCGCCGGCGGTGGCCGCTTCGACGACCAGGAACGCCGAGACGACATCGACGACGTCGCGTTCGAGTTGCAGATCGGTCGCGCGGCACGCGGACCGTCTGCCGACGACGCCATCGCGTTTGCAGCCTCCGCCGGTTTCTCGATCATCGGGCGCGAGCGCACCACACCCGACGAATACACCGAGACCCCCCGCGAGTACGCGGCTCGCATCGAACAGCGGACCTGGTCAGGCCTGTGGGACGTCGACGACGACACCTGGGCTCGCTCGGTGCAGCCGACCATCGATCGGCTGCTCGCCCTCCCCGATCCTGATCGTGCGCGCCCCCGCCGCCGTTCGCACCGCGTGCTCGTCTTTTCCCGAGTCTGAGCCCCGACGTCGCCGCAGGCCGTTAGCCTCGCTGCGTCATGAGCGAGCCGTTCGACGTGATCGTGGTCGGTGGGGGGCACAACGGCCTCGTTGCTGCCGGTCTGCTCGCCAAGCGAGGTGCCCGCGTCACCGTGCTCGAACGTCGGAGCACGGTTGGTGGCGCCGCCACGACCGAACAGCCATGGGGATCGGCGTTCAAGATCAGCGCGCTGTCCTACGTCGTGAGCCTCATGCCGGCCGACATCGTGCGTGAGCTCGACCTGCGGCGCCACGGCTACAAGATCTACCCGCAGCATGGATACTTCGTCCCCTACCGGGACGGACGCGCGCTCCAGCTCCCCGGCAACGACCCCGCACGACGCCGTACCCAGATTGAGCAGTTCTCGCATACCGACGCCGCGGCGTACGACCGATGGGACGTCTGGCTCGGACACCTCGCCGACATACTCGGCCCGCTCCTCGAGACGATCCCACCGAGCCTCGGGTCGACACGACCTCGAGATCTCGTCGACCAGGCGCGGCTGATGTGGACCTTGCGACGCTTGGGGATCTCGGGCGTCGGCGACGTGACCCGCCTGTTCACGGCCAGCATCGCCGATCTGCTCGATGAATGGTTCACGTCGCCGCAGATGCAAGGAGTCCTGGCAGTCAGCGGCGTGATCGGAACCTGGGCCGGTCCTCGCTCACCGGGGACCGCCTACGTGATGGCGCATCACAAACTCGGCGACGCCGGGGAAGGGCAACTCGGTTCGTGGGGTTTCCCGGAGGGAGGCATGGGTGCGGTCAGTGACGCGCTGCGCGCCGCCGCGACCGCGGCCGGCGCAACGGTGCGTACCGACGCACCGGTCGCGCGCATCGACGTTCGTGGCGGTCGCGTTCGCGGCGTGACCCTCCAGTCAGGCGAAGAACTGCGTGCCGACATCGTCGTGGCGGCGACCCACCCGAAGATCACGTTCTTAGATCAGATCGACCGGGCCGCCCTGCCCGCCGATTTCGTCGCAGCCATCGAACGATGGAAGACACGCAGCGGCACCGTGAAGGTCAACGTTGCGGTCGACCGGCTGCCAGAGTTCACAGCCAAACCCGGGTTCGATCCTGAGGTGCACGGCGGCACCATCGTGCTCGCCGAATCGCTCGACCAGGTCGAACGTGCGTTTCAGGACGCGGTCGCCGGCCGCGCGGCTGCACTCCCGTTCGCGGACATCTGCATCCCGTCGGTGTTCGACCCGACGCTCGCGCCGCCCGGACAACATGTCGTGTCGATGTTCACCCAGTGGGTCCCCCACACGTGGGCTGCGTCGCCATGTTCCGAGGAGCTCGACGCCTACGCCGACCGTGTGATCGCACGCGTCGACGCAGTTGCGCCCGGCTTCACCAGGTCGATCTTGCACCGCCAGGTCATCGGACCGTTCGAGATGGAACACGATTACGGTCTCGTCGGCGGCAACATCTTTCACGGCGAGCTCTCACCCGACCAGCTCTTCCATATGCGCCCCGCGCCCGGATACGCCGACTTTCGCACACCGATCGACGGCTTATACCAAGCGAGTAGCGCGACCCACGGCGGCGGCGGCGTGACCGGCATTCCGGGCCTCAACGCGACCCGCCAGATCGTGCGCGATCGGGCACGGAAGCATTGGCGTCGTGCGTAAACCAATGGCCGCGCTGGTCGCGATGTTGGCGTTCGGGCTCGCGTTCGCGCCGACCGGTTCGGCTCACCGCGCCGGTGCGGCCGGTCCGCTCCGCATGACGGTGGGAACGCTCGGACCGATCGGGTCACTTGATCCTCGGCACGGAGACAGCGTGATCGCCCGCGAGGTATGGAACCTCCAATATCCGACGTTGACCACACTCGACCCCCAAACCCTCGACCCCACACCCGGACTCGCTGCTGCGTGGTCGCCGATTCCGGACGGTCGCGGCTGGATCTACGACCTCCGGCCCGGCCTCACCTGGTCCGACGGTCAACCGGTCACCGCGGCCGACGTCGTCTACTCGCTCGACCGAGCACGCGACGACCATTGGCCGTATGCCGCGGGCATGTTCGAGGGGCTCAACGCACGCGCGTTGAACTCACATTCGGTGGAGGTCACGTCGACGCTCGCCGAACCCTTACTGCCTGGCCTGTTGCTCCACGTCGTGCCCGCGCACGTGTTCTCGAACGTCGCCGACCTCGACACAAATTTGGCGAGACTTGGCGTGTCCGACGGCGCGTGGCACGTCGTTGACGCCACCGCCGATTCCGTCGAGCTCGACGCAACGAACAGGACGGCCGGACCCGCGCTCCAACAGATCGTCTTACGGACCTATACGAGTGCGGACGCGCTGATCGGCGCGCTCGCGCACGGACAGGTCGACGTGATAAGCGCCGTGCCCTTCTCAGATCTCGGTCGTCTCGAGACATTGGCGCACGTCACCGTCGATCATGCGAGCGACGGCACGCAATATCTTCTCTTCGACCACCTGCCCAACGCACGGGTCCGACAAGCGATCTCGCTCGCAATCGACCGGACCGAGCTCGTCGCGCAAACGGTCGACGGTGTCGGCACGCCGGGCGTCGTCCCTCTGATCGCGAATGGCGCGAGCTGGGCGCTCGACGACCCGACCGTCGAGTCCCTCACCGCTGAGCTCGACGCGCAACCCGACCGTGCCCGAGCCGTCGTCGCGACGCAACCGATCGCAAAGCTCACGTTTTCGGCACCGACCGATGCGACGAGCGAGCAGGTCGCGACCTTCATACGCAACGCGCTCGCGGGTGTCGGTATCCAGACGACGGCCAGCCCGGCCGAAAGCCCGGCAGTCGATCTTTCGCTCCAACACGCGACGATCGCCACCGTCCCGACGGCGATGCTGCGCGGCCTGACGTGCGATATCTGCGCGGCGACGTTCCGGCAGTACTCGTCGACCACCGACGTCACGACCCGCCTCGACGCGGCCCACCTCATGCTGCAGCGCGCGGTCGCGCAGGCCACGGTGGTCGGCCTCTTCCAGCCCGACACGTTGCAGGCATTCCGCAACGACCTGTTCGCCGGCTTTCTCCCCGAGCCCCAAGAGCGCAGTCTCGTGGTGTTCGGACCGACCGTCGCGCAATACGGCGAGCTTTCGGCCGCGCCGCCCCCGCCGGGTGAAGGCTCCAGCAACGCCACCTACGCCGTCGGCGCAGTGGTCGTGCTCGCGCTGTGCGCCGCTGCCTACGGCGCGGCCGAATGGATCCGGCACCGTTTCTCAACCACAGGAGACGTATGAACGTTGACGCCGCATTGACGAGCACCGGCCTCGGCGCGGTGGCCGCCGCCGCGACGGAGATCGAGGCGTTGGGCTACGACGGGATCTTCAGCTTCGAAGGCCAGCACGATCCTTTCTTTCCGCTGTTGCTCGCCGCCGAACATACCGAGCGGGTACAGCTCACGACTGCGGTCGCGATCGCCTTCGCACGCAACCCGATGACCCTCGCGCAGACCGCGTACGACTTGCAGCTCGCGTCCCACGGCCGATTTCGTCTCGGGCTCGGCACGCAAATCAAGCCGCACATCGAGAAGCGGTTCTCGATGCCGTGGTCCCAACCAGTTGCGCGCATGCGCGAACTTGTGCTCGCGATCCGAGCGATTTGGACAACCTGGCATGAGGGCACGCCGCTCGACTTCCGCGGCGAGTTCTACCGGCACACGTTGATGACGCCGTTCTTCAATCCTGGACCGAACCCGTACGGTTTGCCGAGTATCTTCCTCGCCGGTGTCGGGCCGCGCATGACCGAGATGGCTGGCGAGATCGCCGACGGATTCATTGTGCACCCGTTCGGCAGCGAACAATCGCTTCGAACTCTGACCATCCCGGCGCTCGCACGGGGCGCGGCGCGCGCGGGTCGAACGCTCACCGACGTGGAAGTCGCGTTTCCGCTCATGGCCGTCGTCGCCGACAACGACGAGCAGCTGATGCGCGGTCGCGAGGCGATGCGTCCGCGTCTCGCCTTTTACGGTTCGACCCCTGCCTACAAGGTCGTGCTCGACGTTCACGGCTGGGGCGATCTGCAACCCGAGCTCAACCGCCTCTCGAAAACCGGCGACTGGGCCACGATGAGCTCTCTGATCACCGACGAGATGGTCGACGCGTTCAGCGTGCAGGGCTCCCCCGACCGGATCGGAGCGATCGTACGCGAACGGTACGGCGACCTGATCCAACGGGTTTCGTTGGATACGAGCGCCCGACTCGACCCGGTCCGCGTCGGCCGAGTTCTGGGCGGGCTGCACACCTGACCAGCTGTCGCCGTCCAGGCCGCCACGCGCAGCTCAGGTGCTCGGGTGCTGGAGCGAACGGCGCGGCCGAACGACGCTGATCGAAACGGACACGGGCAAGCCGGGCCGGAGCGAGCGGAGCGGTCTATGCGAGGCGCGCGTCGAGGAGTCCGCTGAGGACCTGCGCGTCACCTTTGCCTTCGAGGCCGCGCATGACCTCCCCCATGAGGAAACCCCGCTTCTTTTTCCGCACCTTGTCGTCGGGCGCGGCCCGGTACTCCTCGACGGTCGCGGCGTTCGCGGCGAGCACAGCGTCGACGGCAGCCGTCAGCTGCGCGAGGTCGGTCACCTGGGCCAGGCCGCGCGACTGCACGATGTCGCGTGGCCACTTCTCTTCGGCCATCGACTCGGCCAGCACGTCTTTCGCCTGTCCGCGCGAGATGGTGGCGTCAGAGACGAGCCCGACGAGCTCGGCCAGCATCTCGGGTGCCAGCACGGCCGGTGAGAGCCCACGATCGTTGAGGAATCCGAGGACATCCTGGCGCACCCAGTTGGCAACGTCCTTTGCGGTACCTGCCGTCAGGGCGGCCACGGCCCGCTCGGCGTAGTCGGCGAGGCCCGCAACGTCGACGAGCACGCGGGCGTCGTCGTCTTTGATGTCCCACGATTCGATCAGCCGGGCGCGGCGCGCGGCCGGAAGCTCAGGCATCGACGCCCGCACCCGGGCGCGCATCTCGTCGGTGGGCGCAACCGGGACGAGATCAGGTTCGGGGAAATACCGGTAGTCGTGCGCGTCTTCTTTGGAACGTCCGGAGAGCGTGCGTCCGCCGTCTTCGTCCCAGTGGCGTGTCTCTTGTACGACCCGTCCGCCGGAGTCGAGCAGCGCTGACTGGCGCTGCGTCTCATGCTCGATCGCGTGTACGAGCGAACGCAACGAGTTCAAGTTCTTGATCTCAGCGCGGGTGCCGAACTCCGCGGAGCCGTCCCGTCGTACCGAAACGTTGGCGTCGATACGCAGCGAGCCTTCTTCCATCTTCACATCGGAGACACCGACGGCAAGCAACGTCGCGCGCAGCTCGTCGACGTAACGCTTGGCCTGTTCCGCGGAACGGATATCGGGTTCGCTGACGATCTCAAGTAACGGGACGCCGGCCCGGTTGTAATCGACGAGGGAATGATCGGCGTCGTGGATGCGTCCACCACCGCCCACGTGCAGCGACTTGCCGGTGTCCTCTTCGAGGTGGGCTCGAGTGATGCCGACCCGGACACCGTCGACGTCCAGCCAGCCGTCGATCGTGATCGGCTCGTCGTACTGGGAGGTCTGGTAGTCCTTCGGCATGTCGGGATAGAAGTAGTTTTTGCGGGAGAAAATCGAACGTGACGGCACCCGCAGATGCAGTGCCTCTGCGACCCGCAGGGCATACTCGACGGCGCGCTCGTTGAGCACCGGCAACGACCCGGGCAGTCCGAGACACACGGGACAGATGTGCGTGTTCGGCTCGTCACCGAACTCGTTGGGGCAGCCGCAGAACAGCTTGCTCGCGGTGGCGAGCTCGCAGTGCACTTCGAGACCGACCACCGTCTCCCAGGTGTGGGTCGACGTGACCGTCATGTTCCCGAACCTCCCAGATGCGAAGAACTCGGCGCGGCCAGCTCTATCGACCGGCCCACCCGGAACATCACCGGCTCGCCACCCGCAGGTGCGAGCACCTGCACCCCGATCGGTAGCGCCGGGGTACCTCCCGGCGCGTCGACTGGCAGCGCGGTACCGAACGGAATCGACATCGCCGCATGTCCGGCCAGATTGGAAGGAATCGTGCAGATGTCATTGAGGTACATGGTGAGCGGGTCGGTGGTCTTCGCACCCAACTCGAACGCGACCGACGGTGACGTCGGCGCGAGCAACACGTCGAACTGTTCGTAGGCGTGTTCGAAGTCGCGGATGATCAAGGTCCGTACCCGCTGGGCCTGCCCGTAAAAGGCGTCGTAGTAGCCGGCCGACAGCGCGTAGGTCCCGAGCATGATGCGGCGTTTCACCTCGCGCCCGAAGCCCGCCTCGCGGGTCCGTGCGTTCATTTCGGCGACGTCGGCGCCGTCGACGCGAAGCCCGTAACGGACGCCGTCGTAGCGGGCGAGATTGGATGACGCCTCGGCGGGGGCGATCAGGTAGTAGGCGGAGAGCCCGTACATCGTCGACGGGACCGACACGCGTTCTGTCTTGGCGCCGGCGTCGGTCAATGCGTTCGCGGCTTCCTCGACTGCCGTTTTGACGTCGGGCTGGATCCCTTCGGTGTCGGTCAACTCGGCGACGATGCCGATCCGCAGACCTTCGACGCCGCGTTCGAGGTCGTCGAGCAGTGACGGCGCTGACTGGGCGATCGACGTCGAGTCGCGACTGTCGTGACCACCGATCACTTCGAGCAGCAACGCCGCATCGGAAACAGAAGACGCGAACGGTCCGACCTGGTCGAGCGACGAGGCAAACGCGATCAGTCCGTAGCGCGAAACCGCGCCGTAGGTCGGTTTCACTCCGACGACGCCGCACAGCGAGGCGGGCTGGCGGACCGAACCGCCGGTGTCAGATCCCAGCGCGACCGACGCGAAACCGGCAGCGACGGCGGCTGCGGAACCTCCACTTGACCCGCCCGGCACGCGCGACAGATCGTGTGGATTGCGGGTCGGCCCGAAGGCCGAGTTCTCGGTCGAGCTGCCCATCGCGAACTCGTCGAGGTTGGTCTTGCCAACCGTGACCGCGCCCGCGTCCCGGACGCGCTGCACGACCGTCGCGTCGTACGGTGGGAGCCACCCTTCGAGAATTCGTGACGAGCACGTGGTTGGCACGCCCCGTGTGCAGAGGTTGTCCTTGAGCGCGATCGGCACGCCGGCAAGCGGGCCGGGATTCTCGCCGCGCGCGATCGCGGCGTCGATCTCGTCGGCCCGTCCGCGCGCGTCGTCGGCAGTCACGAGGTTGAAGGCGTGCACATTGCTCTCACGCGCCGCGATCTGAGCGAGGTGTTCTTCGAGTACGTCACGCGCGCTGCGGCGCCCCGCCCGTACGTCGGCGGCGATGCTGACGGCAGCGTCGGTCATGGCGCTTCACCGAGGATCCGCGGGACGCGGAACCGGCCGCCCTCGGCTGCGGGGGCAGCCGCCAACACTTCGTCGCGTGGCAGGCTTGGGCGGGTCGCGTCGACACGGAACACGTTGACGAGCGGTAACGGGTGCGCGGTCGGGGGCACGCCGGCAGTGTCGAGCGCCGACACTTGCGCCGCGTGTTCGAGGATCGCGCCGAGCTCGGTGGTCAGCGAGTCGAGCTCGTCGTCGGTCAGCGCAAGGCGAGCGAGGCGCGCGACGTGTTCGACCTCGGCACGTGTGATGGAGTGATCGGACACGACGCAGACGCTACTTGTACGGATCGAGTTTGCTGAGCGGCAATACCCACCAGTCGGCCGGCGCCGCCGACCAGTCGGGATCTGGGTAGATGCAGTCGACCGGGCACGCGGGAAGGCACTTGTCGCAGCCGCTGCACAGTTCGGGAACGATCACGACGTCGGCGCCGTGATTGAAGATCGCTCCGAACTGCGACGGGCAGTGACGCAGGCAGGCGTCACAGTTGATGCACTCGGACATCTCGATGCGCAGCGGCGGATTTTTCCACTTCGGGTTGCGCTCGTGCGCCTCGATGCGCTCCAACCTCGTT
This sequence comes from Acidimicrobiia bacterium, assembly GCA_052148155.1. Lineage (GTDB taxonomy): Bacteria > Actinomycetota > Acidimicrobiia > IMCC26256 > PALSA-610 > JBBQER01. Next base: position 27,536 of record JBKQIY010000181.1, on the reverse strand, counting down.
CCCGCGACCATGGCACCTAGCGTAGATGGGGCGCCGGATCGGAGCCTCCAGATGTTTTTTTTCGCCGGTGTCGACGGCGGCGGCGGAGCTCCCCTACGATCTGGCGCCTCCGACCGCGAGGACCCGAAGCGAGGAGATTCGAGTGGCCGACAAGTATGTCTTCCTCTCCGACGAGTGGTTCGATGCTGCGTCGAAGCTCATCGCCGAACACGGGACCGGCGGTCCGCCGGCTGCGAATCTCGTGATGAATCTCGAAGTCACCGACGGCGACAAGACCACCCAGTTCCACATGGGCAGCCGTGACGGCGCCACGATGTTCGGCAAAGGTCACACCGACGGCGCCGACCTCACGCTCGCGACCGACATCGACACTGCCCGCGAGGTGTTCGTCGCCAACAATCCGGCGGCTGGCATGCAGGCGTTCATGGCCGGCAAGGTACGCATTCAGGGCGACATGACGAAGCTGATGATGGCGCAGGCCGGCGGTCAGGGTGGCAACCCGCAACTCACCGAAGCCCTGCAGTCGATCACCGAATAGGCGCGACTCACCCCGGATCGTCCCACATCGCTGTACTACCGGGCCGATCGCCCGAAGCGACGCGCTCAGGCGTCCTCGAGCGAAACCGCGAGCAGCCAGCCGAAGTCACGCATCCGGGCCCGCGACTTCACCGCGTACGCCTGGAGTTGACTCGACGGGCCCAATTTCACGGGCCGCCCATATCCACTTCCCGGCCGCTCCAACGGCGGTCGGGTTGTTGCGCCATGCGGCACGCGCCGCATCAGCCTTTACTCCTGTAGTTCCGCTCGATGCTCATTTCGACTCCCGGTCACTACCCGCCCCCGGAAAGCCCCGCCCACATGTTGCTGTCTTTCCACGTCGAGCACCTGCCTCATTTTTCGGCACGCAACGTATTTCGGACGATAGGGCCGCCAACTGTTGTCAACAATGAGCCGGAAGGACCATGTGTCGGCCACCGGTTCCCATCCCACGCCGCGAGTCGGGACAAAAGGGATACGACGATAGGGGTGTTTGGGTCGGGTATGCCCCGACCGGCTCGGGACGCGTCGGTCAGCGTCGAGCCGTCACGTCGACCGGGCCGCCGCTTCGCGCCCGACTGTTCACCCTTTCGGCGGACGCGCGAGCTTCGACGCCTCGACGGCGAGCTGCGCGATCGTCCAACGATCGCCGTTGTCGATCTTCTCGGCGGTCGTCCACGACTGCACCCGCTGCACCGTGCCGCCCTGCACCAGGAATGTCTCGCCGGTGAACGGGCAGGCAGCGGTCGCCAGGTAGGCAACGAATGGTGAGACGTTTGCCGGGTCCCACACGTCGAAACCGTCCGCGGGCGCCTTGACGACTTCCGACAGGCCGGGGGTCGCTTCCGTCAGGCGCGTCCGCGCCGCCGGAGCGATCGCGTTCGAACGAACGCCGTAGCGCGACAACTCCTTCGCGCAGATCTGCGAGAGGGTCGCGATGCCGGTTTTTGCGGCGCCGTAGTTGGCCTGGCCTGGGTTGGAGAACAGTCCTGAGGTCGACGAGGTGTGCACGATCGAGGCGTTCACGGTCTTGCCTGCTTTGGTTTGCTCACGCCAGTAGGCGGCGGCGTGGCGGGTCGGGCAGAAATGTCCTTTCAGGTGCACGGCGATCACTGCGTCCCATTCGGCTTCGGTCATGTTGATGATCACGCGATCGCGCAGGATGCCGGCGTTGTTGACCAACACATGCAGATCGCCGAACGTGTCGACGGCCTGGGCTACCAGACGTTGCGCGCCGTCCCAGTCGGCAACGTTGTCACCGTTGACGACCGCTTCGCCGCCCATGCCGTTGATCTCTTCAACGGTCTGCATCGCCGCGCTGGGGTCGCCACCTTCGCCGTGCATGTCGCCGCCGAGGTCGTTGACGACCACCTTGGCGCCCTCAGCCGCGAACAACAGCGCGTGCTCGCGCCCCAATCCGCGGCCGGCGCCGGTGATGATCGCAACGCGTCCTTCGAGTGCACCCATGGTCGGCTCTCCTCGTCCTGTCGGCGGCGAGGCGGCATCGTATTCGTTCGCCTCGCCGCCGAGGAGCGTTCAGCCGCCCTGGTTCGAGGGCTGCCCGAACGTGAGTGTGACCGTTGTCGTGTCGAGCGGGACCATGGCGCCGGGCCTGGGGGTCTGACCGACGACGACGTCGTTGCCGTGTTCCGAACCGTTGATCGCGATTCCCAGACCGTGGGTGTCGTTGATCAAGACCTGCGCCTGCGTCAGCGGGAGGTACAAGAGATACGGGACCTTCACCAGAACCGGTCCCTGCGACACGGTCACGTCCACCACCGACCCGTAGGGGACGGTCTGGTGCGCGGCCGGCACGGTTGAGATGACCTCACCTTGTGGAACAAGATCCGTGAACATGTCGTTGCCGAGCTTTGCGGTCAGATGCTGCGCCGCGAGTGCGGCGACCGCCGCTGTATACGACTGGCCCGCCACGACGGGAACGACAACCGGGGCGAAACCTTTCGACAGCACTATCGCGAGCGGTGCGTCGGGGGCGACGCTCGTTCCAGGCGCCGGTAACACACTCATGACCGTATTCGCGCCGAAGTTGGCGTTGTACTGCGCGGTCGGGGTTCCGTACGCGAAGCCGATCGCGTCGAGCTGTTTCTTGGCGGCCGCCCACGGCTCGCCGACGACTTTGGGGACCGATACCGGAGCCGGACCGGACGACACGACCAGCCGAACATCGCGTGCGGCAGTCCACGACCCGGCGGCGGGAGACTGGCCGACGACGACGTTCTTCGGATCTGGCGAAACCTGGCGGGACACGTGGTACGACAGCCTGTCGTGCGTCGCAATGACTTCGGCCTCCGCCTCGACCCGACCGACGAATCCTGGAACGGAAAGTGTCGTGGCGCCGCTGACCCGGGCAAACGCCGACGCGGCGAGCGCGACCGTCGCGAGCAACACGACCGCGACGACGAACGGCACGAGCCGACGTTGTCCCGGGGTTCGTTGTCCGGGCGTTGGCTCCGCGGCGCCGACGCGGGGACTGCGCGACTTCTCGCGCGCCGACGGCGCAGCCGGCGGCGGCATCGACGCCGCGTCCTGGTCGAACAGCGGCGGCGTCGCGGGTACCGCGACCCGGGTCGGGTGCGGGTCGTGCTGATCGACCATTCCTGCGAGCACGAGCGGACCCGGTGGCGGCAGCGCGTCGCCGACGTCGGCGAGCGCTTGACGCATCGTGCCGGCGTCGGGATATCGATCACCGGGTTGCAGCCGACCGGCGCGATCGATCACCGCGGCGAGCGGTCCGAGCTCCTCGGATGCGATCAGGGGACGCTGGGTGCGGGCGGTGAGCATCCCGATCGTCGTGTCCGCCGCGAACGGAACCCGTCCGGTCACCGACTCGACGAGCACCAGCGCCAACGAGTACAGGTCGGAACGGGCGTCGAGGGCGACGCCGGTCGCTTGCTCAGGTGAGGCGTAGCGGGCGGTGCCGAGCATGCCTCCTGCCGGCTCGGTCCAGCTCGCTTCCGCGAGCGCTCGTGCCAGACCGAAATCCGCGACGCGGACGATGCCGTGCTCGTCAAACAACAGATTGGCCGGCTTCACGTCGCGGTGCAGCACGTCGCGGGTGTGCGCATACTCGAGCGCAGACGCGACGTCACGTCCGACCCGGGCCGCCTGAGAGACGGAAAGCAACGTTCCCTGATCGAGCATCGATCGGAGGCTGCCGCCTTCCAGGAGTTCGAGCACCATGAACGGCACTTCGTCCTGGCCCCAGTCGTAGACGGTGACGATGTTGGCGTGACGTAACGACGCGGCCAACTGCGCCTCGGCCCGGAATCGCCGCAGGAACGCGGCATCGTCGGCGAGTGCCGCGTGGAGCACCTTGACCGCGACTCTGCGGCGCAGACGCTGGTCGTCTGCGACATAGACGCGGCCGCTGGCTCCGGTACCGATCGCGCCGTGCAGCAGGTACCGACCGGAGAGCACCCGGCCCGGAAGGAGGTCGCTCGAAACACTTCCCGGCATCTCGTCCACGGTACTGTCACCGATCCGGGAGCCCGTGTCACCGCCCGCCCCGGCACGGCGACGCTGCCTCGGGGCGTTCCGGCAACGGTGCGTTCGGGCGGTACGGTTCGGCTGTGGCGTTGCGTCGACCGGAACATCCCGAACGCGTCGCGATCGTCGCCGTCGTCGTGGTCATCGTCGCGAACTTGGCGTACTTCGGGACAAAGAACGAAGTGCGTGGCACCGTCGCACCCGAACGTCCGGCCGCGATCTTGGAGCTTTCGCCCCAAGAAGGTGAGGACATCATTCCTGAGGCATCGATCGTCGTCGACCTGCGAGACAATTACGTCGGACAACTCTCAATCGACGGCCGTCTGATCCCGCAGGACCAAGTCGAGATCACTCATCCGAACGTCTTCGAGCTGACCTTCGAGCCGACACCCGGCCACGACATCCACGAATTCTCGCCGGGCCCTCACGTCGCGACGATCGAGTATTGGCCGCAGAACCTGACCTACGAGAACGCGATATCGGGCCAAGAGCTCGGCACCTACACGTGGGACTTCAAAGTCGGGTAGCGATCGGTTACGAAAGGAGGCTCTCGAAAGCGGCCTCGTCGAGAATGGCGACGCCGAGCTGTTCGGCCTTGGCGAACTTTGATCCGGGGCTTTCGCCTACCACGACATAGCTCGTCCGCTTCGACACGCTGTTCGTGACCTTCCCTCCGTGCGCGGCGATCGCCGCCGCGGCTTCGTCGCGCGACAGCCGCTCCAGCGAACCGGTGAGTACGAAGGTCAGACCCGCGAGCGAATCGTCGACGAGGTCGCTCGCGGTTGGTCCCGGTTCGCCCGTGAGGTTCACTCCCGCGTCGTGCAGCCGTGCCACGAGCCGCCGGTTGCGATCGATCGTGAACCATTTGCCGATGCTCAATGCGATGATGGGTCCGACACCGTCGATGGCGGTGAGGGACTCCTCCGTCGCTGCGGCGATCGTGTCGAGGTCGGCGAAACTGCGCGCGAGCGCCTGCGCCGCGGTCGGTCCGACGTGGTTGATCCCAAGTCCGACCAGCGCCCGCCACAGTGGACGCCGCTTCGACGCTTCGATTGCGTCGACGAGCAACAGCGCCGATCGCGCGCCGATCCGCTCGAGCGGCACGAGCGCTTCGACGGTCAGCGCGTACACGTCGGCGGCGTCCTCGAGCAGCCCGGCCTCGACGAATTGGTGCACGCGTTCCTCGCCGAGCCCTTCGATGTCCATCGCGCCGCGACCGGCCCAATGCACGAGCCGCTGTTCGCGCTGCGCTGGACAGTCGACGTTGACGCAGTGATGGTTGGCCTCGCCCTCGATGCGGACGAGCGGCTGACCGCACGCTGGGCACTTAGTCGGGAACTTCCACCGTCGGGTGCGTGGCGGCCGCTTGGCCAGCACCGGGCCGACGACCTCGGGAATGACGTCGCCTGCTCGACGGACGATCACGGTGTCTTTGGGCCGAACGTCTTTGCGCGCGACGTCGTCTTCGTTGTGCAAGGTGGCCATTCCGACGTTGGCCCCGCCCACGAATACCGGTTCGAGCACCGCGAACGGCGTCGCTCGACCGGTGCGCCCGATGCTGACCATGATGTTCTTGAGGATGGTCGTCTTTTCTTCGGGCGGGAACTTGTAGGCGATCGCCCATCGCGGTGCGCGAGACGTGAACCCCAGCTCGGCGCGCTGACCGAGATCGTCGACTTTCACGACCACTCCGTCGATGTCGTACCCGAGCCGATGGCGTCGCTCTTCCATCTGTTCGCAGCGTTCGTAGACACTGGCGAGATCGTCGAACGCTTGGATTTCGGGATTGACCGGGAAGCCGAGCTCGTCCAGCCACGCGAGTGTCTCTTGGTGCGTGCGCAGGCGCGGCCCTCCGGACACCGCGCCGACCTCGTAGCAGAAGATCGTCAGATCGCGTGACGCCGTGACCCGGGCGTCCTTCTGACGCAGACTCCCGGCCGCGGCGTTGCGTGCGTTGGTGAAAAGGCGGTCCCCGGCGGCGTCTTGGCGGCGGTTGAGTTCTTCGAACGCCGCGAGCGGCATGAAAACTTCGCCGCGCACTTCGAGGTCGGTCGGAACTCGCTTTCCCTGGAGCCGGGCCGGTACTGCGGAAACGGTCCGAAGATTTTCCGTCACGTCCTCGCCGGTGCGTCCGTCGCCGCGAGTCGCGCCCACCGAAAAGCGGCCGTCGCGATACTGCAACGAGATCGCCAGACCGTCGAGCTTCGGTTCGGCGACGAAACGCATCGCACCGGGCACGAACTTTTCGATCCGCGTCCCCCACGCATTGAGCTCATCGCGCGAGAACGCATTGTCGAGTGAGAGCATCGCGACCCGGTGCTCGACCGGCGAGAACGTCGACACGGGCCGGCCACCCGGACGCTGGGTCGGCGAATCGGGCGTGACCAGCTCCGGGTGCTCCCGCTCGATCTCACGCAGCTCCCGTACGAGCGCGTCGAACTCGGCGTCGGCAACCTCGGGCGAATCGAACACGAAGTACTGCTCGTTGTGATAGTCGATCAACGCCCGAAGCTGGCCCGCGCGCAGCTCCTGTGCACGGGTTGGATTGTCGTCGCGGTTGTTGTCAGGGTCCTTGTTCAAGCGGGCCACAGCGCGCAACTTACCGGCCGGGTGAGACGACGCTCTCGGTCGACCTCGTGCTCGGCGAACCATGGCGGCCGCCTCAAGGTCCTGGCCGCGTCAACTCGAGGTACCGCGTCACGGACGACTTTCCGGACTGTCGCATGTTGTGTGGTCGTCGACCACTTCGAGCTAGGCGCCGATGGCGAGCTTCGTGGCCGCGCCGTGATCGTGCACGCGACCGCCGATCTCGCGTGCGAGCACCATCGTCCGTTCCGCTTGACTCACGCCGTGGCCGGCGAGGCCACAGGCGGGCGCGACGAGAGCCTGCGAACGCAGGCGTGACGGATCACAACCCCGCCTGGTCAGCTCGCACCATACGTCGAGCAGCGCTTTCCAGATCGGCGCCGCGTGCTCGCCGACGGGACGGTCTGTTGGGATCGCGCCCCAGATCACCCAGCCCTCGCCCTCGAGAAAGCGGGTGAGGGCGAGCGCGTCGTCGAGGTCCAGCATTCCCGAATCGAAGTGCACGAGGCGCGGGCCCGCGTCGAGCGCGAGTCGCACGTCGCCCCGCCCGCACACGTGTACCGCGGTCAGACATGCCGGCGCTGCGAGCGCCGTCGAGAGGATGTCGGTCGCGTATTCGCGTTCCACCAGGTCGCACACGACTGGTTCGGTTTGCGCGCCCGCGCACACGAGTGCGGGCTCGTCGAAACACAGCACCAGCGATGCTCGCGGAAGCCGGGCCACCACCAGCTCTTCGAGCGCTCGAGCCCACGTACGCGCGGCGCGCGCGCCGAGCCCGAACGCGTCGTCGACCGCGACGCCTGCCTCGACCAACGCCACACCGAGGGTCAGCGGTCCCGCGCACTGCACCTTCACCCGTCGCGGCGGAGCAGGCAACGCCGCGGCGGCGTCCAAGAAAGCGAGGAGACCGCCGTGGGCGACCGAGTCGAAGTGCGGGACGATGTCGGCGTGTGCGTCGAGGTGAGGAGCGGCCGTGAGCGCGCCGTCGGCCTCGACCGTGATGCCGTCGATCGCCCGAGCCCACTGCGCAACGAAACCTTCGAGCGGAGTCCGAATCGGGAGTTGCGGTGCGGCGGGCAGCTCGGGAAGGCAGCGCAGCACCAGCGCGGCCGCGGCGGCGGCGTCGCGATGCGGGAGGCTGCCGATCGCGGTTGCCATTCCGGGCACGAAGACAGTGTCGGGCATGAGCCTCGTAGGATAGGTCTCGATTTGCATGTCGATCGAAGCGGAGCGCGCAGTGATCTCGTTGTGGTGCGCGCGTCTGTTCTGGGTGTTGCTCCCCGTTTCGGCGGGGACCGCGCTCGGTGACGCGCTCAGCGGATGGTCGGTCGCGCCGGCGCGCGTCGCCGAGGTGCTGTTGTGGACGGCGTGGGCGCTGGGTCTGGTGGCGCTGTTGGCGCCGAGACCCTGGGGACTGACGGCGTTGAGAGTGGTGGCGCCCGCCGCGGTCATCGTCTCTGTCCTCTCGATCGGCGGCACCAGCGCGGCATCCGCCGCGCTGGGCGTGTCGTCGTGCGTGGTCGCTGCCGCGTTCGCACTGTCGTCGTCCGTCGCTCAGGCATCGGGCAACGCCATGGCCTACGGCGACGAGATCCGCTTCCCGTTGCGCGTCCCGCTGTCGTTGTTCGTCGGGCCCGTGCCGCTCGCGGTTGCGTTGATCGGCGCGGGTGTCAGCGTCGGCCCGCTCCTGTTCGCCGCGGGGCATTACATCGCCGGTGTCATCGTCACCGTCGCGGGGTTCGGTCTCGCAGCGGTGCTCGTGCGTTCGTTGCATTCGCTGGCCCTGCGATGGGTTGTGCTGGTTCCGGCCGGCGTCGTGGTGGTCGATCCGCTTTCGCTTGCCGATCCCGTATTGATGCGACGCGAGCAGATCCTCGGTGTTAAGCAGTCGCGCAAGGCCGCAACCGACGCTGGCGGCATCGACCTTCGGCTCGGCACACTGCCCGGCACGATCGAGTTGTCGTTACGGGAGCCGCAGTCGTTCGCGCGCCGGCGCGGTCGTCGGGACTCCGAACTGCGCGACGCCGACGTCGTGCTCGTCTCGACGGTGAGAGCCAACGCGTTGGTGCAAGCGGCGGGCGCCCGACGAATCGCGATCGCCTGATCCGCTCACCGGGCGTTCACGCGGTCGCAATTCCGCCTCCGAGGAGGACGTCGCCGTCGTAGCATGCGACGACCTGGCCGGGCGCGACGCGAGACTGCGGTGCGTCGAACATGACGGTGTCGCCCTCGAACGACCCCCAGAATGGTGTGCCGTGCGCGCGGGTCTGTACGAGCATCCGTGAAGGTGGGGCGCAAACGAACTTGACGTCGCGCAGCCGGACGCGATCGCGTAGGAGCGCTTCACGCGGACCGACCGTGACGGTCGCCGTTTCTGCGGCGATGTCGACGACGTACCTTCGTTCGCCGGATGCGACGCCGGTGCCACGCCGTTGACCGATCGTGAACCGGGACACGCCGTCGTGCGCACCGACGTGCGTTCCCGCGGTGTCGACGATCTCGCCGGGCTTGCGACCGATGCGATCGCCGAGAAATGCGCTGCGCCCACCGCGAGTGATGAAACACACGTCCATGCTTTCGGCCTTCGCTGCCGTTCGCAGACCGAGCTCGTGCGCCTGCCTTCGCACCTCGGCCTTCGTCATCTCGCCGATCGGCAAGCGCGTTCGCAGCATCTCGGCCGAACCCAACATGTACAACACGTACGACTGGTCCTTGGCGAGGTCGGCACCGCGTGCGATCGCGCGCCCATGGGTTGTGTCGACGACGCGCGCGTGATGGCCGGTCGCGACCTCGTCGAAACCCAGCTGCGAGGCCCGCTCCAGCACCCGACCGAACTTCATCGAGCGGTTGCATTCGACGCACGGATTCGGCGTCTCACCCGATGCGTACGCCTCGATATAGGGCTCGACCACCGACGCCTCGAACGCGTCGGTGAAATTGAACACGTAGTGCGGGATCTCAAGCTGCGCGGCGACGCGACGTGCGTCCTCGACGTCGGTCGCGCTGCAGCAACCGGAGTCACTTTCGCCACCCCAAAGCTTGAGCGTCACGCCGGTGACGTCGTGGCCGTCGTCTCGAAGGACTGCCGCCGCGACGGAGGAGTCGACACCACCGCTCATCATGACCATGACACGGCTCACGCGGCGGCTCCGAGGAGCTGGCGCACGGCGCGCGGAATGATCTCGACCGCCCCGTCAATGTCGGCGTCGGTGGTGGTGTGTCCGAGGCTGAAACGAACCGAGGCCCGCGCCCGATCCGACGTGAGCCCCATTGCCAGCAAGACGTGCGAAGGGTCGATGGCGCCGGACGTGCACGCCGAACCCGACGACGCGCACACGTGGTGCTGGTCGAGCGCGACGAGCAGCGTTTCGGCCTCGACTCCGGCGAACGCGCAGTTGAGAATTCCTGGGACGCGGCGCGTGGGGTCCCCGTTCACTGCGAAGCCGGGGACCGTGTGCGCGAGTTCGCGCTGGAGCCGATCGCGCAGCTCGCCGATCCGGGCGCTTTCGGACCGACGCTGCTCGTCGGCGACACGCGATGCGGCGGCCATCCCGACGACGCCTGCGACGTTCTGCGTCCCGGCGCGTCGTTCTCCTTCGTGGCCGCCGCCATCCACGAGCGGGACGAGCTCGACGCCGTCGCGTACGACGAGCGCACCGACGCCTTGAGGTCCGCCGATCTTGTGCCCTGAGATTGTGACGAGTTGCGCGCCGGACGTCGCGTGGCGGAGGTCGATCCAGGGGAAGCCTTGGATCGCATCGGTGTGGATGACCGCGAGCGGCGCGCGGGCACGAACGATTTCGACCACCTGGGACAAGGGTTGCACGATGCCGGTCTCGTTGTTGACGAGCATGACCGAAACGAGGGCGGTCCGTTCGTCGAGCGCGTCCGCGAGCGCGTCGAGATCTACGGTGCCGCCGGCGTCGGCTCCGACCCGCGACACCCTGAACCCTTCGCGTTCGAGACGGCCGGACGAACCGAGCACCGCCTTGTGCTCGATCGCCGAGGTGACGATGCCGTCAGCATTCCGTGCGGCACGTGCCGCCCAGGCCGCACCTTTGACCGCGAGGTTGTCGGCTTCGCTGCCCCCGCCCGTGAACACGATCTCTCGCGGCTCGCAGCCACAAGCTCCGGCCACAGTTTCGCGGGCCGCCTCCAGCGCCGACTTCGACGCGCGGGCGGCACCATGCATCCCGGACGGGTTCGCGCAGTCTTGTGCGAGGAAGTGCTCCATCGCGGCCCGCGCTTGGGTTCGCAGCGGCGTGGAGGCCGCGTGATCCAGATACGCCACGCAAAGAGCGTACCGAGCGACAAATCAGCCTCCGGGAGCGCGGCGGGGGAATAAATGTCTCACCCGATGGGGATACTTCTCATATGAAGAAGAACGCGGCGCACCGAAGCGGAGCGGAGCGGTCGACACGGGCCGGGGTCGTCCAGCTGCGGCTGTTGCCCGGCGGTTCGGTCCGGCCCGACTGGGTGCTCGATGAGCGAACCCGTACGGTCGGCCGCCAGGGTGTCGCCCAGGCGAGAGAGATCCTGCGTCGGGTCGCTCCGCCCGAGGTCGTGCGCCGGGCGAGTTAGCCGCGCATCCACTCGACAACCGGACCCGCGTGGCGGGCGACGAAGCGCTCGAGGTCGGGCCGTCGGACATTGAGGCCGAAGTTGAGGATGTTCAGGTGCCGAGCGGCGGTGAGCGCCTCGACCGTCCCGCGGTCGGCGTCGGGCCAGGGCCGTACCGTCTCGTAGCCCCGGCGGAACGCGTCGACGAGCCTCGGGCCGTTGTCCAACGGTGCGAGCGCGTCAACGGCGATCAGCGCGTCCTGTATCTCGAAACCCCAGATCAAATCCTGGAAGTCGATGAGCGTCACCTCGCCGTGCGCGGCCAAGACGTTGCCGGGTTGCACATCACCGTGCAGCAGGTGCGGACGGTGGGGCGGATTCCGCCAGAGATCGTCCAGTGCCCGTTGCGTTCGATCGGCCGCTTCGGCGAGGACCGACCCGTACGTCGGGCGGAGCTCGTCGAGCCGCCTCGCGGCTCGGAAGTACAGGACGCAGTCGGCCACGAGCACACCGGACGGCGGCCCAGGTGGGCGGGTGGCTGCCCAGAAAGCGCCGTGCTCGTGCACGATCGCGGTCAACGCGCCCACCTTGTGTACGAGATTGACGCTCGTGCGCTCGCGCAGCGGACGCCCCGCGGTCCATTCGAACAGCACGCATGTACGGGCTTGGGGAACTCCGGCCGCGGCCGCGGTGACGACCACGGATCGGTCGCGCGTTCTGATCACTTGCGGAACCGACGACGTTGCGTCGCGGCGAAGCGCGGTCAGCCATTCGGCTTCGGCTAACTCACACCCGTCTGCGTGGATGCGCAAATGCGGGCTGATACGAAACGCGTAGGTTGAGCCGTTGGCGGCGTCGACGCGGAACACCGTGTTGAACGCCTGAGCGACAAAGCGACAGCGGACGACTTCGAGGTCGTATTCGCGCAACGCAGCAAACGCCAGGGTGCGTAGCCGACCGAGTTGGCCTCGCGGCGTCAGGTCATCGAAGGCCCGCGCCGCGCTCACTGAGGCCGGAACACGGCGAGGACCTGTCGCGCGGCCGCCCCGGGCGACATCCGGCCGCGGCTGACGTCATCCTCGAGCGCGTCGATCTGCTTCCGCACGTCTGCGTCATGTCGAAGATCATCGAGCAGCGTCTCGGTCACCTCTGACCACATCCAAGCGCGCGCCTGCTCGGTGCGTCGGGCGTCGAGCTCACCCGAGGCGCGAGCCGCGCCGACGAGCGCACTGACCGTCGCCCACAGTTCGTCGATACCGTCGCCGAACAGGGCGGAACATGTGCGCACGCGCTCAGCGGCACTGGAATCCGACGCTCGTACAAGGTGCAACGCGTGGGCGTAGTCGGCGGCGGTATGACGAGCGAGATCCGCCAGGTCGCCGTCGGCTTTGTTCACGACGACAAGATCGGCGAGCTCGACGATCCCTCGCTTCACGCCTTGGAGCTCGTCGCCCGCACCGGGCGCGAGCAGCAGAACGAAGAGATCGACCATCCCCGCCACCGCGACCTCTGACTGGCCGACGCCGACGGTCTCCACGAGGACGACGTCGAAACCGGCCGCCTCGCACACGAGTAACGCCTCGCGGGTGCGCCGGGCGACACCGCCGACTGTGGCTCCTGACGGTGACGGCCGTATGAACGCCTCCGAGCGACGCGAGAGCTGTTCCATGCGCGTCTTGTCGCCGAGGATCGAACCGCCGCTGCGTGCGCTCGACGGATCAACCGCGAGCACCGCGACGCGCTGACCCGCCTCCACGAGATGCAGACCGAGGGTTTCGATGAAGGTCGACTTCCCCGCGCCCGGCGCTCCGCTGATCCCGACACGAGTTGCGGCGCCGGTGGCCGCCAGGATCTCCTCGAGCAGCGTGACCGCCTGCTCACGGTGATCGGCGCGCGCGGACTCTACGAGGGTGATCGCCTGGGCGAGCGCGCGGCGGTCGCCGGTGCGCACCGCGCGGGCAAGTTCAGCCGGTGGAGTCATGCCCGGCGCGACGCTCCCGCACCAACGACAGGATCTCCGACGCGGCGTGGCAAATGTTGCTGCCGGGGCCGAAGATCGCGCTGACCCCTGCGTCGTAGAGGAATTCGTAGTCGTGCGCCGGGATGACGCCACCGACCACGACCAACACGTCGCGTGCGCCCTGGGCGCGTAACGCCTCAATCAACTGGGGAACCAGGGTCTTGTGGCCGGCCGCCTGACTCGAGACGCCGACCACGTGCACGTCGTTCTCGATCGCGTCGTTGGCAGCCTCTTCGGGAGTTTGGAAAAGCGGTCCGATGTCGACATCGAAGCCGAGGTCCGCGAAGGCGGTCGCGATGATCTTCGCACCGCGATCGTGGCCGTCCTGACCGAGCTTGGCCACGAGGATGCGGGGCCGCCGGCCTTCCTCTTGGGCGAACTCGTCGACCTCTTTTCGTATACGGGCGAACTCCTCGTCGCCGGCGTAGGCCCCGCCGTAGACACCAGAGATCGAGCGGATCACGGCTCGATGGCGGCCAAACACACGTTCCATGGCGTCAGAGATCTCTCCGAGCGTGGCCCGCGCCCGCGTCGCGTCGATCGAGAGCGCAAGGAGGTTCCCGTCGTTTGCCGCGCCCGCACTCAACGCGTCGAGCGTGGCGCGCACGCGTTCAGGATCGCGTTGTGCCTTGACCCGCGCGAGTCGTTCGAGTTGCTGGCGACGCACTTCGGCGTTGTCGATGTCGCGCGAGTCGATCGGCGACTCGTCAGCAAGTCGGTATTTGTTGACACCGACGATCGTCTCGTCGCCGCGATCGACACGCGCCTGTCGGCGGGCCGCGGCTTCTTCGATCCGCAGCTTGGGCATTCCCGACTCGACGGCCTTGGTCATGCCGCCGAGCTGTTCGACCTCATCGATCACCTTCCACGCCTCGTTGGCGAGACTCTGCGTGAGTGCCTCGACGTAGTACGAGCCACCGAGAGGATCGACGACGTGTGTGATGCCGGTCTCCTCGGCGAGAATCAGCTGCGTGTTGCGCGCGATGCGGGCCGCGAAGTCGGAAGGCAGCGCGATTGCCTCGTCGAAGCTATTCGTGTGGAGGCTCTGTGTGCCGCCCAGTACCGCGGCCAACGCCTCGTACGCGGTTCGCACAATGTTGTTGTACGGGTCCTGTTCGGTCAGTGACACGCCGGACGTCTGACAGTGGGTACGCAGCATCTTCGATCCCGGTTCTCGCGCGCCGAGGTCGGTCATGATTCGGGCCCAGAGCAATCGCGCGGCGCGGAGTTTGGCGACCTCCATGAAGAAGTTCATGCCGATCGCGAAGAAAAACGACAGGCGACCCGCGAACTCATCGACGCCGAGCCCGCGTGCGGCGGCAGTTCGTGCGTACTCCAGACCGTCGGCGAGCGTGAATGCGAGCTCCTGCACCGCGGTCGCCCCGGCTTCTTGCATGTGGTAGCCGGAGATGGAGATCGAGTTGAACCGAGGCATGTGGCGTGCGGTGTACTCGATGATGTCGGCGACAATTCGCATGCTCGGCTCGGGTGGATAGATATAGGTGTTGCGGACCATGAACTCTTTGAGGATGTCGTTCTGGATGGTCCCGGTGAGCTTGCTCTGATCGACGCCTTGTTCCTCGGCTGCGACCACGTAGCCGGCGAGCACCGGAAGCACAGCGCCATTCATCGTCATCGACACCGACATCTTGTCGAGCGGTATCTCGTCGAAAAGCAACTTCATGTCCTCGACGGAATCGATCGCGACGCCGGCCTTGCCCACGTCGCCGACGACACGCGGATGGTCGCTGTCGTATCCGCGGTGCGTCGCCAGGTCGAACGCGACGGACAGTCCCATCTGGCCCGCGGCGAGGTTCTGACGGTAGAACGCGTTCGATTCCTCGGCGGTGGAGAACCCGGCGTACTGGCGGATCGTCCACGGCCGGTTCGCGTACATCGTCGCTCGCGGACCGCGCACGAACGGCTCGAGCCCAGGCAGTCCGCCCACCGTCTCGAGCTGTTCGAGGTCGGCGGCCGTGTAGAGCGGCTTGACTTCGATGCCCTCCGGTGTGCGCCACGTCAGCGCGTCGGGATCGCCGCCGCGCAGCTCTGCCGACGCCAACTCGCGCCACTCGTCGACGCTCGGAAACGCCTCGTCACCCATACTGGCAAGTGAACCACGCACCATTGCCCGGCGAGAAAAGGGGCCGCGGACACCAAATCGCGGGATTGCCCCGGGCCGACTCCCCCGATATCCGCATCCTACACATCTTAAAACACTTCTAGACGTCTTCAGATGTGCGGCGGATGACGATTGGACGAGCCTCTGCTTCCAGGCGGCGTTGGTGGCTGCACCCGAAAAAGGTGCGGTTGCTGGCGTTTAGGTGTCCCAGTGCACATCGACGACCGACGACCGGGCGCACCGGCGCGTCGAGAGCGGCGACGGCGTGTCGGTCGACGTGGCGCGTTGGCACTTCGTCAACCGCGTCTCCGATCCTTGCAGGGCACTCAGCCCGATTCGTGCGCGTCGACCGCGCGTCTCGACAGCAACGAGTGTCGACAACCGGGATCGTCGACGGCGACTCGGTTCGTGTCGGCCTCCCGATCGGCGCGCTTGCCGTCAACTCCGTACGTCGGCGAGCGAACGCGCCACGTTGGCGGTCTCCAACCCCACTTCGAGTTCGACGCGGCGCGGTGGGCGCGGGAGCACCCACGCGAGCGCACGCCACGACCGCGCTTTTTTGGTGAGGTCGTCCGGGTCGGACCCGTGACGTCCTCGTTGCCAGGATCGGCCGCTCGGCGGTCGGGCAGGACGTGCTCGCAGCGTCGCAGCTGTCCACTCCGACCGGCGGCGAGATACTTGCAATGGGTTCGGACGAGTGAGATGGTCCGCTGTTCGCTCGTACGGAACCGTCAGGGAGACAGCATGCGTACACGGAAGTTGCCGGCTCGGAAACTGATGTTGACCGTCGCGCTGGTCGCGCTGGCCGCGGCGGCGTGCGGGTCGTCCTCGAAGACGGCCGCCTCGTCGACGTCGTCGACGACGACGTCAAGCTCGGGCACTGCGACGACTTCCCGGCCGGCTTCGTACAGCGGCTCCAGCGGAGGGAACTTCTGCGGTCTCGTTCGCCAGGACAAGGCTGCATTCAACGCCGACGCCGCCATTGCGACGATGACACCGACCGATCTGAAGTCGCTGTTCGCGAAGCTCGTCCCCGCGCTCAGGCAGATGCAATCGGTGGCTCCCGACGCGATCAAGGGCGACTTCGCGACCTTTGTCCCATACTTCGGGCAGCTCAACTCGGCACTCGCCGCCGCGGGGTACAAGTTCGAGAACGTGGACCTGACGACGTTCGAGGCCCTCGCCACCACGCAGGTGAAGGCCGCGTCCTCCGATATCGGCCGGTACATCACGCAGGTGTGTCATATCGGCACGCCGACCGCGACGACCTGAGCCGGGCCGGGGCGGTTGGTTGTGGACGGGTCCGACCGGGCGAGTCTCGAGACGGTCGCGAGCTGGCTGCGCGCCGCGTCGCGCGTCGTGGTACTCACCGGTGCGGGAATCTCGACGGAGTCAGGTATCCCCGACTTCCGGGGCCCGAACGGCGTGTGGACGAAGGATCCGTCGGCGGAGAAGACCGCGACGCTGCAGTACTACATGGGTGATCCGGAGGTGCGGGCGCGATCGTGGCAGAACCGTTTGCGCAGCGAGATATGGAATGCGACGCCCAACGCCGGCCACCACGCGCTTGTCGACCTCGAACAGAACAACGCCTTGCACCTGTTGGTGACACAGAACGTCGACGGCCTCCATCACGCCGCCGGCCAATCCGGGGAGATCGTGGTCGAGATCCACGGCAACGTGCGCGACGCGAAGTGCATGTCCTGCGGTTGGCGAGGACCGATGGCCACCGTGTTGGAGCGAGTACGCGCCGGCGAGTTGGATCCCGCGTGCGAGCACTGCGGTGGAATCCTCAAGTCGGCCACGATCAGCTTCGGCGAAGATCTGGTGGCCGAAGATCTCGCTCGGGCGCATCACGCGGCTTCGCACGCCGAGGTGTTCCTCGCGCTGGGAACGTCCCTCGTGGTGTATCCCGCAGCCGCGCTGCCCGAACTCGCCCGGCGGGCGGGGGCACGTCTGGTGATCGTGAACGACGAACCGACCCCGTTCGATGACCTCGCCGACATCGTGAGCAGAGATCGGCTCGGG
Source organism: Acidimicrobiia bacterium (assembly GCA_052148155.1). GTDB lineage: Bacteria > Actinomycetota > Acidimicrobiia > IMCC26256 > PALSA-610 > JBBQER01. Next base: position 10,176 of record JBKQIY010000181.1, on the reverse strand, counting down.
GTCTGGCTGCCGGCGCTCGCCGCCCGCCTCTGACGCCCAGCTGGGAATATCCGACCCTTGAAGTAGGATTTAGCACCGTATGGCGAGCTACCGAGACCTCCTGAAGGCAGCAAAGGCCGACATCCGCGAGATCGATCCCGAAACCGCGCAGTCACGACTCGCGGACTCGACGTTCCTGGACGTCCGCGAACAGGACGAGTTCGAGCAGGGGATGATCCCCGGCGCGGTGTTCATCCCGCGCGGCCACCTCGAGGCCCAGGCCGAGAACAAGCTCCCCGATCGCGCGGCGCCCATCGTCGTATATTGCGCGGGCGGCAATCGTTCCGCATTCGCGGCCAAGACGCTCGAAGACCTCGGCTACTCCGACGTCGTGTCCATGGCGGGCGGTTTCGGCCGTTGGAAGAACGAGGGCCGCACCTGGATCACTCCCGCGGTACTCGATCCGGAACAGCGCAACCGTTACAGCCGCCACATCCTGCTTCCCGAAGTCGGCGAGGCCGGCCAACAGAAGCTGCTCGAGTCGAAGGTACTGCTCCTAGGTGCGGGCGGGCTCGGCTCACCCGCCGCGCTGTACCTCGCAGCCGCGGGTGTCGGCACGCTCGGCATCGTCGACATGGATGTCGTCGACGCGTCGAACCTCCAACGCCAGATTCTGCACAACATGGAACGCATCGGCGACCGCAAGGTCGACTCCGCGAAGAAGACGCTCACGGCACTGAACCCCGACGTCGACGTCGTCACCTACGACGTACGGTTCGGCGCCGACAACATCCTCGACATCATCGACGGATACGACGTCATCGTCGACGGTACCGACAACTTCCCGACCCGTTACCTCCTCAACGACGCGTCGTTGATGAAACGCATCCCGGTCGTGCACGGATCGATCTTCCGGTTCGAGGGCCAAGTGACGGTGTTCGACCCGTACAACGGACCGTGCTACCGGTGTCTGCTGCCCGAACCGCCACCACCAGAGTTGGCACCGTCGTGCTCAGAAGCCGGCGTCCTCGGTGTGCTCCCCGGCATCATCGGATCGATCCAAGCGCTCGAAGCGATCAAACTGTTGCTCGACATCGGCGAACCGCTCAGGGGAAGGCTGCTCGCATACGACGCACTCGACGAAACCTTCCACAACTACAAGGTGCGGCGCGACCCCAACTGTCCGGCATGCGGCGAAGGCGCGCAGCTCGTACTCGCGGAGTACGACGACCTTTGTTTGCCTCATGCCGTGCTGGCCGACGGGACCGTCACAAGTCACTGAACGCATGCCAACCCGCGCCCGCGGGTCCGTCAACATGTCGGGGGCCGAACGAGGGTGCAATGGCTGCCATGACAGGTGCGGGGCTCGGTCGGTTCGCGTCGCGGCGCATCCGGCGTCCACTCGTGCTCACGCTCGGTTTCGTGCTCGCCTGCGCCATGTTGGCGTCAACCCCAGCCGGCGCGGAGAGTGCGATCAATGTGCGCGGTTTCGGCGGGGCCCATGCGCTCGGTGCGCCGGCCACTGCACTGAACGCGCCTCTCGTCGGGATCGCTTCCGACGCACGGGGGACGGGCTACTGGCTCCTCGGCCAAGACGGCGGAATTTTCAGTTACGGATCGGCACGGTTCTACGGCTCGACCGGAGCCCTGCACCTCAACCAGCCGGTGGTCGGCATCGCGGCCACGCCAACCGGGCACGGGTACTGGCTCGTCGCCGCCGACGGTGGTGTGTTCACCTTCGGCGACGCACGCTTTTACGGCTCGACCGGAGCCCTGCGGCTGAACGCGCCGATCGTGGGTATGGCGGCAACGCCATCCGGGCACGGATACTGGCTCGTCGCCGCCGACGGTGGGGTGTTCACCTTCGGCGACGCACGCTTCCACGGCTCGACCGGAGGCTCGGCGCTGAACGCGCCGATCGTCGCCATGACAAGCAGTGTCAGCGGCCACGGCTATTGGATCGCTTCCGCCGACGGGCGCATCTTCAACTTCGGCGACGCGTCCGCGATGCACGCGGCGAACCCGTCGAGCCCGATCGTGGGTCTCGCACGAAACCCGAAAGGGACCGGGCTGTGGCTCGTGGCGAATGACGGCGACGTCTACACGGCTGGCACCGCCAAGTTCTCGGGAAGCGTCACGAGCGGCGGTGTCGAAGCCGCGGTCGGCATCGCACCCGCGGCGCCCGGCCACGGATATTGGATCGCGACCCAGCCGTCGGGCCCGCCCCTTCCGCCCAACTCTGGAACGGGCCGGCGCATCGTGTACTCGAACAAGGAACAGCGCATCTGGCTGGTTGAGGCCAACGGCGTGGTCTCGCATACGTTCCTGGTTTCAGGCCGCCATGGCCTGCCCGCGGTCGGCGTCGACCACGTCTATTCCAAAGTGCCGTCGTCTCCGTCGGGCGATCTGACGCTGCCGTGGACGTTGCGGTTCGCGTACTCCTCCGACGGGACGCCGATCGATCTCCACGGCATCCCGCTCGAGCCTGACGGGACGCCCATCGAACCCGATTCGCTCCTCGGCACGCCCGAGTCGCACGGCTGTGTACGCCTGAGCCAAGCCGACGCCGAGTTCGTGTGGAACTGGTCGACGGTCGGAACGACCGTCGTGGTGACCGACCTCGGGTACTAACTGCCGGGCGGGGCCGCTACCGGTACCGCAGCGTCATGGTCTTGCCGGGAGGCACGTTCGTGACGTCGCCGACCGCGAAGCAGATCCTTGCGCTCGGGCACGACACGCCGACGGCGTGATCGACGGACTTTGGACTCGGGCTCGACATGGTCCCCCAGTCGTTGCCGTTCCAATGTTCGATCAGATTCTTGATCGTCGCGTTGCCGACGGCGAAGCAGCTCTTCGTGCTGGGACAGGACACGCTGTTGAGGCTCGCCGACGACGACGGGTTGGTGGTCCGCTCCATCGACCAGCTGCTCCCGTTCCAGTGCTCGGCGAGCGTCTTCGCGCCTTTGCCTGTCGAGAAGTTGCCGACCGCGAAGCAGCTCTTCGTGCTCGCACAGGACACGGCGGTGAGGGTGGCCGACGTCGCCCCGCTCGGATTTTTGGGGGTCACGAAACCCCAGGCGCTGCCGTTCCAATGCTCGGCCAAGGTTTTGGTTGCCGAGCTGGTCGCGAACACACCGACCGCGAAGCAGCTCTTGGTGCTCGGGCACGCCACGCCCCGCAGGCTGGCGGCGGTGCTGCCGCCGGGGTTGGGGCTCGACTCGATGCTCCAGCTGTGGCCGTTCCAACGCTCGGCCAAGCTGTTGGTCGTGGTCGACGTCGAAAAGCTGCCGACCGCGAAGCAGCTCTTCGTGCTCGGACAGGCCACGCCGGTGAGGCCGACACCGTTCGCGTTGCGGGGGGTGGCGCTGGCGAGGATTCCCCAGCTGTGGCCGTTCCAATGCTCGACCAGCGCGTTCTGAGCCGAGCCGGCCGCGAAGCTCCCGACCGCAAAGCAACTGTGGGTACTCGGACAGGCGACCCCGCTCAGGTTGGCGGCGGCCCCGCTGCTGGGATTCGGGCTCGAGTCGATGCTCCAGCTGGTGCCGTTCCAATGCTCGGTCAACGTCTTGGTCGTCGAGCCGGTCGTGTACCGGCCGACCGCGAAGCAGTTGGTCGTCGTCGGACACGCCACCGCGCTGAGAGTGCTACCGGTGGAGCCGCTCGGGTTCGGGCTCGACGTCGTCGACCACACCGAAGCCGCGCCCGCCGGCGCCGCCGCCGCGAGGACGCCGCCGGCGACGAGCCCGACCGAAACCGCGACGGTGAAGAATCTCGAACGTCGCGAACGCCGCGAAGAGATCAAATGAATCATGTGGGCATCATGCAGCATGGGGGGCAACTCCGTCTCGGGACACAACACCCTAAAGGGGCATCGCCCGCCGGCACAATCGCCGTCGCCGCGTGTCGTGGCTTGGCCCGCCAAGCGGGTCCTGGCCTACGAATCAGGGGTTCGGAAGGTGCGTGCCAGCTCGATGAAGGTACGAACCCCGTAGCCGGTGCCGCCACGCGAGGTGTAGCCGTCGTCTGCGGATGCCCGCGCCGTTCCGGCCACATCGAGATGAACCCACGGCGCGCCGTTCACGAACTCACGCAAGAACAACCCGGCGGTCAGGGTGCCGCCACCGCCCGCGGTCCCGATGTTGCGGAGGTCGGCGACGTCGGAGTCGAGCAGCTTGCGGTAATCGTCGGGGAGTGGCAGCTGCCACATCCGTTCGCCGACCCGGTCGGCGGCGGCGCGTACCTGCGCGTTCCACCCGTCGTCGGTGCCCATCAGACCGGCGATCTTGTCGCCGAGCGCGACCGTGACCGCGCCGGTGAGCGTCGCGATGTCGACGATGGCGTCAGGCTTGTCTTCGCTTGCGAGACTGAGCGCGTCGGCAAGGATCAAACGGCCTTCCGCGTCGGTGTTGAGCACCTCGACTGTCTTCCCGTTGCGCATGCGCAACACGTCGCCGGGTCGCATCGCGGAGCCGCTCGGCATGTTCTCGACGAGCGGCACATACCCGAGCACGCGTGTGTTCACTCCGAGGTCGCGCAGCGCTGACATCGCGGCGATGACCGCCGCCGCGCCCGACATGTCGGTTTTCATCGTTTCCATGCCGCCGGCCGTCTTGATCGAAAGGCCGCCGGAATCGAACACGACGCCTTTGCCGACCAGCGCCAGCGTCTTGCGCGCGCCGCGCGGCTCGTACGCGAGACGCATGAAGCGGGGCGGACGGTCAGATCCGACGCCGACACCGACCACGCCGCCCAGACGCTCGCGGACGAGCTGCTCGCCGCTCCAGACGCGCACGGTCAGGCCGTTCGCACGCGCCAGCGTTCGGGCGAGCTTGACCACCGTGTCCGGCGACTTCGCCTCGGCAGGTTCGTTCACAAGATCACGTGCCCACACCACGGCCTGCGCGATCCGGGCGCCGCGAACGAGACCCGCACGGACCTTGGTGTTGGCCCGTCCCAGCACCTGGACCCGTGCGAGGCGTGACGGCTTCGCATCCGACTTGTATGCGAGGAACTGGTATGCGCCGAGCGCCACACCCTCGGCGAGCGCCTGCGCGGCCTCGGCACGATCGAGCGAGTCGGACGCGACGTCGAGCAATGTCGTCGCGACCTTTTCGACCTTGGATGCCCGTCGTGCCAGTGCCGCTCCGGCCCGACGCATCGCGTCGGCATCGATCGTGTCGGACTCGCCCATCCCGACGAGCACCGCGGCTTTCGCGCCGAGCTGGCCGCCCGTCGGCACGGCGAGCACGTCGCCGCGCTTGGCCTCGAAGCCGGTCTCGGCCATGAAGGTGAGCAACGTCCCGCCCAGGGCCTGATCAACGACATCAGCGCCTGGGCCGAGTATCGGACCGCCGAATACCGGGACCGCGAGGAGATCTGTACGCACCTTGTCGGGGGCCGCGGCGACGAGCTCGATCTTGGGTGCCATGTTTTCGAGTCTACGGAGGGCCGAACATTCGGAAGCGGGACCGCCACGACGCCGCGTAGCCTGGTGTGATGCACGATCCGCGCGGCCACACCCGACCCGTCACCAGCGGCGCGCAACACCCATTTCTCGACGCGCTCACGGAGCGGGTGTTGGTGTTCGACGGCGCGTTCGGTACCTGGATGCAGGGTCAGGATCTCGGCCCCGACGACTTCGGCGGCGAGCAGCTCGAAGGATGCAACGAACAACTCGTGCTGACCCGGCCCGACCTCGTCACCCGAATGCACGAGGAGTTCTTCGCGGCGGGGGTTGACGCCGTCGAAACTGCCACGTTCGGCGCGTTTCCCTTGGTGCTCAACGAGTACGGCATCGCTGACGAAACCTTCGAGTTGAACCGACAGGCCGCCGAGCTGGCCCGAGCGGTCGCGTCCGGCTGTGCGACTCCCGACCGGCCCCGTTTCGTGATCGGCTCGATGGGGCCCGGCACGCGGCTGCCGTCGCTCGGCCAGATCCCGTACACCGAGCTACGCGACGGCTATCAGGCCCAGGTCGAGGGACTGCTGGCGGGCGGGGTCGACGTGCTCCTCGTCGAGACCGTCTACGACTTGCTCCAAGCCAAGGCCGCCATCAACGGTGCGCGCGCGGCGATGCACGCGGCCGGTGTGCTCCTGCCGCTGATGGTGCAGGTCACGGTCGAGACGACCGGACGCATGCTCGTCGGATCCGAGATCGGCGCGGCCCTGACGGCCCTCGAAGCGATGCAGCCCGACGTGATCGGCATGAACTGCGCGACCGGTCCGGCCGAGATGACCGAACACCTCCGCTATCTCGCCCAACACGCTCGCACCTACCTGTCGGCTTTGCCCAACGCGGGATTGCCGTCAGTGGTGGATGGACACACCCACTATGACCTGACGCCGCAGGATCTTGCCGTCGCGCACGAGCGCTTCGTCGACGAGTTCGGACTCAATATCGTGGGCGGCTGTTGCGGGACCACGCCCGAACATCTCGCCTCGGTCGTTTCGCGTCTGGGCCGGGACCGGGCACCGGTGGTACGCACCCCGGAGCACGAGCCGGGCTGCTCGTCGATCTATTCACACGTGCCGTTTCACCAGGAGCTTGCGTACCTGGCGGTCGGCGAGCGGACCAACGCCAACGGCTCGCGAAGGTTCCGCGACGCGATGCTCGAATCCGACTGGGACACCTGCGTCCAGATGGCCCGCGAACAGGTCAAAGAAGGTGCGCACGTGCTCGACGTATGCGTCGACTATGTCGGGCGCGACGGCACGATCGACATGGACGAAATCGCGCGACGGTTCGCGACCCAGGCCAGCCTGCCGCTTGTCTTCGACTCGACCGAGCCACCCGTCGTCGAGGCCGGACTCCGACACCACGGCGGCAAGGCGATCCTCAACTCGGCCAACCTCGAAGAAGGAGAAGCGGTCGGCAAGCGGATGGACCGCGTGTTCGGCCTCGCACGCGAGTACGGCGCGGCGGTGATCTGTCTGACCATCGACGAAGAAGGCCAGGCCCGTACCGCGGACTGGAAGCTTCGCGTCGCGCACCGCATCTATGACATCGCGACCGAACGTTACGGCCTCGAACCAACCGACCTGATCTTCGATGCGCTGACGTTCCCGCTCTCCACCGGAGACGACGACCTGCGCCGCGACGCGATGGAAACGATCGAAGCGATCCGCCGTATCAAGGCCGAGCTGCCCGGTGCTTCGACCATTCTCGGCTTGTCGAACGTGTCCTTCGGTCTGAAACCCGCCGCGCGCCACGTGCTCAACAGCGTGTTCCTGCACGAGTGCCGCGCGGCCGGGCTCGACGCCGCGATTGTGCACGCCGCACGTATCGTTCCGTTGAACCGGGTCGACGAACGCCAGCGCGAGGTGGCACTCGACCTGATCTACGACCGCCGCCAGCCTGACTACGACCCGCTCATCGAGTTCATGGCGTTGTTCGACGGCGTCGAAGCCGGCGCGATCGAAAAGGAAGACCGTTCGGGATGGCCGGTTTCGCAACGCCTCTCACATCGCATCATCGACGGTGACCGCGACGGTCTCGAAAATGATCTGGCCGAGGCACTGACGTCATTGTCGGCGCTCGAGATCGTCAACGACGTGCTCCTCGACGGGATGAAGGTCGTCGGCGAGCTGTTCGGGTCGGGCGAGATGCAGCTGCCGTTCGTGCTGCAGTCGGCCGAAACCATGAAATCTGCGGTGGCGTTCCTCGAACCGTACATGGAGAAGGCCGACGCGGCAGGCAAGGGCACGGTCGTACTTGCGACCGTCAAAGGCGACGTGCACGACATCGGAAAGAACCTCGTCGACATCATCCTGACCAACAACGGCTACATGGTTTACAACCTGGGAATCAAGGTCGCGATCACCGAGATGATCGACAAGGCGCTCGAGGTCAACGCCGACGCGATCGGCATGAGTGGTCTGCTCGTGAAGTCGACGTTGATCATGCGCGAGAACCTTGAGGAGCTCAACACGCGAGGTCTCGCCGACCGGGTACCGGTACTCCTCGGTGGCGCCGCCCTGACCCGCAATTATGTCGAGCGTGATCTGCGCGGCGTCTACGAAGGTCGCGTCTTCTACGGCAAAGACGCGTTCGAAGGCCTGCGCACCATGGACACGCTCATGGCCGGCAAACGCTCGGGTGAGCTCGATCCCGCGTTCGGCCGCGAAGCGGGTGGACGCCAGCTCCCGCCCCGCAAGAGCGAACGCGACGCAGCCGAAGCGCCCGTCGAGATCCCGGCGCGCTCCGCGGTCGCGGCTGATGCAAGGATTTTCACGCCGCCGTTCGTCGGTTCGCGCGTCGCGAAGGGCATCTCGATCGACGAGATCGCCGGCTACATCAACGAAACCGCACTGTTCCGCAACCAATGGCAGTTTCGTCCCGAGAAAGGCGGCAACGAGAACGACGACGAATTCAAAGCACGTATCCGTCCGACGTTGCGCGAACAGCTCGGCGTCGCGAAGCAGCAGTCGCTGCTCGTCCCGGCCGCGGTGTGGGGCTACTTCGCGGTGAACGCCGAAGGCAACGACCTCGTCGTGTGGAAGGACGACACACGCACGCAGGAGTGGCTGCGGTTCTCGTTCCCACGCCAACGCAAGGCGCCGTTCCTGTGCATCGCCGATTTCTTCCGTCCGAGCGAGTCCGGTGCGGCCGACTATGCCGCCTTCCACGTCGTGACGATGGGTGCACGGGCCTCAGAACGCGAGCAGGAGCTGTTCGCGGCCGACCGCTACCAGGAATATCTGCTGCTCCACGGACTGTCGGTCGAGATGACCGAGGCGCTGGCCGAGTTCTGGCACCGTCGCATTCGTGAGGAGTGGGGCTTCGCCGACGAAGACGGCCCGTCGCTCGCCGGCCTGTTCCGTCAGCAGTACCGCGGCTCGCGCTACTCGTGGGGTTACCCGGCCTGTCCCGACCTCGACGATCAGGTCAAGGTGGCCGAGCTGCTCGAAACCGACCGCATCGGTGTGGCGATCACCGAGGAGTTCCACCTCGTACCCGAGCAATCGACCTCGGCGATCGTCGTCCCCCACCCCGAAGCCAAGTATTTCGTGGCCTGACCGCCGGCCGGCACGGCCGGGGCGTTACGCGAGCGAACCACCTCTTTCGTACTATTTACGGACTTCCGTCGCGAACGCGACACTTCTTCACTGCGAGGGACTCCAAGGCCCAACGCCAAGTCGCGGCCCGCCTGCTGAGCTTTTCCGGGCGGGTCGTGACGCGTTCGAGGCACGCGGCGCGCACCCCCGAAGGGCACCTCGCCGGGCCGCGCCGGGGCAGGCAGGTCAGCGCCAACTCGTCACGGCCGCAGGACCGCGCGGGCAACGAGGTCGGTGCCGAACGCGGTGAGGATGGCGAGGTAGAGCAGGCCCGTCGCCGCCATCACCGCCGAGTAGTACCGCTCCTTCAACGCCAGCCAGGTGAGGCCAACCAGCCCGATCGTCGAGATCGCGCACGTCGCCCAAATCCAGCCGAGAATCCCGTGGTAGCCGTCGCTGATCACGCCGTCGAAGACTTGCATCATGCCCGTGGGCCACAAGAACACCGCGATCTCGAACGGCCAGACGATCGCCGACCAGCGCACGAGATCTTTCACCGGCCCGCGCTCGAGGCCGGGCTGAACGAGGTACCAATGGCCGAGCAGCATCGCGTCGCTCACCGCGCCGAGGAACGCCGCGCCCACGATCAGCCGCGCCGCCGCGAGCAGGTACGGCCCGCCCGCGAACTGCGCGCCCGCGAATAGGGCGAGCGCGCCGAATATCGGCGCGACCACATCGAAAGCCGGCGGGAATTCCGCCAGCCGTTCCCGGTCGGGCATTTCCGTCGCTTCGCGACCGACCATCGCGGCCACCCGAGCGCGCCGGTCGGCGCGTCGCGCGTCACGTCGGCGCACGCCGCCCCGCCGCCGCGCGACCGACACCGCGAGGGCGATACTGGTCGACGCGACCATACCGATCGTGCCCGCGAGCGCCAACGAGCGTGCGACGGTCACGGGCTGCGTTGCGAACAGCGCGGCGGCCCCCACCGCCAGGAGGCCGAACACGACGCGCCGCGCGACCTGGCGCTGGTCGGTTGACGGGAACGCAGCCCCCATGAAGCTTGATGGCGCGACCTTCCTGATGCAGTGGTCGGCGGGTGGGCTCGCGGTTTGCTGGGTCACCACCCGCCGGCGCGAGGTCAGCTTGGGTTACGGCTGGCTGCTGCGGATCGTGTTCGGCCTCCTGGCGGTGGGGGCCGCCGCG
>JBKQIY010000180.1:0-8959 GCA_052148155.1 Acidimicrobiia bacterium | reverse complement strand
CAGGCCGAGCTTGCGACGATGCGGACGGTTCCGCCCGCGTGGCTGCCACGCACTCCAGTAGGTACCGGCCGCTTTCACGCGCCGGGTCACGAACCCGTCGCCCGCCGCAAGGAACTCCCACCCCTCGGGCAGATCGACCGACCCGTGCTCGGGGTTCCACAGCCCTTCCCTCGTGTCGTACACGTCAAGGTTCAGCGCACGCACGTCGCCGTCACACACCAAGCAAGTGTCCCATCAAGACCCTGAACCCGCCCCTCTTCGGGATGGCATAACAGCGCAAGAGCTGGGCATTCTGTGTGTGGTGGTACGACTGATGCGAGGCTCGGTTGAAGTGTTCCTCCTGGCCGTCCTCGTTGCTGCGTGTAGCGGCGGCGGCAAGACCACCGCGAAACCTGTCGCGACGACGGCACCGGCGTCGTTCACCGTGCCATCCTCGTCTCGCTCAACGTCCTCATCCGTTGCGAGAACGACGACGAGCAGGGCTACACCGACCACCGCTACGCCGCCCGAAATGGGCGGGTCGACCTCAGGGACCGGCTCCGCCGTGGTGATTTTGCACCGTCCGTCAGAGGCTGCGGTCGTTTGCGTGCATTATCCGATCGGCTATGCGGCCCTGTTCGATCATGGTGGGCCGACGTTGCCGAACCTCAGCGGCACGAGCCTCGACTACGTCCTCGGGCAGCCGCAGGCGGGGCAGGGGTATTACTCGCAGCCGGACGGGCGGGGGAACATCATCGATGGACACGGCCCGGGCTTCTCCGTGGTCGTGACAACCCCACACGGAACCGTCACGTTCGCTCCCGGCGCGTCCGGGGACGGCGACGTGGGGCTGAAGGGATGGGGCGACTTCCTCGGGAGCGGTCACACGGATCTGCTGTTGGAAACGTACGGCGGCCGGTACCAGTACCAGACGTTCATTGTTCAGGCCGATGGGCCACCGGGGACCTACGACCCGGCGCTGGTCGGGGTACACGTTCCGAACCCGACCGCCAGGCGAGGGCATCTGCTCTATGACCCCGAGGTTGTGGGCGATCAGAATGGGGACGGAACTCCGGATATCGCGTTCGGCTCGTACGTGTACGAGTCGCGTCAGCTCGCAACATTGCCACCGGGTGCCAAGCTGCCCGCGCCGATCCTCACGATCCCGTCCCGATACGTGCCGCTGTTGGCGGGGGGCAACTTGTTGAACATCGATCCGAACGCTCCACCGTCCTTCCTCGCAGTCGATACGAAAACGAACAGCGTCCGCGTGTTCGATGCTCACTCGGATCAGCTCGTCCTGCGGTCCCCGTCGAAGGACGGGGTGCCGGTCGCCGTCGCTGGTGACGCAACGGGCTTGCTTGTGAATGGTCATCACATCGTTGACTACGAGGCGACCAGCGGAAGAGATCTCTTCTTTTGGCGTTGGGACCTCGATGCACCATGCGGAAAGTGATCCGCCCATTGCTGGATCCACGCGGCTGACGGCGCCATATCTGCCATCGGCGCTCGCGCTTCGACGACGCGCTAGCGGGCATTCTGGACGGCATGGCCATGGCGTGTGTGTGCAATGCTCCACAGCGTCCGTCCGCCCGCCGAAGGGAGCTTGTATTCATGCCGATGCCCAAACGCGCGAGCGTCGACGATTACTTCGCGCAACTGAGCGACCTCCAGCGACCGCACCTCGAAGCACTCCGGAAGCTGAGTTTGGGTGCCGACGCGAAGGCGCGCGAGCAGCTGAAGTGGAATTTGCCGGTGTACGTTCGTGGCGACAAGACGAACCTATGGATGCTTCAGAACTTCAAGAACCACTGCTCACTTCGGTTCTCTCCCGAGTTCTTCGCTACCCAACGGGCTGCAGTGGAGGCCGCTGGCTTCGAAGCTGGTGAGGGATTTATCAAGCTCCCCTACGAACGACCGTTGCCGACGAAACTCCTGAAATCGTTGATGAAGGCGCGGGTCCTCGACTACGAGTCATCATGACCTGAGTAGCAACGGGCGCTCGACCGCGAGGTGAGTACCCGATTCTCAGCGCATATCAGCCAGCGATCCGCGCTCTTGACGTGCGATGAGTTAGCGATGTGCGCGGGATCGAATATGTCAGCAGGCCGGGGCGAGGAGGAATGATGGCGGATAGCAACAATCACCTGGCCGGGCGAATTCCGCCGGAGCCTTATCCGTCGTTGCGTCAGCTTGATCGCCTGGTCGGCGACTGTGAAGCCAATGGGCCGTTCCCTCAGGGCCGGATCTCGTTCACATGGATGGACGGCGGCTTCTTCTTGATCCAGCGCGTCGACGCCGATAGGCGGGCGTGTCATCCGCGGTGTTGAGTACATCGGGTACGACGAGGACACCGAGACGCTGCGATCGCACTACATGGACGTCCACGGGAGCAACTTCACCTACACGTGGGCGATTGACGGCGACCGCATCCGAACCCGGTTCGGAAACGAGGGCTCGGAGAACATCTTCGAGGGCCATTTCAGCGACGACGGCCGCGCCCACTCGGGCCAGTGGCAGTGGCCCTGGCGGATACATCGCCACCATGACCCGCACCGACGCTACCTGACGGTCAGATCGAGCGAACGCCTCGCGAACGACGCGGACACCGCGCACAGAACTGCCAGGTCGGCTCGCCGCGCGGGACGCGAGTGGCAACTGGGCGCGCTATGGGGTGCGACCTTCGCCGTGTTGCTCCAGATATGCGTGGATCGCGGACCAGTCTCCGGGCTCGCCTGCGACGACGCTTTCGTACAAAGCGATCTGCGCACGCTCGTGCTCAACGACTGCCCGACCCAGCGCGGCTTCCTTCTCAGGAAGCAAATCCGCAAGGTTCTGGAACATCCGCAAGGTATCGGGCGTGAACACCAAGGCGTTCTCCAAAACCTCGCGCCAATCGCTGCCGAACTGCGCCGCCTCAACACCGACTCGTGCGGCTCCGTCGTGGTCGATCGACACCTCATAGCGTCGAGCGACCGCTTCGATGACGTCTCTCGTCGTCTTCTCCACGAGCGCGAGAACCTCGAAGTCATGACGGTGCTCGGGGAACCGCTCGCCGAGTGCCTCGTAGTACGCAAGACCTGCGACCTCGCCCGCCCAACACTCGGCAAGAGCACCCTGAATGACGCCCGTCTCCGCCATTCACGTCCTCCCCTCTCGTGATGCTCCCCACCCTACGAGGCTGCTGACGGCACGCCAATATCTGCCGATCGGTGTGACGAACGCCGGCCGCGAGAAAAACCGAGTCGCGAGGTCGGGACGGTCGGTCAGACTGCACCACATGCCACAGAATGTTTTCGTCGGCGAGGTCGCGAGGTACTACGACGCCAACTCTGCACCGCAGTACGAGCCCGCGGTATTGGATCCGACGGTCGAGTTCCTGGCGGGCCTTACGGGCCGTGGCAAGGCGCTGGAGTTCGCGATCGGGACCGGGCGAGTCGCGTTAGCACTGCGAGCGCGCGGCACTGAGGTTCACGGAATCGAGATCTCGCAGGACATGGTGACGGAACTGCGGGCCAAGCCCGGCGGTGAGCACGTCCCAGTGGTGATCGGCGACATGACTTCTACACGCCTCGACGAGTCGTTCGCGCTCGTCTATTTGGCGTTCAACACGATCAGCAACCTCTTGACACAAGCAGAACAGGTTGCGTGCTTCCGCAACGCCGCTGCGCACCTCGAGCCCGGTGGTTGCTTCGTCGTCGAACTTGGAATACCCCAATTGCGTCGGATACCACCCGGTGAGTCAGCGCACCCATTCGAGATCTCGGACGAGCATCTCGGCTTCGACACCTACGACTTCGCCGAGCAACGGATGACGTCGCACCACTACTGGCTCGAGGGCAACCGAGTCCACCGCTTCGACTCCCACCATCGGTATATCTGGCCAGCAGAACTCGATCTCATGGCCGAACTCGCCGGCATGCACCCACAGGAGCGATGGGCGGACTGGTCTCGTGCACCCTTTACTGGTGAGAGTCCAAACCACGTCTCGGTCTGGAAGAAGTCCTAACCGACAGCTGCGCCTCCTGACGTACCTAGCGCCAAAGTCGAGCGCCGGAACCCGCACGCTCTCCATGCCGTTGCTACTCGTCGAGATGCTCGCAGCCCATTTCGCACGCCGCGGCCTAACCGGTGCGGACGCTGACGCTTTCGTCTTGACGATGCCCAGAGGTGGCCCGCTCGTGTACCAGAACTGGCGAATCAGATTCTGGCTTCCGGCTTGCAAGCAGCTGGGACTCGACGGCCTCGGGTTCCACGACCTTCGCCGTCTGAACGCGACCAGCCTCGTGATGGCCGGCGTCGATGTGAAGACTGTCCAGGCCCGACTCGGACACTCCGATCCGCGACTCGCGCTCGCCGTGTACGCGCAGGCCACGACTGAGGCAGATCGCGCCGCGGCGGATTTGCTCGGCGATGGTCTGATGACAATCGGGAGCTCGCTCCACGCAGCCGACGTGAGCGACGGGAGGAGATAACTCCGCCGGCGCGCGCGATGGACGCGCGATGGATTCGGACACTCCGCAGCGTCGCCAACGACCAGAACGGGCGTGACCTGCGACTTCGAGGAGTGGAGGTGATGGGACTTGAACCCACGACTTCTACGTTGCGAACGTTTTCGCGGCGCCCTTCGGACCTGCACCGTTGCGCCGCATCGCGTACGTGACCTGCGGAAATACTGCTCACCGGTTCCCGGCGATGACCGTCGTTTCTCAACGTCCCGCGGACTTTTCGCGGACCGACGATCAGTGAACGGCTCGACCGTGCACAGTCGTCGAGCTGTATAGGTCCCTCGTCCGACGTCTCCGTTGTGCGATCGCGAGCGCCGCGGTCCCCGGCGATCTGAGATAGTTGAACCTCGGTGTTCGGGGATACGTGTTCTGGGACACGGCCGCATCGTTTTGCGCCTCCGAACGAACTCGGTTTGCGTGCAGGTTCGCCGTGGGGCGCGCGCTGCGTCGGTGCGTGTGCGTTGGTGTGTTTCAGGCGGCTGCTGGTGGTGCAGCGAGACGCTGACGCACGGCAGCAACGTCCACACCCAACCGTGCGAGGAGTGTCGCCGCAGGGTCGAGTGCGTCGCGGTCGAGTAGCGCGAGAAGAAGCTGCTGCGGAGTGATGTGCTGACGCCGGCGCATTGGCCTGGCCGCGGTCCGTAGCGCGTTCTTCGCCGCGGGCGTCAACGGCAGGCGATCTTTGAAGACGGCCTTCGCGGTGGGTCTGTTTGGGAGCTCTCGCTCGGGGAGGAGTGGGGCGTCGAGGTCGGCGGCGATGCCGACTGCAGCGAGCGCGCAGCGATCGAGGGATCCGACCGCGTCGCGAGCTGCGGTGAGCGTCACGCCGAGCACCGACACGATTTCGAGATCGTGGAGGAGGCCGAGGACCAGATGGTCGGTGCCTACGCGGGTTTCGCCGCGCCGGCGCGCCTCTTCCCGGGCCGCGATATAGGTGGTCCACGGGTGGTAGTTCTCAGCGGCGGCTGGTCTGGGTGTCATCGAAGATCCTTTCCGTACTTCGTGTGCACTGCTTGTCGTGTGACGCCGAGCGCGTCGCCGATCTGTTGCCACGACCACCCGTGCTTCCGCGCCGCCGCGACGTGACTTGCTTCGACGCGCTCGGCCAGTGCGCGCAGTGCGAGTGCCGCGCGTAGCCCGAGCGCAGGATCGTCGGAACTGATCGCGGCGTTGACGTCCTTCACATTCACGATGTCAATCTACCTTGACAACTGGAGTTTGTCAAGCAGGATTGACGTGGGTCCGCGCGAGGGGCCGACAACCACGGCGTCAGCCGCATTGCCCGTTGGATACCTCGCGTGCGCGGCGCCGCTAAGTGGCGCAGGCGAGGCACCCTCGCGAACGCCTCGGTGCCGGCGATCCGGGACACTCAGGGACCGTCGTTCGGGGACGCGCTTTCGGGGACAGTGCGGACCGAGTCGATCTTCGGTTGTGGTGTTGGCACGACCGGCGTGTACGGGCTGGCCACCTTGGCGGTCCCCGATCGCGGGGCCACACTCATGGGGATGCGGGCGAGCTCGACGGCGTCGGGGGTTGACGGGAACGTGGGCCAGCGAGGCTTCGGGGCGTCACGGTGAGTCGATCGGTTCTGCGGGTCGCCTGGTATCGGTTCCGCGCGACGTTCGCCGTGCGTTGGGGCGGTTTGCTGGCGATCGTGTTGTTGATTGGGCTGGTTGGCGGCGTGGCGATGGGGGCGGTGGCTGGGGCGCGGCGGACGCAGTCGTCGTTTCCGGCGTTCTTGGCGAGTACGCATCCTTCTGATCTGGTGGTGCTGCACAACGACAGTGCCAATGACAGCAACCAGAGCGACCCCGCTTTCTTGCGGACGCTGGCTGCTCTTCCGCAGGTGAAGCGGGTCGAGAGCACGACCGCTCCGAGCGAGCAGGTGTTGGGCGCGAACGGGACGCCGGCGCAGGACGCGACCGATCGCCTGTTCAACTCATCGGCGCAGGTCCTCGGCGACGTCAACGGCGAGTTCTACGACCAGGACCGCCCGACGGTGATTGCGGGCCGACTGGCCAACCCGGCACGCGCGGATGAGATGGTCATGAGCGCCGACGCCGCCGGACTGCTGCACCTGCACGTGGGTGATGTCGTGCATTTCGGCTTCTACACCAACGCCCAGACAACCGAGAACGGGTACGGCACTGCCGCGCAGAGGCCGCGGCTGCGGATCGGTGTGAAGCTCGTGGGGATCGTGCGGTTCCATTTCGAGATTGTCCGAGACGACTTCGACCGGACGTTGCGATTGGTGTTGCTTACACCGGCGCTCACGCGGCCGCTGGATCAATGCTGCGCCAACGGCGTTCAGGCCGGCGTCCAACTCGATCACGGCAGCCGCGACGATGCCGCGGTGGAAGCCGAGATCAAGCAGAAGTCGGCGAACTCGTCGGTGTTGCAGATCGCCGCGGTTGAGGAAGCGACGGCTGAGCGGGCCATCGCACCGCAATCGATCGCGCTGGGCGTGTTCGGTGCGATCGCTGCGCTGGCGGCGCTGCTGATCGCGGGTCAGGCGATCGGCCGCCAACTGCGCGCGGGTGCCGACGACCTCGACACGTTACGCGCATTGGGAGCGAGTCCGGGCATGACCGTGGCGGACGGGTTGATCGGTGTCGTCGGTGCCGTCGCGGCCGGCGCGTTGCTCGCGACCGGGATTGCGGTCGCGTTGTCGCCGTTGTCACCGCTCGGCCCGGTGCGGCCCGTGTATCCGCATCTCGGGATCGCGTTCGACTGGGCCGTGCTGGGCGCCGGCATCGCAGGTCTGCTGGTTGTTCTGTGCGCAACTGCGATCGTGGTCGCGTTCCGGCAGGCTCCCCACCGCGTGGCCCGGCGCGCCGCGTTCGTTACCCGACGTCGATCGCGCGTCGCGATGGTGGTCGCAGCTTCGGGTCTGGCGGTCTCCGGAGTCGCAGGCATCCGCCTGGCGCTGGATCCCGGCCGCGACAAGCGCGCGGTGCCGGTGCGTTCGGCGATCCTGGGCGCGGTCCTCGCGATCGTTGTGGTCGTAGCGACCGTCGTGTTCGGATCGAGTCTCAACACCCTCGTGTCGCATCCGGCCTTGTACGGCTGGAACTGGAACTACGAAATGTTGGGAAACTACAGCGGCCTGGCCGACATCCCGCTCCCGCAGACCGCACAACTCCTCGACCGCGACCCTTACGTCGCCGCCTGGTCCCGAGTGTCCTTCGACGACCTCCGCATCGACGGCCAAGACGTCCCCGTGCTCGGAACAACCCCCAACGCCGACGTCGCACCGCCGCTGTTGTCAGGACACGCGTTCGACGCACCCAACCAGGTCGTCATGGGCCCCACCACGCTCGCCCAACTCCGCAAACACGTCGGACAGATCGTCACGTTCGATAACAGCGTGACCAAGCCCGCCCAGCTCGTCATCGTCGGGACCGCGACGCTGCCCGCCATCGGTGCCGGCGAAACCCTGCACCTTGAGATCGGGACGGGCGCCGTCCTCTCCGAACAACTCATCCCCGACCGCGACCGAGGTTTCGGTGACCTCCCCAACAGTCCCGAGGCCGTGTTCGTCCGCTTCCGCGCGGGAGCGAATCCGACCGCGGCTCGTCGCTCGCTCGACCAGATCGCAACCGACGTCGCCAACATCAAAGGTCACGGCCCGCCCACTGTCGTGCCCGTGCAGCGTCCCGCGGAGATCGTCAGCTACCGCACGATGGGCAACACCCCCGCGTTGCTCGGCGCCGCGCTCGCCGCCGGCGCGGTCGTCGCGCTCGGTCTCACCCTGCTCACCTCGGTCCGTCGACGCCGACGCGAACTCGCGCTGCTCAAAACGCTCGGCTTCACCCGCCGACAACTCGCCGCGACCGTCGCCTGGCAAGCCAGTGTCGCCGTAGGAGTCGGCGTGCTCATTGGCGTGCCACTCGGCATCGTCACGGGCCGCGCTCTCTGGGACCAGTTCGCGAACGCCCTACATGTCGTTCCCCAACCCACCGTCCCCGCGCTCACGATCGCGCTCATCGCCATCGGAGCGATAGTTCTCGCCAACCTCGTCGCCGCCATCCCCGGTCTCCAAGCCGCCCGCACCCGCACTGCGCTGTTACTTCATGCTGAGTAGTGCACAGGAAGAACAACTCCCGCGTGCCGCCCGCTCTCGGCTCGCGCGTGTCGCCCCGAACCCTGCGAAGCACTGTCCCAATAACACGCGCCGTCGCCCCGCGAACGCGTCTCCTATGTGCCTACTTGAGACTTTGGGTTGGCGTTGCGGTTGGTCCGTAGCGTCTCGAGGTCCTGGCGGGGTCGCTCCCGTAGTGCCTGCCGGCCCGCGCTTCGCGGGTCTGGCTTTCGAACGAAGAGCGTCCCGTTGGGATCTCGCCGCGGAGGCGAGACGATTGAGGTGACCGATCGCGGGCGGCCCGTTGCGCTGCTCGTTCCGGTGACGGCCGATTCGTGGAGCGACATGGTCGCGGCGCGCAAGGTCGTGCTCGCATCCGATGACGCCGATA
>JBKQIY010000179.1:0-65517 GCA_052148155.1 Acidimicrobiia bacterium | reverse complement strand
GAGGGAGGGAGGGAGGGAGGGAGGGAAGGCCCGTGTCCTGCTCGGACCCTCAATCGCGACGTTCGGGGCTACGCAGTGCTCGTTGGGTTCGCGAGGATGAACACAAACGCCTGATCGGTTGGGCGCGCGTCGGTGCCGTCGGGCCGGAGTGTGGCGCGCACGGCGAAGCCGGCGTCCGTCGCGAGGCGGTGGAACCCATCTTGGGTATGCCAATGCAGCAGCCAGGGTCGTTCCTCGACGATGCGTTGGTGGTCGGTGATGAGTTCGTAACGCAGGACCGTGGTCTGGGTGCGGCGGAATTCGTCGCGTTGTTCGGAGATCGGCGTCACCCTCATGCAGGTGTCATCAGGTGACGTGTGCTCGCGGGTCCGGCCTAAGTCTTCTGGCGGCGTCGCGGCCGGTACAAACAGTGGAATCAGCGCCCGACCTTGCGGTTGCAGGTGGGCGCGGACACGCTCAAGCGCGTGCCGTGCCGTGTCGTCGTCGGCCAGCAAGTTGAACGTTGGGCCGGCAAGAAAGATCGACTGGTACTTGCGCACCAGATCCATCGACTCCATCGGCTGGTGGTGCAGTACCACGTCGAGACCGCGGCCGGCTGCTTCGCTTCGACACCGAGCCAACATGTCGGCCGACGAGTCCAACCCTTCGATATCCAGGCCGCGACCGCGGAGATCTAACAGCGGGTCGCCGGTACCGCAACCCAACTCCAACGCCGGTTCACCCGACGTCGCGATGAAACGAGCGTACGGTTCGGGATCGGGAACCATCGATCGCAGCGGCGCATACAGCTGTGCGACAACACCCGTGTAAAAGAGGTGCGGCTCGACTGGTGTCACAAGATGCCAAGGTATCGGTGCCGCGACTGCGTTGCGTCGAGCCGCTTTCCCTCCCAACGCAGTGCGAACCGGCCGACCGACTGCTCGGATTCGTGTTGGGATGACACCGCCCTCCGACCGGCGACCCGTGACCGCTGCACACGCACCCGCCTTGCCAACGGAGACGGTCGTCGCGTCGTCGCGTCGTCGCGTCGTCGCGTCGTCGTCGCGTCGTCGTCATCCGGAGGCGACGCGCGACGCGAGGACGTCCCGCAGCCAGCCGTCGATCGGACGCGCCAGCCGGCCGAGGGTGCGCTCAACGTCAGGGGAGACGTCGCCGAGCGCCCCCTTCGCGACGGCTTCGTACAGGTGGACCGTCGATTCGACGAGCCACGGGTCCATACCGCTTGCCAACAGATCGTCGCGCCAGCGGACAAGATCCGGCCGTACGACCACAATGTCGCGGCCCACGGCCAGCCCGATCCGGGTTGCGAGGTCGTCGGCTGTGAGCGCCTCCGGGCCGGTGAGTCGTAGCGCGTTGGGAGGCGGCGCGGGATCGGCGAGCAGCGCGGCGCCAACCTCGGCGATGTCGCGCGGATCGATCCAGGCGACGCGCCCCTGGCCGGTCGGGAGCACGAGACGCCCGCGCGCGAGCAGCCCGACCTGACGCAACAGTACCGACGCGAAGAACGACGGCTGCAGCACTGTCGACGCGACGGACGAGGCGGCGAGCCGCCCTTCGATCGCACGGTGGTTGCCGTGCAGGCCGGAGTCCAAACCGACGACCGGCAGGTTCGAGACCTTCACGACGTGCTCGACCCCCGCCCGTTCCGCCGCGACGATGGCGTTCGTCTCGACCGTGAGCTGGTCTCGGGTCGGCGAGCTGACCAGAAACACGCGTTGCACACCCGCGAACGCGTCGCCGAGCGTCGCCGGATCGTGCAGGTCCGCCCGGACGATCGACTCCAGACCTTCGAGACGCGCGGGGTGCGCGCCGCGGGTCATCGCGCGGACAGCGACCCCGCGCGCGAGGAGCGCACGCACGACGTCGGAGCCAAGTTCGCCAGACGATCCGACCACCAGGACGATCATCGGAGCAGTCTTCCGCACGAGGACTCGGCCGCGTGTCCGGCCCGTGTGCCGGGTCGGCCGGCGTCACCAGCCGAGGTGTCGGTGCGCCTGGCTACCGTGACCATGTGCGTAAGCCTCGCTCCGGTCCCGGCGTCGGCCGGGAGCTGACCGTTCCGCAACAACTCGCGTGCGCGTTGCGGATCCTCGCTCACGAAGGCTGGCGTGAGAACCTGTCGGGCCACATCACCTGGGCGACCGCTGACGGCGGAATGTGGTGCAACCCGTGGGGCATCTGGTGGGACGAGGTGCGGGCCTGCGACATCGTCCGTCTCGACGCCGACGGTGAGATCGTGGAGGGTTCGTGGGACGTGACGCCTGCGGTGTTCCTGCACACCGAGCTGCACCGCACGCGTTCCGATGCGACGATCGTCGTGCACAACCATCCTTATTACGCGACGTTGCTCTCGGCGATGAACGAGATGCCGAGAATGGTGCACCAAAACTCGTGCATCTTCGATGACGAACTTGCGCTCGTCGACGAGTACTCCGGGGTCGACGACGCCACGCAGGGCAAGTGGCTCGCCGCGCAGGTTGGCAACGCAAGCGGAATCCTGCTCGCGCACCACGGCGCGATCGTGACCGGCGCAACCGTCAGTGAAGCGTGTTACAAGGCGGTGACGTTCGAGCGGATGTGCCGCCTCACGTACGACATCCTTGCGCTCGGCCGCACGCCGAACGAGATACCCGCCGCTCAGCGGCCTGATCTGAAAACGATGCTGCGGCAGAACACGCCGGGTGCATATTGGGACGGCGCGACCCGCCAGCTTTTGGCGAATGAGCCGGAGGTGATCGAGTGAACATGTCGCTTGACGACCTCGCGAGCAACTCTGCGTTCGGAGGCGGCCACGGTCGTCGGGACCACGTCTCGTGGTTGCCGGAGCCGAGTCCGCGTGAACGTGTCTACACGGTGATCTCCGTCGACGACCACGTCGTGGAGCCACCCGACGCGTTCGTCGGACGTTTCCCGAAGCGTTTCGCCGACGACGCGCCGCGTGTCGTCGACACCGGCGACGGTGGCGAGGCGTGGGTGTGGCAGGGTCAACAGCTTCCCAATGTCGGTTTCAACGCTGTGGTCGGCCGACCGTCGACCGAGTACGGCTTCGAGCCGACACGCTTCGACGAGATGCGACGCGGCGCGTGGGATGTCAACGCACGCGTGTGCGATATGGATATCGATGGCGTGTGGGCGTCGCTCTGTTTTCCGTCGTTCCTTCCGGGTTTCGTCGGTCAGCGGCTCACGATGTGGCCCGACTCCGATGAGCTCGCGCTCGCCGCGATGCGGGCCTACAACGACTGGCATCTCGAAGCGTGGTGTGGTGCGCATCCGGAGCGCTTCGTGCCGAATCAGATCGCCTATTTGCGCGATGCCGAGATCGCGGCGCAAGAAATTCGGCGCAACGCCGAGCGGGGTTTCAAAGCGGTCACGTTTTCGGAGGCGCCCGACAAACTGGGGCTTCCCACGATCCATTCCGGCTATTGGGATCCCCTGTTCGCGGCGTGCGCCGAAACCGGGACGGTCGTCTGCCTGCATGTCGGCTCGTCCGGTACCTCACCGACGACCTCGTCGGATGCACCGCCGGAGATCGCCGCGGTGCTGTTCGGCGCGTACGGGATGTACAGCGCCGTCGACTGGCTCTATTCGAAAGTGCCGGTGCGATTCCCCGACATTCGCATCTGCCTTTCTGAAGGCGGCATCGGCTGGGTCGCCGGGATCCTCGACCGCCTCGATCACTGCTACCGGTACCAGCTTGGCTACCTGCCGACGTGGCGCGACGTCGACCTCTCGCCGAGCGAGGTCATGCGCCGCAACTTTTGGTTCTGTGCGCTCGACGACGACGCCGGGATGGTGGTGCGCGACCGGATCGGCGTCGATCACATCCTGGTCGAGTCCGACTACCCCCATGCGGACTCGTCATGGCCCGACACCCAGTCGATGCTCGTCCGTCAGCTCCGCGACCAGGGTGTACCAGAGCGCGACGAGCGCCGCATCACGTGGCAGAACGCGTCGGAACTGTTCCGGCATCCGGTCCCCGACGCGTTGCAGCAGTGATCGCCGCGTCCGACGCAGACACCATCGCGCGGCTGGTCGCGCGCCGAGCTCGCGAGCGCCCCGAGGCGGTCGCGTTCGCGGAGGTAAGCGTCGGTCCGCAGATGACGTGGCGAGAGTACGAGGAACGCTCGGACAGGTTCGCGGCCTGGTTTCGGTCTTTCGGCTGGGACCGTGGCGATCGGGTGGCGTTCCAGCTTCCCGATGACGCGACCGTTCACGCGCTGATGCTCGGCTGCGAGAAGGCCGGCTTCGTTGGCGTCGGCATCGGCTCACGCGCCGGCCAGCGCGAAGTGGACCATCTCGTGCGCCGAACCGGTGCCCGCATGCTCGTCACGGACCCGTCGGCGGTGTCACAGATCGAGCCGCCGACGCGGCTTGCCCTCGTCGATCCGGCGCTTCGCCGTGACGAGCTGTGGTTCCTCAACTCCACGTCGGGGACCACCGGCCTACCCAAGATCGTGATGCACGACCAGGCCCGCTGGTTCGCGTTTCACGCGTTCGCGCATCGCATCGCCCGATTCGGGGCCGGCGACGTTTTCCTGAGTGCGCTTCCCGCGCCGTTTGGGTTCGGGCTGTGGTCAGCGCATTTCACTCCGACGATCGTGGGCGCGCCGTGTCTCACGTGCGCGGCCTTCTCGGCGGAGTCGGTGCTCGCGGCGATCGAGCGTTACCACGTGACGGTGCTCGCGGCGGTGTCGACACAGTTTGTGATGCTCCTGAACTCGCCGGCCTTCGGCGCGCACGACTTGTCCTCTCTGCGGGTTCTGTTCACCGGCGGCGAGATGGTGCCGTACGAACGAGCCCGCGAGTTCGAACGCAGAACCGGCGCCGCCGTCCTCCAGTTTTACGGCAGCAACGAAACCGGCGCACTGTCGGCGACAACCTTCGACGACACGTCCACCCGCCGTCTGCGGACCGCGGGATGCGTGATCCCGGAGATGCAGGTCCGACTGCTCGATCCCGACACCGACGCTGACATCACACCTACCGGCGGGCCCGGCGTGCCGGCCGGGAAGGGTCCGACCCTCTGCCTCGGCTATTGGGACGATCCCGCGGCCAACGAACGGCTGTTCACGACCGACGGCTGGATGCGCATGGGCGACCTCGCGACGATCGACGCCGACGGCTACCTCACCGTCGTCGGACGCAGTTCCGACGTGATCATCCGCGGCGGCAAGAACGTGAGCGCCGCACAAGTAGAAGACGAAGTCGGCTCGCACCCTGCGGTGGCGTTGTGCGGCGCGGTCGCGATGCCCGACGAAACCTTCGGCGAACGGGTCTGCGCGTTCGTGGAGCTACGCGACGGGTATACCGAGTTGACCCTTGCGACGCTGATCACGCATCTCGACCAGCGCGGAACGGGCAAGGAGCTCTGGCCGGAGCGGCTCGTCGTCCTCGACACGTTGCCCCGATCGTCTGGGGCGAAGGTGGCGAAAGGCGAGCTGCGCGCACTCGCACGCGAACTGTGACTTGTCTGGTTACTCCGGCACGAAATGTCCGGTGCCGTCAGGCCGCGTCGAACGCGGCGGGTGCCACGCCGAGCCCATGTGACCGCCGCCGTCGGCGAAGAGCGTGTGGCCGGTGATGTACTGACCGTCGTCGGTAGTGAGGAACAATGCGACACCTCCGAGATCCTCCTCGGGATCACCCATGCGCTGCAGCGGGATCGTCCTCTCCGCGGCGGCTGCGGCCTCCGGCGAATTCTTCTTGAACGCGAGGTAGCCCTCCGAGGCGGCGGCGGGCGCGATCGCGTTCACCGTGATGCCGTAGGGACCCCACTCTCGTGCCGCGGAACGCGTCAACGCCTGGATCGCGCCTTTCGCCGCGTTGTAGTCGACCGAGTACCACGCCCCGGTCACCATGTTGAGGGAGCAGAAATTGACGATTCGGCCGTAATGATGTTCGCGCATGTGAGGGAACACGGCCTGCATCGACCAGAAGGTCGCCCACGGACCCGACTCGAGCGACGCTGCCATCATCGCGTCGGTCTTCTCGTCGAGTGGGACGAGCTCAGTGAACGTCTGCGCGTTGTTCACCAAGATGTCGACTCGACCGAACTCGGAGACCGTCGCGTCGACCAGACGTTCGACGTGCTCTTTTTTCGAGACGTCGGTCGCCACGAACCGCGAACGTGCTCCGAACTCGTCGGCGAGCTCGCGCGCGGTGCGCTCGCCGGACGCGTCGCGCAGTTCGGCCACCACGATCGCTGCGCCTTCGCGTGCGAGACGCCGCGCGATACCGCGACCGATGCCCATTCCGGCGCCGGTGACGATCGCCACCCGTCCTTCGAGCCGATCACCCACGCCCGCAACCTACGCCACTTCACCGATCAGATGGTGTTGGCGAGCTCGCGTCCGTGTCACCTCCGAACGGTCAGTTTGGTTGGTGTACGTCTGCGCGCAGATCAGGCGACGATCTCGGCGGTCGCGGCGCTGTCGAACACGAGGCCTCCGTCGGGCTTGGCGTCGACGATGATCGTGTCGCCGTCGCGATAGTCGCCTTTGAGCAGGTCGAGCGCGATCGGATCTGCCACCTCGCGCTGCAGGACACGCTTGAGCGGCCGGGCCCCGAAGTCGGGGTCGTAGCCGGTCGTCGCGATCCACTGTCGCGCTTCGGCGGTGAGGTCCAACTGCAACCCTCTGGCGGCGAGCCGATCGGCGAGCTGAGAGACCTGGATGTCGACGATACGTTCGATGTCCGCCTCCGACAGCCGGTGGAATACGACAATTTCGTCGACCCGGTTGAGGAATTCGGGCTTGAAATGATTGCGCACCGCGGCCATCACCTGCGCTTCGTCGCCACCGGCGCCGAGGTTGCTGGTCATGATCACGACCGCGTTCGTGAAATCGACCGTGCGCCCTTGGCCATCGGTGAGGCGTCCGTCATCCATGAGCTGCAACAAGATGTTGAACACGTCGGGATGGGCTTTCTCGATCTCGTCGAGGAGGATGACTGCGTACGGACGACGACGGATTGCCTCCGTGAGCTGACCGCCCTCCTCGTAGCCGACGTAGCCTGGAGGGGCGCCAACGAGCCGCGACACCGCGTGCTTCTCCATGTACTCCGACATGTCGATGCGCACCATCGCCCGTTCGTCGTCGAACAGGAAGTCGGCGAGCGTCCGTGCGAGCTCGGTCTTGCCGACTCCGGTCGGACCCAGGAACAGGAACGACCCGATTGGGCGGTGAGGGTCGGAAAGTCCGGCGCGCGACCGACGGATCGCGTTCGCCACCGCCGACACGGCCGACTGCTGTCCGATCACCCGCTCGTGCAGTACCTCTTCGAGGCGCACGAGCTTGGCGAGCTCACCCTCCATGAGGCGTGAGACCGGCACGCCGGTCCAGTTGGCCACGATGTCCGCGACGTCTTCCTCGTCGACCTCTTCTTTGAGCATGGCACCGTCGCCCTGGAGATCCCGCAGCCTTTGCGACATCACGTTGACGTCGCGTTCCACCACCGGAATGTGGCCATAGCGAAGCTGCGCGGCGCGTTCCAGATCGCCGTCACGCTCGGCGCGCTCGGCGTCCAGGCGTGCCTGCTCCAGACGTTCCTTTCCGGCCTGAATGGTCGCAATCGCGTCTTTCTCCAGCTGCCAGTGCGCGACCATGCCGTCACGGTCCTCCTGCAGCGACTGCAGGTCGGCTTCCAAGAGCTCGAGTCGCTGCTTGCTCGCATCGTCGTGCTCCTTCGCGAGCGCGGCTCGTTCGATCTCGAGCTGGCGGATACGGCGCTCCACGACGTCGATCTCGAACGGCATCGAGTCGATCTCGATGCGCAGACGGGACGCGGCTTCGTCGACGAGGTCGATCGCTTTGTCGGGCAGTTGACGGCCGGAGATGTACCGGTCCGACAGGACTGCCGCAGCGACGAGCGCGGCGTCTTGGATGCGTACACCGTGGTGCACCTCGTAGCGCTCTTTCAAGCCGCGCAGAATCGCGATCGTGTCATCGACGGACGGTTCGCCGACGAACACGGGTTGGAACCGCCGCTCGAGCGCCGCGTCCTTCTCGATGTACTTGCGATACTCGTCGAGCGTCGTCGCGCCGATCATGCGCAGCTCGCCGCGAGCCAACATCGGCTTAATCATGTTGCCGGCGTCGACTGCGCCTTCAGCGCCACCGGCGCCCACGATCGTGTGGAGCTCATCGATGAACGTGATCACGTCACCTTGCGAGTCGGCGATCTCTTTGAGCACAGCCTTGAACCGCTCTTCGAACTCGCCGCGGTACTTCGAGCCGGCAACCATCGAGCCGATGTCGAGCGAGATCACGCGCTTGCCGCGCAGACCGTCGGGCACGTCGCCTTCGACAATGCGGCGCGCGAGACCTTCGACGATGGCCGTCTTACCGACGCCGGGCTCGCCGATCAGCACAGGGTTGTTCTTGGTGCGACGCGAAAGCACCTGGATGATCCGACGAATCTCCTCGTCACGTCCGATCACGGGGTCGATCTTGCCGGCACGCGCCGCGTCGGTGAGATCGCGCCCGTACTTCTCGAGCGCTTGGTATTGCTCTTCGGGGTTGTCGCTCGTGACTCGGTGCGAACCGCGCACCTGGCGAAGGGCGTCGAGCACGGCATCGCGCGTGATGCCCGACGAGCGAACCAGATCGCCGACACCTCCGCTGACGTCGGTCATCGCCAGCAGCAGGTGTTCCGTCGACAGAAACTCGTCGTCGAGCTGTTCACGCTCCTTGTCGGCGGCCTCGAGGATCGAGAAGGTTGCCGGCGCAAGTCGTGCGTCGCGTACCGTCGCGCCGGTGACCTGCGGGAGCCGGCCGAGGGCGTCGTCTACCCGGCCGCGCACCGCGGCCATGTCGACACCGATGCGTTCGAGCACCCCGTTCACGACACCTTCGGGCTGGTCGAGCAACGCGCGCAGCAGGTGTTCGGGCGCGATTTCAGTGTGCCCGGCATTGCGTCCGGCGGCTTGCGCGGCCCCGATCGCCTCTTGGGTCTTGCGCGTGAACTTGTTCGGATCGAGTGGCATACGGACTTCCTCGGGACTATTTCGTCGTCATGTTGTTTCGAGCGAGCACCAACGCGGCCGTGCGCATCGGGACGATCTCGCGCCGGTATTGCTGATGCGCGGCCGCGAGACGCGCTTCCATCTCGTGCTGCAACGCGTCGACGCTCGCTTCCAGGCGCGCCGCTCGTTGACGTGCGGCATCAAGATCCTGTTCGAGCGTCAAGATCCTTTGCACACCCATCAGCGAAATTCCCTCGTTGGTGAGTTCCTGGATACGACGCAACAGCTGGATGTCATGGTCGGAGTAACGGCGGCTGCGTCCGCTCGTGCGCGCCGGAGCGAGCAGGCCTTTGCGCTCGTAGATACGCAGAGTCTGTGGATGCACACCGGCGAGCTCGGCCGCCACCGAGATCACATACAACGCGCGGGTATCAGCCATCAGAACTCCTTCGGTTCTGTTGCTTGTCGAAGAGTTCCGCTCGCGGATCGTCATCGAAGACTTCGGCCAACGCCTGCACGGCGTCGCGTCGGCGTTCGTCGAGCGTGGTCGGGACTGCCACTTCGATCGTGACCAGCAGGTCGCCGCCCGACTTGCCGTTGTGGGCGGTTCCGGTTTCGCCCTTGCCGTCGTGCCCGCGGTCGCCGGCGACGCCCTGACCGCGCACGCGCATCACCTTGCCGCTCGGCGTTCCCGGCGGAATCCGCATCGTGACCTGACCGTCGAGGGTGGGCACTTTCACATCGGCGCCGAGGGTCGCTTCCGCAAACGTGACCGGCAGCCGGATCGTGACATCGTTGCCGGCACGGCCGAAGAGCGGATGTGGCTGCACCCGCACGACCACGAACAGATCACCGGCCGGTCCGCCGCTGGCACCGGCCGCGCCGCGTCCCTTCACGCGGATGCGTTGGCCGTCGGTGACGCCGGCTGGCACCCGCACCTTCACTTCGCGTGCGCGCATCTCCACGCCACGACCGTGGCAGGTCGGACACGGAGTCGGAATGACTTGCCCACGTCCACCGCACGTCGGGCACACCTGCGAGAACGAAAACGGACCTTGATCGACCGCGATCGATCCACTCCCTTGACATTCGGGACACGTCTGCGGTGCGGTTCCCGGGGCCGCGCCTGATCCTTGACAGGTCGAGCAGGTCGCGTCGGCGCGGAATCGCACGGTGCTCGTGACACCGCGCACGGCATCGTCGAACGACAGATGCAACTCGGTCTCGAGATCCTGGCCGCGCTGCGGTCCTTGCGGCGGCCGGCGAGCGCGCCCACCGCGGTTGCCGAGCAGATTTCCGAGCAGGTCGGAAATACCCGAACCTCGGCCTTGACCGAGGTCGACGTCGAACTGAAACCCTTGGGCCCCTGACCCGCCGGGAGCGCCGCCGAATCCACCCGGTCCGACTCCGGAGGCGACCATGCGCCGCACTTCGTCGTACTCCTTGCGCTTGTCGGCGTCGCCCAGCACGTCGTAGGCGGCGTTGACTTCCTTGAAGCGCTCCTCCGACGCGGCGTTACCCGAGTTGGCGTCAGGGTGGTGTTGCTTGGCGAGCTTCTTGTAGGCGCGCGACAGCTCCTTTTCGGACGCGCCCGACGGAACGCCGAGCACGGCGTAGTAGTCCTTGTCGAACCACTCGCGTTGTGCTGCCAAGACGGCTACCTCACGACCTTCACCATGGCGGGGCGCAGCATGCGCCCCTTCAACTTCCAACCGGCGCGTAACACGGCGCCCACCCGAGACTCACCATCGCCGTCTTCTTGCATGACAGCTTCGTGTTCGTTCGGATCGAACGGCTCACCCAACGCGTCGATTCGCTCGAGCCCGGCCCGTTCGAGAACTCCCAACAACTCGGCGTAGACCAGTTCGATTCCCTTGCGTACCCGGTCGATGTCGATGTCGGCGTCGAGATTCGCGAGCGCGAGTTCGAAGCTGTCGAGCACCCGCAACAGCTGCTCGACCAGGCCTTCGGTCGCTCGCTCCACCAGTGCCGTCTGCTCACGGACCACACGCTTGCGGTAGTTCTCGAAGTCGGCCTGGAGACGCTGCGACGTGTCGAGCAGGTCGTCACGTTCGCGTTGGAGGAGATCGATGTCGGCAATCAACTGGTCGGCTTCGTCGTCGACCGTCTCCGCCTCCTCCCGATCTGTTGCGTTCCCATTCGGGACGAGCGGATCGGGATGAACGGCATCGTTCGTGTCTGCGGTCATGACGCTTATGCGCTCTGCTCGTCGTCGACGATCTCCGCGTCGGCTACATCGTCGTCTGACGGGGGAGCGCCGGCATCGGCACCGCCAGCCGTGCCGGTGCTCTGTTGCGCTTGCGCGTTCTGGTAGAGCCGTTTCGTGAACTCCTGGCTCACGTTGATGAGTTTCTCGTGCGCCTGCTTGACAGCTTCGACGTCCGCACCGGCGAGGGAGTCTTTCAACGCCTTCAACGCGTCTTCCATCGCAGTTCGGTCTTCTGCCGGCACCTTGTCGCCCTGGTCCTTCAGCAGCGTCTCGGTTTGGTAGGCGAGCGAGTCGGCGGTGTTGCGCACTTCCGCCTCTTCCTTCTTGCGTTGGTCCTCCTCGGCGTGCGCTTCCGCATCCTTGATCATCTGATTGATGTCATCTTTGCCGAGCGCGGTGCCGCCGCTGATCACCATCGACTGCTCCTTGCCCGTACCGAGATCTTTCGCCGACACGTGGACGATGCCGTTCGCATCGATGTCGAAGGTGACCTCGATCTGCGGGACGCCACGAGGCGCGGGAGGCAAGCCGGTCAGCGTGAACGTCCCCAGCGGCTTGTTCCGGTACGCCATGTCGCTCTCGCCTTGCAGCACCTTGATCTCGACCGACGGCTGGTTGTCGTCGGCGGTCGTGAAGGTTTCCGAACGCCGCACCGGAATCGTGCTGTTGCGCTCGATGAGCTTGGTCATGATCTGACCCTTGGTCTCGATGCCGAGCGACAGTGGCGTCACGTCGAGGAGCAGGATGTCCTTGACGTCGCCTTTCAAGACGCCGGCTTGAATCGAGGCGCCGGCCGCGACCGCTTCGTCGGGATTGACGCCCTTGTGGGCTTCCTTGCCGGTGAGCTCGTGGACGAGATCAGCGACTGCTGGCATTCGGGTGCTGCCGCCGACGAGAATCACGTGGTCGATCTTCGACTTGTCGAGTCCGGCGTCCTTGATCGCCTGCTCGAACGGACCGCGACACGCCTCGAGCAGATCACGCGTCATTTCTTGCAGACGCGACCGCGTCAGCGACATATCGAGGTGCAACGGACCGTCGGCGGTCGCGGTGATGAACGGAAGGTTGATCGACGTCTCCTGGAGGTTGGACAGCTCGATCTTTGCTTTCTCGGCCGCTTCCTTCAGGCGCTGCGTCGCCATCTTGTCGTTGGCCAGGTCGATACCGTGCGCGTTCTTGAACTCGGTCACCAGCCAGTCGATGACGCGCTGATCCCAGTCGTCACCGCCGAGATGGGTGTTCCCCGACGTTGCTTTCACTTCGAAAACGCCGTCGCCGATTTCGAGTACGGACACGTCGAAGGTGCCTCCGCCGAGGTCGAACACGAGAATGGTCTGGTCGTTGCCTTCCTTGTCGAGCCCGTACGCGAGCGCGGCCGCGGTCGGCTCGTTGATGATCCGGAGCACTTCGAGACCCGCGATTTCGCCGGCTTCTTTGGTGGCCTGGCGTTGGGCGTCGTCGAAGTAGGCCGGGACGGTGATGACGGCCTGATTTACGGTTTCACCCAGGTAGCTTTCGGCGTCGCGCTTGAGCTTCATCAAGATGCGTGCGCTGATCTCCTGCGCGGCGTAGGCCTTGCCGTCGATGTCGATCTTCCAATCGGTGCCCATGTAGCGCTTCACCGAACGGATGGTGCGGTCGGGGTTCGTGATCGCCTGGCGCTTGGCGACCTCACCGACGAGTACCTCGCCGGCCTTCGAGAAGGCCACGACGGAAGGCGTTGTGCGGGCACCCTCGGCGTTGGGTATGACAGAGGGCTCGCCCGCCTCGAGCACCGCGACGACTGAGTTGGTGGTGCCGAGATCGATGCCGACGGCCTTGGACATGGGTGCTCCTTGTTGTCTACGTGAGTTGTGTTGTCTGCGTTGGGTATCTGTACGAGAAGTTGTCTGCCCGGAGGGAACTTGAGCAGCTCACCACAGTATAACTTGAGTGCACCCCACTCAATATTCCCGATGGTGCCAGAAACGTCCCCAACCCGGCCTCGCCGGACCGGTCCGTCGAGTGCGTCCGTGCAGGCGGGCGCCTGGGTCGTTAAATTCCCGGCCCATGGCACGCCGTGACGTCTTCATCGATCACCTCCAACAGGTTTCGCTGTTCGCGGCCTGTTCCCGCAAAGACCTCCAGCTGGTGGCCAGACGGGCGGAGGAGGTGCACGTCTCGTCGGGCAAGACGCTCGTCACCGAGGGTGAAACCGGCCACGAGTTCTTCGTCATCCTGAGCGGCACCGCCCGGGTCACCCGGCACGGACGCAAGATCGCGACCCTCGGCCCCGGCGCGGCCTTCGGCGAGCTCGCCCTGTTGGAAAAGGCGCCGCGCAACGCGACCGTGGTGGCCGAAACCGACATGGAGCTCGTGGTACTCGGTCAGCGGGAGTTCGCCGGCATCGTCGACGAGGTGCCGGGCTTCGCACGCAAAATGCTCGCCGGCATGGCGAAACGGCTCCGCGACGCCGACGCACGTTCCGTGCAGTAGTTCGCTCAACCAGGGCCAGAACCCCGCGCACTACTAGATTCCTCCGCGTGCGCAGGCCGCGGCCCCATCAGGTCGTCTTCGGTGTCGGTGTCGTCGTGGCGGTGTTCACGGTCGCGTCCGGGATCGTGCCCGCGCTCACGCACTGGCACCACACATCGTCGATCGACCGGCCGGTGTTCATCGACATCCCGACCGCGATGAAAGTCGCGTTCTACGCGGCTGTCTCGACGATGCTGTTGGTGGTCGCCTACCTCGCGTCCTTACGGGTCCGCAACTACGAACGTGGCGGTCCCGACAACCGCCGCACCACCCGCAAGAATGCGAAACGCCGCTTCGAAGACTTCCGCTCCGGCGTGTGGATGCAGACCTTGCTGCGCGATCCGGCCGCGGGGGTCATGCATTCGTGCATCTATTTCGGGTTCATCGGGCTGTTCATGGCGACGGTGCTGCTGGAGATCGATCACCAGCTGCCGGGATCGCTGAAATTCTTGCACGGCCGAACGTATGAGGCCTACTCGTTCGGTTCCGATCTCGCCGGTGTCATCTTCGTGGTCGGTATCGCCTGGGCGATCGGGCGCCGCTACATCCAGCGGCCCTACCGCATCCGCATCAAAACCAAACCTGAAGACGCGGTGATTCTCGGCACATTCCTCATCATCGGCGTCACCGGCTTCTTCACCGAAGCCGCGCGAATCGCGCTCGTCGCCCGGCCCGCGTTCGAGAAATGGTCGTTCATCGGCTACCCGCTTTCGGGTCTGATCAAGACGTGGTCCCCCCACACCCTCAGCAACACGCATCGGTGGCTGTGGGCCATCCACGTCGTCGCGTTCTTGGCGTTCCTGGCGATCCTTCCCGTCACAAAGCTGCGCCACATGTTCACGTCACCCATGAACATGTATCTGCGCGATCGCGAGCGACCCAAGGGTGCGATGAAGCCCATGCCCAACCTGATGGAAACCGACCTCGAGTCGTTCGGTGCCGTCAAGATCGAGGACTTCACCTGGAAGCAACTCTTCGATACCGACGCGTGCACAGTGTGCGGTCGATGCACATCCGTATGCCCGGCGCACGCGACCGGAAAACCGCTCGATCCCCGCGAGATCGTGTTGAAGGTCGGCGAGGTGATGGCCGCGACGGGATCACCGGCGGTCTCACCGCCCGTCGGCGTCGACCGCGACATCAACATCACCGCCAACACCGTCTTCGAACGCATCTCCGCCGAAGAGATCTGGGCGTGCACCAGCTGCAAGGCGTGCGACGAAATCTGCCCCGTGAACATCGAGATCCTCGACAAGATCCTCGACATGCGCCGCTACCTCACGCTGATGGAGAGCGACTTCCCCGCCGAGCTCGGCAACACCTACCGGTCGATGGAGAACTCGGGCAACGCGTACGGCCTCAACCAGGGCGACCGAGGCGACTGGGCCGACCAAGTGGCAGGCGTTGAGATCGTCGAGCCCGGGTCGCCGCTTCGCCACGAGTACCTGTACTTCGTCGGGTGCGCCGGCAGCTTCGACGATCGCAACAAAAAGACGAGTCGCGCGCTTGCGAAGTTGCTTCAGCGGGCCGGCATCGATTTCGCGATCCTCGGACCGAGCGAGCTCTGCAACGGTGATCAGGCCCGCCGCTCCGGCAACGAGTACATCTTCCAGATGCTCGCGATGCAGAACGTCGACACGTTCAACTCGATGGGTGTCACCAAGATCATCACGCAGTGCCCACATTGCTTCAACGTGATCAAGAACGAATATCCGCAACTGGGCGGCAACTACGAGGTGGTGCACCACAGTCAGCTCCTCGACGAACTCGTGCGCGACGGCCGCCTGTCGCTCGCCGGGGCAACGCTCGAAGAGCGCGTCACATACCACGACTCCTGCTACCTCGGCCGCCACAACGACGTGTACCTCGCACCCCGAAGAGTTGTTGGGTCCCTCGCCGGCATCGACCTCGTCGAGATGCCACGTAACGGCACTCGGGGCATGTGCTGCGGCGCTGGCGGCGCGCGCATGTGGATGGAGGAGAGCACCGGCAAGAAGGTCAACACCGAACGCAGCCAGGAGGCGATCGCCACCGGCGCGACCCGGATCGCGGTTGCGTGCCCCTTCTGCTATGTGATGTTCGACGATGGCGTGAAAGGCGAAGGCAAAGACGAAGAGGTTCGCGTCCAGGACATCTCTGAGATCCTGTGGGACGCGATCGAAGCTGAGGCCGACGGCGCGCCTCCTGCGACTGCGACGTTCCAGACCGGCATTTAGCACGC
Organism: Acidimicrobiia bacterium; assembly: GCA_052148155.1. Lineage (GTDB taxonomy): Bacteria > Actinomycetota > Acidimicrobiia > IMCC26256 > PALSA-610 > JBBQER01. The sequence continues at coordinate 49,590 of JBKQIY010000179.1, read as the reverse complement.
CGAACGTGGCGGACGACGCGAACGACGCGGAGTCTCACCGCCTTGTCTCATCGCCGCGTCGAGTCGCGCTCTACACCAGCGCGATCGTCAGTGCGCTGTTCATGGTGCGCCTGCTGGGTGCGGGCTGGAGCACACACTTCCTCGCCGTCTGGCCCGACGCGGTCGACCCCAAGCAGGGTTACCTCGCGGTCGCGGGCACAGGACCGTTCCGACCGAGTTTCTACTTCGCGTTCCGACCGATCGGCTATCCCCTCTTCCTGTGGGCGCTGAGACGCGACGCGCTCGTCACCGTCGTCGCTCAGACCGCCCTGTACTGCGCGGTTGTCGGCGCCTTGTGTTTCGCTGCCTTTCGGGTCTTGCACTCACGCGTCGTCGCCGGGATCACCGCGTTGGCGTTCGTCGGGATCGCGGTGCAGGCGAAGTACGCGATGTGGAACACTCAGATCCTCAGCGAGTCGCTCGCGATCAGTCTCGGCTTCGCGTCGATCGCAGCCTGGTGGCGCTTCGCCGCCACGCCGACGCGGGCCCGGGCGAGATGGGGCTGGGGGTTTGTGATCGCGTGGCTGCTCGTACGCGACGCAAACGTACTGCCCGCAACGATCGTGATCGTGCCGGTCGCGCTGGCCGTGGCCGGCCTCAGCCGTAGTCTCGATCGGGGCATCCGACGCACGTTGGCGGTCGGGGCCGTCTTTGTGATGGTGACGGCCGGCTACTCCTACTTCTCGGCGAGCGCATCGCACCGAGCGGAGCTGTCGTTCCATGACGTCGTCGGAATCCGTGTCCTTCCCGACCCGGTGCTGACGAAATGGTTCACCGCACACGGGATGCCGCTCGACCGCGCGTTGCGTACCCGTACCGGCAAGGGCGGCCTGGTCGACAACTTCTACCTCTCGAAAGATCCCGCGTTCGCGAAGTATCGACATTGGGCGCGCGGCGCGGGCCCGCGCGCCCTGGTGCTGTCCCTCGTGGTCCTCGCACCGCGGTACGCGCGACTGATGAACAAAGACCTTCCCGCGATCCTCGACGGCAACGTGCAGGCGTACGACACCCAAGGCGCCTACGACCGCCTTCCCCGTCAGATCCCGCTGCAGCTCGGCGGTCCCACAACTCGCGACGGATTGGTGCTGTGGTTGACCATCGCGATCGCAGGCACGGTCACGTCGGCCGTGCTCGCCCTGCGCCGTAAGCGCGGGATGGGCGTCGTGGTGTTCAGCGTCGCGGCACTCGCGCTGACGCTCATCGAGGGCTACACGACATGGGGCGGCGATCCCGTCGAGCTCGAACGTCACATGATCGGCGCACTGAGCCGCCTGTCAGTGATCCTCGTGATCATCATCGCATCATCCGTCGACGCGGCGTTGCGCGGCGCGGGCGCGACCCCGGCCCGCGAACCGGCGGGCACGCAAGCCAGTGCCTGATTCGAGGTTGCCGAGCCCCTCCGACGTGACACGCTGGCTGAGCGCGTTCGCGTTGGCAGTCGTCGGCGTCGTCACGCTGATCGGCAACCGCATACAAGCAGCCGGCAACGACGCCGTGTTCACGCAGAGCCTGGTCGATCGGGCCGCCCGATTCGGCGGCAGCTACTACGACAACGGCATCTCACCCAAGGGACCGCTCGAAGACGTCGCGCACGACATTGCGCGGCGCCTCGGCGGCTACGACGGTCACTTCTACGTGATCTCGATCATGGTCGCGCTCAGCGCATGCCTGCTCGGCCTCGCCGCCGCTCGGACCGCATTGACAACCGGTGCAAATAATCACGTCGCGTTCGCGGCAGCAGCCGCGGTCTTCGTACATTTCACACTTTCGAGCGCCGCATATTCCGGACTGCTGTACAGCCGGAACCTTCTCGTCACACTGTTCGCCGTCGCCTGGCTGCTGACGCTCGACGATCGACCGTGGACCGGCTCGCAGCGCGTGCAATGGGCGACCGCCGCCGCGACCGGAGCGCTGCTCGGGCTCGGCGTGCAAACGATCCTTCCCTCCTTCATCGACGCCACCGCGATCGCAATCGCAGCGTTACTCCTGCTCACGCGACGAATCGGCGACCGCGCGAGACGTTCGACCGTTCGCCGCACCATCGTCATTGCCGCGATCGTCGCGTTCGTCAGCGCGCCAGTCTGGTACTTCCTTCGCGGCAGCTTCGGGTCTTTCTGGGCAAGTTGGTGGACCTACGCGAGCTACCAGTACCGCGGGATCGGGTTGAGTTTCAGTCAGGAACTGGCGCGCGGCTGGAACCACTTCTACGGCTACTACCGGAACCGGCCCGTGTTGTTCGCCATGATCGCGGCGTTCGTCTGTCTCACCATCGCCAAGTGGCTGAAGTTCGATCGCAAGACGCGGATCGTTCACCTGTCACTGCTTGGCTGGTTAAGCGGCGGATGGTTCCAACTCGTCAGCGGCGAACGCTACTCAACGCACTACTTCTCGGTCATCGCCGCGCCGTCGGCGATGATCGCTTCCGCACTCGCGGGCCATGTGGCCGCAGCAGTGCCCGCCCGGTGGCGGATATCTCGAACAACGATCGCATGGCCATTGCTCGCAGTCGTGCTCTCCTTCGTGCTCTCGAGCGGCACGACCGATCGGCTGATCGCAGCCGCGTCGATCACGAGCGGGTTCACCAGCGTGCACCAAGCAGTGCAACTCGAACGCGCCGACCAACCGGGACCTGACCGTTCGGTGCAAGCTGTCCTCGACCTCGTCTCGCGCGACCGCGACCCATTACTCGCCTACTCCGACGACCAGTACATCTACCCGACCTATCGCCGCATCCCGGCCACACGATTTCAGCAGCGCTACTTCTTGATCGGATCGATCTACCTCGGACAAACCGGACCTCAGTACATCCTGCATAACACCTGGAAATGGTTCCAGGAAGACCTCCGCCAGGCGAACCCAGCCGCGTTCTTGAAAACCCAACCGGTCGACTCGAAACCGTTCGCCCAGTACGTCTCGAAGCATTTCACGACAGTGTTCTCAGGCACAGCCGGCACTGTCGAGCTCCGCGACGATCTCGCTCAATCCGTGCTCCACGGCACAACGCCCGATGCATGGACCGCGCCGCAACCTCCGATCTCCGACTCCGGCTGGACAGTCGACGGAAACTCGGCCAGCTATACACAGAACGCGACGCAGATGAGTCAAGACCGTCTCCCACTCGCGACTCACGCGTGTGAACGCATCGACGGTGCACTCGACGACGGCACACAATCAACACCCGCGGTCGTGTTCCACGTCGAAGACCCGACCGGACGTCAACCGGAGATCAAACTCGCGTTCGACGGCACGTACATCACCGTCGAAGACGCCGACGACCTCCTGCTCGACACGAACGCGGTCGGCGCCGGCACGTCCCACAACGGAGCCCTCCCGTTCGCGCTCGTCATCGGAAAGCGCGCCGCCGCATTGGTGATCGGCGATCGCATCGTCGGTGCCGTCGCCGTACCGGACGACGTCGAGATCACCCTCGAACCCGGCCAGTCCCACCTCGCGCTCGAGGACCTCCGAATCGGCCCCCCTCCGGCCGGCAGCGGATGCTAACCGGACGCGTCGGCAGACGGACATGTTCGCTCAGAGTTGCCGACCCGGCGGTCTTTCAGCGGTCGCGGAAGTTCAGGTAGTACCGGCTCGGGGTCGGCCCACGCTGGCCTTGGTATTTCGAACCGGCCGCGCCGCTGCCGTACGGATGCTCGGCGGGAGTGGTCATGTGCAAGAAGGAGATCTGTCCGATCTTCATTTCCGGATAGATCGCAATCGGAAGGTTCGCGACATTGGAAAGCTCGAGCGTGAGGTGACCGTCCCATCCGGCATCGACAAAGCCGGCAGTCGAGTGGATCAGCAACCCGAGCCGGCCCAGTGAACTCTTCCCCTCCAATCGGGCCACGAGATCGTCGGGCAGAGCGACGCGCTCGAGCGTCGAGCCCAAAACGAACTCGCCCGGGTGCAAGATGAACCTGCCCTCGGAGCCGACCTCCACGAGCTCTGTGAGGTCTTCCTGCGCGAACTTCGGGTCAATGAACGGCGTCGTGTCGTTCCGAAACACGCGGAAGTAGCGGTCGACGCGCAGATCGACGGACGACGGTTGCACCCCGCCATCCATCAAAGGCTCGATGATGATTCGGCCTTCCGCCAGCGCTTTGCGGATCGAGATGTCGGAGAGAATCACACCGTGACACTACGCGGCGAACGCAGTGCACGCCGGACCAAGCGACGTCGGGCTTGGTACCCTTCCGGCCTGTTCGCGGGCCTCGTGCAGCGGCAGAACATCAACTTCCCAAGCTACGGATGCGGGACTTCTGGCCAGACGCAATCGGCAACATCCTGGTCACGGCCTTCGTGTGGCCCGTGTAGTTGTCGCCTCGTGACACTTCATGTCGCCCACGACGGTGACGTTTAGGTCACGACAGCCTGCGAGCCGAGCGAGACGCGAACCCGCAACTCGCTGTCGCCAGCCCCAGGGCCGATCGGGGCACGACTGATTCCCTTCGCATGTACACGTTGTGAGAGTGCAACGTCCCGCATGCTGGATGCTCCGGGCGATGAAGCGGAAGCGGCACCTTCCTGAGCAGATCGTGCGCAAGCTACGTGAGGACGACCGGATCTTCAACGAGGGCACCGAGCTGACCAAGGTGTTGCGGTATCTCGAGGTGTGGAAGTCGAGCTGGGCGCGTTGGCGTGCGTAGTACGGCGGCATGAATGCTGGCCAGACGAAGCGGCTCGAGGAACTCGAGCGTGAGACCTCCCGAGTGCACAAGCTGTTGGCCGAGGCCGACCTCGAAAGGCGAGGCTCCCGCCGTGCACGCTTGTAAGTCGGGTGCAGTCGGCGTCACGGGACACAGATCGGGCATCGACATCCGTGTGGCGGCCACAGACAAGAAAATGGTCGGCGGATTCGCGGGTCAGATGTTGGCATCGTCGGGGAGTTCGCCGGTGTGGATGACGTGGTCCGCGACGTCGCGGAGTTTGAGGTTCAAGTTCTGGGAGGCGCGACGCAGCAGGTCGAAGGCGTCGTCACTGGTGATTCGGTAGGTCGCGATGAGGATGCCTTTGGCTTGGCCAATGCGGTCTCGGTTGTCGAGCGCAGCTTCGAGATTCTGGGTGAGCGCGTAAGTGCGCCAGTAGACCTCGGCGTTGGCGATCGCGACGGCGGCCTGCCGCGCGAAGGTGCCAGCGAGGTCGACGTTGTCGTCGGAGAAGGGTGCGGGCGAAGTGCCGTAGAGGTTGAGCGCACCCATGATCTGGCCATTGACGACGAGGGGGAGCGACAACGAGCTGTGGATCCCATGTTGCGCGGCTTGGGTCGCGAAGTCGGGCCAGCGACCCGATTCGGTCGCGATGTGGTCGAGTCGGACGGTCTCACCGGTGCGGTAGGCGGTCAGGCACGGTCCATCATCGGTCGCATACTGGGCGCGGTCGAGCGGGAGGGCGCCGTCGCCGTAGTAAGCGGTGGATGTCGGGCCGCCTTCGCTCTGAAGCGTAATGCCCGCGGTGTTGGCACCGATCGGGCTCTTGCATGCGAGATACACGACGCGTCCGAGGGTGTCGTCGAGGCTCTCTTCGTTGACCATGAGCTGGTTGAGTGAGAGCAAGAGATCCGTGAAGGCATCGGGAAACCCGACCATATCTGCCTTTATCGTTCGAGGGTCAGGCAGCGGTCCCTGTGGTTTCAAGGCAGGCCGACTCCGATCCGGCTGACTTTAGCGAGGGTGGCCGTCATCGGTGCTGGACCGGCCGACCGGACGTTGCTATCTTTCCTGTTGCGGTTCAACAGCTAGCCGCCCGACAACAGATCCGCATCTGGTGAGGGCGTAGCGTGGGCTTGGAACCAGCGATTGGTACCTGTGAACGTGGGGCGACGAGGGTCCGCCGGGACGCGTCGGCGCTGCGGGTCGTGCTCGCGGGTCGTCCCGGCGCAGGTAAGGGAATTCAGGGCGCGCGTCTGGCTCGACGTCTTGGCGTGCCGCATCTCTCGACCGGTGACCTGTTACGGCACGAGATCACGATGCAGTCTCCACTGGGCAACGCCGTGGAACGACTCGTGAGCGCGGGCCGGCTGGTGCCAACAGGACTGATTGTCGCGATCGTCGAGTCGAATCTTGATGATGGCGGGTACGTGCTGGATGGATTTCCGCGAACGATCTTGCAAGCACAGACGCTGCTAGAGCGGGAGGCGCTCGCTCCGACCGTCGCGATCGAGATTGTCGTGTCCGTGCGCGTCGCGTTTGGCCGGCTCATCCGCCGCGGGCGAGCTGACGACGATCCCACCGTGGTCCGCAATCGACTCGCCACCTATGACACCGAGACGGCACCCGCGGTGGACTGGCTCGATGGGCGTGGATTGCTCGCGCGGGTCGGTGGTGACGATTCACCCGACGGGGTCGAGCGCAACGTCTGGCGTGCACTCGAGTATTTCCGTCGGGCGTGCGACGGGTCGTCGCTGTCCGACGCATATTTCGTCGGGAACGCTCATGACGCGTTCGGGTCTGGGCGTGTCGGTCGACAGGTACGAAACTGGCAGCTGGACGCGCGGGAATGAAGCTGTCCTACTGCGCCGACCGGTCCTGTCCGCAGGAGTCGAGACTCTTGGCTTCGGGAGTCCGGTGATGGCTGAGGCCGCGGGACCCCGGAGTCTGCGACAACTCGTCGATGCAATGCTGGTCGTCGGTTCCGACCTGGATCTCCACAATGTGTTGCAGCGCATCGTGGAATCTGCTCGCAATCTTGCTGACGCGCAGTACGCGGCGCTGGGTGTACTTGATGAGTCCGGCAGGTGGCTTGCTGACTTCATCACCGTCGGCATCGACGAAGAAACGCATCGCCGGATCGGCGCGTTACCGAAAGGCAATGGCATCCTCGGCGTGTTGACGCGCGACGCCGAGGCACTTCGTCTGCCTGACCTGCGTGAACACGAAGCCAGTTCCGGGTTCCCGCCCGGCCATCCGCCCATGCGTTCTTTCCTTGGCGTGCCGGTGCGGGTCGGCGACCGGATCTTCGGCAACCTGTACCTGACCGACAAAGAATCGAGTGAAGTCTTCACCGACGTCGACGAGGAGTTGGTGACCGGGCTCGCAGCTGCCGCTGGCATCGCGATCGAGAAAGCGTGGCTGCATAGCCAACTCAAGGATATGGCGCTCCTCGACGATCAGGAACGCATCGCGCGAGACCTACACGACCGCGTGATCCAACGCGTGTTCGGCGTCGGCCTCATCCTCCAGGGCACCCGTCCTCTGGTACGCGCGAATCCCGACACCGCCATCACACGTATCGACACCGCAATCGCAGAACTCGACCTCACGATCCAACACCTCCGCTCGGCCATCTTCGGTCTCGATGTCAAAGCGCAGCGCGCCCAGTTGGGAATCCGCAGCCGCGTCCTCGAATTGGTCGGCGAATCGGCTGACGCGTTGGGATTCGAACCCAGCGTCATGTTCACCGGCCCGATCGAAGCGCAGATCGACAGCGAGATCGGCAACGAACTCGCGGCAGTGATCACCGAATCATTGAGCAACGCCGCACGCCACGCGAACGCCAGCCGTGTCGAAATACAACTCGTCGTGACAGATGTGATCCTGCTACGCATCGAGGACGACGGCGTCGGACCGCCCGCCGCGAGCCAACCACGAGGCAACGGCCTCAACAACATGACCGCACGCGCCGCGCGACTCAGCGGCACCTTCGACATACGTCCAGGCACAGACCGCGGCACGATCATTGAATGGTCCGTCCCCCTCAGCCGCGACTGAAACGGCACCAAGCGACACCAACCGGGGAGCGATAGGCCTGACGGCAGACGCTGACACGCTCAAAGTTCGCGTGGCGCTGTCCGCGAGACGTTCAGACCACCAGATCCGCGCGCTCGAGCGGGCAGGCGACGAGGACGAGATTCTTGGGCTGTTGCGGTCTGGTCTGTCGGACAGCTACTCGTTGCCGATCTCTCATCGAGTCACAACCGTCGAACTTGAACAAGGTTAAAGGTAGCCGCGGAGGTGGAATGCCCATTGCGGTTGCGGTGAGCGGAGTCGTCGGCCGGTGATCGAGAACGGTTCGATGATCAGCCAGGCGTCTCGTTCGCTGTCGAGCCAGGGTTGGGGGTCGAAACGTTCGGCGAAACCTGCAGCGTTCGGGTCGACATGATGGAGTGTGCCGCGCACGAGTACGGACCATCCTTCTCGTTCGGCGCTGTCGATACGGTCGATCTCGAATGCGACGGGCATGGATGCGCGGTCGATCACGTTGTCGGGTCGGGTACGGACCGCGACCCATGTAGGTCCGCTGGTCTCGACGAGCCGGTAGTTGACGGGAAGTACGACGGGGAACTCGTTGTCGATGACCGCCACACGCCCGACCGAGTGGCCACGTAATAGTGCAAGGCAATCGTCGAGGGAGAGCGTTTCGAGTTGCGCATCTGACATGGCGGGCCTCCTCGGGTCGCGCTCTTGGCATCATCGGACGGTCGGTACCGGTGCGGCGTTGTGGGTCAGGTTCGACGGGGTGGATGGACCGGGTCATCCCTGGTTCGCTTTGTAGAGTCGGTCGGCTGGGTCGACGTAGTACTCGTCGAGACTGGTGGGCATGCGGACGTCGAATCCGAGGAGGCGGCGCAGGATCGGGGAGACCGCTGCAACCTGTTCAGCTCCGCTCATTTTGGGGAAGTCGAAGTGTTGCCGCACGTAGGCGCGGCAGTAGTTGACCGTGAGTGCGTGGCGAGGTTCGGCGGTGTGGTTGCGGCCGCCTGCGTGCCAAGTGCGCGCGTTGAAGATGATGGCGCTCCCGGCTCGGGGACAAACGGTTTCGGCGTCGCGGTCGAACTCTGCTGCACTGGGCAGGTCGAGCCGTTCGAATGAGCCTGGGAGGAATCGGGTGGCGCCGTTGTGTTCGGTGAAGTCAGTCAGCGCGGTGAGGACGCCGATGTTGGTCGGGTAAGACGGAATGACGCGTTGGCTGTCGACATGGATGCGCTGTGAGTAGTTGGTGCCGTTGGGAGGCATACTCGAACTGACGCAGGCGTACATGATGCAGGTGGGTCCAAGGATCGCTTCGACGTGAGGCAGGATCTTGGGGTGGCCCACGACATCCGCGATCGCCGGGTCGCGGAGTACGCCGTTGAACGACATCCAGTCGTCGGACCGACGGCGCGGGTCAGGATGGGCAAGATCCGTAGCGATGAGCCGTTCGAGGATGGCTCGCTGTCGGACGACTTCGTCGGCGTCGAGGACATCGGGAATGATGGCGTACCCGCGCGTCCGCACAGCTTCGTCGGGCGTGATCGAAGCCACGGTGACGGGAGCATCGACAGAAGGGGTCTGGTCGTTCATGTGGGGATGTCGCTGCTCGCGAGGTCGACTGTGGGCACCGTCCGGCCGAAGTGCCATAGCGCGCCGACGGCACGCACGACCGCGGCTTGACGTTCCTGGTGTGAGATCCCGGTCAGGCCCTCGACGTGGACGCGTAACGTGCCCGAGCGGCAGGTCACACTCACGGCCGTCGACGCGGCCCGATCGGAGCCGACCGCCACTCGGACGTGTCGTGCACGCGCAACGAGTTGCGCGCTCGCTGCGGCTTCACACCCGTCGACGACATCACAGCTCTGACCCAACGTCATGGTCGCGAAGTCTGTATACGGGTCGAGGACTGCCGGGCCGGCTACAACGAACAGCACCGGATGCATCAACGCCCAGCGCACGCCGTCTTCTTGCGGTGCGGGCTGCGACCGCAGCCTTGGTCGGCCGGTGAGCGCGACATCGACAACGTGCGACTCGAGCGGACACGCCGAAGTGGTGTCGATCCCGCGGTACCCAGCCGCGGGTGCGCCCGGTTCGTGGCAGCGACGCACCGCATGGACGGCGTCGGTCAACTCGCGGATGGCGTTGTCGGCGGCGCCCAGCTTGCCTTCCACCATGATGTTGAGCGCCATCACGTGACTCGTTCGGCTTGTTGACCGTGCGAGCGTGGTACGCGCCGACCGGTCACGGTTCTCGGCTGGATGCGCAGCCAGATTGCTTTCGGGCCCGGACACCCACGGACCCGCGGAAGCCGTCTCAGCCGATCGCGCTCTGCCGGGTCACGAACCTCGATGGAATCGCCAGCCACCACGACACTCCAGCCGGTGTGGTACAGGCTGTCGGGCTCGTCACACTCGAACGCGACCGGACCATTCCGCGCCCCGTGCACCTTGGTGCCCGGGTCGTTCCGAAACACGACCACATGACCGTCGAGCAGGAGATTCACCGGGAAGATCAACGGCATACCGTCGACCACCCCCGCAACCCGGCCCAGACTGCACCCGCCGATCAATGTGAGGCACTCGTCCCGGTCGAGGACCTCAAGGCCAGCCCGGCCATCGGGCTCCGCTGTCATGTTTCTAAGGTCGCCGCTCGAGCGGCGGCCGTGCAGGGCCGTTCGTCACCAAACCGATGGCCGTCAGACCTTGACTCACTGCGACGACCGTGACGCTCAAGCAGGAGGAAACTCAAGTCGCCAGTCATGCGAGGGCGGGCGCGAAGACTCGCGGGCGCGTTCGGGGTGCCCGCGCGCGACGGTGGCTGTCAGTCTCGTGAGTTCGTGCCTTTCGACTCTGCGGCGAGACGTCGCCCGACCGTCGCGCGACCCAGTTTCACGATCGCCGAGCATCGCGGATCGCCAAGCGGGGCTTCCAGAGCCGAAGGTCCTGAGACGTCGCGGCGTGTGCCAGGCGGCTCCAACGCGACCCCTCACACGTCTTTGAGCCGGTTCCAGCATTCGGCGGATCGTCGGTGGGACGGCCGTGCGCAGACATCGCAGATCGGAAGCTCCCTACGGCCTCTCCGAAGCGTGAGAACAAGAGACTTTCGACCCTAGTCGCTGCAGAACGGCGGTCTGATGATTGCGCCTATGCGTGAACTCGGCCCCCACCATTTCGAGTGCCGCGTATGCAAGGCAAGAGTTCTGGTCGTGTTCAGTGACGGACCGCCGGTCGTGACATTCGACGATACGCAGGGACAACTGGAGCGCGTCGTGACCGCTTGCGGCGTTGAGATCCACCGCTGCACGGTCAGCGATGGCCGACTCCCAGGTTCGTGATCGGCGCGCGTCAAATGCTTCGACTTCTGGCGCTCGGTGATTCCCGTCCGTTCGAAGAAGACGTCATCGAGATGGGGCCGAGACAACGATTCCGCGTCGGCGACACGAGCGCAAGAACGTGACCGAAGTCCTCCCATGAAGGATCAAAGTCCGCGTTTCATCATCTTGCCTTCGGCGCATGATCTACGAATGAGAAGCGAGACGAAGTACCGAACTACCGTGGCGCAGCTATGCCTGGTGCCGCACCAGAACCCGACTGGCGCGTTGACGAACGGACCCGTGAGGTCGGCCGTCGGGGTGTCGCGCAGGCGCGCGAGATCCTGATGCGTATCGCGCCTGGTCACGTTGTCGTTCGTCACGGGGGACGCGATGACAACGGGCCGCGAGCGGCCTAGTTCGCTGCGTCGTAGGCGCTTCACGGTCTTGCCTTACTGCGCGGGTGTTAGCGCACGGGATTCACATTCTGACGCGGGAGGCGTTGCGGACATGACCGCGTTCGGGAAGCTGAAGAATTCTTTGCGAGCTTGCCATCCCTGCACAGGCCACGATGGGCGGCTCTCGTAACATCCCAGCCGTGGCTCGGTTCGGCGTGGAGGCTCGGCCGTGAACAGCTCGGCTGTCAGGATCTCGCCCCTTGTGGGGTTGCACCACGTGCGGTTACCGGTGTCCGATGTCAGCCGCAGCAGCGACTGGTATACACAGGTGTTCGGCTTCGAGGCTCGCATGGCCCTTGAAGAAGACGACCGCCTTGTCGGAATCGTCGTCAGCCACCGCAGCGGACTCACTCTCGGCCTACACGACGCGCCCGACCTCGCTCGTGCGCTCCGCGGGTTCTGCCCGTTCGCGTTCAGCATCGGCACCGTCGACGAACTCTCGCGATGGTGCAGCCACCTCGACACCCTGGGCGTCAATCGCTGCGCGCCCACCGAAGGGCACCTCGGCTGGTATGTCGAAGTTCCAGATCCCGATGGCATCATCATCGGACTCAACACCCTCGGCAAGATCGGCCAGCCATCAGCGAACGAGGCGTAACGACCGACAATAGGCAGGTCGCGCGTCATCGGTGACCGCGTGGCAATGGCCGTGTCGTTTGCAACTCCTGGTCGATGCTTTCGTTGCACAACCGGCGTCGCAGCCGGTGCATGATGTCAGTCGCGGGTGGTGTTTCGGATCTGCTGGTAGTAGTCGCGCCAGATGAGCCGGTAGATCGGGATGCGTTTAGGGATTGATCGTACGCCGGGGATGTAAGGGACGAGCACGAGTGCGAGTGAGAGGACGAGCATGATTCCCCAGATCAGCGCGTCGGCGTTACCTGAGTGTGAGAACGGGCGTATCTGGTACCAGAACGTGTAGAGCCAGAGCCAGGCTTGTCCGGGATAGCTGCCGGTCTCGTTTGACATTCCCCATTGTTCGCCGGAGAGATGTTGGGCTTGGGCGAGGTTCGCGAGGTAGCCGCTGTCCGACAAGAACAGCAACGGTCGGGTGTAGTCAGTTTGGTAGAAGCCGCTTCCGGGGTTGACGAGTTGGGAGTCGAGCGCGCCGGACTGTGCGAGTTGGAGGAGTCTGGCGGTCATGGTCGGTACGGGGCCGTAGTCGCCCGCGCGCACCTTTGTGGGGTCTTGTGCGGGGGCGTTTTGGATGGCCTGGTCGTAGTTCGACGCCCATCGTTGTTGCTGCGCGGCCGACGCTCGGGTGTATTGCGTCAGCGCGCCGGTGAGGGTCGGATCGCCGGTCACGGTTTGGAGGGGTCCGATGACGAAGTCATGCGCCGGATCGATGGGGATGCGCACACCGGCGAGCTTTTGGAGTCCGAGCGGGCCGATCTTTTGTCCCGGGCCGTTGTGATTGTAGGGCGGTCCGTACGACGCGGAGAGGCTCGTCCCGTCGAGTTCGGTGGTCGCAGTGGTGATGAAGTCGCTCGGGTCGGCGCGGGCCCATCGTTGGATCGTGACGCCGGGTTCGTCGGGTGACGAGAACACTGCCGCGAGCGCAAGGACGAGGAGTGACACGACAACGACCGCGATCACGAGTTCTTTGACGAGGTCGTACGGCCGTGTGGGTCCGCGCCAGGGCGAAGCTGCCGGGTCCCGAACCGCGGATCTCATGAGGCGTCTGTCGTTGTACCGGTGTCGATGAGGTTGCCGTCTGCGTCGACTCCGATGGGTGCGACGACGCCGTGGCGTCGCACCATGAGCAGATGCAGCGCGACGATGATCCCGATCGCGATCGGTAAGAGCAGTACGTGCCACAGCAGCATCTGACCGAAGTCGAGCACGTTCCAGAACGCGCCGATCCCGACCGCGTTCATGCCATCTTTGGCTTGTGTCGCGATCCATTGCGAATCGAAGTTCGACTGAATCACATAACCCGTGAAAGCGGTACCGATCGACGCGAGGAACGCGACCGCGCCCGTCACCCAGGTGAGGCCGCGGTTCCCCCGCCATGAGGCCATGAAGAACTGCCCCCACAAGTGGATGACCATGAAAAAGAAGAACAGCTCAACGCTCCACAAGTGCATGCTGTTCACGAAGTGTCCGAGCGACGAGTGATGCCACCACTCCGGGCCCTTCAACGCCAACACCGACCCCGACGCGATGACGACGACGAGCGCGGCGAGGGTCAGGACGCCGAACAGGTAGACCCACGACGAGACATACGCAGGCTGACGATCGGGGAGCAGTCGCTCCGGCGGTAACTCATCGATCGCACGACGGCGCAACGCCGCGGTCCAGCTCCCCAGAACCTCATCGGCGGCCGGCCCCCCAGGCGGCGGAACCGTCACGGTCGTCCTTTCTTTGCGCGGTCCTGCTCATGCCGCTTCGGGAACGGCACCACCAGCGCCAGCGCGAACACGACGAACATCAACACGATCACCACGAAGTTCGCCAGCGAAAGCTGGATCACCCACCAATGCAGGTAATGACCCGGACGATCGAGATCGACGGCACTCGCCAACAGTCCGGCCATGATCAGATCTGTATCCCTCGAACCGCAGCTCGCACTTCGAGGCAGTCGCGGTCGCGCGCCACCGTATGCACCACGATCAGGACCCCTCCGACGCGCCCGGCCGAACGTCCCACTGTCTGGTCTCGCGAGAGGGCGCTCGGCCAGCACAGCGGCCCAGGTGCACCCGTGAACTGGCATCGAGACGTCGCGATTGCGAAAACACTCGCATCACCCTCCGGAGCGTGTCCCGACCGAATCGAGACGCTTGAGGCGCGCAACTGCGAGGTCTGGGCATGCGCACGTTGACGAGGTGAAACCTCGCCACGCTGATCCTCTACCCGCCGTCAAGAACACCGCAGTTCTTGGCGCGGATGTTGGACACCGCCGCTGACCCGCGGGCAGCTGATGACACAGGAACCAGACCTGATCTCACGGTCCGCTACTGATGACCTCGCGCGGCGCGCGGCGTCATGGCGCCGCTTCGGCGTCGTGGGTGTCTGTACGCGGTGAGGTTTCGTCGAGCGGGCTGACCTCAGTACGCCGAGCGCGATCTCGTCGATCTCGAGCGCGAGGTCGACGCACGCGATTCGTCCGAATCGCGAGTCTCGATGGACAGTCGGCCACGAGGAATGGTTGAGGCAGCACGATCCTGATCGCCAACAGTGTCGGGCGTTCGCAGGGGCTCGTGGACGCGGTTCGGGGCGAGCGTGCAGGTCACTCATCGCGTCGTTGTGTGCGTCCGCGGTGCTCCGCATCGCGCGCCTCTGCCAGGCAATCTGTGCGCGTTTCGGGGCTCGGAGAAATGCCGGTCAGCGCGGCTGTCGGCGTGTGGTCGTGACCGGCTTGTCTTCGCGCATGGTTTGTTGTGCGGTTTCGACGGTGAGGGCTGTGGCGAGAATGGTGCGGTTCCGGCCGTCAGTTTTGGCAGTGAGGAGTGCCCGGTCGGCGATGGCGACGACTTCGTCGAAGTTGTCGGCGTCCGTCGAGGATGCGACGCCGAAGCTGACGGTGAAGGCTGGGACGCGGCCGTTGGTGAGGGTGAGTGCGAGCTGCTCGCGCAGTCGTTCGAGGATTTTGGTTGCGGTCTCGGTTTTGCAGTCCGGCAGGACGATGACGAACTCTTCGCCGCCGTAGCGGGCGGTGATGTCGCCGGGCCGGACGGAGTCTCGTAGGACACGAGCGAAGAGGCGGAGTGCTTGGTCGCCGGCTTCGTGGCCGTGGGTGTCGTTGAGGACTTTGAAGTGGTCGAGGTCGCCGTAGGCGAGCGCGTAGGGTGTTGCGTCCCGGGAGAGTTCACGCACCCGGTTTTCGAGGCTACGGCGGTTCCACAGGCCGGTGAGGGGATCGGTTCGGGCTTGCGTTTCAGATTTCGCGAACGCGCGGAGCATGGCGATGCGTTCGGACGCGTGGCGGGTCGTGATTTCGAGGTAGCTGACCTCGTTTTCCGTGGGTGGTGTGCCGTCGGGTCCCATCGCGTGGACGACACCGGAGCTTCGGCCAGTGATGCTGACCGCGACGCAGGCGGCGGAGAGTTCGCCGGACGGCCGCCCGGCGAGGTGTGGGCAGGCATTCAGTGCTCGGCTGGATGGAAAGACGAGGCTGTGGCCGCGGCGAGTGGCGGGACAATCGATCGGTGAGACGACGTCACAACCGGACCGTCGGTCGGTGAGAGACGGTTCGGTAGTGTCGAGCGTCTGGTGGAAATGGGCGCCGCTGGAGTCCGCGACGAGCATTTCGACCTGGAGATGCGGGACGGATTCTCGCAGCGCTTTCGCGACGACGGTGTAGGCCGCGGTTTCGGTGTCGGCCATGTCGAGCGCTTCTTGGAGGGTCGCTTCGTAGCTGCGCCGCCGGGTGTTGATCCGGCTCGCGTACTCGCGCCGGCGCAGTCGTCCACCGAGTATCAAGGCTGCGGCGATCGCGAGGGCGGCGGCGCAGATATCCGCGACGAGGACGGTGACGCGACCATCGTCGAGATTTCGGAGGCTGCGTTGCGCGTCAGCTTCGCTGAGCCCCCGCAGCCGTGTCGCCGCAGTCGCTGTCACCGCCCGCGCCCGGGTGAAGGTCGCCTGTTCTGCCGTGCGCGTGCTGGCGATCACGGCTAGCGGACGGCCCGCGATGAGCGTCCCCAACGCGGTCAACGACTTCGTGAACGTCGCGCTGGCGGAGTTGATGGCCCGGGCGTCGTCACGCAGACCCATCGCGTTCAACGTCGTCGTCGCGACCTGGGTTTGGTCGATGGCCGTCTGCACGAGCTGGGAGCCGCTCGCAATCTCTGTCGGATCAAACGTCGTCGCGGTCGTGGACAGCTTGGCGAACTGCGGCAATAAGAAGAGCTGAAAATCGGCAAATGTGGCGCGCAGGTCCAGCACCTGTTGCACTGCCGTATCGTCACGTACTACTCGGCGGACCTCGACCCGGGCCGAGAGCATCGGCCCCACACTCAGCACCGCGATCAACGCGATGACGACCAGCGCGGCCGCTCCGTACGCCCACACGCGCCGACGCGCCTGCGAACGCAACAACGGATCTCGCCTACGACGCCGCATCATTGGATGACCGAACGCGACTGCGAGCAAGTACCGGATCCATCGCGCCTTCTCGAATCGGGGAGGTTCAGCCGCGATCCCTATCGGCCCACCACGCTCCGCATCGACATCCCGCGCCGGTCACTACAGCCCCCACCACGGGAAGTGACCTTCGGCCCTACTCGGCCGGGGCGCGTTGTCGCGGAGTCGGCCAGAGGTGCGGTACAGACCTCGTGCAGATGCACCGCTGAAGTCGAGGTCGCTGTCGGGGCGGCGTGAACGAGCTACTCGAACGGTTGCTGAGGTCCCCAACTCGGGCGCGAGACCCTGCGTGACTGCGCACCCTGCGGAGTGATCACCGAATCGCCGCGCAGTCGAAGACAGTTGAGATTCGAGCCGGGCGAGAATCGGGTCCTTTGTCACCTCGGAGCGCGGTATTGCTCCCCTACTCGCCCTTCTCGTGACCGTTTACCGTTCGAGTGGAGCGAATGAAAGGGCTCATGGTCACCAATCAGTTCAACGCGCACGCTGGCGAGAGCGATCGCCACTACCTCCAAGATCCCGATGGTCTCACCGAAGATCCGCGCGGCGAGGACGAGCGAGCCGACGACGACCTGCTCGAGGTCGACCAAACCGAACTCGCAGAGCTCGGGCTGGTGCTCGACGATCCACACCAACCGGACGCGGAGTAGACGTCCCCACCCCGACAGGAACGCTCAATGGCAGTCAAAACGCTCGTGGTTCCGCTGGACGGATCCGAATTCGCGGAACGGGCCCTGGGTGTCGCGCAAACGCTGGCTGAACGCATCGGCGCCCGACTCCTGTTGATCTCGGCCCAATATTCCGGGCACCTCGAACCTGGCCAGTATCTCGAAGCGCACGCAATACGCTGCGATCGATGCCCGGTCGACGTCATCGCAACCAACGAGGCCGCCGCCGCGGAGGCAATCGTCGAAGCGATCGAAGGCGATGACGGACGCATGGTTTGCATGACGACCCACGGCCGCGGACGACTGCGCTGGGCGGCGCTCGGAAGCGTGGCCGAGGACGTCATCCGGCATGCCGGCCGGCCGATGTTCCTCGTCGGCAGGAACTGCCGGGCCGATTTCCTCGAGCGATCGTCGCACTTGGTGGTCTGCACCGACGGCGGCGGCGGATCGCACGAGCTCGCACCCGCCGCTCGGGAATGGTCGGAGCTTCTCGGCTTGGACCTGCGTGTCGGCGTTGTCGTGCATCCGCTCGACGTCGAGAGCGCGGAGCATGCCGAAGGGCTGCTCGGCTCGATCGCCGCGCAGTTCGATGGCGAAGCCGTCGCACCGACGATGATCACCAGCGACTATCCCGCGGGCGCGCTTGCCGACTTCGCCGACGAGCTACCAGCGGCGATCGTCGCGATGAGCTGCCACGGACGCGCCGGCCTGGCGCGCCTTGCGCTCGGCAGCATGACGATGGGCGTGCTGCACCTTGCCTCGTGCCCACTGCTCGTCACCCACCGCGAGGACGAAGCCGCCCTCGAACACCAAACGCGAACCCGTTGAGCACCGATCGCGGCGAGAACATCGACGTGGATCCGCGAACCGGTCTCGTCGCCCTCGATCCCGACGAATGTCTGCGCCTCTTGCGCACGTCGACGTTGGGTCGACTCGCGATCGTCATCGAAGAGCGCCCGCTCGTGTTTCCGGTGAACTTCACACTCGACGGACACGCGGTGGTGTTACGAACCGACGAAGGCACCAAGTTGCGCGCGGCCGTCACGGGTTCGTCGCGTTCGAATGCGACGACATCGACCGTCGCTACCACACCGGATGGAGTGTCATCATCAGCGGCAAGGCAGAAGAGATACGCGAACCCGTCGAGATCGCTCGGCTGGAACGCCTTCCGCTCGGCCCGTGGGCGCCGGGCCGGAAACCGGTATGGCTGCGCATCAGACCCCAGACGATCACCGGCCGTCGCATCCCCCTTCCCGGACTACACCGAAGCGACGCGGACTCCGGACCGAGACAGTGACAGCCCGATCGACGCGGACCGACCCATCCGGCAGCAGCAGTCCCCGCCCGGCGAACACGATTACTTGCAGGTCCAGCGCCTCTGACGACCCATGCCCGAAGCTAAAGGGGCAGGTCCCGGGCACGTAGCCCCAAAGACGACGCGTGTGCCACCGCGCGAGAGGTCGCGGCGATTCGCCGTCCACTCACCTCGATGGCCTTGATCCTGACGTAGCGATCACGGATCTCGCCGGCCCAAGCTGGAAGATCGAGCGCCTCTGCGCGTGCGAGCTCGACGGGATGTGCGATCTCTTCGGCGGAGCCAAACACGTTGACGCTCCAACCTGTGCGCGAGTCGAGATCGTACGAGTCGATCTCGAACACGATCTCACGATGCAACGCGGCCGCGATCAACTTCTCGCCCGGCGCGGTGCGGAACACCACATCGGAGTCGAGCAACCCGTACACCACGGGGAATACGCCCGGGCGGCCACTACAGACGCCGATTCGCCCAATACGCTGCGTGCGCAACAGCGCATCGCAGTCCTCACGGCTGAGGATCTCGAGCCCGTAGCTACTCATCGTTCGACGGTACCGATATCCCGATGGTCATTGCAGTGCCGGAGGTCCTTCTTCGCGAGGACCCTCGGCACGTCGTCTCGAGCAGGTCGGTCTCGATCGATTCGCCAAGTTCGTTGCGGATTGGACACCTGACGAGGTTTCTGACGGCTCACGATCTCCTGAGGAGGCTCGAACCGTCGAAGCGGCAGTTGTCGCAACGCGATCATTGTCGGCCACCTGGTCGGTCGCAACGCGAAA
This sequence comes from Acidimicrobiia bacterium, assembly GCA_052148155.1. Lineage (GTDB taxonomy): Bacteria > Actinomycetota > Acidimicrobiia > IMCC26256 > PALSA-610 > JBBQER01. The sequence continues at coordinate 30,254 of JBKQIY010000179.1, read as the reverse complement.
GCGGCCGATCCGACCACTTGACGCCGAAGACCAAGGCCCGCTCGGAGAGTGAGGACAGCAACGTCAACGCGTCTGAGACGTCGGTGTGGCAATGTCGCGACGCGTTAGTCGGTTCGCGGTTCCCAGCGGAAGTAGCGGACCGCGAAGAGAAGTCCGCCTAGCCCCCATGCGGCCACGATCACGACGTCGGTCCAGTGGAACGGGCTGCCGAGGAAGCCGGCCTGCACGCCGGTGAGGAAGTGCTTGATCGGGAAGATCCGGCCGACCCAGCTCATCCACGCGGGCGGGTTGTTCCCGAACGGGATGAAGACGCCGGACAGGAAGAGCAGGGGCAGGATGACCGCGTTGACGATCGGCTGCGAGGCGTCGGCATTCGGGATGACCGACGAGATTGCGAATCCGAGCGCGCAGAACGCGGCGGCGCCGACGGTGAGCATGATGAGCATGCGCACCAGGGTGGCTCCGGTGGGGATGTCGGCGTTGGGGAACGTTCGCCCGAAGGCGGCAGTGATGACGACGAGCAGTACCGACACGAGTACTGCGTGCAGGATCCGGGCGCCGAAGAACGACCCGCTGGCCAGTGGCGTGCCGTTGGTGCGCTTGAGGACGCCGGAGTCCCGTTGGACCGTGATCGCGACCGCGATGTTGTTGAAGCAGACGGTGATCACTGCGAGGGCCGCCATGGCCGGCACGTAGAATGTGGCCTCGTTCACCGACCTAGCGCCGAACCGTACTGTCGCGTTGCGGAAGATGGACGTGAAGATGACAAGGAACATGAACGGGTACGCGAGCGCGAAAAACGCCGACGCTGGATTGCGCCAGTAGGCCTTGTTCACATACCTCACCTGCGAGACAGTCAGCGGTGCCGCGTTCATTTCCCGCGTCCTGTCTGCTCCCCGGCGAGTGCAAGATGTCTGGCGCCCTCGCCGGCTGAAGTCCCGGTGAGCGACAGGTACACCTCCTCGAGCGACGGCCTTGATACCTGCAGATCGTCGAGACTGACCCGATGATCGAGGGCCCACCCAGAAAGCTGATGCAACGTCTGGGCCACGTCGTCGGGTGTGATCTCGGTGTAGCCATCGGGCCCAGGAGTGGCAGAAAGCTCGTCCGGCAGCGTCGCGCCCGCTGGGCGACGGTACCGAATCCGCGACTTGGCTAGTTGACGGTCGCCGAGCGTCGCGGGCGGACCCTCGGCGACGATCTCGCCGGCCACGATCACCGCGACGCGGTCAGCGAGGAACTGCGCCTCGTCCATATAGTGGGTGGTGAGCAGCACCGTCATGCCGAGCGTCGCCAGATTCTTGATCACTTCCCACGCCTCGTGACGGGCCGACGGGTCGAACCCGGTCGTTGGCTCGTCGAGGAACAACAGTTCTGGGTTGCCAACCAGCGCAATCGCGACGTCCAACCTGCGCTGTTGGCCGCCGGAGAGCTTGAGTACCCGGAAGTTGCGCTTCTCGTCGAGGCCCACCAAATCGATCACGTCATCCACTGGCCGCGGATGAGGATAAAAGGTGGCGTACATCGCGATCGTCTCGCGCACGGTCAGATACCGATCAATGCTCGTGGACTGCAACACGATCCCGACGCGGCTCTTCAACTTCGCCCGCTCACGTCCGGGATCCACGCCAAGAACGCTGACGTCGCCGTGGTCGCGGGCCCGGTAGCCCTCAAGAATCTCGATCGTGGTGGTCTTGCCCGCACCGTTCGGGTCCCAGCAACCCGAACACCTCGCCGTGGCGGATCGCCAAGTCGATACCCCTGACAACCGGCGCGCCCGAATAGGACTTCACCAAGCCGTGAACGTCGACCGCCAGCGCGCTCGGCACCGTGTTCAGGATTCCGGACGCAGGGTGACAACGTGGGCGGTCGACCCGGGCATAAAGATCGTCTCGTGGCCTTCATCCCATCGAACTCGGTAACGTTCGACGCCGTCTCGCGTCTCGACTTCGAGAATTTCACCTTCGCGCTTCGGCTCACCGGGGTGTACCGAGTCGACGACGATCTCGTCTCCAGGTTTTGCGCTCATGGCCACCTCCGACCTCGTCCGTAGCATCTCCCTGTACAGCTCGGTTGGACAGAGTCTGGAGTCCGACGGAATTGGGCCCTTCGTCACCCCGGCGAGCGGTCCTGCTCCCCTACTCGCCTTCGACGTCGCGCCGTACCGTGTGCAGCACCGAGCGAATGCGAAGGGCTCCATGGTTGCCGATCAGTTCGACGTGCGCGCCGCCCATCCGATTGCGTATCCGCTCGCGTCTTGCCCGACGTGCGGCTCCGATCGACTTGAACCGGTCGTTGAGCAGCTGACGAAGGCGGTGCATTTCTTGTGTCGCGACTGCGATTGCTGTTGGAACGTTGCACTCGGATACGTTCAGCGGATCGCGCCGGCCGCGTGTCCTGGCTGCGCTGAACGCCGGCGCTGCGAGCGTGCGTACGCAGCTACGCACGCTCCCGAGGCGAGTTGACACGAGCGACCGACGCCCACACCGAAGACGCACCGAGTACTCCTGTGCGTCTTGCGTCAGGTGGTTGCGGTTCGGTAGAGGTTGAGCGACAAGGTGAAGAAGGCGATGAAGATCCCGGCGCACCACAACACGGCTTGCCAGAGCGGATGGTAGATCGGGCCGCCTTCGAACAGCGCGCGTACGGCTTCGATCGTGACGCTTGCGGGTTGGTTCCTTGCGAAAGGTTGCAGCCAGCCGGGCATGGTTGAGACCGGTACCAGTGCCGAGCTCGCGAAGAAGAGCACGAACATGGGCAGGATCGCGGCCATCTGCGCGGTCTGGGGATCCTTCACGGCGAGTCCTACAGCTGCGTAGACCCATGTGAATGCGTAGCCGAACCCGATGATCAGGGCTGCACCGGCGAGGCACGCGGCGAAGTTGTTGTGGAATCGGAAGCCGACGAGGAGTCCGAGACCGATGATGCACGTCATTGCGACAGCACTCCGACAGACATCGGCGAAGGTTCGCCCGGCCAAGACTGCCGATCGCGCCATCGGCAGGCTGCGGAAACGGTCGATCATCCCGCTTTGAATATCTTGGGAGAGCGCGAGCGCGGTGGTCATACCGCCGATCAATACGGTCTCGAGGAAAATGCCGGGCATCATGAAGTTGACATAGTCGACGCCGGGAATCCTGATCGCTCCGCCCAGCACGTAACGGAAGAGCAAAAGAACGATGGTCGGCTGAACGATCGAGGCGATCAGCAGCTGAGGTGTGCGGATCAGCCGCAACAAGTTTCGATGGGTGATGCCCCGAATGTCGCGCAACGCAAGCGCGGGAGTGATGGGAACGACGCGTGCGATCGGCCGTTGCACCCCGGACCCGGAGGTGTGACGGTCGTCGCGGACTATGAGGTCAGTCACGAGATATTTTCGCGGCGTCGGTGACTAGCGCGCCGTGTCCGGTGATCGCAAGGAAGACATCGTCGAGTGAGGGACGTCTGATGCCGAGGTCGTTCAGTGCGACGCCGCTGTCGTCGAGTAACCGTCCGGCCGCGATGAGAACTTTGGCGCCGCCCTTGGTCGGTACGCGGATCTGTTGCAAGTCTGCGTCGACACGCGGTGGTGCGCTGCCCAGGTCGGCGATCAGCGCGGTGGCTCGTTCGAGATCGGCTCGATTTGTCACGCGGACTTCCACGACATCGCCGCCCATCCGATCTTTGAGCTCGTCAGCGGTGCCTTGCGCGACGACCTTGCCCGAGTCGATGACGACGATGCTGTTCGCGAGATGCTCCGCTTCTTCCATGTATTGCGTGGTGAGCAGAACGGTTGTGCCTTCGGCGACGAGGTCTGCGATGAACTGCCAGAGGTCGTCGCGGGTGCGAGGATCGAGTCCGGTTGTCGGTTCGTCCAAGAACAGAACCGGTGGACGACCGATCAGGCTGGCTCCCAAGTCGAGTCGGCGGCGCATCCCGCCCGAGTAGGTTTTGACCTGCTTGTCTGCTGCGCCGACCAGCGTGAGGATCTCCAACGCTTCCTGGGCTCGGCGTCGGTATTCACTTTTGTCGAGGTGGTACAGCAGCCCGACGAGTTCGAGGTTCTCGCGTCCGGTGAGCAACTCGTCGACCGTGGCGTATTGGCCCGCGAGGCCAATCACGGACCGAAGCGCGGTCGCGTCGCGCGTGACGTCGAAGCCGGCCACGCTGGCATGACCGCTGTCGGGCTTGAGCAATGTGGTGAACACGCGTACCAACGTCGTTTTCCCCGACCCGTTCGGTCCGAGGAGCGCGAGTACCTGACCTTCGTCGACGGACAGATCGACCCGATCCAGAGCCTGTGTGGCCCCGAACCGCTTCGAGACCGCCTCGGCGAGAATCGTCGCCTCCACCTACTCGCCCGACGGGTTCGGTGTCACGACAACCTTGAGTGCGCCGGTGTCGGAAGCGCGGGCGAACATGTCGTCGGCCTCGATCATCTCCCCCATCGGGAAGTGACGCGTGACGAAGCGCGCGACGTCGAGCTGGCCGCCGGTCATGAGGCCCACCTCCGTGGGCGTGGAGCTGGTGTCGACGAGCAGGAACGGCACGGGCGGAGCTGGCGGCGCAAACGTCGACAAGACATTCCTCCAGGCGAAGGAGGCGTCGAGCTCGAACGGGCGACAACCGTTTGCGGTCGTCCGACCCAAACAAGGCGTCTCGAGAATCTACCGAGCGATCGCGCTACCGGGGTCCCGAGCAACGACGAGATGATATAGACCGTACACCCCGAGCCCTCATCGCAAGGCGGCGCGCAGATGACCGCCGGTACTCGGGGATCGTGTCGCAGGATCGAGTCCACCCGTACACACATGGCCGATGTGGGGAGGTTCTCGATTGCGTAAACGACGCGCAGAGTTCTCGATCGCTTTCAGCGCTTGCGACCATCAGCACCCGCCAGCCGCGTCAAGCGGCACTTTCATTCCCGAATGGGGCGTTGTGGCCAGCGGGTCATATAGAAGGCCGGGCCTTGAACGGAGCCCGTCGACCTCCCCTTTCACTGCCCGCTCGAGTCCTTGGGCGGGGTTCCGCCTTCCGTGAAGCTCGGTGACGGATATCCGCTGGGCATCTCATCTCGAAGTCGAGTAGTTGACGTCCCGACGCCACGATTCCGTTGTATATACGAAAGTTGGGACTTACGGCCCGTTGGGTCGAGGACATCGGATGTCGACGGTGTGTCCATGACTCGGGTTGTGCGGCTTGCCGTTTCGTCGGGTTGGCTGTTTGTGTCGGGCCGCGGGATGCGGTTGTGGACATAGGTCGTTGGATCGCGCGCAGAAGTGTGAACGATCACCTGGTGTCGGTGGGGCCGTCGGCACCGCAGAACCGAACAGTGCGTTGGTCGAGACGGGTGTTGCGGGTCAGCGCAGCGAATGCGCCGGTCGTGATGGTGGTGGTGTTGGCAGGTTGGCTGTTATTCGGGTTTTCGGCCCGGGCGCAAAGCCATCATGACATCGCGTTAACAGCGGTTCGTCTCGAGACGGCGGTCCAGACGCTCGACGCCACCGAATCGGACGTGCCCGCGGCAGGACCGATGCCGTCTGGGCTCGACGCTGAGATCCTTTCGGATGTCGCGACCGCGGACGGACTCTTGGCTCACCTGTCTGTCGATGGGGTCGTAGTCCGGCGGGTGGTGCCAGCCTTTCACGTGTACCGCGACGCGCTCGGGGTCGAGCTCGTCATGCTGCAGAAAGGTCAGCTCAAAGCGGCCGACCGCTTGGATGACGCGCGGGTAGATCCGGCATTCGCGGCATTGAAAACTGAGTTGGCGCGGGCGTCCGCGCCAACTCGAGCGCCGAGGCAACGTCCGCGTTGACGTGGTTGCGGGACGGTTCGGCGTTGGTGTTGTTGAGCGCTGGCGGATTGATCGCGTTGATCGCGTGGCGGAGTCGCCGTCGCCTGGTCCGTGCGGCGGCGTTAGCCGAGCGGGTCCAGGTTGTGGGAGCGAGTGAACGCCGATTCCGGGCGTTGGTCAACAACGGCGACGACGTCATCATCGTCGTCACCGATCGCGACGGCATCATCCAAGAGATGAGCGATTCGGTCAGTCACGTACTCGGCGTCCCCGCACACGGGCAGCTCGGCCGTCGGGTCACGGATCTCGTACATCCTGACGAGATCGTTGCCGCCAACGCCGAGTTCGCGCTGATGTTGTCGACCGGGTCGGCGGGCCCCACCGAGTGGCGCTGCCGTGACGGTGTCGGCGCGTGGCGTCACATCGACGTATCGATAACCAACCTGCTGGAACTACCAGAAGTCACCGCCGTGGTCTTGAACATGCGTGACGTCACCGAACGGCACCGCCTCGAAGAAGAGCTACGCCACCGTGCCTTTCACGACTCGTTGACCGGGCTCGCGAACCAAGCGTTGCTCCGCGACCGTATCGGCCATGCCATGGCTCGCCGCGACACGTGCGAGGCAGCACTGCTGGTCTTGGACCTCGACGGGTTTAACTAAGTCGCGACGGTCGGCCTCGGCTCGCTTGCGGTCGGTGATGTCTCGCGTGACCGTGGAAGCGCCGACGATCGCGCCAGTTCGGTCGCGGATCGGTGAGATCGACACCGACACGTCGAAGACGACGCCGTTCTTGCGGACGCGCTCGGCTTCGTAATGCTCAACCCGTTCTCCGCTCGCGACACGCCGCAATATCGCCGGTAACTCGTCGGTCCGCTCCAACGGGATGAGCACCGAGATGTTGCGTCCGACGATTTCGGCGGCCGCGAAGCCGTACATTCGCTCCGCGCCCGGGTTCCAACTCGTGATCACGCCGTCGAGTGTCTTGCCGATCATCGCGTCAGCGGATGACTCGACAACCGCGGCCAGACGCGACGTGGACTCCATCTCCTCCGATGCGTGTCGCCCCAAAGCGGAGAACTTGCGAGCGACGCACCTCGCGTCTTCAAGATTCACGTTCTGCCAGACGATGCCATGCCCTCAACCTGCGACCAGTTGCACGCGGCGGCCATAAGCAGGGGATCATCCGCCGACACCCACACGTTCGAGGATCCGCCGACGCTTGGGCACATGGTCACTTTCAGACGGCGAGTCGGTCGCCAACGACACGTACAACGCGTCAGGTCCCATCGCGCCAACCCACGCTCCAGCATGCTGCGCCACCACCGTCGCCACTGATCTAGCAGCCTGGCCTCGCCCACCAACACCGACGGCGACAGGCCATCAGCGGGCCCGTACGTCGTCTTCGCAGTCATCTGGCGACTCCATATCCATGTGTGGCCGGCCGGTCTTGGTTGCGGCAAGCTCGGCGAAGATGTAGACCGCGACACCGACGGTTCTATGACGGTCGAAATCGTTGTCGCGCCCGGTTCGGCGACTCGATTCGCCGGATGTTCGCGGCTCACGGTTTGGAAACCTTTCGGCTCAGCTGTGCATGTCGGCGTTGTGGGCCGTACGCAGGTCCGCGCCACGTCGGTGATTGTCGAAAGCCCGTGCGGCGCTTGCGGTCGGCGTGCTTTCGTCGGCGGCGGGGCCAAGCGTTGCTGGCTCGAGAACGGTGGCGACTTGGTCGATTGGTGTCGGGTGGGAAAAAAGGTATCCCTGCATGTAGGGGCAGCCGAGCTGGCGGAGTGCGGCAAGTTGTTCTTCGGTTTCGATGCCTTCGGCGATGACGTTGAGCCCGAGATTTTTTCCGAGCGCGATAACTGCGGCGACGATTGCAGTGTCTTCTTGTTCTGTCCCGATCGCACGTATGAAGGATTGGTCGATCTTGACGATGTTGATCGGGAACGCGCGAAGGTAGGTGAGTGATGAGTAGCCGGTGCCGAAGTCGTCGAGTGCGAGGCTGACGCCGAGAGCGCGGAGCTCGCGCAGCAGGGGTTCAACGGTGAGGGTGTCGTCGATGAGGATGCTTTCCGTGAGCTCAAGGGTGAGCAGCGTTGGGTCAAGACCGGTGCGTGCGAGCACGCCGGTGACGACCTCGAGGATGTCGTCGGTGAGGAGTTGGCGACTGGAGACGTTGACGGAGATGCCAAGCCGCCAGCCGGGCCAGCGTGTCGCCCATGAGGCGGCGTGGCGGCAGGCGCGGTCGAGGACCCAGTTCCCGATGTCGACGATCAGGCCGGTCTCTTCGGCTGTGGGGATGAAACTGCCGGGTGCGACGAGACCAAAACCGGGGCGTTCCCATCGGACGAGCGCTTCGAACCCGCTGACGTTGCGGGTGTCGGTTTCGATGATCGGTTGGCAGTAGAGCCGCAACTCGTCGCGGGGGACAGCTTGACGCAGCGCCGTTTCGAGCGCGCCTTGGGCGGCGACCCATTGCTGCATGTCCTCGTCGAAGAGTTCATAGCAGCTTCGCCCGTTGTCCTTGGCTCGGTACATCGCGATATCAGCGTTCGCCAGTATGGCGTCCGCGGTCTCGGTGCCGTCGACCGAGAACGCGATGCCGATGGTTGCGCTGACGTGGGGATCGTCGTCACCGAAACGGAATGGGATCTGGAGGGCCGCGATGATGCGCTGCGCGAAGTGGGTCGCGTAATGGACGCCCTCGATGTCTTCGCATAGCACGACGAACTCGTCGCCACCCAAGCGCGCGACGGTGTCGGTCTCGCGCACTGCGGCTTGGATCCGAGCGGCGGCTTCGACCAGGAGTTGGTCGCCGACCGCGTGGCCGAGCGTGTCGTTGACCGCCTTGAACCGGTCCAGATCCACGTACAACACGGCGCACATCCGATCTTGACGCCGCACACGGGCCAGCGCCCGGTCGAGCCGGTCGGTCAACATCGCCCGGTTCGGTAAACCGGTCAGCGGATCATGCATCGCCTGATGGGCCAGTTGGGCTTCGAAACGCTTTTGGTCGGAGAGATCGCGAACGATCGCCGAGATGATCGGCGCGGAGCCTTCGACACGGATCGCGCTCGTGGAGACCATCATCGGGAACTCGGTCCGGTCGCGGCGAACGCCCGCGGTCTCGACATCGTGGCGCTGCGCGTTGGACCGACCCAACGCACCCGCGCCGGCCGAGAACGCCGCCAGCGCGTCAGCTTGCGCGGTCGGGAAAAGCGTCGCGATCGGCAAACCGACGACCTCGGTCGCCGTCCAGCCGAACATCGCTTCCGCCGCCGCGTTGAACGAACCGATCGTTCCGTCTAAACCGACCGTCAAGATCCCTTCGGCTGCGTTCTCGACAACCGCTCGGTGCCGCGCGGCCGCGACTTCCTTTTCGATCAACGCTGTATGCAACGACCGGTACGAGAACGTGATGCCGATCGCCACCAAGACCGCGAGTCCATGTACCTCAGGCGCGGGGATCAACGAGGGCGCCCAACCCAACGCGATCAGTCCCTGCCCCGCCGCCAGGCACGACAAGTTCCATCCCAGCACCACACGCTGCGACGACGAACCCGTGATCACCAACGCCTCGTGACCAACCAGCACCAATCCAATCGCGAGCGCCGGACCCCAACCCGTCGCATAGATCACCGCAGTCACCAGGGCGGCTTGCGAACCGATCCGCGCATGCAAACGAACACGACTCTGCGGCGACCCATCCCACCAAAATCCGGACGCCGTGGTGAGCAGCTGGCCGGCCACCAAGATCACCGGAATCAACCAGATCGGAGACCGAGCAACCAGATGGACTTCACGCAACCCCAAGATCGCGACCGCAGCGACCGGCCCCATGAAGAACATGGCAGCGAAATGCACCCCGTTCGCCTCGCTCGACACGAACCGACGCATCCGTCTGAACACCACACCAGACCATCGACCCACCCAAAGAACCCCTTAACCGCCCACACTCAACGCCCGATAAACCGTTCGAACGCACCCCGTCAGCCGGTCCGCCCAGAGGCCGCGCGGCCCTCGGACTATCCCCGAACAAGCTCGCGCCCGCCCGTGGCGGGCATGTGGCGTGACGGCCGTTGTGCATGAGGGGGCCAGCGTTGACGTCTCGCACCAGTATGAGCTGGTCGGCCAGCAGACGCCGATGACAACGCCACCACACCGACTCGCTGCCAATTCCAGCCGTCGGCTCGCTTCTTGCGAACATCAAGAGCTGTGACCCCTGCCAAGAAGGCCGGCACCTTCATGTCGTCGGCGTAGGCCCGGAACGCGTCGTTGCGTAGGGCCACGTGCTTGGAGCCGGCCGCCGACCGACGCCGAACGCTGAGTTCGCGCATCCAGACGTGGCCGATTTCCGCGTCGGGCATCCACCGTTCCGTCGCTTCTCGGGCGAACTGCGGGTTGTGGCCGCCGCCGGGAAGTGTGACCGCCTATCAACCAAGCGAATAACTCCCCCGTTCACACGAATGTCTCGCTGTCGGCGTAGTCGGTTGGCGGAACGGCAACTGCCTCGCCCGCCGAGAGATATCGACGTTTGGTGCGCGTCGACGACCCGACGTCTCGGCAGGTGACCACAACCTCTGGCCGAGACGGGCCGTGAGTACCGCACCGACGCCGAGCGCGCAGACCGAACGCCTTCGCAGTCGACGGGTCTTGGTTGTTCGACGGAAACCAGTCGGCGGGGTTGTAGCGAGCTTCGGCGCAGCGCCCGTCGTGCATCCAGCGAAAGGTCGCGCAGCACGGCAGGGCCGCGGGATGACCGTGCGTTAGGCGGGCTGTTTGCGGTTCGGAGCTGTGAGTTCGTCGGCGGTGAGGGTTCCGTCGATGACCTTTTGGGCGGTCTGGCCGAGTAGGTGGTTGTGGTTGCGGGTGTACTCGCGCAGAAGTTTGAAGGCGTCGTCGACGCTGACGTGTGCTGCTTGGGCGACGATACCTTTGGCTTGTTCGATCACGATGCGCGATGAGAGCGCGGTCTGGAGCTGGGTAACAACGATGTGTCCGTCGTGGAGGGCGCGTTCTTGGAGGATGCCAATTGTTGCAATGTCGGCGAGCGCCTGTGCGACCTGTTGGTCGTTAGGGCTGAGCAGTTCGGCGATGGTCGAGAAAAGGTTGAGGGCACCAATCACGTCGGTGCGGAGCCGCATCGGCAACGCGGACACCGATCGAAAGCCGGCGTCGCGGGCGTGGTTTGCGAAGCGCGGCCACCGCGCGTCGGTGTCATCGGTCAGGCCGCTGTGCACCGCGACTCCCGTCCGGTATGCGTCCAGGCAGGGGCCTTCGTCGTGTTGCAACTCGAACAACTCGATAAGACGCATCCGTTCGCTCGAGGACGCGACGTAGCGCAGCGTGCCGTCCCTGTCGGCGAGCATGATGCCTGCTTCCGACACGGTGACGAGCTCGACACAACGTTCCGCGAGGCGATGGAGGAACTCCACGACGTCGTACTCGGCGACGAAGGTGTCGGCAAACTCTACGAACGCCGCGAGCAGGTCTTGTTCCCGAGACATCCGCGCCCCCTCTCGACACTCGATTCGAGTGTATGCACATCTCGCTGAAGCATCACGCGAGACTGAGACGGCCGGCGGCGATATCGGCAGCAACGTCGCCGATCGGGCGGTCATGCGAGAAGGCGTACGCCCGCAACAGGACGAGCGCATCGTCGAGCGAGACACCGACCTGTACCGAGATCCGGCCCGTCGCTTGATGCACCTCGACCCGGTGGCTCGGCGCCGCTTCGAGCTGCCAGGCAACCGTCCCGGCCGGGGCGTCCGCCTGCCAGCCCATTACGGACCGACTCGCGCAGCGCGCCACCACGACCGCGTCGGCGACCTGGTCTTCGCTGAGTGCGCCGGGCTGGTCGTGGTACAGGTTTAGCGCGCCGATACAGACATGTTCGATGAGCAGCGGGAACCCGAACGCGGCACGTACCCCGGCCGCCAGCGCGCCGCGGCGAAACTCCGGCCACCGGGCAGCCGCGCCGCGTTCGTCGGCGAGGTCGGCGTCGAAGACTGGCACCTTGGTGTGAAAGGCAGATACGCATGGCCCTTCACCCAGCGTGTACTCCATTTGCTCGACCGCCTCGGACACGGCATCGGAAACGCCGATGAAGTCCAGCGACCGTCCGCCTGACATCAACACCAGTCCGGCGCCGGCGACGCCGAGAACCTCGACACACGCCACGCACAACGTGCTGGCCGGGTCACGATCCTGCTCGTGCCGCGCGGCAACAACTTGCGCGAACTGTTCCGGCTCGAGCCTGACAGCCATCGACCTGCACCTGCAGCTTTCAGCGCCCGGCAATGAGGTGCGAAGAGAAAACGGGGACTCGATCGACCCCTCGCGCGGACAGAACGGCATAACGAAGACCTACATGGCGTCGCTCGGCGTCGCTCGATCGCGCACAAACTCGGGCCAGGGGAACAGTCACGAGCGCCGCGCCTGCAATGGGTCCACGGCGAGGGTCCGATTGTTGTCGTCCGAGGTTAGCGACGCAGCGATGAGGGACAGCACGAGGTGGCCAAGCGACGATCGCATCGAGTTGATGGCCGACTCGCCACGCTGCGGTCGTTCGCCCAACTCGCCGGCGTCGAGCCGCACTTCGCTGCGAACTGCCTCGAGACCAGACAAGTCGATGTCAGTCACGACCCGACTCCGGCCGACAATCGTTGCCGCCGTCCATGCACGGATCGGCCGCGAACAACACTTCGCGGCTCACGTTCTCGGTGCGCTGGCGTGAAGATTCGACGCGAAGTTCGCGGTCCCAGCCGGAGAGACGGATGAGCTTCGCGCACGTCGGTGACATGTTGCGGATCACCAGCGTGTGGCCACGCCGAGCGGCGTATCGCGTCGCGTGGATCAGTACGTGATATCCGTCCGGGTCCATGAACGTCACGCCAGAACAATCGACACTGACGAGCGGTTCGTCCGAGTTATCGATGGTCTCACGGAGAAGAACACCGAACGCCGTGCTAGTCGCGGCGTCGATGTCACCGATGGCCTTACAGATTCCAAGCATCTCGCCTGCCCTCGGTTCGGGCGGAAAAGCCTGGGTCCAGGGCTCACTCGCGTGATCGCAGCACCCAAACGCTACACCCGACCACCAACAGGACACCCGGACACCTCCCGCCAACACAGCAAACGTCGCACAGCGACCGCGAACCATCAGCGGCGCCGCGAGTTCGCTCAGCGCTCGTCCTTCGCGCGCACCGTTCTCAGCGCCCGACGTGATACCGCCGTCTGCCGCGCGCACTGCGGTCTTGGCTTCGTCGTCGCCAACGGCGTCTCCAGCGCGATCCAGACCGATTCGCGGTCATCGGGTGCGGCGCATGATCACAATCAACACGGGCGGCATCGAGCTCGGACCGCCGATCGGTACCAACACGACCGGACCGCAACACGAAGGGCCGCTCCGCGTCTGACGCAACCGGCGTCACTCGGCTGCGGTGTTTCGGCGTATCGAAGGTTCTACGTCGCAACCACCGGCTACGAGTCGGACCGAGCTTCGAACCGCACGAAATTCGGTCTGAGGTCCCGTCGGCGCCGACGTTGGTGAGCGCTCTAGGTGGCGGGAGGCAACCGCCGGCCTGTCACTTGTTCGGCCTGGATACGCATCAGTTGGTCACGCTCGCCGGCCGGCCAGTCGCTCCCGAGCAACGTCCGCGCGTGTACCTGTGCGTTGTCGTCAGCCAGCTCCTCGATGTGGCCCCGCACGAGCACGCTCCAGCCCGGCGAAACGCTATCAACCTCGAAGGCCACCTTCGCCTTGAGTTCCCCGGCATGCAGCTTGGTGCCCGGAGCGGTACGAAAAACGATGTCGTCGTCCATGACCGCGTAGTACACGGGCAGGATCACGAGGTCGTCGTCGAGGTTCAGTGCTATGCGTCCGAGTGTTCGGCTGCGCAACATCAAGTAGCAGTCCGCGGAATCGAGCGAGACCACTTGATCCGCAGTCATCTCTGAACGAACGTCGTAGACAGCCATGGCGACGACGTTACGCCGGCCCATCGCCGTGTCCTAGGGCCAAACGTCCCGGCCTGTTTCGAAGTGCGACGTCGTGTCGCGAAGATCGTGATGAGGTTCGGCCCGATATGATTCGAGTACGGCGGAGCCGTCGGCGTTACTCCGGACCCCGGTAGCGCGTTATGAATGCGCTAGATGAACGGAGTCTGAGTTGGCTGGAGCGCTCGCGCGAGTTGAGGGTCTACGGCCCCGCGGGAAGTACCTGCCGACCGCGGAGCGCTCCACCACGAGCGAGCACGTGGGCCCGCGTTCTGCCCCCGTGCGCGACGCGAATAATCATGGTCGACCGTGTCGATCGAGCGCGGTGCAAGGCGATCCGAACGAATTCGTCAACCAGCACAACCGTCGATGGACAAGCGCGTTGCACACGCGCGAGGGCGAAAGGACGTCATGGCTGATCTGATCTTGTTGAAGTTCGACGATCCCTATGGTGCGCGGCGCGCTCTTGCGTCGGTGCAGGCCCTCGAGGAACTGCACTACGCCTGGGTCGATGACATCGCCGTGATCGAGAAACACAGGTCGGGCCGGATCGCGCTGCACACGCCGCACGGGTCGATGGCGCAGGGCGCAATGTGGGGCGGTATTGCCGGCCTGCTCGTGTTCTGGTGGTTTCCGCCGGCGTGGTTCTTCGGTGGGTGGTTGGCCGGGCTGGGTGGAGGGGCGCTGATCGGAGAGGCGATGAAGAAATCGGGGCTCGACGACAAGCTCGTCGACCAGGTCAAGTCGGAGATGACGCCTGGAACGTCGGCGTTGGTGCTGATCGGCGCGACCGGTGACACTGAGCAGATGGCGCGAGCCTTCGAACCGCACCATCCGACCAGCGTGATCCGGCATCCGATACCGGAAGCAACTATCGAAAGTCTCAAGGAGGCGCTCGGCACCCATGAGGGCGGATCGAAGAGCTGACGAACCTCACTCGCGACGAGCGCCGCGCGGATATCCGTCAACCGGTTCGCGGACCTTGTTCGCGAGGCAACCGCGGAACCGTTTGACGACGACAAGCGGCTGGCGCCGCTGACCGGCACCGCGACAGCAAAACAGAAGACGACCGCGATCACTACGCCGGCCGAGCGAGTCGTCCTGTGGGACCACATGCCTCTGCGTTACAAGGGCCACCCTCACCAGTCGGGCTCAAGCTACGACGATCGCGGCTGCGATGGCAACGTCGGAGACGGGCACCACCCAACGCGTCTCAGTCTTTGCGCGGCAGCGACGAGGCGAGGCTGTCGCGAGGTTTGTGATCTTGCGCGATGACGCAGATTTCGCCTCCATGGTTGGCTCCACCCGCCCACAGGACTGAGGGCATGGCGTTTTGAGTGCACAGGCGGCCCGTCGCGTTATGACGCCCCTGACACCACCGCAGGACCGCTGTATTGGTAACTGGGAGCTGGGAGTGTGGTCGGGGGTGCCAGATTCGCATCGCTCCCGGCGCTGCCATCATCTCCTCCGCCGACCTGCACGCTCGAACCAGCGGCGGTGACTTGACTTGACGACGACCCGACGCTTGTAGCGCGGCCAGGCTGTGCCCAGGCGGCGAGCGTTGAGAACAGGCCGGTTGCCGCGACCGCGCCCGCGACCATCGCGCGCGTCACGATCGAAATCTTGGTGAGTCCGGCGTCACGCGCTCGGAGCGCACGCTGCATTGAGGAACGCTTCGACGACGGGGACACGGCTTGAGTGTCGACCCGCCCCGTGAGAGCAGATCGAGAAAAGCGTAAGAATCTCTCAAGGAGCCGTCTTGACCTTGCGTGGCATATCGAACCGGGCCGCTCAAGGGGACCCCCGGCGGCCGCCCTTGTCCTTCGTCCAATGCTGAGCGGTGCTTCGGATGACGATTGACGCCTTGCGCTCGACGTGGTCGGGATCGGTGCGTCCAGCGCATTGGCCGTCACGGGATATGGCAGAAGGCAACGATGTCCTTCGACGCCGGATTGTGCGTAGTGTCGGCGGGAGGCATGAACGATGACCGCCGAGCCACGCCTCGATGAGACCGCGACTCGGCGCGTGCGACGACGCGTCGCCGCGGGCTTGCTGCTTTGCGTCGCGGGTTGCGGCGGCGCGAATCATGCGCAGACGGTCACAACAACGACGCGTTCGCCACTTCCGTCGACGCAGTCGACATCCACAGTGCAGTCCAAGTTCTTGGCACCGGGGAGCGATCCGTCTGTGCTGCCAGGTCCATTGTTGATCGCGGACGAGGGCAACAATCGACTGGTTGAGATTTCCCCGAACGGCAACGTCTTATGGGAGTTTCCCCGCCCCGGAGATCTCGCTCCCGGACAGACCTTCAAGGTTCCCGACGACGCCTTCTTCACCCCGGATGGCAAACAGATCGTCGCTACCGAAGAAGACGACTCCGTCGTCAGCGTCATCGACGTCGCGCAACACCGGATCGTGTGGCGCTACGGGACGCCAGGTACTCCCGGTGCGGGACCGAACCAACTCGACAATCCCGACGACGCCATGATGCTCAGCGACGGGTCCGTGCTCAGCGCAGACATCAAAAACTGCCGCGTCGTGCTCTTGCGGCGCGGGTCGAATACGCCCACACGGGTGTGGGGTAAGCCGTACCACTGCCACCACCTTGCCAGTCCGTTGCGTTTCGGAAGCCCGAACGGGGTATTCCCCCTGAACGACGGTCACTACCTCGTGACCGAGATCACACACGACTGGGTCAACGAGATCGACCTGTTCGCCAACCCGCCGAAGGTGCTGTGGGCCGTTCAACCGCCACTGATCCACTACCCGTCAGATACCAACGAGGTCCGACCCGGCCTTTACGTGACCGTCGACTACTGGCACCCAGGCGCCATCGAGGAATTCGACCAGACCGGCAAGGTCGTGTGGTTCTATAAGCCGCTCGGAGCCGACAAGCTCTACAAGCCATCGCTAGCCGAAGCGTTACCGAACGGCGACATCATCGCGAACGACGACTACAACGACCGAGTGATCGTCGTCGACCCCACAACCAACAAGATCGTCTGGCAGTACGGCCACCAAGGCATCCCGGGCAGCAAACCCGGATACCTCAACATCCCGGACGGAATCGATCTTGCACCGCCATACTCCTTGGCATCTCGATACATACATTGACCCGCGACGCAACGTTCCCAGTGGCGACGAGACCGTCCGGGCCTCGACTGGCGTCCCTGGCGTCCGTCGTCGTCGTGGCGGACGTCGATCTCGATGAGGTCGTAGCGAGAAGCCGGAGACGAGTTAAGGATCAGGCAAGATGATCGGCCTAGACGTTGGTCGCTCTCAGGTGCTCGCCGCGGGGTGTCGATGAGCGATTAAAACATTCGTCTCAACGGAAGGACAGATGCAATGAGCATTTCAGCAGTTGGCAACCCGACCAATCTCATGCCTCAGCTTCGCCCGCAGCAGACGGCCGCGGGACCGAACGGCGCTGTCGCGGCTGTCGGCCCAGACTCTGACGGCGACAACGACGGCAGCAAGGGCGGGACGGTCGAAATCCGCGCCTGACAATCAAGACACGGCACGCTGGCGCGCTCCTCCTCCGACCCGCGACGGCGGGAGTACGAGTGCGAACGCGCGCAGACCGGCGACACACGGTGATTGTCGATCCGGAGTGAGAGCGACCCGAACGATCTACAAGAATCAGGCAAGAGCGGCCCCCAACCGCGCGAACGGCCCAACTTCTCACCCCGGTCTTACCTCGCCGAGTTAGAAGGTGGGCATGACGGATGCGGTGCGGTCCCAAGAACAGACGACGCTCGCGTGGTCCGACGAGACCGCCGTCGGCTCCACGTTTCTCGGCTTCTCCGCCACAGCCGCAATATCGCTCGACCTCAGCGGATGGTGTGCGATCGGGCCGACCCAACCCGCGGTATGAGTCTTCGGGTTCGACTGCTGCTCGTCGTCTCGGTTACGTTCGCCCTCGTCGTCGTCGGTTGCGTGTTCGCGGCGCACGTCATTACAGGCCGCCAGCTGCGATCAGCGACGGACCAGTTCTTGACGCAGCGGGCCGGGCGCTTCACGCAGGCCCCGTCGGGAGCGCTGCCACTCGATCCCAGCGACGACTTCGATGGAAATCCCGGGGCAGATCCAGGTGATCGGGTGCCACTCGCCGATCCCGACGCTCTCACCCAGATCATGAGCGCGAACGGCACCATCACTTCGTCGATCAAGGGTCAGCCTGCCCTCCCGGTCGACGCCACCGACCTGACGCTCGCAGCATCTGGAGGCAAGCCACGATTTCGTGATGCCACGATCCAGGGCATGCCGTACCGGATCTTGACCGTTGCGCTCCCGTACGGCGGCGCCGCGCAGATCGCCCGCAGCATCAAGAGCGACAACGACCTGCTCGCAACACTCGATGCACGACTCCTGCTGATCGCGCTCGCCGGGACAATCTTCGCAGCGTCGCTCGCGTGGTTCATCGCGCGTCGCACAGTCCGGCCGATCGAACAACTCACCGAAGCAGCCGGCTACGTCGCCCAGACCCAGGACCTCGCCAACCAGATCCCGATCCAACGTCGCGACGAAATCGGCCGGCTCACCGCGAGCTTCAACACAATGCTCGTCGCGTTGCACGACATGGTCGGTGCACTGAACCGATCGCGAGAACAACAACAGCGCCTCGTTATGGACGCGAGCCACGAGCTCCGCACCCCATTGACCGCGATCCGCACCAACATCGACCTCCTCGCCCGGTCGCACGCGATCAGTGACACCGACCGAACGGAGCTGCTCGCCGAGACGGAGATCGAGCTCAGGGAACTCAGCGACCTGTTTGCCGAGCTCGTCGAGCTCGCCACCGATACGCGCGCCGAGGAACCCGTCGAACGCAGAGATCTCGGAGAGCTGACCGAACCGGTCGTTGTGCGCCACCAGCGGCGAAGCGGGCGCCTGATCACGCTTCGACTATGCGACCCGTGCGAAGTCGACGCCCGTATCAACATGATCGACCGCGCCGTTTCGAACCTGATCGACAATGCGCTCAAGTTCAGCCCGGCCGACACCGCGGTTGACGTCATCGTCGATCGAACCAACATCCAAGTCTGCGACCGAGGACCCGGCATCGGCATCGACGAGCGAGACCGGATCTTCGACCGCTTCTACCGAAGCGACAGCGCCCGCACCCGGCCCGGCTCGGGGCTCGGACTCGCGATCGTGAAGGAGATCGCTACCATCCACGACGGCACCGTCACACTCACCGAACGTGAGGGTGGCGGCATGGTCGCGACCTTCGCCCTGCCAAGCCCGGCCGCGCCGGCCGGTTCACGACGCAAGACCACCCTCTCGAACTGAGCGAACCCGCGCCGGCCGGCGACGAAGGCTGATTCTTGCCCGATTCTTGCTCAATTTGAACGGTGCTCTCACCCGGCTGGCCGATGCTTGACAGCATGCCCGACCGGACCTCCCACCATTCCACGCCGCGCGCGGTACGCACGCGCGACGCCGGCCTCAGACGGGTGTCTGCCGTCACCCGCGTGCTCGTCGTCGGCTCGGTCGCTGGAGCGGCAGGGTTCTCGGCCCTCGCCGCGTGGGCGCAGCCGGGACGCACAAAGACCCTGCACACGACGGCCCCGGCGTTTCCCGTCGTACCCCCCGGCACTTTCCGCTATCAGGGATTCGCGGGTCAACATACTGCTGGTGTTGCAACAGGTACGCACGCTGCGGTCACCAGCCCGCAGACGGTCGCCCCCACGGGAGCCAGAACCGTTCAGCAGCAACTGTCGCCTCCTCCCACTACACCGACCAGCGCGCCAACCACCCCACCGACGAGCGCGCCGGCCATCACTCCAGCCACCGCGTCGGCCACTACTCCGGCCACGGGGCCGGCTACGGTCCCCGTTCCGACCTACCAGTATGTGAGCCCGCCGCCCGTGGTGGTGTCGGGGGCGTCTTAGGCTGATGCGGTCGCCGATTTCGTTCCCGGCGCTGGGTACCACCGCGACGTTGGTTGTGACCGATGATCGTGCTCGGGAACAGGCACGTGCAATCCTCGTCGCCGAGATCGATGCGATCGACGTCGCGTGCAGCCGATTTCGTTCCGACTCGGAGCTGACGCTCATCAACGCGAACGCCGGTCGAAGGTCGTCCGTGTCCGCGCTGTTCTTCGAGGCACTCGAGGTCGCGCTTCGCGGCGCGCGACTCACAAACGGTCGAGTGGATCCGACCGTCGGCTCCGCCATGCGCGTGTTGGGCTACGACCGAGACTTCGACAAGATCGATCGGGACGGCCCGCCGCTGCGCATCTCGGTCGCGCGGATACCGGGTTGGCAGACGATCGAAGTGGACGCTCGGCACTTGACGGTGTTCGTACCCGCCGGCGTGGAGCTCGATTTCGGCGCGACCGCGAAGGGCTTGTGCGCCGATCGGGCCGCACGGACCATTGGCGCCGCGACCGGGGCGGGCGTGGTCGTCGGCCTCGGCGGAGACATCGCGATCGGTGGACCACCGCGCCAAGACGGCTGGGTGGTACTCGTCACCGATGACCACGCGTGCGCGTCCAGCACGGCCGACAACGCGACGTTCGGACAGCGCATCGTCGTGCGGTCGGGCGGCGTCGCGACATCGGGTACGACGGTGCGGCGCTGGCGGCGAGGCGAAGTCGAGATGCATCACGTCGTCGATCCCGACACTGGGCTTCCGGCCGCGGAACACTGGCGCACCGTCAGCGTGGCCGCCGCGTCGTGCGTCGACGCCAATATCGCGAGCACCGCGTCGCTGGTGATGGGTACGGGCGCTCCCGATTGGCTCGCAGCCCGCGAGCTCCCGGCCCGGCTCGTTCGACGCGACGGCTCGGTCGTGACGGTTGGCGGCTGGCCGACTCCGGCGGACGCTCCGTGTTAGCGGCAGCATCGAACTCGAAGGCGCTGTGGTACCTGACCCGCGGCACCGGGATGGTCAGCCTGGTGCTGCTGACCGCGAGCGTCGCGTTCGGTGTCGCGGAGCTCGCACGCTTCGCGACGCCGCGTTGGCCTCGCTTCGTTGTCGCCGCGCTCCATCGCAACATCTCGTTGCTCGCGACTGCCTTCATCTGTGTGCACATCATCACCGCGGTGGCCGATTCGTTCGCGCCGATCCGGATCATCGACGTCTTCGTTCCCTTCATCGGAACGTACCGGCCGTTCTGGCTCGGCCTCGGCGCGGTCGCGTTCGATCTCCTGATCGCACTCGTCGTCACGAGCCTGCTGCGAGAACGGATCGGCTACCGAACGTGGCGGATCGTGCACTGGGCCGCGTACGCGTGTTGGCCCGTCGCGCTGCTGCATGGGCTCGGGACGGGAAGCGACACCCGGATCAAGTGGGCTGTCTTGATCAACGTCGGATGCCTCTTGGCGGTGGTCGCGGCCGTATGGGTCCGAGCGGGCTGGACCCGCACCGCGTCGGCGGGCCGACGCGCGCTCGCGGTGCTCGGCAGCGCCACCATCGCGTTGGGCATCGTCGCGTGGATGTTGACCGAACCGATGCGGCCCGGCTGGGCCCGCAAGGCCGGAACGCCCAGCACGCTGCTCGCCTCCGCCCGCGCGACGCCGGCCGCACCAACTTCGGGCGCTGTCGGTTCGGCGCTGGCGAAGTTCCCCCTCTCGTTCACGAGCGCCGTGCACGGCTCGATCCATCAGACCGACCCGGCAACGGGTCGGGCGACGGTGACGATCGCGGTTCGGCTCGCCGCGCTGGCGGACGCGCGGCTGCGGGTTGTGATCGAAGGACGAGCGCTGGCCGGTGGAGGCGTGAGCATGGATCGCGGAACCGTACGTCTCGGCACGGCAGCCGAACCGAACCTCTTTCGCGGCGAAGTCGTCAGTCTGAGCGGCACCGACGTCGTGGCGTTGCTCCGCGCGGCGAACCGCTCGACCCTAGCGGTGACGATGGACTTCAGTGTCGATAACACTTCTAACATCGTGACCGGATCGGTCGCGGCCGAGCCTGGAGGCTCCGCGCATGGCAACTGATACGTGGGCTGCTCGGGCGGATTCCCCGCCGGCCGCGAACGCCCCGCATTTTTCGCGTCTGTTGCCGCCGGACGCGAAACGAACGTTGGCCGACCATCTCGATTGGTACGGCGCGCTGCCAGCCACCACGCCTGCGCTCATCGGTGAAGTCGAGCGCGCCAAGTTGCGCGGCAAGGGCGGCGCCAGATTCCCGACCGCGACCAAGCTCGCCGTCGTCGCGTCGAGACGACGGGCGGTCGCAGTCGCGAACGGCACTGAGGGCGAGCCCGCGAGCACCAAGGATCTCGTGCTGATGAGTCAAGCGCCGCACCTAGTGCTCGACGGCGCAGTGGTGGCCGCGGAAATCGTCGGAGCGAGCGAAGTGATCCTCTGCATAAAGCGCGGTTCGGTAGTGCAGCCGTTGCTCGAGCGAGCGCTCGCCGAACGGCACGCCAGCGGGTACGACACGGTTCCGATCCGTGTCGTCGGTGCCCCCAATCGGTACGTCTCCGGAGAAGAGACCGCCATCGTGAACTGGCTCAACGGCAATGACGCGAAACCCACCTTCGTGCCGCCCCGACCGTTCGAACGGGGAGTCGCCGGACGCCCGACACTCGTACAAAACGTCGAGACCCTGAGCGATCTTGCCCTGATCAGCCGGTTCGGCGCCGACTGGTACCGCGCGGCCGGGACCCCCGAAGATCCGGGCACCACACTCGTGACGTTGTCGGGCGGGGTCGACAAGCCCGGCGTGTGCGAGATCCCGTTCGGTGTGCGGATCGGAGATCTGTTGCGGGTTGCCGGCACCGACTGCGCCGACCTGAGTGGCGTCCTCGTCGGCGGCTACTTCGGGGCATGGCTGCCCGCGACAGCCGCGGCCGACGTGCGGCTCGGTGTGGACGACCTGAAACGGGTGGGTGGTGGCCTCGGCGCCGGCGTCGTGGTCGGGATGCCGAACCGGAACGTCTGCGCGTTGTTGGAACTCGCTCGAGCGACACGTTGGCTCGCGGATCAGAACGCCGGACAGTGCGGACCCTGTGTGAACGGTCTCGACGCGATCGCCGGCGCGATGGCCGAACTCGTGGCCGGCGATCGCAACAACAAGGCAGAAGCACACGTGACTCGTTGGCTGGGAATGATGGAAGGCCGCGGCGCGTGCAAGCATCCGGATGGCGTCACACGCTTCGTGTCGAGCGGCCTACGGGTCTTCGCCGATGAGATCGTTCGGCACCGTCGGCACGGACCATGCCCCGAACGAGGCGTTCAGATTCTGCCCACACCTCGAACCGGAGGGTGGCGGTGAGCTTCCGCCTCGTCCTGAACCCGATCACATGCGTCGCGCACGGCATGTGCGCCGAACTGTTCCCCGAACGCATCACCCTCGACGACTGGGGCTACCCCATCATCGACAACAAACCGATCCCACCCAACCTCGAAGACCACGCCCGCCGAGCATGCGCAGCATGTCCGACCCTCGCGCTCGTACTCGAACAATCGACAGACAAGGCACCGACGCGGGCGTAACCTCGTCGGTCCCGAAGACCCATTCGGATGCACGGGGTCATCGAGTCTTGAGCATGTCGAGACCTGGGCCGACGCGACGGCTACACCAGCTTTCGGCGTCTCCCCTCTGCCGGACTCGCGGCGAAGCGCACAATCCACGCCGTACGCATCAGTCTGAATCGCTTTGGCGGATCGGCGAGCTCCTCTGGTGGTGGGATGGGTTGGTGTGGTGCCGTCGGGGAGCAGGAGATCGAACCCGTCGGGGATGTTGAGCTGATCGATTCCGGTTCCGGGGTTGTCGGTCTGTCCGTACTGCCAGACGATCGCATCGGTTGAAGGATCGATCAGTACGACGCGATCTCGGTAGTCGTCGTTGACCCCGATCAGGCCGTTCGGGAGGCGTTCGGCCAAGCTCGGGTGGTCCAACATGCCCGATCCCCTCAGAGGTCGGTAGGTCCAGAGGATCTGTCCTTCGCGATTGAACTCCACGAGCCCGCCCGGCTTGGTGTAATCGGCGACGAGATACAAGTCCGGTCCGAGCTGTTGCGGATCCGATGGATACGCGATCGGAAGGTGCACGGTCCAGACCAGCGAACCGGTCTTGGTGTATTCCGAAATCCACGAACCGTCGATCTCGGAGACGAGGACGTTGCCGTCGGCGAGGGGCGTGTCTCCGTTCGGATAGCCGATCGCGGTCGGTGGGTCGTGCACACAGTCGCCGGTGGTGCCGATCTGCGACAGTGGCCGCTCGGCCGGGCTGATGAATAACACGCGGCAATTCTTGGCGTCCGCGACCATGACCACTCCGCTACGGAGAAGGAACGCGTCGTCGGGCTGGTTGAGAAAGCCGGCTTCCGATCCCGCCGTACGCGGGTGTCCGTAACTCCAAAGCAGCGCGCCTGACGGGAAGCCGATCTGTACGACGGTGTTGTTGTCCTCCTCGTTCGAGATGATCGCGTGTCCGTGATCAGCGAAGAAGGCGTCGTCGGGATAGTAGAAGCCGCCCGGCGGCCCAGGCCTCGATGCCGATGGGTACACCCACAAGACGTGCTTGTTGGCGTCGACGACGATCAATCGGTTGTCGCCTCGATCGGCGATCAACAGGCGCCCGACGAACGGTCGTCGCTCGACCGCCGCGAGCGCACCCGCGGGCGCGGTCGTCTGCGTGATGGCGACAACACCCGAGACGGGACCGCTCGTCTCGCCGCCGACCAGATACGCCGTGCCACCGACCGCGACGATCGCACCGTTGGCGACTGGCGACGGAAGACCACCGGCCACCGAGAACCGCATCGTGCTCCGATCGAACCGCAAAATACCGGCGGTGGCAGCACCGCCCGACCTTCCCCCGACCACATATACGGATCCGCCGAGCGTGACGGCGACGGCGTCGGTCCGCGGCGCGGGAAGATGCCCGGCAACCCTCGACCGACCGGTTCGCGTGTCGATCACCTGCACCGCGTCGGATTCGGTCCCCGCCCACTCACCGCCGAACACGTACAACGTGTTTCCGACCGCAGTGACCGCCGGGTAGCGCACACCGATCGGCAGCCGAGCAACGAGACGGAATGTTGTCCCGTTGCTGGTGGCTAGCACGTCGCGCGTCGGGGCCGTGCCGTCGTAGCCTCCAACGAGATACACCGTCGGTCCAATCCTCGCGGACGCGAGATCAGAGCGCGGTTGCGGGAGGTGCGCGACGACGCCAGCCCGTCCGTCGGGACCGATCGACTGCACGGTATCGACGCTGTGCTGCTCGCCGCCGCCGAAGACGAAGTATTGCTGTCCGATCACGGCTCCGGCCGCGTCGTGTGTCGCGAACGCGAGCGACCCGATCGAAACGGTAACCCCGGTGGTCGGGTCGACCCGAAAGACACCGGCAGCCGAGGACTGTCCTTCGTCGAGGCCACCGAGAAGGACGATGTCACGACCGTCGGACAAGACAACTTCCCGCGAGACGGGCGCCGGCAGCTGCCATACCGCTGGTGTCACCTCGAGATGCGTGGCTGGTTTCTTCTGTGTACCGGTCGTCACTGTCCGGCGCGACGCGGGTCGTGTCGCCGAAGAATGCGACGTCGTCACGCCGAACACGGCGACAGCGAGCACCGCGATGACCAAGATCACGAACGCGCGTCGTCGTCGCACCCGCGCCGAGGGCCGATATCGCGAGTCGCGCCCGCGAGCTCTCGGCGTCACGGCCGTAATGCTGCGCAGCGCGGCGGTCGGCCGACGTCGTTCAGACTTCGCAGGTATCCAGATTCGGCTCTGTCGACGAGCCCGAAACGGCGGCTTGGCCCTGACCCAAAAAGACCGCTCGCGCAGTGAGTCCGTGCTGCGCCCATGCAGCTAATCCGCTGAGCGCGTCGGTCGCGGCAACGAGTGCACGGGTCACGATCGCGGTCCCCCTGAGGCCCGCGTCGCGCACTTGAAGCACGATCTTCTCGGACGAGCGCCAGCCGGGTAGCAGCATGGGCCGATTGCCGCCTCGACGCGTGAGCACAACACCAGCGGGCCCGAAGAATCAGGCAAAGACTTCGCGCGTCCGAGGTCAACGGATGCTTCGCCAGTGGTGCACCCAACCGATCGAAACGGCACCGAGAGCCAACGCGACCGCGCAAGTGACGAGCAAGAGCGCGATTCGGGCGCTCGCTCCCGGGACCCGCTGCCGCGCCGCGCGCCGCAGATCGGCCACGGCGAGCGCCGGCGTCTCGAGCGCGTGCCCTAACACATGGATGGTCATCGCGCCGAACCACAGCACGAAACTGGCCTTGTGCGCGAACAGGAGCCATCGGGTGCGCCGGTCGGTCAGCAGCGCGCCGATACCGGTGGCGAAGAGCACGACTGTGGTCGCGACGACGACGGGTCCGAGCACCCGCAACAACAACGGTGGCGGGCCCTTGTCGGTATAGCCCGCGCGGCCGCCGTAGTAGCGCACGAACCGATACCCGGTGCTCGCCATCTTGACGATGACGAACGGCACGAGCAGCATGCCGACGAAGACGTGCATCGAGATGAGCGACCCGACACGCAGAACCGTCAGGCCCTCGAGAAACAGCAACACGAAGATGACCGCGCCGAATGTGCCGGTAATCCGCGCGTTTCCGATGACGCCCGACGCAGCCTCGGGCGGTCTTCGTGCGTTGGAGACGTCACCCGACTCGATCAATTCGTTGACCTCTGTCCGGCCGACCGCACGACATCGCAGCGTCGCGAGGGCGCGAACCTGAACAGCCGAAAGCTCGACATTCGCTGATCCTCCACGGGCCGCGTGAGAGCAGATCCAGAACTCCGTAAAGAATCGCTCAACGTCTCGACCGTGTCTCGCATGCGCAAGTAAGGATTCCTGAAGAACTTGAGCGAGATTGCGCCGTCGCCGCAGTTTCTTACTTTCGTCTGGATTTCGTGTCGTTTAGTGAACACTCGCACGGCGACGAGACGAGTTGGATTGCTGCGACAAACGGCTGGCCGCGAAGCGACAGACGCCACTTCGCTGCTCGCCCCTGCCGGCAAGGAACCGCAGCCAAGCGCCCGGCCGCGACGGACGCACCGGCGCCATCGCTGGAGTCGTCGGACACGCGGCGTCGCGCTGGTCATGACGCTCGGCGTCGTCGGTATTCCCGGATGGTCGCTGGGCCGAGTGCTCGCGGCCAACACGACGGATCCGCTCAACGTACGCGTGGTCGAGTGGGCACGCGACCACCACTTGGGCGGAGTGGTCGCCGCGATCGAACAGAGTTGGTACGCACACCACCAACCGCCGAAGGGCGGGACACCAAAAGGTGGGATCCCTCACGCTCCGGTCACCGCAGCGCAACCGCGGCCGCGGCCAATGCGAGTCGTGACGGCGCAGTTCAGACCGCCGAACATCCCACCATTGGTCGCCGATCCGCTGCCCAACGAAGGGGTCTGGCAGCCCAGCGGACGGCTGGTAAACGGGCGACCGGTGCTTTGGATCACCTACATGCGGCCCGACGCGGTTCACACGAGCCTCTTGGCCGGTGTCGCGTACTTCGACATGTCGCACCTGACCGCAACACTGCATGCGGGAACCGACGTTCCCGGCGGCGGTCCGTGGACGAACGGCGCACAAATCGCGAGGTCCGACTATCCCTCGGTCGTCGCCGCGTTCAACAGTGCATTCCGGCTCGACAACAGTGGCGGCGGCTACTACGCGGAAGGGCGGACGATGAAACCTCTCGTCGCCGGACGCGCATCCTTCGTCTCGTACGCGAACGGCCACGTGGATGTCGGACTTTGGGGCCGGGACGACGTCTCAACCGCGGGCGTGGCGGCGGTGCGCCAGAATCTCGGCTTGATCGTCGACGGCGGATCCCTCGTTTCGGGTCTCGCCGACGCGAACAGCTCCCAGTGGGGTGGAACAGTCGGAAATCAGATCTACGTGTGGCGCTCCGGCCTCGGCGTCGACACACGGGGCAACCTCATCTACGCGGGCGGACCGGGACTCAACGTGTCAACCCTCGCAGAGATCCTGCGGCGCGCCGGCTGCGTGCGCGCGATGGAACTCGACATCAACACCTGGTGGGTATCCTTCACCGAGTACGCACCCGACGGCCGCGGCGGCCTGCAAGCCAACAACCTCCTCCCGTCGATGGTTCGCTCCCCAGGCCGGTACTTGAGCGACAGCACACGCGACTTCATCGAAATCGACACACGCGCATGATCTGCGACGCGAGCTGGTGAAGGAGGGGTGTGTAACAGTCCCTGGCAGCGCGGCCGCAACGAGAACACCGACGGATTCGTCTGCCAATACCTCCCAAAGTCGTCCGACCTCTCGCGGCGCACTCAACGCGAGCTCGACGGGATTGCCCGCTCCCTCAACTCCAGACCTCGACAGGGCGTCGATGTCGTGACCGCAGAGCTGGCCGAGCAGGATCTCACCTTGCTCTTACTTGCCGCAGTTACAAGGTGGTGATGGTCCATACCGTGAGTTCAGCGAACCCATCCAAGTCGCGCTCAGTGCGATCTCGCGACCGAATGCGGGGGACTGGCGACGTCGCCGCAGTTGACGACTCCCAGCGCGGGCGGCGCGCCCGACCACCGTCTCCCGCGGACAGCCCGCGAACCCGACGCTGTGTGTGGGAAGCACAACCGAGCGGGCTTCCGCTACGGTCGTCATGAGCGTTCGGGTTCGCCTATTGATCGCTGTCTCGGCGACGTTCGTGGTCGTCGTCGTCGTCGGCTGCGCGTTCGCGACGTTGCGGGCCGTCAGTGGCGATCGGAGACTGATCAGTTCTTGACGGAACGAGCCAAACGGGTTTACCGAAGCGCGATCCGAGCTCGCTTCTATCCGACCCCGGCGGCGGCTCCGAATGGAGTCCCGGATCAGATCCGAATGATCGCGTGCCACTCGCCGATCCCATTGCATTGCATTGCGTTCAAATTGTCAGCGCGAACCGCATCGTCACGTCGTCGATCCAGGGTCAACCTTCCGCTTTCGGGCCGACGCCCAGACATGCAAGCACGGCCAGCCGCCTCACCCAAAAGAGGCACCGGGTGACAAGCGGGAGCGCTCGATGGTGCTCACCCTGGAGCGGGTGCCCCAGGGAAACGCCGCGGACCCTGCACGATGTGGACACGTTCCCACGTCGCCTTCGCGCCGCTATCGCCGATTTGGAAGAGGCGTACGTTTGTCGCCACCGCGACGCCGACCGTCACCACGATCACAGCCGTCCGAACGAACGGTCCCATCGCCGGTGACCTGCCCCGGCCCGTGAACGGCCATGCACCACGCGTGCGCCGATCGAGCAGCATCACCCCGAGCGCGACGAGAAACAGCAACAGGATCAAAGGACGGATGGTCCCTGCGATATGTACATGCCGTCGCAGCGCCGCGGACTGGGGAACGCTATGGCGCAACGCCTTGCCGCTCGCAACCGCGAATTGTGTGCTTACCCCTGCAACGATACCGATGCCGAGCACCAACCAGCCGTACCGGTCGCGCACCCGTGCCGAGCACGCCATCGCGATCGCCCCGATCCCAGTCAACGGAATCAACACGACGGGCACGTGTACAAACAAGGGATGCGCGGGCAACCCGAAGATCTTTGAGATGGTCACATCGAACCTCGACACCAGCCCGTGCTCGAGACGACCGTACGCGAGTACGACCGCCGACCACGACGTCAGTAGTAAAGGATCCGGTAAGAACATTGTGATTCCGGGAACAGGACCGACAAGCAAAGTGCGCGCGGACCGCGCACGATCTAGCGAGCGAGCAACCACGCCAGTTCTGGACGCGTTGCATACCCGAACTCAACGTCGGCCAAGGTGGGAACGTTGAGTCGCCGCATGTCGCGCCGACGAATAAATACTCAACAGTCGAGGATGCCCACAACCGCGCAGCCTCCGCCAACGGAACCATGCCCGGTTGCGAGGGCAGACACACACGCGCCAACGAGCGTCGTTCAGGCCTGACTTACGCGTGCTCCGGATTACCGCCGCGCTCGGATCAGCCACGCGGTCGCTGTTTACGGGATGCGTTAAGTAGCGTCGAGTAGAGATGTCTTGTCGCGGCATGAAGGCCTTGTGTTTGGGGGTGCTTGCTCGGCGCTGAGCTCCAACCTCGACTCCGGCGCCCGGGGGTGTCGCACGCCAGCCCGTAGGGGGCGGGGAAAGCCATTTAGGCTAGGTTCCCCGGACATCGCGCGGGCGTAGTTCAGCGGCAGAACATCAGCTTCCCAAGCTGAGAACGCGGGTTCGATTCCCGTCGCCCGCTCTCCGCGTCGAACCTGGTCAAAGGTTCGACCCGTCGCGCGGTTGGGCGCGCGCGTCGGGCTCGTGCCACTTCGTGCCACATCTCGCCGGGGTGCGCGCACACTTGTTCATCGCGAGAGCAGGTCGCGATGACACGCCGGAGTCCGTGAGGAAGCGTCCGCCGCTTGCCGTCACGTCGGTTCCAGGCGCGCTACCGCGTCGGGAGTGTCGAGCATCTCGCACCGCAGACGTTCTCGACCGCGCGGCAAGCGCACGCGTTCCTCGCCACCACCCGGACGGCCATCGAGCACGGCGCATGGATCGACGTCAACGCCGCCACCG
>JBKQIY010000178.1:0-2722 GCA_052148155.1 Acidimicrobiia bacterium | reverse complement strand
GTCGCGCCCGAACAAGCTGAACAACACACCGCAACCATCACGACAACAACACCTGGCAGACAATCTCAATACGACCACGAACTAGTTGACGAAACCCAGATCTCGCCGAACGACCTAGAGCCGACTACTACGTCACCGCCCGGATCGATGCGAGCACGCCTCCAGCAACGCGGCCGTCACGACCGAGGCCGAGGGTGAGGACGTGGGTGATCTTCGATCCGGCGCGGTGGACGAAGAGATCGAGCGTGTTCGGATCGTTTGGTTCGGCGTAGATCGTGATCGTCGTGGTTCCAGGACGGAGGGTGGCGAGAGCGTGTCCGTGTCGGTTCGGCGCGTACGGGTTATGAGGTGGCAGGTACAGAGATACTCCGCCTATCAGCGCCGACGCGGCTGTTGGTATCCGCGGCAGGCATCGAGGGCTTTCGATGTTGGGTCGGATGAAAGCGAATTCAGAGGCGACGACCGGCCCTTCGCAGAACACGTCGCGTGTCGCAACGCCCCACGACAACGGGATCGACAAGGACACGCCGTGTTCGGTAACGGCGTGCCAGTCGTTCGGAACGGACTCGTACGTCGGGTCGAGCGCGACCGTGCGGGCTGACGGTGCAATCGTTCTGAGTATGCGGAGGCTGAGTGTGCCGTGCGTCGCGATCCGGACTCCGAGTTGGGGAACGTCGTAGGTTTTCCAGAAACCGGGATCGAGGGTCGGCGCATCGCCCGTGTAGATGCGATATCCGTGAACGGTGAGCGACGGTTCGCCGGTATCTGTCTTCGACAGGGAAAGCAGCCCGACCGCTTCTTTCGGGATGGGCGACTCGCTCGCCGGAGTGCAGTTGGCCTGGGGGACCGTGCCGATCCTGATCATCCCCGCGATGGACCCGCCCCCGATACATTCCTCATTCCCTTCAAGTGTCCAGTCCTTCGGGGCCCACACACGGGCATCACCCTCATCCACCGCAACCCAACCTGCGGGGACGCCAACACCCAGATGAGCGTCCAGCTGTTCGGCCGTCAACCCAGCTGGCAAACGCGGTGTCGTCGTGACCGTGGCGTTGTTCGTGGTCGTCGTCGTACTCGCCGAAGAGGACGCAGGCCGGGTCGTGTGACCGGAGGAGCAGGCTGCCGCAACGATCGCGAGGGTGAAGGCGGCGATCAGGTAGTGGCGAAGAGTTCTCACGTTGGTGTCAGACGCTGGCGAGAGAGTGTCGGTTCCCACGCGGCCAGCTTGATCGTTCTGAGGTCGGACCACACGGCGGCAACGAAACCCTGACACTCGGATGTTCCATCACCCGCAGCACGAAAAGTGCGTTGCATGCCCGAGCGGTGACAGCTCCGGTGGGGCGTTGCTGATACCGTCGTCCTGGATTTCGCCGTTGGCTTTGTCAACGAACGCGTAGACGAAATGGCCCTTCGCTGGTTTAGAGCCCGCAGTGCCTCGCGTGTCCATTGCGAAGTTGCCTAGCAGGACGACGGCGTAGCCGGGGGTGTTGTCTCCTACGTCGTCACCTTGGCTGAGGACGAGCACTGCGGCCCGTCGCGAGGAGACCCGGTAGTAGGTCGCCGATGTCGTGTGGCCCATTGCTGAGAGATAGGCCGCCGCCTTCGCGACCGCAGCAGGAGCAGAGGGGCTGGAGGAACAGCTTGCCGTCACAATCGCGAGGGCGAAAGCGGCGATCAGGCAGCGGCGAAGAGTTCTCACGTTCCTGTGACGCCAACGAGCGAGATTGGGTTCCTCGCGTCTCGTTGTTGTCTCGGATGGCTCGGTGCAATGGGAAGAACTCAACGGGACGGTCCGGGGATGACGGAAACGTGAAGAAGATCCGAACCTACGGCGTCCGTCGATCATGGCGTGCTGCCGAAGCCTGCCTCGAAGATGAACTTGCCAGTAACCGCGTCAACGAAATCGATCACAGTCCCGATAGGTCTCGGAGAAGTCTGCGTCACCGAACTCCTACTGGTCCGAACGTGACCAGTCGGAGGCGGACCGCCCGAACTCTCGAGAGTCCCGGTGATCGGGATCGCCCACGCGGTCGCAACCAGGTTCGTGTAAATGATGTCGAGTTGCAGCAGCTTCGGGGTGCCGACCGAGAACGCACCTACGAAAGCGGCGGTGACCTTCAACGCCGTCGCTACGGCTTGTTGCTTGGTGACCGTTGCGGTCCCGTTGGCTGGGTCTCCGCGGACTGCTAGCTGTTCCGCTCCTGGTGTGGTCGAGTGGGGACTTGTGTTACCGCCGCTCGTTGTCGCTGGCGTTACGGTCGGAACGTTCGGCACTCCTGTCGGGATCGTGCCGGGCGGGCCAAGATAGATGCCTCGTTGAACGAAAGCCTCCGCCGAGACAGGACCGATGCCAAGGGGTGCAGGCCGAGTCGTGTGGCTGGAGCATCCGGCCGTCACGACCGCGACGGCAATAGCGGCGAGCGCGTTCAGTTTCATGCGTCGACGGGAGGGTGGTTCGAGGTTCTTTGGTGCTTGTGCGGAAACGTCATGACCGTAGGTTGGGATTACGGGGAGAGGATGCTGGATGTTTGGATGCGTCCGGGTGTGTCGATTTCTCCGCGGCAGGTCAACAGTCTCGGCCATTGCGGGTCGGGGTCGTGGCTTATGTTCGCGACGCTGCGAGTGCCGCCCAAGAGTGCAAGCTGCCAGAAGGCGGGGACGATGACGTGGTTGCCGTGACACAGCCCGTCCGGGCTGGTCGGGTCGTTGCGATAGCCAGCCG
>JBKQIY010000177.1:0-3258 GCA_052148155.1 Acidimicrobiia bacterium | reverse complement strand
GGGACGACTACGGCGACGTGCTTTCGACCGTCCGTACGCCCGAATCGCGTACTGATACCCGACCATTACGGCGTCGTCGCGTCGACGCCAGGACATGCCTGGGTGACCGGCTCGTCACAACTCCGTCCGAATGTGCTGCGCTTCGCCGATGGTGTGACCGTCACACTCGATAGCCGCACACGACGCTTGAGCCGGTGCGACGGTCCCATCTGCTCGGCATACGTTGGGTATCGCCCGCACACGCACACCGCAGACTGGATCTTCGGTGTTACCCACGGCCGAAGTTCGGCCGCAATCGACCAATCCGCCGCATGGGACATCGCGGATGGCGTCGTCGTCATGTCCAACGGCCTACGGCTCAGTGTGGTTCCGACCATCACGTTGCCCACTCGTGCGAAAAGCACGGCTTCGGCCTGCACGCGGAAGTTCACGATGGAGTCGCGATGTGGTGGTGCCGCTTCGACGACCACGGGGTCTCTGCGATCGGCGCACTGGGGCTCACGCAATGACACCGAAGAGTCAGTCTGGTACGCGCTGAGACTTGACGAGCACTCGGCTGAGATCTGCGTGTCTTCTGGCGACAAGACAATGTGAGGCGCGATGTAGGGCCGGGGTTCGGTGTGTGAAGCCCGTGCGACCGCAGGTCCGAGCGGGAACGGCTGGTGGGCGTGAGGCTGTTCATTGCCGATCGTTCGGGTAGGCAGGTGCTCATCCCGGCGGTACGGTCGCGGTTGTGCGGCTAACCGTCCGGATGGTCATTCTCGCGTTGGTGCTCGCGGCATGTAGTAGCGGACGCGCAACCAGCACCCCGACAACAGCTGCCAGCACGCCGCCGCCGCCGTCGTCGACCGTCGCCCAGACCTCGCTACCGACCATCACGTCCAGCACGACTTCGACAACAACCGCGCCGAATGGGACCACTCCGGCCGACAACACGATCAACCCGAAGGTGACAGTCATACCGGACAGGAATCTCATCGACGGTGAGACTGTCATCGTCAAGGTGGCAGGTTTCGGAGTCGGCGGGAAGGCAACGCTGTCCGAGTGCGCGTCGGCCGCGGACGTGACCAGTAATGGTTGCGGGCGAGAACTGCCGGAGCAGACGTTCCTCTTCACGGACAACAACCGCGCCGGTTCCGTTCCCTTCGTGGTCCACGATCGGGCGTTCACAAAGGCGACTGACCGACCGGGCGTCGTCCGGCGATGCACCTCGGCATGCGTCCTCGTTGCGACAATGGGATTCAATCCGGGATACCCGGACGATAATTATGCTTCCGCACCTCTCAGTTTCTCGCACGCGTGACTTCGCACATAGTCCGTTCAACGTCGTAGACCGGAAGGGCCGACTGCGTTTGGCCGTTGGAGGCTCGATGACCGTGGTACCGCGTGGGCGATCGCGTCCCGTGTTTCTAGGCGCATCCACCGTGGCTGATCGCTTGGATCTCGCCTTTGTCGTTGAGTGTGACCGATACGAGCGTTCCCCAGGTGAGAAGTTCGGCACGAGTGTTGCCCGACACGCTTGATGAGTACGGCGACGACGCGTTGGGTGGGGACGGGTTCGGGACGCGCTGAGGCCGTCGCCGTGGTGTGGATTGTGTTGGCGGTCAGTCGGCGGTGATCTCGAGGGTCGTGCGAGCTGAGACGGTGCCTTCGTGGTGGAGCCACTCGACGAGGTGGAGGAGTGCTTGAACGGCGAGGACTTCGGTGTGCGGGTCGTCTTCGACGGCGATCGTGACGATGATGCGCCGGAGTTTGGTGTTCACTCTGCGGTGATCTCGGTGACGGCGGCACGCGCGGAGGACTCGTCAACGATGGCTTTCTTGGTGGCGTAGGCGGCGACGAGCGCTTGTAGGGCGAGGTTGTTGACCGCTCTCGGCAGACCGCGCGACACCTGGTGAATGAGCGCGGTGGCGTCGTCGGAGAAGAGCGTGTCGGCCCGGCCGGCGAGGTTGAGGTGATGCGCGATGTAGCCGGTGGTCTCGACCGGGGTCATGGGCGGCATCGCGAAGCGCAACGCGATGCGCTGATCGAGCGCGGCGAAGGTGCCGAGCTTGATGCGCCTTCGCAGGGTGGGTTGGCCGACGAGCAGACACGCGAACGCCGAGTGGGAGTCCATCTCCGCGTTGGTCAACAGGCGGAGTTCTTCGAGTTGGTCGGCGGCGAGGAGATGCGCTTCATCGACGACGACCACGACGCGTTTGCCTCGCTCGTTTTCTTCGGCGGCGAGCGCGTCGGCGGCCTGGGGGATCAGCGACGCCTTGTGGAACCGGGCCACGCCACCCAACGCGGAGACGATGGCGGCGTAGAGGCCGCGGGCACCGACGGCGGGGTTGCCGAGGTAGATGACGGTGTGGCGCGACGTGTCGAGCTCCGCGGTCGCGGCGCGGGTGGCGACGGTCTTGCCGGAGCCGACCTCGCCGGTGATCACGCCGAGGGCACGTTCACCGATGCACCAGTTGATGCGGGCGACGGCTTCGCCGTGGCCCGCTGTGCGGTGCAGCATCTGGGGTGCGAGGTCGCGTCCGAACGGCATGCGAGTGAAGCCGTAGTGGGCTTGGAGGACTTCGATGCTCATGGCGTGTCGCTTTCAGGGTCGGTGATCTCGGTCAGGTTCGAGAAGCGGGTGGGCAGGGTCTGGGCGTCGAGCTCGGCGGCGTGACGTCCGGCGAGCAGGACGAGGTAATCGATGCCCGTGGCCGGTGGAACCGGCACCGTGTCGGGCCGGGCCATCGGGTGGGTGTGACGGCCGATGACGTGGGCGACTCCCGCGCCCATCGGACGGCCCTGGTAGCGGACGTCGATAGTCGTGAGGTCGAACGGGTCGAAGACGCACTCGACGCGACGACCGACGAGGGCGGCGTCGACCTCAAAGGTGTTGCCGTGCAAGGCGACCGTCGCGGTCTTGGTCACCATGCGCTGCTCGGACCACAAGAACGCCTCGTGTAGCTGGGCTGGGGTCGGGATCACGAACGGGCCGCCGGCAACGAACCGATCGAGCGGGCTGGTTTTGGTCTCGGAATGGATCCGGCGGTGATACGCGGTCTCGACCCACGCGCCGAACAGCCGGTTCATTTCGATCAGGTCGCCGACACCGCGAGCGTTCACCTCAACGAGGAACTGGTCGCGTACGGTACGAAAGAACCGTTCGATCTTGCCGCGCCCTTCGGGCCGTCCCGGCCTCGAATGGATCAGACGGATGCCGAGCACCGCGCACGCCCGTAACAACGGCGCGGCAACGAACGCGGAACCGTTATCGAC
>JBKQIY010000176.1:0-18962 GCA_052148155.1 Acidimicrobiia bacterium | reverse complement strand
CCCACTCGCGCACCGCGGCCGGCACGAACTCGACGTACAGGACGCTCCCGATACGGGCGTCGCCCCACTACAAGACCGGCTCGCCTTCGGTTGGACGGTTGGCGACCAGCCACGCCAGCGTCCGTTCGATCAGCGGGTACGACACACCGTCACGTGCCCACTCGTAGTACCAGCGCTGGTATCCGAGTTGTTGGTCGAGGGCGCTACTGCCGTGCTGCGGCAGTGTGAGGAACGACAATTCGTGTGTCAACGGCGCGATCTCGTGGAGGCGGGCGAGCACGCTGACGGTCGCGTCCTGCAAACCGCGGCGCTGTTCGGGCGACGCGTCCATCACCCATCCGCCGAAAACGTACGGCGGGATGTCCGGCGGCGCTTCGCCGTCGATGCGACGCATCACGAGAAAGGGGGTACCGAGCCAGGCAGGATCACGTTCGAAGAACGTCACCTCGGGTGCCGGAACGTCGGTGCACGCGCGCACCAGATCCATGCACTTGCGCTGCAGCTCGAGGTCGTAGTTTGGGAAAACGGGGTAGACGTCGGGCAATGGCGCGAGCCGAGCCACGTAACGGTCGACGCCGCCTTCGGCGACGTTGTACACGTCGAAGAGCACGGTCTCGCTCGACATTCCGTTGCCGGGAGATGCCACGTTCGACACCACGACGGGCTCGGCGATGCGTGCGAGCGCCCATGCCGACAGTGCAGTTTCGAGCTCGGCGAGGCTTCGCCGCCACGGCGTCTCGAACTCGGCGGGTTCGTCGTCTGGCACTGCTTCCCTCCTCGGCTGTCGCACTGATCGGACGGACAGCATGGACGCTACCGGTTGACCTGGCGGAACCCTCGCTATCGTGAGCAACGATGTCAACGTCGGAGGAGCCGCCGTTCTTTTTTCTCCACGTGATGAAGACGGGCGGTACCGCGTTCGTGTTGAACCTGCTCCAGAACTTCGCCGCTGGAGAGGTCTACCCGAGCGATGTCGACAAGGAACAGCCGGGCGATCTCCTCCCGTACGTGAGTATCTCGCGGCTGCTCGCCGTGTCTGCCGACCGCAGGCAAGCGATTCGAATGTACACCGGGCACTTTCCGTTCATGGTGTGCGAGCTGATGGGGGTTGAGTTGCGCACGCTCACCCTGTTGCGCGATCCGGTCGAGCGCAGCTTGTCGGTGCTCAAGCACTTCAAACGCCACTTCGATCGATACAAGCCACTTTCGCTCGCCGCGCTTTACGACGACCCCTTTCTGTTCGAGAACTTCGTGCACAACCATCAGACGAAGCTCTTTTCCATCACCGCGGACGACCGGCCGCAGACATTCGTCAGTACGCTCACTCATCTCGAGACCCGGGCCCGGCACCTCGGGGGTCCAGATCCGATCGGGCCCACGACGATTGTGGTCGATGAAGCGCGGCTCATCGTCGCGAAAAAGAATCTCGCCAAAGTCGATCTCGTCGGCGTCCACGAACGGTATTCCGAGTTCGTCGAAAGCCTGCAGACGCGCTTCGGATGGTGGCCAGCAGGTGTCGACGCCGGCGTTCGGGTCAACGTGGCCGACGACGCGTCCGACGCGGGCCCCTCCTTGCGGCAACGCATCGCCGAGGACAACGCGTTCGACGCCGAGCTCTACGAGTTCGCCAAGCGTCTCTCGGGCTAGGCGACAGGCCGAGGCTCGGTTGGTCATATGCGTCGGCCGAGCGGCGGACGGCCCGAGCTCGCCGCGAGCGGTTATGGCGTGAGGATGTTGTTTTGTTGGAGATACTGGTTGAGCTCGGGGGCGATGGACTGTGCGAATTTGACGGTGAGGTGGGTGGGGTCCCATTTGACGATCTGGCCGTTGACGATCGGGTCGCAGATGGGGAGGAAGGGGCAGACGAGGTGGTCGAGGTCGATGGACCACACATTGTGGTCTTGTTTGGCGAGCTGACGGAAGAACAGGTCGAGCCGATCGGGTTCGGCG
Organism: Acidimicrobiia bacterium; assembly: GCA_052148155.1. Lineage (GTDB taxonomy): Bacteria > Actinomycetota > Acidimicrobiia > IMCC26256 > PALSA-610 > JBBQER01. The sequence continues at coordinate 17,012 of JBKQIY010000176.1, read as the reverse complement.
CTGGCGACATACCGGCACTGCTCGAGGTATTTGGCCTTGGATAGGCAGTCGAGTGGGTTGAAACGAGTGACGGGTATGGGTTCGAGGAGCACGACCTTTCGTCGCCCGCCCGCGCTCATCGCCGCGATCGATCGCGTCGTCGCGGCTTCGATGTCGGCGTAGTACCCCGGTGACCGACGATCGAGTATCTGCCCTTGCGAGTTTGTGAAGTCGAGCGGCTCGACCGGGTTCTCGTACCCGAGGTTCATCGTGACGATGATGTCAGGGTTGAGCTCGGGGATGACTCGGTTATAGAGGTCGTCCTTCTGCGCCTTGCAATCCTTGGGGCGGTTCGTTTTTCCCGGAATCGCGATCTCCGGTGCGTAGAGGTCTTGTTGCCAGGGGCAGCCGCCGCGGACGGAGATGGAAAGGGTGAGGTTGTCTTGTTTGGCGATGGCGGTGAAGGTGGGAATGAGCATGTGGGCATGGCTGTCGCCGATCAGGAGGATGCTGAGGCCGGTGCCGTGGACCGTGGTGCAATCGGCGACGGGTTTGCGGTAGCAGTTGGTGAAGGGACCGAGGTTCTTGCCGGCGTCTCGCCAGTCGAGATTGGCTGGGACCTTGGTGAGGCCCGTAGTGGTCGCTTGGACGGTGGGTGTCGACGCGCCGCCGGCGTTCAGGACGTTCGGGATGAGAACGATGGCGGAGACGGCGCTGATAGTCAGTCCGGTCGCGATGACGGCGTAGCGATGGTGGTCGAGAAGTTGGGAGGTTCGGATGGGATACTCGAGGAGTTGGTAGCTGAGCGACGCGAGTGCGGTCGCGACGAGGAACGCGATCGCGATGGTGGAGGTGGTCGTGAGGTGGAAGGTTCGTGTCGCGACGAGGATGACGATCCAATGCCACAGGTACGTGCCGTAGGAGATCTTGCCGAGGTAGACGATCGAGCTATTGGAGAGCGCACGTTTGATGAGGCTGCGGTCGGCCGTTTCGATCGTGATGATGAGCGCGCTGGTCGTGATGGTCGCCGCGATACCACGCTGGATTGCGTCGAGGTGGATCGATGACGTTGCGACCGCGATGAGGACGATGAAGCTGGCACCGGCAGCGACGCGCATTGTGCGTTGGAACCGTCGCGCGGTGTCCATGAGTTGAGGGAAGAGCGCGAGGAACGCTCCGGCGAGGAGTTCGTAAGCACGGGTGTCTGTACCGTAGTAAGCGTGGTTGGGGTTGGTGTTTCGTAGTGAGAGCGCCCAGATCGCGGATGCGACCGCGCCGATGGCGACGACGGTCCGGATCATGCGGAACTGTCGGGTGGTTTCGAGTCGGCGGGTGAGGAAGAAGATGGCACCGAGCACTAACGGCCAGATCAGGTAGAACTGTTCCTCGACCGCGAGCGACCAGAACTGCAGTACCGGGTTCGCGTTGATGTTCGCCCCGAAGTATCCGGATGCTTGGTGGATGAAATACCAGTTTGTCGCGTACAAGAACGCGGCTTTGAACGATCCGGCGGCGGCGAGCACTTCGGCTGGTGACGCGATCGCGGTGAACACCATCGCGCTGACGATCAACGCGACGAACGCGGCGGGGAGCAGTCGACGGAACCGTCGGGAGTAGAAACGTCCGAACCGGATCGACCGCTGGGACACGATGTCCCGTAACAACAGTTGCGTGACCAAGAACCCCGACAGCACGAAGAACACGTCCACGCCGATGTAACCACCCGAGAACCAAGTGCTCCCCGCGTGGAACAACAAGACCAGGTACACCGCAACCGCGCGCAACCCATCGAGATGAGGCCGATACACCGACGCCGCCGCCGGTTCGCCCAGTTCAGATTCACCGACGACGGAAATCGCGTCCACTACAACCCGATGCCGGCCGGTACGTCGACCCAGGCGCCATCGTCTTGCGAGGAGCGTCTCACCGCGTCGAGTACTTCCATGCCGGCGACGCCGTCGACGAAGGTGGCGGGGCGCGGGTCGTCGACCCTCATCGAGCCATCGTTGTTCCCCAGAATGAGATCGCGAAACGCCGCGGCGAGACGGGTGTACGGGCCGAGATCGAATCCGTGAGCGATCATGTGGTCGTACGCGCTGTGGAGCACGCCGGGCGGCAACGGCTCGGGTTGTTGATTACCGGTAGCGAGGTCGGTACCGACCGCGACCGTGTGCGTACCGGCACGATCGGCGACTTTAACCTTGGCTCCGACGCCCTCGATCCATGCTGTTCCGTGAGTGCCCGCAACTCGCGTGACGACAACTGGAGGGCCCCAGTCGGCCGCCGTGCTTTGCATGACGCCAGCGCAGCCCGACTGAGTCTCGAAATGCACGACGAACGCGTCCTCGGCCGTGCGCGTGGTTGGGGCCAGGTGCGGGAGTGCCGCGCTCACCCGTACGAACTCGCCGAGCGTCACTCGAAGCTGATCGATCACCTGCGAGCCGTGCGCGCCGAGCCAGCCGCCGCCGCTCGAACGGTCTGCCCACCACCCAGGAACCTCGGCGGCCGGGTCGGCAAGTACGGGTACGTGGAGCAGCACCGTCGCGAGGCGCGGTTCGCCGATCGCCCCGGAACGTACGGTCCTGGCGAGCGTGGCCTGCCCGGGATCCCAACGGAACTCGGTACCCAGAACGTGGACGATCCCGGCGATTTGAGCGGCCGCGAGCATCCGTCGCGCCTCAAAGGCGTCGCGCGCGAACGGCTTTTCACAGATCACGTGCTTCCCCGCCGCGATCGCGGTCAGGGCGATGTCGCCGTGCGTATGCGGGGGCGTCGCGATCGTGACGGCGTCGACGCCGTCAAGCGTGAGCGCGCGGTCGAGCGAAGTGACTGCGACAGGAACTCCGAACTTCTGGGCCCGCTCGCGGGTACGTTCGGGATCGCGCCCGACGACGGCAACGACGTTGAGGCCGGCGGCGCGCAGTGCACGTACATGCGTGATGCACCCAAACCCGGTTCCGACCACGACGACCCCCAACGTTCGGGAATCGGGCCGATCTGACGTCACGTGCCGCGCGGTTTCATCCCAGCCGCCAGGTAGATCGCGTCGAGGACGCGCATATTGGCGATCGAATCCGACGGCGGCGTGAGCGTCGGCTCGTCGTGGAGGACGGCCGCGCAGAATGCCTCAAGTTGGTACTCGTATGTCGGCTTGCGGGAAAACTTCTCGGTGCGGGTCGCGCCACCCGCAGTGACACGCATGCGATGCCAAAGTTGCGGCGAGGTCGGATTGATGACGTGGAGTTCGCCGCGGTCGCCGATCACTCGGGCATAGGTCTGGATGAACCATTTCGACCACATCGAACAGGTGATCCGACCTGTGTGGCCGCCGGGGAACTTCAGCTCGGCGCGCATCGCACGGTCGATATCGGTCGTGCGCAATCTCGGTTCGGCCGAGACGACCTCGGGTTCTTCGCGGCCGAGCAAGCGTGCCATGTGCACCGTATACGTGCCGACATCCATCGTCGCGCCGCCGGCGAGGTCGTACCGATAGCGGATGTCGGAGAACTTGGGGAGCGGAAAGCATAGAGCGGTTTCGACGCGCCGAATCTGACCCAACTCGTCACTTTCGACGATCGCGCGCATCCGGTGCGCGAGTGGGTGATACCGGTAATGGAACGCTTCCATCACGACGAGTCCGGTGCGAGCCGCGACGGCGGCGACGTTCTCTGCCTCTTTCGCGTTCGCGGTGAATGGCTTCTCGCACAGCACGTGTTTGCCAGCCTCAAGGGCGGCGATCGTCCACTGCGCGTGCAGGCCGTTGGGGAGCGGGTTGTAGATCGCGTCGAGCTCAGGATCGGCGACTAGCGCCGCGTACGTGTCGTGAACCTTGGGCACGCCGTGTTTCGACGCGAACGCCTCCGCGCGTGTGCGATCCCGGGCCGCCACCGCGCCGATCGCCGCCTCGCCGACGTTGTGTGCCGGTTTGATCACGGCCGATGGCGCGATGCGCGCCGCGCCGAGGATGCCGATTCGAAGGGTCGTCACAAAGTGCACTGTAAGGTCGCTCATCTCACACCCGCAACGCGCCGCGGCGCCGCAAGGTCGACGACTCCGAGAGGTCGATTAGGGAGGTCAGGAGCGATGACGCTCGCTGCGAGCGACCTCGTGCTTTGCGCGGGCACGCTGCCTCGCGCCACATCATTCCGGGATCGAGTCGCCGCGACCGTCGCAGGCGGGTTCGCGGCGATGTCGCTCTGGGGCCGCGATTACGCGAGCGCCCGACGCGACGGTCTGACCGATGCCGACATCCGAGCGAGCCTCGACGCGAACGGTGTTTCGATCGCCGAACTCGATCCGGCCTGGTGGTGGTTGCCGGGAGCGACCGCGATTGCCGCTGACATCCCCGCGGGTCTCGACTCCGAAGAGGTGTTCGCCTACGGCGAGGCGGAGCTGTTCCGCATCGCCAAGGTGGTTGGTGCACGTTCGATCAACGCGGTGGACATCTTCGGCGGCCGCTGGACCGTCGACGACGCCGCCGAGGCGTTCGCTGCGCTGTGCGATCGCGCACGCGAACGCGACCTTCTGGTGCACCTGGAGTTCCTGCCATGGTCGCGTATCCCAGATCTCGCCACGGCCTGGGAGATCGTGCGTTGTGCGGATCGGCCTAACGGCGGGATCGCAATCGATGCGTGGCATTACTTTCGCAGCGGCGCCGACGAGCAGCTGCTTCGCGACGTGCCGGGCGATCGCGTGCTCGGCATCCAGCTCGACGACGGGCCAAGGCTTGCCGAGGCGGACCTGCTGCACGCGACCCTCCACAACCGCCTCCTCCCGGGTGACGGTGAGCTCGATCTTGCGGGCATGCTCGGGGTGTTGCGTGAGATCGGTGCCGTCGCCCCGGTCGGGGTCGAGGTGTTCTCCGACGATTTGCACAAGCACGATCCGCTCGAAATCGGCCGCCAGGCGGGCGCTGCGGCGAAGCGCCTGCTGGCTGCTTATTGAAACGTGTTCTAAAATCGATGTGATGGCCTCTCGTCGCTTCCCTTTCCCGACACCGTTCGGCTGGTTTCAAGTCGCCTTTCCCGGCGATCTCGAGCCCGGTGCGGTGACCGCGCTCAACTACTGGAGTCGCGAACTGGTGCTGTGGCGCGACGCGACGGGCGAATACCACCTCCAAGACGCGTTCTGCCCGCATCTCGGAGCACATCTCGCGTACGGCGGTATGGTCCGTGACGACGAGCTGCAGTGCCCCTTTCATGGCTGGCGTTTTGACGGTGCCGGCGCGTGCAAGAACATCCCGTACAGCCAACGCACGAATCGCAAAGCGCGGCTGCGTACGTATCCCACGGTCGTGCGCAACGGGCTTGTGCTGGCTTGGTATCACCCCAACGACGAACCACCCCGATGGGAGATCCCGGCGATCGACGAGATCGGCGATCCCGCGTGGAGCGACTTCTACTCTTCTTCGTATGTGATTCGCACCGTTCCGCAGGAGATGTCGGAGAACGGAGTCGATCCGGCCCACTTCCAGTACGTGCACGGGACCGACGACGTCGCCGAGATGGAGAGCTACGACACCGACGGTCCGTGTTCGGTGATGCTGTCGAAGCAGTCCTTCGTCACTCCACGCGGCGTGACTAACGGTCGAATCGACGTCTACAACTACGGGCCGGGTTTCGCGAAAGTGTGGTTCAGTGGCATCGTCGACGCGATCAACATCGCGACGACAACTCCGATCGACGACGAAACCACGCAGGTGCGCTTCAATTTCGTCGTGCGCAAATTCGACGACGAGAAGCTCACGTCGACGGTTGCCGACGCGTTCGTGCACGAGATCAACAAGCAGGTCCAAGAAGACCAGCCGATCTGGGAGCACAAGATGTTCCTGCCGACGCCGGCCCTCGCGGATACGGACGGCCCGATCATGAAGTTCCGCAAGTGGTACAGCCAGTTCTACGCGGAGCCCTATGAAGTCGGCGCGGGCTGAGGTAAAAGCCCTGGTCAGAGGCTTGCGTCGCGCTGAAAGTGGCGTAGATCTCACAGCCGTGGTGCCGTCGTGGTGCCAAGCGCGCGAAAAAAGTTGGGGCTTGACGGCCCAGACGGACGCGCAATCACAGCCCAGGGAAGTCGGGCTCCGGTTGCGCGGCAGGTTCCTACACCTGGGTCATGGGTGTGACCGTCGAACTCCCCGAGGACGTAGTGCGCCGCCTCACGGCCGAAGCCCAACGGCGAGGTGTGAGTATCGACGTCATCATCTCCGAGCTCGGCGCCCAACTGCCCGGCGAGGACGCGTTGGAAGCGTTCATGGGGTGTGGTGCATCTGGTCGGACCGAGGCGTTCGATATCCACGCCGAACGAGCCGAGCTGGCCGCCGAGCGTCTCGCCGAGGGCGCCTGAACCGTCGTGCAGTTGGTCGACACGGGGATCTTCGTCTCATCCGCTGATCGAGACAAACGCCTCCACAACCAGTGTCCTCCGTCTTGCGTTCACAAACGGATCTGGCCGTGACAGCGCTGGTGATCGCCGAGGCTGCGTGGATGATCGAAGCCCGTCTCGGCCCAGCTGCAGAGACTTGCTTCCTTACCTTGGTCGCCGGCGACCGGTTCACGATCATCGACTTGATACGAGACGACTACGAGCGAGCCATCGCACTGATCGACACCTACGACGACCTCGGCCTCGGATTCGTCGACGCCTCGATCGTCGCGGTGGCCGAGCGGATGCGTATCAGCACGATCGCGACCCTGAACCATCGCAACTTCACGGTCGTGCGACCCGCTCACGTCGACTCGTTCCAGCTGATCCCGTAGCCGCGCGGCTCAGCCGAAGAGGAATGCCTCGAGCTTGGCGGCGGCCTCTTCTTGCATTCCGGGGACCACGTGGCTGTAGAGGTCGAGGGTGATCCCGACCTTCGCGTGCCCGAGTCGTTCCGACATGACCTTCGCCGGAATTCCCGCGGCGAGTCCGAGCGTCGCGTGGGTATGGCCGCAGATCGTGCTTATGCCGACGTCGGCATAATCGTGCAGCCGGATCCGGGGGACTGCAGCGGCAACAAGGTGCGCTTCGAACGCGCGGGTCACCCCGTCGGTCGTACGGCCGAACCGTCGGCCTGGGTGAACACGACCCGGCGTCATCGCGAACCTTCGACTGTGACGCGGCGCCCGTCTGCACGCCGCGCCGCTGTCGGAACGAAGGCCGCCTATCGCTGTTGTCGCGACGTCCGATTGACGAGGGCATCGTCAGGATCGTTTGCTGCGTCCATCCCGGCATCACTACCGGAATGACTCCCGTTGCAAGACGCACACGCCGAATGCTGCGCCGGAATGCTCGGTGAGAGGCCCCTGTCCCACCGACCCGGCGTTCAAGGATAGGCCGGCGGCGTCATATTGGGTCGTCGCCCGGAGTTGTTCGTGGATCTTCGCGAGTCGGCCGCGCGAAGAGGCCCCGACTGATGTCGGGGCCGGTTCGGGCGTTTGCTTCCGCGGCCGAGGTGCGGGGCGGGAGGTGGGGGCCTGACCACCCGATACTCGGAAGCGGGAGCGCGTCGTTGTGTGTGCAATTCCGAGTATCGAACATTTGGGAAGCCGACGGTAGGGACTTTCGCCCCTCTCTTGGTCACCGATCGACTCTGCGCGAGACGGGAGCGGGCTGCTGATCGCGAACATCTCGGTGCAAGCGTTATACGGGGATACCCAGGCGCCGTGGTTGGGGATGGTGGAGTCGTCGGGGTGGCGCGAGCGGCGGGCCCGGACGGTTGCCTAGGGATGGGTCACGGCGCTGTTTAGTGCGGTGCCGATGTCCGCGAAGTGGTCGAAGGCCATGAGGTGGCCCTCGCCGGGGAACTCGTGAAGAACCGAGCCCGGGATGGCGTCGTGAAGGAGCCGGGCATGGTGCGGTGGGACGTTGCGGTCGGCGTCTCCTTGCCAGATAAGTACGGGTATCTGGATCGTACTGAGATCGAAGCCCCAGTCTGTGGCGAAGAGCTCGAAGTCCTGGACCGCGGCCGCCCCGGCCGTGTGGGATGACCGAACGGCATCACGTGCGAACAGTTCCCGGACCTCGGGGCGGGAGAGGATCGCGACATCCGCCGGGGGAAGTTGCTTGACCATGAGGTCGAGCGCGCGGGACGGCCAACGGCGCAGCACTGCGACTTGGAGCTTGAACACGACATGCAGGACACGCGACCTGCGCCGGGCCAGCGCAGTGAAGATCTGGTTCGAGCGCATCATGCCCTCGATCGCACGCGGGTCCGCGAGGGGACCGACACCACTCACGATCGCAGCCGAATCGACTCGGTCAGCGAGTAGCGCGGCGCATACCGCCGAGTGCGGACCGCCACCGGAGATGCCCATCACGGCAAAGCGGCCGATCCCAAGGTGGTCCGCGAGGGCAGCCACGTCGGCCGGCCAGTCGACCAGACGACGCCCGGGTTGGAACGTGCTCAATCCGTAGCCCGGCCGATCCGGACAGATGAGCCGCAATCCAGCGGTGCGGATCGCAGCGTCGTCAATCGCGAGTTGCAGGCGCGAGCCGGGCGTGCCATGAAACGCGAACACTGGAACACCTTCAGGGTCGCCCAGCTCGAGCCACCCCAGATCCCTACCGTCGGGCAAGACCGTCACACACGAGTCGCGCATGCGAGCAGCCTACGAGCCACCGTTCTCACTGTCCCGGCGGTTATGGGGCGTCACCCGAATCGTCACACTGATGCGTCGTTCGGTGACCCTGCGCCAAGAGCCAGTCGCTCGCGGTCTGGCGCGCGCGTTCTGTGCGGGTCGCATCACTGGGGATAGGTGGTCAGCACGCCGTCCAGCGGTATGAACCGGCGCACCTTGCCGGTCGCGGGGTTGCGCTCGATCGAGTTCACTCGGAGCAGCTCGACGGTGGCATGGTCGAGGCCGGCCGAGCGCAGCGCGTCCCGCACGCTGGCCGCCGTCGCAGCCGTGTCGAGCTGGTTCGTGGCGACGACGTGGAGGGTGATTCCGGTCGAGGTTTGGTGGACCTGGAATTCGAGGACCTCGGGGTGATGGAGAAGGGCGCTCTGCACGACGAGCGGGTGAATCTCGACGGTGTCCCATCGCAGTCGTTCGTCGTTGCGTCCCTCGACTGTTGCGCGCAGGTACCCATCGGGCCACTCGCCGGGGACCTGCTGGAACCGGTCGGTGAGCTCGTAGCGGATGAGTGGTTGCACGTGGTTGACGAGGTTGGTCACGAGCACCTTGTCGGCGAACTCGCCCGGCGCGACGGGACGGTTGTCGGCGTCGACGAGTTCGACGATGCAGGTGTCCTCGGCGAAGCAGATCGCGTCGCTCCCCGCCTCGCTCACGCCGCACAGTCCTTCGCTTGAACCGAACGTATTGGTGATCTGCACACCGAATGCGTCCTCGATCGAATGACGCATCGGTGTCGGCAGCGGTTCGCTGGTCGCGCTGACCGCGAGCGGCGCGATTGACAACCGACCCGATCGACGCGCGTCGGCGAGACGCACGAGCACGGAGGGGTAGCCGACGAGGAACAACGGTTGGACGTTGTTGAGTCGGTCGACGATCTCGTCGAACGGCAGTGTTGCCGGAATCGCTGACATGCTGACTGCTGCGCCGGGTCCGCCTATCAGCTGGCCGATGATCGCGGTTGCATGCATCGGCGATCCGGCGGCGACGAGCGCGCCCGACACCGGGTTGTCTCGTGTGACGCCGAACGAGGCGACCTTGGCCATTGTTCGGCGCACGGTTGACAGCGCGTACGCCGTGAACGCCTCGACACCCCACACGAACACACCGCGCTCGCCGGAACTGCCTCCGGAGGTGATTACCAGGTACCGGCCGTCGAGGTAGGCCAGCGATTGACCGTGAGCAGCGAGATGATCGTCGGCGCGTTCTTTGGTGACGCTCGGATCGGTGAGCACACTGTCGAACGCTCCCATCATGTCGTGCTTGGTCATGACCGGCAGCGCAGCCAGGTCAGCGAGACGCCAGTCGTCGATGTAGACGCCACTGAGCCGTCGCGCATGGAACCCCGAGCGCTCGACAGCATGCGCGAGCAGCCGACGCATCGCTGCTTCTTGATGCGCATTGATCTGTTCCCGCGACCACGACAGTCGGTCGATGCTCTCGGGCGCGGCGGCCAGCAAAGCCGTGAGATGCCGCCCGACGGTCCAGTCGTCGGCGGTCTGCTCGCCCGGATCACCCAAGACAGCCTTCTCGACCATTTCGACCCTCCGGTCGGCGCGCCGATCGTGAAGACGACGCATCGTGAACCGCAACGGTAAACGACACCAGATCTGTCGGCCCCGCTGTCAAGACTGGTCGTCGCGACCGCCGCAGTTCCGGGTCGGTGATACGGGAGCTGTGTCTTTGGGGTCGCGTGTTATGAGGCAGATCGCCGCTCGCTACGCGCCGATCGCGGCGCCGTGTCGGGTGCCCGAAGGACCCACTATTGAGCGCGCGTTCGGAGCGCTCGGCGAGGAAGCCTTGCCAGTCACTCCTGACAGAGTCCTGGCCGACCCAGTGCCGGGATGCGGCCATGTCGCGGTTGCTTGAGCACCTACCGCCTGCCCGCTTGCGTGATGGCGCGGTGCGCCTGCGCGCCTTTCACCTACAGACGCGAGCTGGATGACTGCGGCCGGCAATCCCCCAGACATCCTCCGCTGGAACGGTGTCCCACAACCGTTCTCATCAGCCGCATCCGGGCAGCTCATCAAACTGCGGCAGCGAGGGTGGGCCGAAGACACCAGCGCGACGTTCGCCGTGTGTGACGACGAACGGTCTTCCTGGCGGATACATTGAGCATCCGCTTCGGCTGGGCTCGAGGAATTGCCGAGGTCGGCTACTGGCTACTTGGCAGTCTGCTCAAGTACGAGTTAGACAGACCAAGGGGCTGATGCATGACGACTGCGCTTCGAATTCCGGATCGGTTGGCGCTCACCGTCGTCTCGGCATTCGGCGATGTCGGACGCAACTGGCTGGCGCGACTACCGAGTCTGGTCGCTGACGCGGCGTGTGCCTGGCAGTTGCATGTGGGCGCCCCGTTCGAGCCGGGCGGCAACGTCGGCTGGGTTGCTCCCGTACGTCGAGCGGACGGCAGCGACGCGGTGTTGAAGGTGGAGTGTCCGGGTCATCGCAACCCCTGGGCGGCAAAGGGCCTGCAACACTGGGCTGGTCGCGGAGCGGCGCGACTCTTCGACTCCGACGAGTCGAGCCAGGTCTTGCTCCTCGAGCGGTGCGTGCCCGGCGTGAACGGTGATGACCTCGACGTCGCGACCGGGAACAAGGCCGTTGCGTCAGTACTCGCCGAGCTACACGCAGTCGAGCCTCCTGCAGAGGACGAGTTCGAGCCACTCGCGATGTTGGTGGAGCGCTCCCGCGAGACGATGTGGGACTGGTTCGATCGGTTTGAGCGGCCCCTGGATCGAGGCGTCGTCGCGCAGGCGGACGAGCTGTTCACGTCCCTGACCTCGTCTTCTGCGGACACGGTGTTGCTACATGGCGATCTTGGGCCGAGCAACGTGGTGCTCTCGGAGCGTGGATGGTTGGCGATCGATCCGTATCCGGTGCTGGGTGACCGCGCGTTTGACGTGGGGCACTCTCTGTCGCGGCGTGACCTGCGCGACGCGCGGGAGCGGGTCGCGTTGTTTGCCGATCGTCTGGATCTTGATGCGCGACGCATCGCGGGCTGGACCTTCGCCTGCTGTGTGGAACTCGCGCTGGAGTGCAGGTCGGTCGGAGACGCGATGGGACTCCGCGAATGCCTCGACCGTGCGGAACAGCTCTCATCGCACCGCCTGGTGTAGCAGAGCTCCGGGATCTAGCAAGGGTGGCGTCTCGCTCGGGCAGATGGCGACCCGCCAAGCGACACCGCGTTGATCGCACCGCGGGTCTGGGCCCACAGCGCGGACCAGCCGATCGTCACACGACGACGCGCACAAGCGGCCGACGTCGGCTGGTCATCGGCGGAGTGGTGGTGGCGGTGACCAACAGCCCGAGCGCGAGGAGGGACACAGACCCGAACACGTACGGCATCGCCGGCCGCATCTGCGCCCAGATCATCGCTCGTTGTTGCCGGTCACCCGGAACGCCACTTGAGCACTGGCACCCAATCTGACGTTGACGTTGGCAGTGCCATCGGGATCGACCTGCACGTCGAAAGACGGACCATGAGAGGGGACTGGGCCTGAACTCATCGAGACTCCTGCGTTCGAAAGCGGCGCAAGCGACGGTCGTCGCTTTGCGGCCGGACGCACCCAAATATGAAAATTAGGCACGAGTCCGAAGGCGTTTGGCAGGTCGGTGGTTCGGCGACTCTCACGGTACCAGCGCGGTGGACGGCGTAAAGGGTCCACCAAAGAGTGCACCGTCATCCCGCCCATCTTGGGGCGCCGCAACTTCCGCGAGCAGCACCGGGTCGAAGCCGGTCTGACGCCGCCTCGATTCGGCGACCTGACGCTCCGGCACCGCGCACAGAACGACGCGTTAATGCCGACGCTCCCTCAGCGCAGAACCGGCGATCGCGCGGTGCGCCCACCGTCCCATAACACGACTCCGGTGAGCAGCGACACCATCACCGAGGATTCGTACTGGGCCGTGGATTCATTATCGGCTCGTAGCTGCTGACGATCGCGATGTTGCGTGCGCGGATCGTCAGACGAACGAAGGATTCGCCGCGTGTGAGGGGCCGCGCGCGAACGTCGTCAAGTGGTGCCCGCGGGATCGAATCGCGCGATCTCGTGGTGCCATTTTGGTGCCGAGATGTGCTGACACGGGGTGTACGCGAGCCCACTGCGCGACACCACGCGTTGCAACGCTGCAGGTCAGAACATATGCAACGATCGCGTTGGTACGCCGTGAACGTGCCTGAGGAAACAGCCAGTTCTACGCCGAGCCCTACGAGGTCGGCACGAGCTGAGCACGAAAGCGCTGGTCAAGGCGTCGTTCGGTCACTCGAATGGGGATTCGGAACGGCTTGTGATCACGAAGTGATCACGGGCCGAGGATGATGGCGCCCAGTGTCTCGGCGGCGCCGTGCTGCATCGTCGGGGCTACATGCATGTAGAGGTCCTCGGTGATCGCGGTCTTGGCGTGGCCGAGGCGTTCCGACATGATCTTGACCGGGACCCCGGCCGCGAGCCCGAGGGGTGCGCGGGTATGGCGTAGGCCGTGGAGCTCAATTGGGGAGAGGCCGGCTGTTTGGATCTGCTGGTTGAAGGCTCAGGTGACCGCGTCGGGGGCGCACCGGCTCTCCCAGCTCATTGCAAAACACGTAGCCGGTGTCGTGCCATGCCGTGCCGGCGGCGAGGCGCTCCTCGAGCTGTCGGCGTCGGACACCGTGCCAAGGGTCCCCGGTGAGGAAGCCGAAGGTCGGTCTTTGCTTCTAGCCACCGACGCGTCACGACCCGCCGGACCGGGTGATCGCAGGCGGGTCGTGATTAGGGACGAGGCGGGGCTCGGTGGGGCTGCGCCTCACGCTCGGGAGCATACGGTTCGTCATCACTCGTGGCCACCGGACGTGACCCGGCTGGCGACGACTTCGGCAGCGACGTAGTCAAGGGTTTCGCTGGTTACCTCGGCTGATGCTTGCGGTGATTGCTGGCCGTTGTCCGAAGAAGCCAGCAACACGACGTAGCGGGTCGACCGGGTCCGGCGCACGGCTCGACGCATGTCGTTCGCCGCGTTCGCGAACGCCCGACAGCCGACGATCAGTGACATCTCAGGCGCGTTGTTCGGGTTAGGCGCGAGTTAGGCGTCGGCCGCGTTCGACGTCCCCGGTGCCAGAGGCACGGTCATTGACCCGGTCTCGGCGTCCAATCGCGCGCTGGCGCGCTCGTTGAGGACCTCGATCCGGGCGGCCGCTCCGGTTCGGGCGACGCGCACGGTGATGGAGTCCTTCGGCTGCGCGTCGGCGACGGCGGACGCGATGAGCAGGGTGAACTCTTGCCGGAACCGCTCGGGATCGGCGAGCACGCGTAGGCGAGACATCTCGATGTCGACGATTCGCCCGCCGAGGAGTGGTTCGAGTTCGTCGAGCGCCGCCCGAAGCTGTTCGAGGAGGTCGACCGGCGTTAATGACATCTTGTTCTAGTCGGCGAAAACGTCGCGGCTGAGCTGCATGAAGAACGTGTGGTCGTGGCCCTTGTTCTTATCTTCAGCGTTGTACTTTGTCTTCGAGGATCCGTTGGGTACCACCTCTTCGGAGTAGATCGCGCCGACGGGACACACGTCGGGCTGGTAGCACGCGGTGCATGACGTGCACTCTTCGGTGTTGACGTACAGGATGCTGTCGCCGAAGGTCGCGATCGCGTCCGGATTCGGTGTATGACTGTTCTCGATCGCTCCATCACCGGCCTGAACCTCGGAGAACAGCACGTTGGTGTTGGCATCGAACTCGTAGATGCATTGCACCGGACAGACATCGACGCAGGCGCGATCCTTCACGTCGATGCAGGCCTCGGTGATGATGGCGATACCGGCCACGAGTCAGATTACAGCCGGGCTTTGGCAATGCAGATGGCATTATGCGCGTCCGACACCGCCTGGCGTGCGGCGTCCGCGCCGCCGATATCGGCCTCGGCGGCCGGCCTCACACAATCGCCGGCTCGTTCGAGTTCGATGAGGGCCGTTCGCTCGTCATCCGAGCGCGTCGCCTTGTCAGCCCTCTTCCTGTACTTGCCTATGACCGCGATCAGCACGGGAGAAGCACCTGGATCCGCACGCACGCAACCACGCGGACTGTCGATCTTCACGCGAGTGTCCCGCAGCTGCTCTGCCGTGGTCGTCGCCCAACGAGCGTACGTCCCGACTCCAACGCAGGCTAGCCCCGCGCGGGTTAGCCCCCTACATGCCGGTGGCGTCATCGATCTTGGCGTGGAAGACGAACCACGAGCCCTCGCCTGAGGTCGTTTGCGCAATGTCGAGGCTCAGAGCTTCGTTGAATATCGCGAGGAGGCGTCCGAGTTCGAGTCGATCTCGTGCCGTCCACTGCCTAAGGAGCGTTTCGATTCGTTCCTGGCGGGCGAGTTGAACTGCGAGCATGGTGCGGCGGCCTTTCTCGGACAGGCTGATCAGGCTGACACGTCGGTCGCCGGGGTCGGCGCGGCGCAGGACGAATCGGTTCCTGTGCATCGTTGCGACCTGTCGGGTGACGGTGGTCGCGTCGAGGCCGGGCGTTGGCGCGAGACGGTTGATGCTGACGGGTCCGATGGTCGCGAGGGTGCGGGCGATGAGGTGGCTCGCGCGGTCGACGTCCTTGTAGATCTCCGATCGGCGCTGGAGGTGCTCGAGTGCCCGCGTGAGGACGGCTACTCGACGAGATCGGCTACGACCACCTGCGGGTCCAAGACGTCGCCGACCGTGCCCACGTCGGCCTGGCGACGATCTATCGGCGCTGGTCGACGAAGCAGGAGCTCGTCATCGCCGCGATGAGCCGCGCCAAAGCCGGTGTTGTGAGGCCCGAGACCGACGACCCGCGCGCCGATCTCGAAGCCTTCTGTCGTGAGATGACGAACGAGATCGTCGGCCCGAAGTCGTGCTTCGTTGTCGGCTTCGACACCGCGTTGCGAAACGATCCCGAGCTCGGACGAGTGTTCCGCGAGTCATTGCTCGCCGAGATGCGCGACCAGATCCGTCGCCTGATCGCACGCGTGCTCGGCGACGACGACGCCGACCTCGACCTGCGCGTCGATCTCGCGCCCGCGTTCCTCATCTACCGCACTCTCATCGACGATCGACCCGCCAACCCCGACGAACTCGCCCACCGCCTCTGCGCGCTCGTACTCGGCTCCGTCACGCCCTCGCCGACGTAGCGTCGGAAGAACGGGCGGATCGCATTGACCCGCGGCCCATCCGCGGTGCGCGGCCGCGATTCCTGACGTCATTCGCGCAGCGCAGCTTGCGCGTTCGCGCCGATGGGTTCTGCTCGTACGGCGGTGATGCGTGACAAGTCGTCCGGACTCACGTGTCGACGTTCACCGTGGGCCATGACGCCGTCGACGACTCGTCGTGTCGAACCGGTTTATTGGCGGTAGCGTCCGCGTGGATGTTCGACGGCGATTCCCGACGATTGCGACGGCTCGCTGAGGAGCTCGACGAGAGTGGCCTTCGGTTGGAGGGTACGGAGGCCTTGCGCGAGATCTTGGTGCGGGAGATCGATTACGCACTTCGCCCGGTCGTTCATGAGCGCCGCGCGGTGAGTGGCGGCGCGATCGTTGAGCCGATGTCGGACCCGGCTGCGTGGGCGTCGGCGGTCGAGCTTGAGATCACTCGGGGCCCGGTGGATCAGCCGCTTTCGGATGCTCGGCGTTTCGCAGACGGGTTTTCGAGTTGGCTTGTGCGCCGTGCTGACGGGGCGAACGAGTGGATGGTGTTCGATCGTTCTGCCGGTTCGGAACGTGACCTTGTCGTTATGGCTGGCGTGTTCGATGCCACGATTGTGCAGCGGCATCCCGTCGGGTCGGTCCGCGTTGTGGGGAAGTTCGGGGTGCTGCGCTGGCAGGGCTACGCGTGGCATCACGAGCCTCCGGTCCAGAGTTGGATCGATTCCCTCACCGCGAGCTCCGGACATGGCGATCCCCAGGTCCTCGAGGCGATGTTGGAGTTCGCGGTCCATGATCTCGGATCGCGGGGAATCGGAGCGCTACTCATTTACAGGCCCGATACCGAGCCCGGTCCGCCCGTAGAAGAGCTGCGGTGGGAGTGATTCCGGGAGTCATTCCGGTAGCGATTCCGGGAGGGATCGAGCGCACGCTCTGCGTCTCAGGAGACAACGCAGGAGATGTGACCGTGACACACAGGGGATCGAGTACGAGAAGCCGACGCCGCGCTGAATACCGACCTTCGGCTGCTCCGCCACGACGAGCTCGACTGGCCACCCGGGCACTCGCCCGACTCATCGACCACGCCGCAACCGCGGCGCGAAAGTCGTGCTGGTCGGCGACCCTCGACAGCTTCCCGAGATCGACGCCGCCGGCGTGTGGGTGCCGGAATCGTGTTCGGACGCGCTATGGCATCGTGGACGTCAGCGTCGGGCAAATGTGGCGGGGAAATGGCGCCGTGAGGCTGACATAGCCGCGTCTGTGCGACCGCGATTTGACTAGTTCGGTG
>JBKQIY010000175.1:0-3281 GCA_052148155.1 Acidimicrobiia bacterium | reverse complement strand
CAACCGTTGGTCCCAGCGACGAACCGGCGAGGAATGGCAGGTCATTACTGAAGCGGAAGTCGCATATCCGCAATCTCACTGCGGCGATGGGCACCATCTTGTGGGCGAGCGCGTGAGCGCCTGCAATGTTCGGTTCAAGCTGCTCGTTGCCGGGAAGGTGCTTCGGACACGGGCCGAGGTTGGCAGCGACGTCCAGAGGACCCGTACCTCCGCCGGGTTCGCCGGTGACTCCTCCCAAGGTTGTCGCTGTCAGAGCGCGCGTCGTGGTCGGAGCGGACTGCTTCCCGCCACCGCCAGAACAACCGGCGACGAGAAGCGCCACGACGACAACGCACGTCCCGAACACGCGATCCTGCGCAAGCACCACACCGAGTATGACGCTATGGGTCGAGGATCGGTTCCGGTGTGTCGAGAGTTGACCTGCGTGTTGAACGAGCATCGGCCAGGCGGCAGCACACCCAAACGTCTCCGTTGCGGCGGTCCGACAACATGAGCGCATAAGCAGGGCTCGCCAGCTTCTTCAGCCACTGAGCCAGGGAGCGAGCGCGCGACCTTCGTAACGCTGATGCTCCGAGTCTGGGCGGCCTCGTGCGGCGTCCCTAAGTGTTTGCTTGTATCGACGCGAGTATCCCGCCGTCGACGCGTCCGTCACGACTAAGTGAGAGATCGAGGACGTGAGTCTCTGGAGATCCCGCTAGTCGGATGAGCGCCCCGAGGCTGTCCGAACCTTGACCATCACCGTCCCCGAAGACCCTGATCGTCGTCTTCCCGTGGTGAAGGACGACGATCGAGGGCGGCGGCCGGTCAACCGCAGGGCTCTTAGTCGGGTAGGTGGCCAGCGCGCCTCCGCCACCAACTTGTACTGCTTCCGCAACGCTTCCGGGGCCGGTCGGACCGTCACATGAGGGCGCTCCCATTCCCGGTCGGATTAGTTCCAGCACGTTGCTCGCGCTTGTGCACCCCAGAGCTTGCGGCGTCACCACTGTCCATGACGATGAGATCGACAGGCTCACGCCTTGCGCCTCGACGGTGCGGAGTTTCGTCTCCGCTGGTCGGACGGCGAACGCCAATGCGACCGTGCGCGAAGACGGCCCCAGCGTGCCGAGGATGCGCGACGCGAGACTCCCTCGCAGGCCGATCCGTACCCGGAGTTGTGGCACGTCATAGACATCCCACACGCGGTGCGGCTTGGCTGCGTTCACCGGATAGACGCGGTAGCCGTTCACGATTTGAGATGACGCTCCGGTCGACTGGCGCGGCGGTTGCGTAAACGCTGCGGCCTGTTGGAGCGCAGGGTTTCCCTTCGGCTGACAGACGGCGAATGAGTTCAGGCCGACGTAGGCCACGTCGGTCCGACCCGAGCCGTCCGTACATCCGGCGCCGTATTCGACTGACCACTTTGCTGTCACCCACAGGCGGGCGTCGCCCCCATCAACAGGTGCCCAGCCGGTCGGCACACCAACACCCTCATGCGCGCGCAACTGCACATCCGTCAACGCCACCACAGGTCGTCCAGCGCCGGTACTCGTCCGCGTCGGACTTTTGCTCGTTGTTGTCGGCGTGGACTGCTTCCCGCCGCCGCTGGAACACCCCGCGACGAGGAGCGCCACAGCCGTGAGCAGTGCGAGCAGGGCACGTCGCCTCGCAAACATCACGCCAAGTATGACGCCAGGCGAGGCCGAATGGTTCCGAAATCGTCAACCCATCGAACGAGGTCTTCACCGCCCCGAGGGACCGAAAAATGACCTGACGGAACGCCGGAACAGTCCACGGAACGCGGCCATCCTCCCTCGTCGGAACAGTTCGGAACACCTGTTCTAGTAATGACGCTGCGGTCGCGGTTTGGGTTCCGACGACGACCGGGTTGTTGCTCCGACCAGACCGCGCAGGTGGAGTCGCACAGCATCGGCTACCTCGCGGCGAGTGTAAAGGTCGATGACGCAACTGGTGTTCCACCACAGGGCGTCACCAGCTGCCCCGCGCCAACAGCGAGGTTGCTTCCCTCGCCGAGGTTGACCGAGATCGACGTGAAGGGGGGCGACAAGCTGTTCCTACACGGACTGTTCGGACCGAGATGGGCGGTCCAGTTCAACACGGCACCCGCGAATGCACCTGGTGGAATGGTGATGGTGTTTGCTCCCACTGTCGAGGCGGAGGCGTACGGAATAGTCACAACGGTGCCAGCTTTGTTTGTGCCGTCGAGGGCCGGAGTGGTGGAGAGAGAACACGGCGACTTGCCGACGTTCCGCACGCCGACGACGTAACCGTCGAGGCGCAAACCGAATCCTGGCAACACCTCTCCACTGTCCCCGCGCAGACTCTGCGGTGTGCACGCGGCAGCGGTCGGTGTCGAGCCGGTCGCGGTCGAGCCGGTGACGTATTGCTGTAGCTCGTTGGACCACTGCGTGGTCGGGTGGAAGGACAACACGCCGTTGGTTACGTCGCCACAAAACTCGTTCACAACAACCTGTTGCGAATTGCTCGCAAAGGTCAGGAAGTTGCTCGGAGCGTCTGACGAACAATCCGCTGCGAGTGCGCCAGCCGAGAGCCAGTTCGTCTCCGTTTCGAACTGAACGGCTACGGGCCGCGAAAGCGTGAAAGTGTTAGTTGGGTCGTACTCACATCCACGCACCCTCACCGCAGCGATCGGCACGAGCCTTTTGGCGAGCCCTTGTACCCCTGCATTCAACTTCGTCAACGATGCGGCGGAAGGCAGCGACGGGCACGGACCGAGCTTGACGACAACATGCGATGGCGACACCGTTGTCGTCGTCGGGGTCGCGTGTTTCCCACCGCCGCTGGAGCATCCAGCGACGAGGAGGAGGAGAGAAGCGACTACGGCAGACACCGAGAACGCTCTCATCGTGTCACGAACTCTTGGGATGCGCGGTAACGGAGTGCGTGAGTTCGTTGTTCCACTTCGGAGTGGCGATCAGAATGAGGAAGTCGTTTGTCGGCCCCGGAGTCGCGGCCGGGGCGTCCTCCAAGTTGACCTGCTGCGTCGCGCTGGCAAACGTCAGAAGGAAGGTCGTGACGTTGTGAGGCGTCAGAGAACCGCCCTCTCCGCGATACGCGATGAGGCGATTGGTCTCGTCTTCGAACCGCTGCGCGGTCGGAGGGTCCAGCGTCCCTGAGGCGAGAAGGTGCGAGTCGAGCGTGTCGCGAGTCTTGCCGATGCTGAACGTCGTCGCGTACTTACAGACCCGTACCTCTAGAGCACGGATGGGAATCAGCTTCTTGGCGAGTCCCTGAATACCCGCATTCGCCGTATTCAAGTTGAG
>JBKQIY010000174.1:0-6768 GCA_052148155.1 Acidimicrobiia bacterium | reverse complement strand
GGTGTTGAGCGCCACGTTGGATGAACACGCGAGTGGCCTGCAGCGTCATCGAGTGTGAACACGGGCCCGTCGGCTCGGCTTGCGAGGAGTCGACGTCACGTGGAGGATCGCAACACGAGTTGCCCCTCCCGCCGTTCGGCGGACGGCGCGACGCTCACACGATGCGATTGAGGGGCGACCGAGACCACGGTGTTGCCGGTAGCGGACGACCCCAGGAGGGTGGAGAACGAGTTGGCAGCCGGCGTGCTGTCCTGTCCGGGCTGCGGCGGGCAGCTCGGGCCCTGGGGTTGGGCGCGGACGCGCGAACTGCGCGCGCAACAGTCACGGAGCCTGCGGCCTCGAAGGTCCCGGTGCCGTGCATGTTCGTCGACGCATGTGCTCGTGCCGACCTGCGGACTGCTGCGCCGTCGCGACGCCATCGAGGTCATCGGTGCCGCTCTGCTCGCCAAACACGCTGGTCAAGGCCACCGCACCATCGCGGCATCGCTCGACGTGCCGGCATCGACGGTGCGGGGCTGGCTCCGCCGCTTCACGGCCAGAGCCGAGGAGCTACGGGTGATGGCGACAGTGTGGGCGCTTCGAGTCGACCCGATGCACCCGAGGATCGATCCGCGCGGCAGTCCCTTCTCTGACGCGCTCGAAGCGCTCGGCCTCGCCGCCGCCGCTCACCTTCGACTCGTTCAAAAGCAGGCCCGCTCGCGCTGGCCCGTCGTCGCCGCGCTCACCGGCGCGCTCATGCTCGCCACCCAGCCGCTCCCAGCCCGATAACCACCGCGTTCACCGGACCAGCGCGCTCCGCGTCACGCGACGAGCATCGAACTACGCATCACACTGACCGAATCTCGTCTCCATCGAACGTGACGCCGCCATCCCCATCGAACGTGTCGGCCAACACCGGGTAGCGCCGACGGAATTATGGCTAGTGCGGCGACCGGCAACGATTGCAATGTGTCGTCAGCTCGGGTACTGAAGTTCGTCATCTGCCAGAATTGATAGGTGCGAAGATATCGAGACGTGAAAGCTTTCCAGGACCGTTCTGCCAGCTACGACGTTCGGTGGAGAGGCAGGATGCACCACCGTCACTTCTTGGCCGAGCAAACGACGAGATCGGAGAGCCGCCGCTAGCCTCGCGATCGTGACGAAGTCCGATTGGGCTAAGAGCGTCAAGCGCGTCGAAAAGCCGTGGGGCCACGAGATCCACTTCGCCATCGTCGACGGCAAGTACTGCGGTAAGGCGCTACACATCCTCCAGGGCCACGCCCTCTCGCTCCAATACCACGAGCGCAAGGAGGAGACAGTCTCTGTCCAGTCAGGATGCCTCCTGTTTGAGGTGGGGGGCTTCGATGACGAGCTCGAGTCGTTCGAGTTGCTTTCCGGTGAGTCCGTTCACCTTCGACCTGGCACACGACATCGGATGACGGCGCTCGTCGACACCGTGGTCCTCGAAGCGAGCACCACCGAGCTCGACGACGTCGTGCGCCTCGAGGATCGCTATGGCCGCTAGCGCTCGCGGCTTCTCTAGGACGTAATCGTGAGAGCGAGAGCGAGAGTTGTCGCCACAGCCCTATCAACGGCCTCGCTGGGATGCGCATAGTGCAGCGTCATCGCGGCGTTGGCATGCCCGAGTCGGTGGCCGACCGTTCGCACGTCGTGACCATTTGCGATCGCGAGCGTGGCCGCCCAATGCCGGAGGTCGTGTAAGCGCCACGCCGAGTCGATGCCGGAGAGTGACCGCGCTCGCTGCCACCAGCCGCCGATGCGATCCGGATTCGCGGGCCGCTCCCCGATCGCAAACATCCAGGGGCCGTACTGCTCGCGCTCGACACGCAGCTCTTCGATGGCCT
The DNA here is from genome assembly GCA_052148155.1 of Acidimicrobiia bacterium. Taxonomy (GTDB): domain Bacteria; phylum Actinomycetota; class Acidimicrobiia; order IMCC26256; family PALSA-610; genus JBBQER01. Next base: position 4,924 of record JBKQIY010000174.1, on the reverse strand, counting down.
CGACACTCTCGCTGTCGAGCATGACGTCTCGCCGGTTGCCGGTCTTTGTGGCGGCGTCGACGAGCGTCGGCGCCTTCTTCTCCTGACGATTGCCGTTGCGGATGACTTCGGTGGCGCTGTCGATCGTCAGGCGCGCCCCGCGGAGGTCGTCCCACCTCAATGCGGCAAGCTCAGACCGGCGGGCTCCCGTGATCGCTGCCAGCCGCAACGCGAGCGCGGCGGCAGGATCGAAAGTCTTGGCCGCCGCGATGACCCGCTGGACGTCCTCGGGTTCGAGAGCGCCGCGCGGCTTTGTCTTGGGCTGTGAGAGGCGGGCGATGGCTGCGACGTTGGTGTTGACCCATCCCCATCGCATCGCCTGAGTCAGTGCGGCACGAAGCACGGCGTGCTGATTGCGGATCGACGCCTCGCCGACGCCGGCACGACGTAACCGGGTGTGCCACCGGTCCACGTCGGCGACGCTGAGGCGGGCCACCCCCATCTTGGCGATCGGGTCAGCGGCGATGAACTTGGCTCGGCTCTGCTGGTCCCGCTTGGAGGACGTCGACCAGGACGCCTCGTTCAGCTCTACCCATTCGTCTAGAAGGTCGGCGAGAGTCCGACCACCGGTACGGGTCTGGCCTCGGACCGTCAGCTCGGCCGCAACGCGCTGGGCATCGCGTTTGCCGCCGTGCACTGTGCGGCTGACATGGCTGACGTGGCCATCCGCGTTGCGGCCGGTGAAGGCCCGCACCTCCCACACACCCGGCCTGCGCTCCCGGATCGACGCCACACGATGAGATTAGCCGCTGTTGGGATGGTAGTTGGGATTTCGTGGATCTCCGCCGAAGCGTCGTCAGCCCGTCACTACGGAATGTGCAGGCCAGAGATGCTGCGAGCGACCACAAGGCGCTGGATCTCGGACGTCCCTTCGAAGATCGTGTAGATCTTGGAGTCCCGATGCCACTGCTCGACCGGATGTTCTTTGACGTAGCCGGCGCCGCCGAGGATCTGAATCGCTTCTTCGGTCGCCTTCACCGCGACCTCTCCGGCGTACAGCTTCGACATCGAACCCTCGCCGGCTTTGAACTCCTTGCCGGTGGCGCCCATCCAACAGGCGCGCCACACGAGCAGGCGCGCCGCGTCAATCTGCATTCGCATGTCGGCCAACTTGAACGCGATCGCCTGATTCATGATGATCGGCCGTCCGAACGCCTCACGCTGCTTCGCGTACTCCAATGCGTACTCGTACGCGGCGCGTGCGATACCGAGCGCCTGCGCGCCGACGAGCGGCCGGCTCGCCTCGAACGTGCTCATCGCCGCCTGCACGTGGCTCGATTTGCCCTCGCGTGCGCGGGCGACGCGCGCGTCAAGTTTCTCTTTTCCGCCAAGCAGGCAGTGTCCGGGAACGCGCACGTCAGAGAAGACGACCTCGGCCGTGTGACTTGCCCGGATACCCATCTTCTTGAACTTTTGGCCCATTGTGAGTCCGGGCGTACCAGGCGGGACGACGAACGACGCGTGGCCGCGGCTCTTTAGGTCGGGCTCGACCGCGGCGACGACCACGTGCACACACGGAACGTGTGTGATCCCTCCGTTGGTGATCCACGTCTTGGTGCCGTTGATAACCCACTCGTCCTTCGCTTCGTCGTAGACCGCTCGCGTACGCAGCGACGACACGTCGGATCCGGCGTCGGCTTCGCTCACCGCAAACGCCGCGACGTGCACGTCGTCGGGAGTTCCGAAGCATTCTGGCACCCACTCGGCGATCTGCTCCGGCGTGCCGCTGCCGACGATGCCCGATACGCCGAGCGTCGTGCCCATGATTGCGAGCGTGATCCCTGCGTCTCCCCACGCCAACTCTTCGGACACGACCGGGAAGGTCAGGCCGGTCGGATCACCGAAGCAACTGGCCAGGAAGTCCCATGAGTAGAGACCGATTTTGGCGGCCTCCTCGATGATCGGCCACGGGGTCTCCTCGCGTTCGTCCCACTCGGGTGCGGCCGGCCGGATGACGTCGGCTGCGAAGTCGTGGACCCATTGCTGGATTTGAAGTTGGTCTTCGTTGAGCTCGAGCGAGAACGTCGACATGGGTCCTCCGGCCAAACAGTGTGTCGACAAGATCGGTATCGGTGAGCGCCGATGAAGGCCTGCTCGACATCGATCGCCGACATTTGTGGAGCACAGGCAAGATAAGTACGTATCTGTATGAGATCGCTCGTCCGCCGAAGTTACCGGCGAGTAACCCAGCATATATCGCTCTTCGCCAGTCGCATACCATCCGGTCCTGGTGGACGCCCAGAAGCTGCCGGCAGCGATCGTCGGCGTCTGCGAAACCGACTACGTGCGGGGCGCGACGCGGCTGCCGGTCGAGATGATGCTCGAAGCCGCGACCGGCGCGATCGCCGACGCCGGGCTCAGGGTTGCCGACATCGACGGGATCATCCCGCCCCCCGGCTACACCACCAGCGAGGAGCTGGCCGCCAACCTCGGTATCGAGGACCTCCGGCTCGCGACGACGGTGCACATGGGCGGAGCGAGCCCGACCGCGTCGCTGCAGCACGCGGCGTTGGCGGTGCGTGCGGGCATAGCTCGCAACGTGCTCGTCGTGGTCGGATGGAACGGATACTCGGCCTTTCGGCCCCGCCCGGGCCTGCCGCGCCCTCGCCGAGGTCTCGATGGCAGTGCGGTAGCCGATACCGTCGTCGACTTCTACGTCCCATACGGCGCGCGCAGCGCCGCGCAGTACTACGCGTGGATCGCGACACGGTACCAGCAGCTGTTCGGAACCCTTCCGACCGATACCGGTTCGATCGCGGTTGCCTTCCGCAAGCACGCGCAACTCAACGCGAAGGCATTGATGCGCGGGACACCACTCACGATGGACGACTATCTCGCGTCGCCGTGGGTGAGCGAGCCGTTCCGGCTCTTCGACTGTTGCCTCGAAACTGACTGCGCGGCGGCAGTCGTTGTGACATCAGGGGAACACGCACGCGACCTCGCCCGCCGGCCGGCTGTCATCCTGGGCGGCGCCGAAGGTCACCCCTTCCCCGCCGACGACATCACCAATCGCGCAGACCCGATGTGTATCGGCCTCACATACGCGGCTCCCCGTGCGTTCGGGGCGGCCGGAGTAGAGCCGATCGACATGGACTTCTTGCAGATCTACGACTGTTTCACGTACGTGGTACTGCTGCAGCTCGAAGCGCTCGGTTTGTGTGGACGCGGTGAAGCGGGCGCGTTCGTGCGCGACGGGAACCTCGAGCTCGACGGGAAATTTCCGACGAATACCCACGGCGGGCTGCTCTCGCAGGGACACATGTGGGGAATGAACCACCTGATCGAGGCCGTCCGTCAGCTGCGAGGCGACGCGGGCGCTGCGCAAGTGGCCGACGCGCAGATCGGATGCGTCACCGGTTGGGGCGACTTCGGTGACGGCAGCATCGTCGTGCTGGGAGTGGACCGATGAGTGAGCGGCCGGCGCGCATCCTTCCGGCGCCAACGGGTCTGAACGCCGAGCTGTACGCGTTTTGGGCGCGGGGCGAACTTCGCCTGCAGCGCTGCCGGCAGTGCCAAACCTGGCGGCATCCGCCCCGCTATCGCTGCGCAGCGTGCGGGTCACCCGATGTCGGCTGGGAGCTCGCGACTGGCCGCGGGCGGGTATTCACATGGACGATCACCCACCGGCCGGTCGATCCTGCGTTCGAACCGCCGTATGCGGTCGTGGTTGTCGAACTCGCAGAAGGCCCGCGCCTTGTCGGCAACCTCGCCGGCGTGGAGCTATCCGAGCTTCGACTCGATCTGCCGGTCGTCGTCGCGCTCGACGCGGTTTCCGACGCGATCGGGTTGGTTGTCTTCAGACCCGCCTGAACTCGGCCGATCAGACCGGGACCGCGGAAGGATCCGAGGTCGGTGAGCTCGGCCCAGGACGGACCGAGGAGTCTTCAGGGATGAGGTGGCCATGGACGGCCGTCGCGCACGCGCGCTGCTTGGTGTCGACATCGACGCCGATACGCATGAGATTCGCCGCGCCTTTCGCGCCCAGGCGCTCGTCACGCATCCGGATCGGGGTGGCGATCGCATTACGTTCGAGCTGGTCGTGCTCGCGTTCGAGACGCTCCAGCACGTCGACGTCTCGCGCCGGCTGCCGACACGTCCGGAACTCCCCGGTGCGCGCCCGCGGATCGACGTGTACGACTCGGACTATCGGTGCCGCCCGAAACGCAAATTCGACGACGCGCTGCGCGCTGCCATCGCGAGCCAACCGACTTGACACAGGCCCATCCCGCGCGACGACCTGGCGCCGGCGGGTACCAACGGTGCAGGATTTTCAACCGTCCGGGCCTGGGTCGGCGCGTCTGCCGGTAGCGTCGTCCTGTGGAGCCCTGGGAGCTCGGCGCGCGCGAACAGATCCGCGAGACCGTCGCGGCGTACGCGCATTGCGCCGATACGGGTCGCTACGACGACTTCGCCGCGCTGTTCGCGGTCGACGGCGTGCTCGAAGTGCACGGTGAGGAACCGCGTCGCGGTCGAGACGCGATCCGAGCGTTTCTCGGCGGCGTCGGCACCCAACTCGCGAGCACAGCCACGGTGCCGATCATCCGCCATCACATCTCGAACTTGACGATCGAGATGCGCACACCGGCTGAGGCGCACGGCGCGTGCTACTTCCTCGCGGTCACCGAACACGGCGTCGATCATTGGGGTCGTTACCGCGACAGCTACGTGTCCGACGGTGATCGTTGGCTCTTCCGGCACCGTCTCGTTCGTACCGACGGGACGACGCCCGGCGGGTGGGCCGCCTCGCGACCACAGCCGCGCTAGCGGGTCGCACCACCCGCGCCCCCACCTGCGTGGCCTGCTCGGCACGGGCTGTCGGTTGCGAGACTCGGACCTACGGGCCGACAGGTACGCCCGCCGCGCTCGTTCTCCAAGGCGAAGTACG
>JBKQIY010000173.1:0-32214 GCA_052148155.1 Acidimicrobiia bacterium | reverse complement strand
CACCGAACTAGTCAAATCGCGGTCGCACAGACGCGGCTATGTCAGCCTCACGGCGCCATTTCCCCGCCACATTTGCCCGACGCTGACGTCCACGATGCCATAGCGCGTCCGAACACGATTCCGGCACTGACGCGCCGGCGGCGTCGATCTCGGGAAGCTGTCGGGAGGTCGCCGACCAGCATGACTTTCGCGCGGGCGGTTGCGGCGTGGTCGATGAGTCGGGCGAGTGTCCGGGCGGTGTCGCCGATCGGTTGGACTGCCGCTCTCCGGTCGATGTCAGTCGGCGTGGCGAGGCGCTGCTTGGCTTGAGACGGGAGCGTCGCGGAGGCTTCGGTGGTGCGAGATTTGCACGAACGGTGCGTTATCGTGCGCGAATGGTCGCATCCCCACTCGTGTACGACCCGTACGACTATGCCATCGATGCGAATCCGCACCCGGTGTGGGCGCGGCTTCGCGAGGAATCGCCGGCGTATTACAACGAGGGGCTGGGCTTCTACGCGCTGAGCCGTTTCGATGACGTGTTGCGCGCGCACCTCGATCCGGAGACGTTCAGCTCGGCGCACTCGACCGTGCTCGAGTTGATGAACGACGAACCCGACGAGTTCATGAAAGATTTCATGATCTTCATGGACCCACCCGTACACACGCGATACCGCAAACTTGTGAGTCGCGCGTTCACCCCTCGCCACATCTCCGCGCTCGAACCGCGCGTCCGGGCGCTCACCGGCCGCTTCCTCGACGAGTTCGTCAGCGCCGGAGGATTCGACTACGTCGCCGACTTCGGCGCGCGCCTTCCCGTGATGGTCATCTCGGCCTTACTGGGTGCGCCCGAAGAGGATGAAGCCCAGCTGCGGCAGTGGACGGATGAATCGCTGCACATCGATGAGGGCAGCGAAATGATGGGCGTGCAGAACGAGAACGTCCGGCGCGCGATCCACGACTACTGGCGGCACACTTCGACGACCGGCGCCGGCGCGCCCGCGACGACATCATGAGCGAGCTGATGGAAGCCGAGCTCGAGGAGGGCGACGGCAGCAGCCGGCGTCTCACCGACGACGAACTCCACGCCTTCATCGGGCTGCTCTCCGGCGCGGGCAACGAAACAGTCGCGCGCTTCCTCGGCTGGGCGATCACCGGACTCGACGAGTTCCCCGAACAGCGCGCCCTGCTCGTGACGGAACCAGCGCTGATCCCGAACGCGGTCGAGGAGATCCTGCGGTGGGAGGCCCCGTCGGCGATCCAAGGGCGCTGGACGCTCAAAGACGTCGAGATTCAGGACACCGTGATCACAGCCGGATCGAAGGTAGCCCTCCTAACGGGCGCAGCCAACCGGGACCCGCGGGTGTTCGCGGATCCGGACGTCATCGACGTCCGCCGGTCGATCAGCCGTCACGTCACATTCGGTTACGGGATCCACTTCTGCCTGGGGGCGTCGCTCGCACGACTGGAAGGACGCATCGCGTTGGAGCAGACACTGAAACGGTTCCCCACCTGGCAGGTCGATCGTGATCGCTGCGAGATGGTGCACACGAGCACCGTTCGGGGCTACGCCCGCACGCCGATCTTCACATAACTCGCAATGGCGATTACAGGCCTCAGCTCTTGCCGGCGAGCATGACGTAAGTCTTCTGCGTCGAGTCCCAGCTGAACAGGTACGCCTTGGGGTTGCCGTCGAGCGCGGTCGGGCTGAAGACGCGCGGGGTCGGATCTCCCGAGACGTGGACAGTCAGACCGTTGATCGCGGATTGCAGCGTGCCGTAGTTCAAGTTCTTGCCCGCCGCTTGGAGCCAAGCCTTGAGGATGTCGAAGACCGGGCAGACGTTGAACGCCGCCTGGAACGGCTGGTCCGACATGTTGCTCGACAGCGTGTCCGGTGCGGGCGTCTGGACGCCGGCCGCGGCCAGCGTCTGGATGCAGGCCTGCATCTGGGAATCTTCGAAAATCTGCTGATTCGGGCCGTACGGGCCTCCGGCAATCGACCCTTGGAGGAGCGACGTGTTGGTGGTCGCCTTGTTGATCGCGAACGCGATGGCCCCAGTGACGTCGATGAACAGCAGCTTCGGGTGGTACGGATTGTCCTCCATGTACTCGGGCCAGTTCTCTGCGGCGAGGCCGCCGAGCACGACGGTGTTGACACCGGATGCCTGGAACTTCTGGGCGATGAGATTGACATTGGTCTGGACCGCCGCGGTGTCGCTCGTCGGCGCGTCCATGACCGCGGTCTGAACCGGCGTGACGCCGACCGCTTTGAGCGCGGGCACGAGGTCGCCGCTCAACGTGGCCGCATCCTCGGCCTGACCGACGAAGACACCGACCTTGCCGGACAGCGAACCGTTGGCCTTGAGCGCCTGGATGACCCGGTTCGTCTGCTCGTCGCCGGGCATCGCGGTGAGCCACGGGGCCCTGGCGTCCGCGACACGCTGGTTCGTTTGGGTGCCACCGACCACTGCCGTCTTGTGGGTGTCGACCACGCAGTTGACCGCGTCGGCGAGGAAGAATCCGGCGACGAGGAAATCTTTGTCGTCCTCGGTGAACTTGACGCAGGCTGCTTGCGCGTACTGAGGCGCCGTCGGGTCGATCGTCACGATGTCTGGCACGAGCTTGCGTCCGTTGATGCCGCCCGCCGCGTTGACCTGGTTGATGAGCGCCTCCCACGCGCCCTTCCAATCACCGAGGTTGTAGTTGAGACCCGATTTCAACAGCGCCTTCGTGTCGACGTAGGTGACACCGATTTTGATGCCGTCGGCGGTCACGCCCGGTGCGGGCCCGGTAGCCGATGGAGCCGCCGTCGTCGGCGACGTCGTGTTCGCCGCCCCATTGCTGCTTGTTCCCGAGGTGCACCCGACCAACAACAGCGTGCCGGCAATACCTACGCAAACCAGATTCCGGCGTAGCACATGCGTCCCCTCTGTATATGCAGTTTCCGCTTGAAAGCGAGTAGTCCAACAACTGGCCGTAACGTCATCCTTGCGTGTTCAGAGCGCTCGTGCGAGAGACTGCACGTCGGCGAGGGTGCGCAGGGTGCTGTTGAGATGCGTGCACGTCGATACGCCGGTGAGGTCACTGCGCACGCGTGCCGGGAGATCACTGATCTCGGTGCCGACGATATTGTGCGCGCTCGCCGCCGCACTGGGACACTCGTCCCACGGAAGGACACGCGGGTCGATTTGGAGCGACACAACGCGTGAATGCGCGTCCACCACTGCGTCGACGAGGTATTCGTGCATTACCGTCTCGCCGGCGGCGCCGGCATACGAGTCCCGGAAGTGCTCCTCCGCGCGTTGCTTTCGGTCGACCGCGCCCGCGACCACGTCGATCCGCCGCCGGCGTCGCACGGTCGGGGGCGTCAACGGAGCCATCTCGTGCCAGCCGATCGCGTCGGACGGTCCGGCGGACAGCACCGCGGGCCCTATCGGCACTGGGTTGTAGCCGTGTGCGCGCATGGTCGAAATGACCGGCCCGTCGCCGGCCCAGCCGGCGCAGATGTCAGCTTGCATGTTCGCGGCGAGCTCGGCCATCTCGCGCCCGGCGATGAGCCCCGCGTGCAAGTGCGCGTATCCGGAAACCAGGAGCGCACCACTCAGATCTTCCAGCGCGCTGTAACACAACGTGCGGCGCGCGGCGTCGCCCGGGAACAGTTCGGCGAGCTGGCGCGCGAAGCCGGCTCGGGTGCCGATGCCGTCGACGTCCACGAGTGTCCCCGGTCCGCGTTCCACAGCGACCGCGCTGATCGTCCGCGTCGCGGCGTCGATGTCGATGCGGACCACCAGTTCGTCGATGATCGAGGCCGTGCCGGTGCCGTCGGTACGCAGATCGCGCCCACGGATGTCGGCGACAACGTCGCCGGCGAGTCCGCTCGGGAACGTGACGTCGATGCTCCACGTCCTGCGTGCCGAGCGAGGGGTCAGCCGAGCTCCCATTGGCAGCGGTCGGTGTGGTCCGGGTCGCGGCGGCATCGGACTCATGAAATGGATGCGCCGAGCAGCATCGGGAACGTTTCGAGCGACCGGATCCCCGGCGTGTACTGGAGCGCGACGCCAGGTTTCACGCGGTACTCGGGGATGCGACGATGCCACTCGCGCAACGCGATGCGCAGTTCGAGGCGCGCGAGGTGCGAACCCAGACACCGATGGATTCCGCCGCCGAACGCGAGGTGCCGATTCGCGGCGCGGTCGAACTGCACCTCGCCGGCCTCGGGGAACTCGTGGTCGTCGACGTTCGCGGCGCCGACGAGTGCCATGATCTGTTCGCCGGTGTGCACCGGGCACCCACCCAGCTCGGTGTCGTGCGTCGCAACCCGAGCGACCGCCATGACCGGCGTCTCCCAGCGCAGCAATTCCTGACGACGCCCGGGATGAGGTCGGGCCGGTCCACGATCGCTTGCCGTTGCTCTGCATGCTGCCCGAGGTAACCGAAGAAACAATCGAGCGACGCCGACACGGTGTCGAGGCCCGCGATCAGGAACAAGAAGCAGATATCGAGGATGTTCTCGTGGCTCAGCCGCTCACCGTCCACCTCGGCGTCGAGAAATTGGCTCACGAGATCGTTGCGTCGTTCGCTGCCGCGCTCGTCGAGCAGATCCTCGAAATATGCATAGATCGAGTCTGCCGTTTCCTGCTGGAGCTGCTCGGTCGCAAGATTGCCGCGCGGCTCACCGGCGACGTGATCGGGCCGGATCACGCCGTCCTTCATCCCCACGAAACGCGGCAGTTCTTCGAGTGGCAAGCCGAGCAAGGTCAAGAACACCTGCGACGGGAACGGCACCGAGAACTGCCGCGCGAAGTCGATCTCTTCCTTGTCGACCAGCCCGTCAATCAACTCGTTCACCAGGTCGGTCACCGGATGTTCGAGCACCGCCACCCGTTGGGGTGCGAACAGCGGGTCGAGGAGCTTGCGGTAGGTGCGATGCGCGGGCGGATCGATCTGCAGCGGGATCAACGGCCGGCGCGTCTTCAAGTCGGTCGCGTCCATGTTCGACGAGAACGTCTCGGGGTCGCGCAGGATCTCGTCAACGGCTGCGCGCGAGCTCACAATCACGCCGACACCGTCGACGCGCAGGACGGGCGAACCTTCCTGGAGCATCCGGTACGTCGGCTGCGGGTTCACCGCGAGCTCGGAGTGCAGCGACAGGATGTCGAAGCCGTGTTCGTCGGGACCTTCGCTCATTACACTGACCCTAGTCCCGGAACGAATGTTTGGTCAGGGAGGTAGAACGGTGTCCGACACGCCGAACGTCGGGTTCGAGACGAGGATGTTGATCGACGGCAACCTCGTCGCCGGGGAGGACGGCACGTTCACCAACGTCAACCCGGCGACCGAAGAGGTGCTTGGCGACGTCGCCAACGCGTCGCATGCCGACATGGCGCGTGCGATCGACGCGGCCCGACGCGCGTTCGACGAGACCGACTGGTCGACCAACCGCAGTTTCCGGCAGCGGTGCCTCGAACAACTGCAAGCTGCGTTGGAGACCGAGCAGGAGGAGCTGCGCGAGGAGCTGATCCTCGAAGTTGGCTGTCCGCGTCTGGTCACGCACGGACCGCAGCTCGACGCGCCGCTGGCCGCGGCCCTGACGTATCCGGCCAAGCTCATCGACGAGTTCCCGTGGGAGATCGACCTCGGCGACGCGCTCGTCGACCTCACCGGCCAGGTGACCACGCGCCAGGTCTGGCATGAACCGGCCGGCGTCGTCGGTGCGATCGTCCCGTGGAACTTTCCGTTCGAGGTCACGATCAACAAGCTGGGTCAAGCCCTGGCGACCGGTAACACGGTGGTGCTGAAACCGGCGCCTGACACGCCCTACAACGCGACGCGTGTCGGCCGCTTGATCGCGGAGCGTACCGACATCCCGGCTGGCGTGGTCAACGTTGTCACGGCGTCCGACCATTTGGTGGGCGAGGATCTGACGCTCTCGCCCAAGGTCGACTTGATCTCGTTCACGGGATCGACCGCGGTCGGCAAGCGCATCATGGAGAAGGGCGCAGCCACGATGAAGCGGCTGTTCCTGGAACTCGGCGGTAAGTCCGCCACCATCGTGCTCGACGACGCCGAACTCGAGCTCTCCTGCATGATCGGCATCGCGCCGTGCATGCACGCCGGGCAGGGATGCGCGATCCCGACTCGCATGTTGCTGCCGCGAGCGCGCTACGACGACGGTGTCGAGATCCTGAGGGCGATGTACGAAGGCATCGCGCCCGGTGACCCGCAAGCACCCGAGACGCTGTGCGGACCGGTGATCTCTGCAAGGCAACGCGCGCGGGTCGTCGGTTACATCCAGGCGGGGATCGATGAGGGCGCCCGGTTGCTGGTGGGCGGCCCGGACGCGCCCGCGGGTTTCGATACGGGCTACTACGTGAAGCCGACATTGTTCGTCGATGTCGATAACGAGATGACGATCGCCCAGGAGGAGATCTTCGGGCCCGTGCTTGTCGTCATTCCGTACGAAGACGAAGAGGATGCGATCCGCATCGCGAACGATAGTGTCTACGGCCTGGCGGGCAACGTGATGTCGAGTTCGTTGGAACATGCGCAGGCCGTGGCGCGGCGGCTGCGCGCGGGTGTGATCGGCGTCAATGGCGGCGCGGCGTACGGTGCCGACGTGCCGTTCGGCGGCTACAAGGCAAGCGGCATCGGCCGCCAGAACGGCTACGCGGGCTTCGAGCAGTACCTCGAGATCAAGTCGGTCGCGTGGCCGGCGGAGTGACGAAGACCGGCAGCGATTCGTAACCCCGGGTCGTCGATGACGCCACAAGCTGCGCGTTCTCGTCGTCGACGGTCCATTCGGGGAAGCGCTTCAGCACTTCTTCGAGGGCGACGCGTCCCTGGAGCCGTGCGAGCGCGGCGCCGAGGCAGAAGTGCAGTCCGAACGAGAACGTGAAGATGCCGCTGGGCTTGCGGTGCACGTCGAACCGGTCGCCGTCGGGGAATCGGCGGTCGTCGCGGTTGGCGGCGGCGAGGACGCAGACGAGCACGCTGCCCGCGGGGACGACCTGCCCCTGGAACTCGACGTCCTCGAGCACGAGGCGAGCCATCTGCGGCCCCGGCGGTTCGTAGCGAAGGATCTCCTCGACCGCATCGCCACTGAGCGACGGGTCGTCGACCACCGAGCGACGTTGGTCGGGATGATCGGACAACACCTTGGCGATCCAGCCGATCATTTTGGCCGTGGTTTCGTTGCCTGCGCCGGACAACAGCGTGACGAACGTCAGGATCTCTTCGCGCGTCAAGCGACGCGTCGTGCTCGTCTCGTCGACGAACTCGACGTTGAGGAGCTCCGTCATCAGATCGTCCGACGGGTGGTCGGCACGCCAGTCGATGTATTCGGCGAACATGTTGTCGGCGAACTGCGCCACGTCGACTTCGAGCGGTTGGCCCGGGTCGTTGCGGGTGCTGGAGTTCACGTGGTCGTGGACCGCGAGCTGGTCGCTCTCGGGAATTCCGAGCAGCATCCCGATGACGCGCATCGAGATCAGGGCCCCGAAGTCGCGGACGAAGTCGAACCGGTCGCGGCCTACGAGCGGATCGAGGCTGCGCGCACAGAACGTCCGGACCTGCGGTTCGAGCGCCGCCATCTTCCGCGGTGTGAACACGCGGGAGACCACGCCGCGGTGCGCCGTGTGCAGCGGCGGGTCTTCGAAGATGAAGAAACCGCGCGGCCATTCGGCGCCCAGGCGAATGAAATCGAGGATGTCGGATTGTGCGTTGCTGAGCCGTGTGTGGTCCGCGAGCGCGCGTTCCACATCCTCGGCCCGGCTGATCGCGTAGAAGTCGTATTGCTGGTTGTAATAGAGCGGCGCTTCCTCCCGCAGCCGGCGGAATATCGGGTAGGGGTTCGTGTTGATCCCCAGGTCGTACGGGTCGTAGTAAACGTCCGAGGTCGGTTGCGCGCTCATCGCTGCGCGTCCCCGAGCAAAAGCAGCGTCCCGGCAAAGCTGACATTCACCGTCAGCAACATCAGCGCGGCGACCGCGTACGACGCGTGACTACGCCTCAGCTTCCGCGGTCGCATCGGGGCGGAGGCTACGTTGGAACAACTATTTGGTCAATCACGAACAACGATTAGGTTTCGGTGCGTGGCTGTGGGTGCGCATGATGGTTTGACCCGATTCAGTCTCTTGGCGTCGGCGATCGCGGGCCGCACCGTCGACGTCGTGGCTGCCGCGACGGGCGAAGGGGCGTGGACCGACGGCAGCACGGTCTTCGTCGACGCCGACGCGCATCCGCGTGACCAGGTGCGGAGCCTCGTGGTGCAGGCGTCGTTGTTGGGCGCGGGGAGTCTGGAGTTCGAGATCGTGAGGGCGTTGGCCCGCCGCCCGGCACTCGCGCGGCGGTATCTCGCGCTTGAAGGCAACCGCGCGCTCGCCGCGCACGACGCGCTGCTGCCCGCGTCGCTGCGATCGCTGATCGATGTTGCGGCCGCGGCGCGGGTCGATTCGCCGTCGGCGGCGTTGCAGCTCGCCACGACGCGCGAGGTAGTCAACGACCCCCCGCCGTGGTTCGGGACGATTCGGCCCCGGCGCGTTCGCGTCGTCTCGACCGCAGACGTACAGACCGAGGCGCAGCCCGCGGTGTACGGCCCACGCCGGACCACGGATGCAGCCCTGCGCGATCTCGACGACGACGCGGTGATGCCCGACGCCTTTTCGAGTCCGGTCGGCGGTGGTGGCCCGATCGGACGGCTGCTCAGCCGAATGCTCACGCCCGCGCGTTCGACGGCCGGCGGGCCTCCCGGTGCCGACAACGCGACGCAGACGAGCACGCGCGCGACGCGCCGCGGGCGCAGCGCCGTCATGTCCTTGTCCAACGCCAGACCGACGGGTGGCGTCGGCCCGGTCGAGCGGTGGAGTACCACCTATCCCGAGTGGGACGCGCTCCGGCGGCGGTACCGGCTCAACTGGTGCACCGTGATCGAGGTCACGCCGAAGCTCGACGAACACGTGCCGTTCATGCCGGAGGGTGCGCAGACGCTGCGACGGGCCCTCGCACGCTTGGGAGTGGCCGTCGAGCGGCGGCACCGGCAGTTGCAGGGCGACGACATCGACATCGACGCCGCGGTCGAAGCACGCGTCGAAACCCTGGCCGGCGCGGCTCCCGACGAATCCGTCTATATCGACAGTGTGCGCCGGCGGCGCGACCTCTCGGTGCTGATCCTTCTCGACATCTCGGGATCGGCCGGCGAGCCGAGCGCCACGGGCGCGTCCGTGCACGAGCTACAACGGCGCGCCGCGGCGGCACTCACGGTGGCACTGCACGACCTCGGCGACCGGGTCGCGCTCTTCGCCTTTCACTCGCAGGGTCGGGCGGCGGTGAGCGTCGTACCGGTGAAACGCTTCGACGATCCGCTCGACACGCTGGTCTTCCGCCGCGTCGGTGGCCTGGTGCCGGGTGCTTACACGCGGCTCGGCGCGGCGATCCGCCACGGTGCCGCGGTCGTTGAGGCGCACGGCGGGACGCCCCGCCGGCTGCTCGTGGTCGTGTCGGACGGTTTCGCGTACGATTACGGCTACGAGGGCGCATACGGCGAGGCCGATGCGCGTCGCGCGTTGAGCGAGGCGCGGCGGCGCGGCACCGGTTGCCTGTGTCTGAGTGTCGGTGCCGCCACCGACGCCGCCGCGTTGCGCCGCGTCTTCGGTACGGCTGACCACGCGACGATTCCGCGCGTCGAGCAACTGCCGTTCGTCGTCGGCCCGCTGTTCCGCTCGGCGTTGCAGTCGTCGGAGGTACAACGGCGGGTCGCGCAGCGCACCCAGCGCACACATGAACGACTACAGATCGACCGGAGAACCCGATGACGCGAGCCGCGCGGCCGTACTACGTCCCGGTCGGGAACGAGGAGCAGGTGTTCACCGCCGCGTTCCGCCAGGGATTGGCGGTGCTGCTCAAGGGGCCGACCGGCTGCGGGAAGACCAGATTCGTCGAGGCGATGGCCTACGACCTCGAACGGTCGCTCATTACCGTGGCGTGTCACGACGATCTGACGACCGCCGACCTCGTCGGCCGCCATCTGATCCACGGCGGCGACACGGGCTGGGTCGACGGGCCACTCACGCGCGCCGTGCGCGAAGGCGCGATCTGTTACCTCGACGAGATTGTCGAGGCCCGTCAGGACACGACGGTCGTGCTGCACCCGCTGGCCGATCATCGTCGCCAGCTGCCGATCGAGCGCTTAGGTATCACGCTCGACGCGGCCCGAGGCTTTTGCTTGGTCGTGTCATACAACCCCGGATATCAAAGCGTGCTCAAGGACCTCAAGGACTCGACGCGCCAGCGAATGGTGGCCATCGAGTTCGATTTCCCGCCCAGGGAGGTGGAGGAGAAGATCGTCGCGCACGAGTCGGGCGTCGAGCCCGCCACGGCTGCGCAGCTCGTGCAACTCGGGCACGCAATCCGGCGGCTCGAGACCGCAGGGCTTCGGGAAGTGGCGTCGACGCGCGTGCTCGTCGCCGCGGGACGACTGGTCGCCGAGGGTCTCGGCCTGCGCGACGCGGCGCGCGCCGCAGTCGCGGGTCCCTTGACCGACGATCCCGGCGTGACCGCGGGCTTGTTCGAAATGATCGACACGTATTTCGGCGGTGAAGCTTCGTGAAGTCGTCTCGTTGACGCCCCGGGACCCCGTCAGTAGGGTCCGGAACAAATGTCAGGTTCTCACCGGCCAGGAGGACTCCGTGGCGTACGAGAGCAGCGCCGAGCCGATCAAGCTGGGCTATCTCTTCGACTTCAAGCTCCCCGAGGCCTATCCGCAGGAGATGAAAGACGACCTGCGGCAGTCGTTCGAGCTCGTGTTCGAGCAGGGCTTGCAGCAGGGTCTTATCGACCGGCCCGTCGAAATCCTGTTCCGTGAGGTCGAAGGCCTCCCGAAAGGCACGATCAAGGCCGTCATCGATGCGTATGGCGAACTCGTCGACGAGGGCTGTCTCGCGATCTTCGGTCCGGCAATCACCGACAACTGTGTCCCGACGCGCGAGGCGATCGAGGAACGGTTCCGCGTGCCCGCGCTGAGCATGACTGGGACCGACGACTGGCTCGGGGAGTGGACGTTCTCGCTGCCCCAGGGGTCGATGTCCGACGAACCGATCTTCTGGGCGCACCTCATTGCGAAGGCCGGACACTCCGAGGTCGGGGTGCTCGCGGAGCAGTCGCTGGTGGGCGAGTCGTACATTCGCAATTTCCGCAAAGCCTGCAAGACCCAGGGACTGCGTATCGTCGCCGAAGAGACGATTCCACAGACCGCGCAAGACATCAGCGCCGCGGTCCGCAAGCTGTACGACGCGAAGCCCGACGCGCTCGTGCATTGCGGGTTCGGTTTCGGCATCGTTTTCGTCAATCCCGTGCTCGAGGAGTTGAACTGGGATCCGCCGCGCTACATGGGCACCGCGTTCCAGAACGCGTGGATTAACCCGATCATGTGGAACGCAATCGTCGGCTGGACCGGTCTCGACCAATACGACGAAGGCAACCCCGTCGGGCAGCGGTTCCTCGACGAGTACGAGGCCCGGTACGGAAGGCGACCCGAGTATTGCGTGCCTGTCATGAACCGCGACTTCGCGACGGTGCTGTTGCACGCATTCGCCGACGCCCACCCGCTGACGCCGCGAGGAGTCAAGGAGGCACTCGAACGCGTGAAGATGGTTCCGGCCGCGGGCGGCGCACCCGGGACGCGCCTGTCGTTCGGGAAGTGGACTCGCCGAGGTTGGATGGGCGCGGGCTATCTCGTGGCGCGCCGGCTCGATCCCGACGGCACCACGTCGCACCTCGTCGAGCGCTTCGGTCAGGACTGACACCGCCTTGACGCAACTGTTGGCTCGCCCGACCACGGTCGAACCTGAAGCGCCGCGCCGCCCGTCGACCCGGACGACCGTCGCGTGGGCGTTGCTCGGATGCGGCCTGTTCCTGGCGATCGTCGCGGCGGCTCACAACCTGCGTCACGGAGCGGTCGCCGATCGCATCAAGAACCCGGGCGTGACCGGCGCCCCGCGGCCGGTAAGCCCCCTCTTCGGCGATCCGAACTGGATCCCCAAGATGGAGATCGGGACCGTCGTGATGATGGTCATCCTCGTCGTGGTATTCGCGGTGCTGTGGCGGCGCCATCCGCGCCATCCGTACCTGCTGATGACGTTGGCGGTCACCGCGATCGTGTGGCTCGACCCGATCATGAACTGGGCGCCGTACGCGGTTTACAACCCCCAGCTTTGGCACTGGCCCGAGACGTGGCCGCTCGTTTCGCTGTCGCCGACGGTCGAACCGCTGATCGTCGTCGGCTACGCGACGTTCTACTTCGGGCCGTTCTTCGTCGCGATATGGGCGCTGCGCCACTGGCAGCAGCGGCGAGCAGTCGACTCCTTCGTGTGGCGGCACCCACTCATCAGTCTC
Organism: Acidimicrobiia bacterium; assembly: GCA_052148155.1. Classification (GTDB taxonomy): domain Bacteria; phylum Actinomycetota; class Acidimicrobiia; order IMCC26256; family PALSA-610; genus JBBQER01. Next base: position 19,848 of record JBKQIY010000173.1, on the reverse strand, counting down.
GCGGGATTGATCTTGGTGATCGGGTTCGTCTTCGACGCGATGCTCGAGATCTTCCTCGTCCGCACGCAGCTGTACATCTATTCCCACGTCATGCCGTTCGGGTCGATCTTCGTCGGTAAGCCGTACCAGTTTCCGCTGTTGTGGGAATCGGTCGGCGTCACGTTGGTCATGATTCCCGCCGGTGTACTCGTATACCGCGACGACACCGGCCGCAGCGTGGCCGAGAAACTGGCGCAGCAGACGCGCATCCTCCGGGAACGTCCCGCGCTCGCGACGTTCCTGGTCATGTTCGCGATTCTCAACGTCGCGTATCTCGGGTATGGCCTCATGTTCGCGACCATCCGTTGGACGAGAGCAGCGACGTCCGTCGCGTGCCCGTGGCCATACCCGGAGGCCAAGGTCTACGACCCGCAAGGCTTCTACGAAAAAGCCGGGCAACCCGGTCCGTACTTTCCCGGAATCTGGAGCGGATGGGAATCGGCCCAGTCAGGACGGCCCGACGTGAGCGCACCGGCGAACGGCGGCCGCTGCGCCCCCACCCATCGATGACGGGCACGCCGTGGGAGTAAGCGTCGACCTCGCCGGCCGGCGCGTGCTCGTGACCGGTGCTTCGAGCGGCATCGGCGCGGCGACATGCCGCGCGATCGTCGGCTGTGGCGGCTCGGTCGCGATGCTCGCCCGGCGCAAGGAACGACTCGATGAACTCGCCGACGAACTCGGCACCCAAGCGGTCAGTGTCCGCGCGGATGTCACCGACGACGAGGCGCTCGTCGCCGCCATCGACGAAGGAGCAGGCGCGCTCGGCGGACTCGACGGACTCGTCGCAGTCGCAGGCCGGAGCATGGTGGGAACGCTCACGACGGGCTCGCCCGAGCGCTGGCGCGAGCTGATAGATCTCAACCTCGTAGCTCCGCTCGCGACCGTGCGCTACGCCATGAAACACTTTCCCGGGGTGGGCCGTCGTGACGTCGTACTCGTCGGGTCCACCGGTGCGATTACGCCGATGCCCGGCGTCGGCGCGTACGCGGCGACGAAACGCGGCCTGCGCGCCGCATTCGACTCCCTGCGCGTTGAGCTGGCGCCCGCAGGCGTGAACGTGAGTCTGGTGATGCCGGGCATGTTCGAAACGGAAGGGCTCACACTCGACGGCATCGTGATCGACGGGGAGGTACCCGCGAGCGACACGCCGTTATTTGTGCCGGGCACCGGCCCCGGTTCCCCCGACGTGCTGGGCGAAGCCATCGCCTTCATGATCGGACTGCCCGAGGGGGTCTGTATCAACGAGATCGTCGCTCGCCCGACCGGGCAGCTCAACCCGTAATCTCGGGCCGATGACCACTGCGGCGCTCAACCCCACATCGGCTGATTGGACGCGGCGCGACGAGATCCTCGACACCGCGGCCCTGGTCTTCGCGCGGTCAGGTGTGCGCACCTCCCTGAAGGAAATCGCCGACGCATGCAGCATCCTCCCCGGCAGCCTGTACCACCACTTCGCGTCGCGCGACGCCATCGTCGTTGAGCTGGTCGAGCGGTACGAAGCCGAGATCAATGCCCTGGCGACGACGACGACGACGACCGACCGGCCGCGCCCGCCGCGCTCCACGCCCGCCGACGACGACATCGTCAATCTGTCAACCGCGATCGCGCAGTGCGCGATTCGTCATCGCGCCGCGTTGTTCCTAACGATGTATGACCGCCCGACGAGCACCGGCGACGAACTCGTCCGATCGGCAAGCGTCGCACCACCCGCCATCGTCGATGCCATGCTCGAAACGCTTCGGGCAGCGCGAGCGGCTGGTGCCTTGCGCGCCGACGTCGACGCTACAAGCCTCGCGGAGCGGCTGTGCCAGAGCATGCTCGACCTCGGCGCCGGCATGTTCCACGGCAGCCGCGGATACAGCCAGATGCCAATAATCGCCGCTCGCCTGTTACTCGACGGGTTGGCCGAACAGCGACCCAAAGACGCAACCCTCGACCGCTCCCGCGCGTTCAAGGCGGCGCAGCACGTGATCGCGCGATGGCCGACAGAGCGCACAGACGCGGACGATCGTGGTGCAGTGCTGCGCGCAGCCGCACGGCGCGAGTTCGGCCGCCGGGGCTACGAAGGGACGACGATCCGCGACATCGCGGCCACCGCAGGGGTCAGCACCGGGAGTGTCTACCGGTTGGTCGGGTCGAAGGAAGAGCTGCTGGTGTCGGTCATGCAGCCGTTTGCCGCCACCGTCACCGCGAGTTGGGAAGCGGTGCTCGACGCGCACGCGACAACCGTTGAGAAACTCGACGCGCTCACGTGGGTCAATATCAACACGCTCGATCGACACAGTGAGGAGTTTCGGATCCAGCTCGGTTGGGTCCTCGAATCCCCGCCCGCGGCCGAGCTCGGCTGGTCATTCAAAACGCGGCTGCGCGAGATCAAGGCGCTACTGCGCGAGGGTGCACGGGCGGGAGACATCCGACTTCCGCACGGCTCCATCGATGCCTGCGCCCAATGTGTCCTCGAACTCGTTTGGATCCCGGAGAACATGTTGCACGCCGGGACGCGATCCGCCCTCGCGCTCGCCCGCGACACGCTGCTACGCGGCGCCGCGACGCGTAGCTGACCGGCTTCGCCAACACCTATAGGCCCTCGAACTGAAGTCAGTAGCGTTCTCACAATCTTAAGTTCGAGTATCGGAAGGAGCGGACGTGGGCGCGACCGTCATGCTCGGCACGCTGTTCGGACTCATCGTTCTCATCTTCGGACTGGTGCTTCACTACGACCCGGAAGCACGTCCGCGATCGCATTGAGAGCGTGACGAATGAGAGATGAGCTGACACCACTACTGACGGCATCAATCGCCTTCGCCTACGTCGGTGGGTTCACGTTCGTCGCCATCGGCGCGTACCTGAGCCTTCGTCGCGGCCGCCTGCACCCACTGCTCCTCGTATGCATTTCAGCCGTCGCGATCTGCTGGATCGAAGCTCCCTACGACTGGGCGATGTACGCGCAATTCCCTCCCGCCATCCCTCGCATGCCGTCTTGGTGGCCGATCAACATGACCTGGCATGGGCTGCCGGCCTCGGTGCCCCCCGGCTACATCGCCTACTTCGTCCTTCCTGCCGTGATCGGCGCCGCGCTCGGGAACCGGTTGAGCGCGAGATTTGAATGGCGCAGACCAATCACGCTCCTGACCGTCGGCCTCATCGTCGGCTGCCTCTGGGCACTGCTCTTCAACGCGATCATCGGAGCCCGGCTCGGCGTCTTCCACTACGGCCGCGTGATCCCGGGGCTCGCACTATGGGAGGGCACCAAGCACCAGTACCCGCTATACGACGCGCTCGCGATGGGTGTGCAGATGATGGTCTTCACCTACCTCCTCGGGCGAACGGATCCGGATGGCCGCACGATCATCGACATGTGGGCCGATTCGAGGTCAAAGACCCGTCTCCAGTCGTCGCTGCTGTCGCTGTTGGCGGTGATCGTCATAGGAAACGTGACATACGCCGCGGTCTTCGCGCCTCATCTCGTCACGAAGCTGTCAGGTCAGGTGACGGCCGGGCCAAGCCAAGAACTGTTCAAAGGCACTCCGAACCAACCCCTGCAGGGCGGTTGGTAAGTCGCCGCGACAAGCGCCGGGCAAGTCTCCGGGCTCCACACCAAATCGTGGGCCGCAGTTGGGCCGCGGGAGGGCGAGAAACGACGACAATCAAGGACAACCAAGGACAAACAAGGACAACCAGTGAACGATGAAACCGGAGGGGGACTCATCAGTCGGCGCGACGCGGTTCAGCTCATCCGAACGGTGTCGCTGGCGGCGTAGTCCTATCGTTGCGCGGTTCGATCCACGTCCGTCTGGAACCGAAACTACGCGATTGCTCGTGCGGCCGCTTATCGGCCGGGCTCGATCCGTGTGATCGTCGTTACGCGGTCGATGGACCGGTCGAAGGAGGCAACGATGTCAACGCCTGATCGTTCAGCGCTGGCGACCAGGTAAGCCTCCGCGAAGTCCAGACGCTCGATCTCATACACCTCGACCGCCCGGAGGAGGAGCTCTTCGTCGACCACGCGCACTGAGTCGAACGCGACGATCGCTCGAACGAATTCAGCAACGCGGGCACGCGCGACTTCGTAGAACGACTCCAGCACGTAGACGACCTCGGCAACGATGAGATCCGCCAAGAGCAGCTCGTCGGCTTCCGCCAGAAAGCGGGTTGCTCGCGCCGCTTGAGTCGGTGGATCGCCCGTGAGATGACGGATGAGGACGTTCGTATCAATGAAAGCGGTCACCGGCGCGAGGATGCCCGAGCGGCCCTCGTGCGTCTGCGAACTTCATCCCAGGCAACGCCCCGTTTGCCCGCCGGCACGGATACGGCGCCTGCGAGTTCTAGAAGGTCAGCAGTACGGGCGAGAACAGCACGGTGTCCCTCGACGCGAAAGACAACGGCGTCGCCCTCGGTTAGACCCAACGCATCCCGGACGGCCTTGGGGATGGTGACCTGACCCTTGGTCGTGAGTCGTGAAGCAGCTTCCACTGTGTCATCTCCTTACCTTGTCACTCTGGTAAGGATACTCCATCGATGGCGGCAAGTTCGGACGGCGTGCTCGTCGCGAGTCCGTAGCCGGCAGCCGCGAGTGAACGCACTCGCAGTTCACCAGCGACGAACCATCGCCTTATCGTCTCTCGATGCGGCGCGCATTCGATCACTCCCGCGATCACTCCCGCGATCACTCCCGCGATCACTCCCGGAATCACTCCCGGCGCGGTGTCCACGCTCAGGCGTCCTCGGCGCGCGGCGTAGATGGAATGGGATGCGGGAGAGATTGCGCAAGTTGCGCGGGTGTTCACGACGTTCTTCAGCGCGAAGCGGCGCGGCGCGTCATACGGTCGCGCGGTCGCACATGTTCGTCTCCGAGCGAGGCAGCCGTGTTCTCGGAACGAAGTTCGACGTCTTGTCCGGACCCGCGCGGCGGCCGCGACGCGTGCGGGTCGCCTGGCACTCGGGATCAAACGATGCGACACCGCCTCTGTTTGCGTCGTGCAACGTCAGCGCCGGCGCCTAGCTGCTACAAGCGGCCTCCCCTACCTCCAGGGGCCCCAAGTCCGGGGCGAACCTCGTGGCGGCCCGTCAGGCCTTCTGTGACGGCGATAGCGATCAACGGGTGCGAAGGCCACGCCCGGCACGATCGTATTCAGCCGCGTCGCTGCCGGCCGCGGCAAGACCTCGCGGAGACCCTCGCAGCAACTCAAGAGAAGCCATCGGGCATCCCGCCCATCACGACGACCACCACGAAGACCAACGCACCAACCCAAGACCCACCAACGACAACGGACCCACCGACCCGACCAACATCGAAAAGACGCACCCCCAATACCCCCACACCCAGACCCAGCATCAGCACGACCGAAACCCATGACCAATGCACAAACTAGGTGAAACACACATGCAGGTTCCGCACGGCGGAACCCGACGGGAGTGATTCCGGGAGTGATCGGCGCGTTAGCGCGAGACGGGTTTCGTGCCGAGGTCACCAAGGATCGCGGGCGCGACGCGGACCGTCCCAGAGATCTAGATCGTGGACGTTGGGAATACTCGACGCACAACTCGATCCGCGCCCGCGGGCGACGTGACGCCAGTGGCGCGTCAGCGCGGTCAAGCGGCTCGGACCGCGAGGACACGTGCACCGGGGATAGCTCTTCGAGAACTTGATAAAGACGGGCTGCAGCCTGCGTGAATGCATGCGACGGGACTGATTCCGGTAGTGATTCCGGTAGTGATGTCGGGAGTGATCCGCCGGGGATCCGCAGCCGCGAAGCCGGGGGCCGTTGACACCTGTTACCAGAGCACGCGTCTGCGCGCACCGCCGACTCGGAGGTCTTCCCCTGATGCCAACTTCACGCGATGCTGCCGTACGACGAGAGCTCATACTCCCGGATCGATTGCTCGGTCCCGAAGAGGTCGCCGCGTTCCTCGGTATACCGCTTCGCACGATCTACCGGTGGCGATCGCGCCACGCGGGCCCACGCGGCTACCGGGTCGGGCGCCACGTCCGGTATCGCCTTGACGACGTCGAACGCTGGCTAGCAGATCGAAGCGACACGCCCTGAGCGACGAGATCACGTCGAGGCCTTGAAGTAGTCACGATGGCGAGCGTTAAGCGGCGCGCGAACGGAAGTTGGCGGGCGAGGTATCGCGACCTGAACGGTCGCGAACACGCCCAGCACTTCTCGACGCGTCGCGACGCGGACAACTGGCTCGACAGCGTTCGCGGCGACATGTCGCGCGGGATCCATTTCGACCCGCGCTCCGGCAAGATCACCTACGAGAAATGGTCCGCGCAATACTTCGCCGGAGCGCTGCACAAGCGACCGACAACGCTGGCTCGCGACAAGATCGTCAACGACAAGCACTTCGTACCGGCGATCGGCAAACGCTCTCTCTCGAGCTTGACCCCGCTCGACATCCGACGGATCGTTGAGGGGCTCTCCGAGCACCTCGCGCCCGCGACCGTGCGAACCGACTACGGCGTCCTACGGGCGATCCTCTCAGCAGCGGTCGACGCTGACCTCCTCGCAGTCAACCCGTGCCGCGGCGTCAACCTGCCCGCGCACGCTCGGAAGGAGATCCGGTTCCTGAGCGCCGACGAGCTCGAGCACCTTGCCCGCGAAATGCCCGAGGTGTACCGGCCGATGGTCTATCTCGCGGGCGTGCTGGGCTTGCGCTGGTCCGAGGTCGCCGGTCTTCGTGTCGGTCGGATCGACTTCGCCCGCAAGAGGCTGGAGATCAGCGAGACGTGCGCTGAGGTCGACGGCAGGATCGTCTTCGCCGACGTGAAGACGAGATCCTCCCGACGCACCCTGAATGCGCCGACGTTCGTCATCGACATGCTCTCGGAGCACCTCGCCCGTCGAGGGACACCGAAGCCGGACGCGCTCGTATTCATGGCGCCGGAGGGCGGAGCGCTGCGTCGATCGACGTTCCGGGTACGAGTGTTCGATCCAGCGGTGACACGAGCCGAGCTCGACGGATTGACGTTCCACGGCCTGCGCCACACTGCCGCCGGGCTACTCATCGAAGCCGGAGCGCACATCGAGACGATCAAGCAACGGCTCGGCCACTCGTCGATCCGAGTGACCAGCGATGTTTACGGCTCGCTGCTGCCAGCCGTCGACCAGGGGGTAACGACCGCCCTTGAGCAACGCTTCGCGAGATTCTCGCGGACTAACCGCGGACTCGAGCCCGGCGCGGGTTGCGGACCCGAACTCTCGTAACGTCCGTGACCTGCGGCTTCACGAGTGGAGGTGATGGGACTTGAACCCACGACTTCTACGTTGCGAACGTTCCCAGCGCGATCGCGTGAGCAGCGGTTCGACGCGAAAGCGCAGGTGAAACGATACAAGCGTTGACCGTGACGCACCGCGACTGACCGCCATTCTCCCGCCGTTGTGGCACGACAGTGGCACGACATGCGCTCGAACGATGCCATCCGCGGAGCCACGCGGGCATGGCGCAATGATCGGCGCGTGGACGAGCCGGTACCCCGCCCGAAAGTGTGGCGCCACCCGCGACTGTTGAGCGAGCACGCGTTCGACAAGCTCCGCTTGCTGGACTGCACCTTCGCCGAATTCGATGCCGCGCTCGGCACGGCCGAGGTGATCGAGGAGCGGCAGCTCGGCGCGACGGAACTGAAGGAGCTCGTCCTCGTGGTCGACTGGGTTCGGCCGTTGCACGTCGTCGTTGTCATGGATAACGAGCATGAAGAAGAGCGCGTCGTGACCGTGTACGAGCCGGACCCGGATCAATGGTCGAGCGACTACCGTAGGAGGCGCTGATGCGGTGCGAACGCTGCGACCAAGCCGCCCGAGTCTTCGTGCGACGGGCCAAGACCGCCGAGCGCGACGGGCGGGTCGCCGTCGTCCTCGACGTCCCAATGGAAGAGTGCCCCGCGTGTGGCGAGCACTGGCTCGCGTGGGATGTCGCCGCGCGCCTCGACGAACTGCTCACCGCGATGCTCACGAGCGACGTCGAAGTCGCAACTCGGCATTACGACCAACCGGACGACCGCACCGCAGCCTGATTGCGCGTGCGTGACACGCGACGACTCATATCGGCGCTCGCGAATGTTGCCTCGCCCAGATCGGCACAACTGGGATAGGGGATTGGCATGTTCGGCGGGTGTTATGGGACGCGTTCTGCTCGGGTGGTGCTTTGCTTCAGACCGCGTCCCGGAGTGCTTCGGCGCGTTTGCTAAGCCCGGCGCAGCCGTACTCGGCCGCCGTCGCCGCCGCGGTTGTTGCGAGTTTCCGTGCGCGGTTGAGGTCGCCGTCGGCGCGGCGGGCGAGGCAGAGGTCGGCGTGGTCGAGCTGACCTCTGGCGGTCCAGTACGGGGCTTGCAGCTTCGTGTGGATGTCATGCGCGGTCGCGAACCATTGTTCGGCTTGGTCGTAGTTGCCGAGCATGGTGGCGGCTCGTGCGAGCGGTCGTGCAACGGAACCACTGACGATCGTGCTGGAGCACTGTACGTGGGTGGCGAACGGGGTGAGCTGTTCGAGTAGGACACGTGCGCTTTCCTCGTGTCGGGTGAGCGCGGCGGCTTCAACCAACGCGGTGAGCGCTTCGAGGTAGAGGGCGTCGTGTGGGAAGTCGAAGCCGTTGTGGGCTTCGTCGTCGAGCCCTTCGGCGGCTTCGCCGGTACGGCCGACCTCGCACAAGAGGAGCGGCACGATCGCCCGCAGCGCGGCGATGGATGGGTTGTCGCGTGCGGCGTCGATGAAGAGGTCGGCGATTTCGTCGACCCGGCCGTGATGTTGTCGGATGAGGTACAGGATGCCGCCGAAGGTTGCGAGGGCTGTATCTGTCCCTGCGCTGATGCCGAGTTCCAGCGCGTGCTCGTTGGCTTGTTCGGCGTCGTCGGCGTGACCGGCGAGCAACAACCCACCGGTACGGGCCTGCGCAACTAGCCAGCGTTCGTTGGGCAGTCCGAGCTGGTCGGCGAGGGTTGCCATGTCGTCGATCGCGGTGCGGGCCCCGGCGAGGTCGGCGCGTTGGTATCGGGCCCAGATCAGCGGGAACCGAGTGGTGCAGCGCAGGTACGGGTCGCCGAGCCGGTCGGCGATCGCGACTGCCCGCTCGACATCGGCGATCGTCTGATCGCGAGACTCCGGGGTCGCCAGGCTGAGGAACGTGTTGGTGAGGACCTCTACGAACGCGGTGTCGTCGCCTGCGAGCCGGGCCACCTCGATGGCTTCGAGCGCGAGGTCGCGTCGCTCCCGCCACTCCAACCCGAAATCGTGCGCTTCGGAATAGGCGGCGAGCAGGCGCGCCCGTGTTGATGAGTTGTCCGAGCCGGTGGCGTCGAGCGCGGCACGCAGCACACGCTTGGCGGCATCAACACCGACCACTCCTCCTCCACCGAACGCACTGAAGCCCAATGCCGCCTGCACCAGGGTGTCAGTGTCGCCGAGTTCCTCGGCAAGGTCGGCGGCCCGGGTGAGGGTGTCTCGGTACTCGGGTTGCACCGCTCGGCTCTGTTGGGTGCCGAGCGCGACTAGGAGCTGCGCGCGGCTGTGTTGGTCGGGCGCGCTCTGGCGGTCGAGCAGGTCGAGGGCCTGTTGGTACCAGCGGATCGCGTCGTCGGGGGCGAGCGCGTCGCGCGCCGCGTCGCCAGCACGCCGGACGTAGCCGATGGCTTTGTCGAGGTCGGCCGGTCGCGTCGCGGCGACCCAATGATGGGCGAGCTCGGCGAGTGTCCCCGCGTCGTCGGCCACTGTGGTTGCTTCGAGCGTTTCCGCGATGCGTTGGTGGGCGCGGGCTCGGCGGGTCGGGGACAGTTCGTCGTAGAGGCTGTGTTGTATCAACGCGTGCGCGAACCGATACCGGTCCGCGAGTTCGCTCTCGACGAGCACCGCCGCGGTGACCGCGGTGTCCATGAGGTCCAACAGTGGATCCTCGTCGACGTCGGTCAGTTGCGCGAGCAAGCCGATGTTGAACTCCCGGCCGATCACGGACGCCAGGCACAAGACGCGCAGCGCTTCGTCGCCGAGCCGTTCCACCCGCCGTCCGACGACGTCGCGCACACTTGAGGGAAGGCCGATCTCGGCGAGGTCGTCGGCGACGGTCCAGCGGCCGTCGTCGCCGAGCACGATCCCGCCCGTCTCGCCGAGATGTCGGATCACCTCGGCGGTGAAGAACGGGTTGCCGTCGGTCTCGCGCCGCAACGCGTGCGCCAACCCGACGCCGTTGTCGTCGAGATCGTGCCCCGCCGCGGCGGCCAACAACTCGATGACTTCGACGTCCTCAAGACCGGCGAGCGCGATCCGGGTGACGTTCGCTTCGCGGTGCAGGTCCGCGAGCAACTTGTTGAGCGCATCGCCACGGGTCAGATCCGTATCGCGATACGTGCACGCGATGGTCAGGTTCATGGCGGTCGTCGAGGCGATCACATGACGCAACAGTTGCAGGCTCGCGGTGTCGGCCCAGTGCAGATCGTCGAGCACCACCAACACCGGCGCGTGTTGTGACGCCGCCGCGAGCAACTCGCCGGTCCCCGCCCACAGCAACAGGCGCTCCGTATCCGAATCGGCTACCCGGTCGGTGTCCGAACCGATCTCCGGCACCAGACGGCCCAACGCGCTGCGTTGCGCCGACCGCAATCCCGCCAGCAACTCCGGATCGCCATCACGTGCGAGAGTTGAGAGCACTTCGATCCACGGCTGATACGAGATCCCGACGTCCTCATCCGCGTGGCCGACCAAAACCACCGCACCGTCACCATGCGCGGTCCGGGCGACCTGCGCGACCAGGGCGGTCTTGCCCATCCCCGCCTCACCCGCAACGAACACTGCCTGACAGCGTTTGGTGGTGCGCGCCTGCTTGCACGCCTCCTCCAACACGGCCAGCTCGGCGCCCCGGCCGAAGAACCCGAACAGCGCATCCGACGCCGCGCCCACCAGCCTCCCCGGTAACGGCACCGACCCCGCCACGACCGCGGGCTCCCACAGAACCTCCACCGCCTCCACCGGCTCGGCCAGACCCTTCAATACCAGCGGGCCGATCGCACCGAACGTCTGAGCCGCGTGACTGCCGACCATCAACCGCACCAGATCCGCAGCCAAGATCTGCCCACCCTCAGCCGCCGCGCACAACCGCGCCGCTACTACCACCGGATCACCGAAGTAGTCGCCGTCCTCCTCGACCGCTTCTCCGGTGCTCATACCGATGCGAACGCCAAGCGGCTCACTGGCGGAACGGTTGTGATGGTGGATCGCCTGCTGCATCCCGACCGCGCCCGCCAACGCCCGGCTCGGCGACGAGAACATCACCATCAGCCCGTCACCCAGGTTCTTCACCTCGACGCCACCCGAGGCGACCACTGCGCCCCGCAGCAACCGGAAATGCGTCTGGCGCAACTCCTCCGCCGCGTCGGGACCGAGGCGTGCCGCGGTCGCGGTCGAATCCACCAAATCCGTGAACACGAACGTCGCCGTTACCGATGAGGACAACCACCCGCTCCTGACGATTCACTCAAAGAACACCAGGCGGTGAGTCTGGCACTCCACCCGGCCTGCCGACACTTCACCGGGCTGCCCCCCACACCCGACCCGAGGCGGGCGCAACGCGCAAGCCGGAACAGGCCCCTATCCCAGAACGTGTATCCCCGAATGACGCGGCCGAGGTATCCCAGATCGCCGGCACCGGGCGTTCGCGATCGTGGCTGAGCGAATCTCTTCGGGGACGTGTCTCAGCGCGATTAGGTGGTCCGGCGTGGCTGTTATGGCAGGTGGCGCTCGATCGCGTCTGCTGATGTTGAGGCGCCGTCTTCGGTTCTTACGTGCGTGGCGAGGGCTGTCGCGTGCGCGGCGAACGACGGCTCTGAGAGGACACGATCGAGTGCGCGAGGAAGCTTGCGGCGGCGTTGACGCCAAGCGACCCCGACTCCAATGCCGAGCTGCTCGATGCGCGCGGCCGTCTCAGGTTGGTCGAAGCCTTTCGGGACGGCGACCTGCGGTATCCCAGCTCTGATCGCCTCGACGGTCGTTCCGACGCCAGCGTGGTGGATCGCGGCCCGACATCTTGGCATCACGGTACTGAACGGCGCGTACTCGATGGTGCAGACCTCGTCGCGATCGATCAGCTTGGGTGGAGTTGCAGGTCCGGTAACGACGAGCACCCGGGATCCTTGTTCGAGCGTCACGCGCACGGCGAGGTCGAAGAAGTCTTCTGGGTCGAGCGCGCTGCTCGATCCGAGGGTCACCAGCACCGGCGGGTCGCCGTCGGCGACAAAGGTTTCGACGGCCGAGGCAAGCGGATGCCGTTCGGCGCGATCCCAGGATATGAACGACGTGGTCTCCACGTTGTTCGGCCAGTCTGGGGGCGCGTCGATGACCGAGGGAGACGCCATCACGACGATGCCGTGGGCGCGGAGCGACAAAGTGAACAGGGCGCTGCGCAGCGGGCCGAGTCCGAGGTCGCGGCGGTGGCGATTGATGGGCTCGTCAAACAACAACGCAGTGACGGCGCGTGCGGCTGTCCACGACAGGCGGTTCGCGTTGCGGCCCGCGAAGCCCCGCCATGGACCGAGTGGGCTTGCGCCGGGAACCGTGTACGCGCTCGGGATCATGCCGGGGAACACGGTGGCAACAACGCGGCGGACGCCGAGCGCCTCGGCGACGTTTTGTGCTGCGACGTGGGCGGGATGGCTGACCAGGAGGTCCGTGCCCTCGAGGGCACCATGAAGGTCGTGGCTGAGCGGTCCGAGTTGGTCGAAGATAAACCGGCCCAGGGCGTGGCGAAGACCGAAGACACCCGACTTGAAGATCTCGGGATGCTGGGCCAGTTCCTCGAAACCGAGTCGACGACCGACACCCACGAACGGCACCGAAGCATCCACCACGATGTCTTCCCACGCAGGAGACGCTGCGAGGCGTACGTCGTGGCCCCGCTCGATCAGGCGTTGACTGAGGCCCACAAAGGGGAAGAGATCACCCCACGACCCCATCGTGACGAGCGTGATCCTGCTCACCTCACCACCAGCTTCCGCGACCGCCCCGACCGAAGAGTGCGCCGAGAAGGTATCGGACTATCCCAGATCGCTCGGCTCGATGCTCTGCCAGAAATTCGTGTGACGTCGGCACCGACGCGTCGCAGGGTGACGCCCCAGAACGCACCAGAACAACGCCCCGAGGGTGTCCCCGTCCGCCGGCTCGGCGGCGTTCGCAGGTACCGGATCCGGTACTTGGGCCCTACCGTTGGAGCTCTTCAAGGGGACGGGATCACCTGGACTCAGGTCATTAGGGCCTGTGACGGGCGGGCAGCTCCGTGGGTGGGGCCGCTGACAGGACAAGTGACGGCTCGGCCGTCGTGACAGCCCTTGTGCGGCGGCGTAACCACTGCTGTGTCACAAGTCGGTCGTGGCTGTCGTCAAGGTGGTGGAGGTGGTCGACATGAACGATCGCGAAGCCGTGGATGTGGTTGTGGTCGGGGGCGGCTTGGCTGGGCTCACGGCTGCAGCGTTCGCGGCTCGCGCGGGGTCTTCGGTGGTTGTGCTCGACAGTCATGGTTTGGGTGGCCGTGCTCGCACGATGACCGTTTGCGGGTTCCGGTTCAATCAGGGACCGCACGCGCTGTACGAGACGGGCGAAGCGATGGCGGTGTTGCGGGAGCTGGGTGCGCCGGTTCCTGGTGGTGCGCCGTCGCGGACGATCGGCGTGATCGTCGATGGTGTGCAGAAACGCTTCCCGGTCGGTGCGGGTTCGATGCTCCGTACGGGTGCACTCTCGACGCGCGGGAAGACGGCGGCGGCACGGTTGCTCGCCGCGCTGCCGAAGCACAACGCCTCCAAGGTGGACGGCATGACCGTCGACGAATGGATCGCTGCCCGCAAGCTCCCTGATGACGCGGCGGCGTTGGTGCATGTACTGGTGCGGGTGTCGACCTACGCCAATGCCCCCGACCTGCTCGACGCGGGTGCCGTGGTGCAACAACTTCAGCGGGCACTCAAGGGCGTGCGGTATCTGGACGGTGGATGGCAGGTCATGGTCGATGGTGTTGCAGCGTCAGCGGCCGCGGCCGGAGCTGAGATCACCGACCACGTGGCTGTCGAGGGGATCGAGCGCGCTGGTAACTCATTGGCGCTGAGCACATCGGCGGGCGATATGCACGCTGCGAGTGTGGTGCTTGCCGCGGGCGGGCCTGAGGTGGCAGCTCGGCTGCTCGGGGTCGAGTTGTCGGTGCTCGGCGATCCGGGACCCAAGGTCCGGGCTACGTGTTTGGAGGTCGGGATCGGTACGTTGCCTGACATTCCGGTGTTGTTCTCGACCGATGCGCCGTTGTACTTCTCGACGCACATGCCGCCCGCCCAGCTCGGCCCGGCCGGCACGGCGGTCGTTCACGTGGCCAAGTACCTCGCACCCAACGAAGCGCCGTCACCCGAAGTGGGAGCACAGGAGTTGTGGGACCACGCCCGGGCGGCCGGAATCGAGCCAGACAGTGCGGCTGTGCTCGCCTGCCGGTACCTGCACGACATGACCGTCACTCACGGCATCCCACAAGCCCGGCTTGGCGGTTTCCGCGGCCGGCCGCCCGTAGTTGTCGACGGGATGCCCGGCATCTTCCTGGCCGGTGACTGGGTTGGACGCGAGGGGATGCTGGCCGACGCGGCAATGGCAAGCGCAAGGCACGCGGCCGGCCAGGCGGTCCGCCAGGCCGCGTTGGTAACACGATGACCGTCGGCGCGAGAACTCCATGATGCCGGCTGTCCCCGCTCAGTCGTCTCCGAGCGAGATCTTCGCAACAGAACGACCCCGACTCCTTGGACTCGCGTACCGGTTGCTCGGTTCGATGGCAGACGCCGAGGATGTCGTGCAAGAAGCATGGTTCCGTTTCGACCGGGTCGACCTGGCATCGATCGAACGACCCGCAGCCTGGCTCACCACCGTCACCAGCCGGATCGGGCTCGACGTGCTGCGCGCTCGGCAGCGTGACCGACTCGACTACGTGGGCCCTTGGTTACCCGAACCAATCGTGGAGTCGACATCGGCGTCGGCGTGGGGCATCGACGTACCGTCGAACGATCCCGCCGACCATGCCGAGCTCGCCGATTCGCTCACCACCGCGTTCCTCGTGCTGCTCGAACAGTTGTCGCCCCAGGAACGGCTGGCTGTGCTGTTGGCCGATGTGTTCGGCGAACCGTTTACCGACATCGCGGCCGTGCTCGACATGAGCGATGTCGCCGTTCGCCAGATCGCGAGTCGGGCTCGCCGCAAACTCCGCGAGGCCGACCCCACACGAAACGAGCGTCGATCGACGCCGCTCGCCGAGCAGCAAGGAGTGGCAGCGCAACTCGTGGCCGCGCTCGCGGCCGGCGACATCGCCGCCACCGCCAGACTCCTCGCCCCCGATGTCGTTCTGCTCAGCGACGGCGGCGCGCTCGTCCACGCAGCACGTCGACCAGTCGTCGGCCCCGACCGCGTGTCCCGATTCATGATCAACATCGCCAAACGCGAGGACGCCGCATCTTTTGACGAGACCGCGTTCTGCGTCGTGAACAACCAGCCAGCCCTCATCGCACGACACAACGGCGCACCGCACTTCGTCGTCATCACCGAGGTCGTCGACGGACTCGTCCATCGCATCCACGTCGTCAACAACCCAGCCAAGCTCGCCGCCCTCGACCACCCCGTCGACCTACGCTGACGCGCCCCATCCCGCGCACTCCGCCCAGCGCACCCTGATCCCACAATGCGCGTCCAGAACCACGCGGCCCGGGTATCCCCGAACGCCGGCACCGGGGCGTTCGTGGTGGATTCGCTCAGGGCAGGGCCACGGCGGCGCGACTCGCCTGGTGCTGCGTTTCGGCTGCCGTATCGAGGTTGCTCAGTCTGATGTGACAGCGAATAGTCGCCAAGCGCCGTCGATGCCTTTGAGGGCGTGCTCGCCGCGATCCTCGAAGGTCGCGGCACCACCGAGCATCAGGTCGCGCACGGTGGACGATGACCAGAGCTCGCCGTCATGCGCAGCTTGTTCCACTCGGGCCGCAAGGTTGACCGCGATACCCGAGACGTCGAGATCGTCGTGTACTTCGATTTCACCGGCATGGACGCCGGCTCGGATGTCCACGCCGATGCTGCGCAACTCACGCACCATCGCCGCGCCGCACGAGACCGCCTGCGAGGGGACGTCGAATACCACGAGCAGACCGTCACCGGTGCTCTTCACCACCCGGCCACCATGGCGATCAACGAGCTTGCGGGCCAGACGGTCGTGCGCGTCGATAGTGGTGCGCCACGCGGTGTCACCGACCGCGGCTGATTGACGAGTGGAGTCGACGATATCCGTGAACAGCACCGTCGCGAACCGCCGCGTCGGTGCCCGCTCGAGCATCGTGCCGGTCAGGAACTCGAGGGCCGGATCCACGATGTCACGCCAGTTCGGCAGCGCCCACGAGAAATGGTCGTCGCCTTCGACTTCCACGTAGCGCGCGTCCGGGATGATCTCGGCGAGGGCCCGTCCACACGCCACGGGCAAGACGCGGTCGCCTTTCACGTGGATCACCAACGTCGGCGCCGTGATCCGTTCCGGGGCGTCGCCTGCATCCAGTTGGAAGATCCCTTCGATCTGGCGGCGAAAATCGCGGGGGCTGGCCGACAACCGCTGGAACCGCCCGCACCACCGGACGAACGCTTCGTTGGTCGATTGATCCGGCATCATCCAGTCGACCATTTCCTGGGAGTTCTCGGGCCACCCGTCCGCGAGGCTCTCGAAACGGGTCCAGACCATCGACGGCGCCGTTCTCGATCTGATGTTGTTGCACCAGCCGTGGGGCTTCGAGCTACACGACACCGTCATACCAACTTGCTGGTGGCATGGATCGGTCGATGCAGTCTCCCCCGTACAAACCGTGCGAGCGGCAACCGCCCGAATACGCGACCTCGAACTCACGCTCGACGCCGAAGAAGGCCACGCCATCAATTTCACACACGGCGTCGAGATCCTGAACGGCCTTACACAACTCACCTGAATCCATCAGCGCCGATTGCCCCCATTCCGGACAGGCGTCTCCGAGATCGCTGCCAGTTCGCAGGAACGACAAGGCCAGGTGTCCCCGAACATGCGTCCCCGAACACCGCCGCCCACCTGTCACCTACCGCCGGGTATCGGACCCTTCTCAGACCTCAGTCCCGTGCGTGTTTTGTAGTCGTTGCAGGGCGAGCGCGACCACCTGACTTTGGTCGCACGCGACGTCGATCTCGATGAGCTTCCGTCGGCTGGTGGCACCTCGGACGAGGGTCGCCGACCGGCTGGGCACTGCGATTGCTTTGGCAACCGCACGGAGCGCCGCGTCTGTGGCCCGGCCGGCGTCAGCGGGCTCGACGACCCCAACGACGAGCGCACCGTCGTATTCTCCGCCAACAGCAGTCTCTGACGCACTCGGTCGCACCAGGATCTCGACGCGCATGCTCCAGTGTGCCGTCCGCGCAGAGCCCGACTCCCGCGCTTCGCTATCCCAGTGCCTTGATATGCGGGTGACCTTTCGGACCACCCGGTGCTGCGCGATTTCTTCGGGCAACACGAGGATCGCTCTCGAGCGCCACTACGCCGTGCTAGTACAGACCTCTGGTACAGACCTCTGGTACAGACCTTTGGTACAGACGTCCGTCAAGATCTGGCAGTCGTGCGCGAGGAGTCGATAGGCCTGTGTCGGCGCCTCTGGAAAATATGGGTCGATCGCAACGTCGCTGGTATGCGAAACGGCACGTCACCTCACGGCACCTCGATCGCGTGGCCTGAGGGTGCAGCACGCCCGACTCCGCAACGCAACCAGTCGGTCGAGAAGAACGACGGCGCGCCGCTCTTCGCCGTTTGTCCGTTGACGTCCATCGTCGGTGGCACGCACCGACGTGACGATGACGCGCACGACACACGCGCGGGCTCTGCCCGTTCCGCTGCTTAGCGGAACGGGCAAGTCTGTAGCAGATCGTAAAGGCCGTTCGGCGCTCTCGAGGTGCAGCTGTGGCGACACGGTTGACCGGACCGTCGCGAAGCCGCATCGCGAACAATTGCTTTGAGTTTGTTGTCGCGTGCGAGGCGTCCGGCGCGCTATTCGATCTACAGGGAGATCGTCATACAGGAGGAGCTGATCGGATTGTCACAGGAAAGGTTGCCGAGGTTGCTCGACATCGGCGGAGTCGCGGAGCATCTGGGCGTCACCGAACGACACATGCGGCGGCTCGTCGCGGAGCGACGGATCCCGTTCGTAAAATGGGGACACCTCCTGCGCTTCGATCCCGACGAGATCGCGTCGTGGCTCGACGGCGTGAGGGTTCCGCCCGCCGACGGTGTCGCACGGTCCCGGTAACGTCAGTGCATCAGCAGCTAACGCTGCCGTGGATCGGAGACCCCAGCGCGACCCGGCCGAATGGCCGATCCGCCGAGAGCGACTCCCTGCACCGTGAACACCGCGCGGAACCAGTTCCCGCGCGGCCTCGTGTGAAGAGGACATCGCAGATGAAGAGCCGTCGTCAGTTCGGCACTATCCGGAAGTTGCCCTCAGGTCGATGGCAGGCGCGGCACCGCGACACGGTGACTAACCGGCTGCTCAACGCTCCGACAACCTTCGCGACGAAGGCCGCCGCGAACCGCTACCTCGCCACAGTCGAGACCGACATCGCCCGCGGCGTGTGGCACGACCCCCGGCACGGTGACCTCACATTCACCGAGTGGGCGAAGAGATATCTCAGCGTCGACGGCCACAAGGCGGCCACCACTCGCAGCCGCGACGAAACTGTCTTACGCGTTCATCTCTTTCCCGCGCTCGGGACGCAACGCCTCGCCGCCATCGCTCCCCTCGACGTTCAGCACATCGTCAACGAGATGGCCGCTCGCCTGGCGCCGGCGACCGTCCGCACGAACTACGGCGTACTACGCGCGGTCATGAACGCTGCCGTCGACGACGGCCGGATCGCTCGAAGCCCATGCCGACGAATCACGCTGCCGCGCAGCGGCGACACGCCGCGCCGCGCGCTGGAACCCGCCGAGCTCCACCGCCTCGCGGCCGCGATGCCTCGCGAGTACCGCGCAATCGTCTACGTAGGCGGGGTGCTCGGCCTGCGATGGTCGGAGATCGCCGGTCTGCGCGTCGGGCGCGTGAACATCCTGGGACGCACGCTCGAGGTCGCCGAAGCGATCAAGTACGTAAGCGGGCGGCTCGTCGTGGACGGGTTGGTGAAGTCCAAGGCTTCCCTGCGTGTACTCGGCATGCCCGACGAGCTCGCGACGATCCTCAGCGGGCACCTCGCGCAACAACGCCTCACCGGAGCAGACATCGACGCGTTGGTCTTTTCCTCACCGCGCGGCGGACCCCTCAACTACCAGAACTTCATGCTCAGGGTCTGGAAGCCCGCCGTGACCACCGCCGGCCTCGACGGCGTCAGCGCACACGACCTCCGGCACAGCGCCGCCACCTACCTCGACGCGGTCGGCGCACCCGAACAGCTCATGCGCCGACGCCTCGGCCACGGCTCGAGCGACATCACCCGTCGTGTCTACGTGCACGTCCTCGACGAGACCGATCAGCGAATCACTCGCGCCCTCGGCGAGCTCGTCTGGAAACCGACGGCCGAGCAGCGATTACGCGACGAGCGCGCCGGTTCGTAGTGGCACGTTTGTGGCACGCCGTTGCGCCAGGCGAAGGCGTCGGAGCCAGGAAGGGAAGCCGCATAGGGCGTGACCTGCGGCTTCGGAAAGTGGAGGTGATGGGACTTGAACCCACGACTTCTACGTTGCGAACGTAGCGCTCTACCGGACTGAGCTACACCCCCGGAAGACCGCGCAGTTTACTGTCCGGCGACTTGCGGCCTCGAAGTCGCCGTC
>JBKQIY010000172.1:0-8119 GCA_052148155.1 Acidimicrobiia bacterium | reverse complement strand
CGTGCAGACCTACCGTGCAGACCTACCGTGCAGACCTACCGTGCAGACCTACCCGTCCTGGAGATCGGCACGGGCCAGCCCGGTTCGTCGAGGTGCTCTACGAGTTGTTGAGGTACCCAGCGTGGGTGCGAGACTCTGACGGTGACGGTGCTACCTGCGAGTGATCATCGGATCCGCCGCTTGGCAGTTGACGCACTTGGTCGACGGTGCGTGACTTCCGCCGCGCTCGCCGGCGAACTACGAAGCGCGGGGATCGATCTCGGTCCCGAGGGTGCTGATCGGGTCGAGCGGGTTCTTGACGCGTCGTCGGAGTTCGTCGAACTAGACGGTGGCTGGGTCGGTGTGGCCGCGCAGCTCGACGGCACCCGCTGGATCACGACGGTTGACGGCGACGCGGCGAAGGGGGGCGTACTGCCGGTCGAGCCGGATCTGGCGCTTCTCGGATGGTGGGTCATGGACACGGCCTTGACCTTGGGCGACTCGGGTGAAGCGCTCGAGGTCGACGAAGACCTGGACACCGACGACGTACTGATCGGTCCGCTGGGTTGGCTCGACGCCTACGCAGGCGCCGACGTCGAGGTGCGTGTTGCCGGCACGGCGCTGTTTCTCGCTGCTGTGGGGGAACCGAACCTTCCAGCCGAGATGGTCGCGGCGGTGCGCGCAACCTTCGAGCAACACGCGGTGTTCCAGGAGCTGCGTGACACGCTCGGCAACGAGCCGGTCGACCTTACCCAGATGAGCTTGGACGATCTGCTGTGGGAAGCGCTCATCTGTCATCGTGACGCATTTACAGCCAGTCCGATCCCGCCGGTCGACGTGCTGCTTGGCGCGGCAGGATTGGTCCGTGAACATCACTTGGTGTTGCGCGTCGACGCCGACCTCGGCGCGCTACACCGGTGGCAGCGACGGAACCGGGTGGCGAGACTTCATCGCCTCGAGGGCACGCAGGTCGATTGGGCCGAGCTCGTGATCGCGATGAGCCGTGCCGTGATCTCGGGCAAGGCCGATCCACTTGGCCCGCCGGAGAAAGCAGCCGCGGGGGCGATGCTGCTCGCAGTCGCGCTCGACGATCCTGCCGTGTGCCGGGCGCTGCTCGGTACTCACCTCGAGGAGGAAACGCGGCCGCTCGAACTCGCGCGTTTCGCACAATCGATTGTCACCGAACTGCCGGCGGAGGATGGCGCGGGCGCACGCTGGCTGGAGGGCCGGGCGCTCGACCTCGCTGGTGACCCCCAGGGAGCCGTCGCGGCGTTCGAAGGTGCGGAGGCGACGGGCCAGGAGCACGCGCTTGCGCTGATCGGATTGGCGGGATTCCGTGCGGACGCCGGTGACGCGTTGGAAGCCGTGGCGTTGCTCCGCCGAGCTGGCGTTGACGAAGAGGAGGAAGACGATGTTCCAGGTGGTGGCGACGCGTTCGAGCTTTTCTCGGAGGTCGTCGGTTACGCCCGTCATCGGCCACCGGCGCAGGTTGGCCGCAACGAGCGGTGCCCCTGCGGTTCGGGTCGCAAATACAAGCTGTGTCATCTTGGCAAGGAACGTCACTCGCTGATCGATCGGGGCTCGTGGCTCTACGCGAAGCATCGCCGCTATCTGCGCGATCACGACCGCCGGATCGTCGCCATGCTCGCGAGCGAGGTGAGGGCGGCGAGCGGGCGAGACTTCACGTTCATGACCGACCTGCTCGACACGCCACTCGTTGCCGACATCGCGCTGTGTGAAGGCGGGATTGGCGAGTCGTTCGTCGCCGAGCGCGATGCTTTGTTGCCTGACGACGAAGCAATCCTCGCCGCGCGATGGCAATTGGTCGAACGCGGCCTCTTCGAAGTCGACGAAGCCGGCCCGACCTACCTGAATCTGCGCGATCTGCGGACCGGTGAGCGCATCACCGTCACGAACACGAACGCCGATACGCAGACCCGCCGCGGTGATCTCATGCTCGGTCGGCCACTTCCCGTCGGCGATACGTGGCGCGCGTACTCAGGATTCGTCAAGGTCGGCGCACTTCGCGACGAGATCCTCGACGCGCTCGACCATCCCGATCCGTTCGATATCGCCGAGCTCATCGGGCGCTGCCTGGCCGCGCCGCGGATGCAGAACACCGACGGCGAGCCGCTGCAGTTCCACGAGCTCGTGTGGGAACTCACCGACCCCGAAGCCGCACGGCGCGCGCTCGAAGCCCACTCCGATCTCACTGAGGACGACGGGGGTTACGTGCTGATACGCGACAGCGCCAACCAACCGCGGACGGTGATCCTCGCCCTCACGATCACCGGCGATTTACTGCGCGGTGAGGTCAACTCCGACCGCCGAGCCGACGAGATCATCGCCCTAGTGAGGTCGTCGATCCCGACCGCGGAACTGGTCGATCACGACATCCGCGACGTCGACGAAGCGTTGGAAGCGCATCGCGCCACGGGCGCGCCACGGGCGCCGAACCTGCTCGACGACCCGGATATGGCCGATGTACGCGAGCAGATCTCCACCGAGCTCGAACGTCGCTGGCTCGACGACCACATTCCCGCCCTCGGCGGCCGCACGCCGCGCGAGGCGGCTCTCGACCCGATCGGTCGCCACGAGCTCGAACGGCTCCTCGACAGCTTCGGTGACGGTCCCGACCTCATGGACGTCGCCCGCCTCCGCAAGGCCCTCGACCTTTGAACCGAGCGGGCTTGTTGAAGTAGCGCGAGACAGCCCTCATCCTTATTTTAGGATCAGCGTCTCTGGTAAAATAACGCCTCGGAGATTTCACTGGGGTTCAACAAGGCGACCAGATGTCAGAAGGCCGAGCCGGACGTTACGTCAAGCAGCTCGAGGGCTATCGAGCGTTCATCCCAGCCCCGTTGCCGCCCACGCCGGCGGTCGTCGTGGACGGCTCCACTTTGGGGTTGCTCTCGCGGGCTGACCAGCAGCTGGGCCGGCTCGACGGCCTGACCCAGACCTTGCCGAATCCAGACCTCTTCGTCGCGATGTACGTGCGGCGTGAGGCCGTCCAGAGCTCACAGATTGAGGGGACACAGAGCACACTCGATGACGTGCTCGCATTCGAGCTCGACGAGGTCGGTAGGGAATTTCCCCGAGACGTCGAGGAGGTCGTCAACTACGTCCGGGCGATGAATTACGGCTTGGCGCGGCTGGCGACGCTACCGCTGTCTCTTCGGCTCCTCCGGGAGATCCACGCCGAGCTGATGCAGGGTACTCGCGGTGGGAACCGATATCCGGGAGAGTTCCGCCGAACGCAGAACTGGATCGGGCCGGCAGGGGCGACCGTGTCGTCGGCGACGTCCGTTCCGCCGCCAGTTCATGAGATGAACGCGGCACTCACGGACCTCGAGCGCTTTCTGCACGAGGCGCCCGATCTTCCTGCACTCATCCACGCCGCATTAGCCCACGCGCAGTTCGAAACCATCCACCCGTTCGTCGACGGCAACGGGCGCGTGGGGCGTCTGCTGATCACATTTCTGTTGTGCCACCGCAGTGTGCTCCACCGTCCGCTGTTGTACCTGAGCCACTACCTCAAGCGACATCGCACCGACTATTACGCGCTGCTCATGGCCGTGCGAGAGGAGGGCGACTGGGAGAGTTGGATCAGGTTCTTCCTCACCGGCGTGGCGCAGACTGCAGAAGAAGCAACTGAAACCGCCCGCGCCGTGGTCGGATTGCGCGACGAGCATCGAGAGCGCGTACTGGGCTTCGGTCTCGGCCTCAACGGACTCCGGCTGATCGACTTGCTCTTCGAACGTCCCCTCGTGAATGTCAATCTGGTCAAGGACAGCCTCGACGTCTCGTTCGTGACCGCCAACAAGCTCATTGACCGGTTCGCGTCCGAAGACCTCCTCGAAGAGGTAACTGGCGGTCGTCGCAATCGCGTATTTCGGTACTCGCCATACCTGCGGCTCTTCGCCGACACCGACTGAACCGGACCCGGCTCCTGCCGAGGCAAGATCGGACGGGGACGCCGAACCGATTATCTCGTCGACGCGAGCTTTCATGCGCTCTGATCTTCCTAACCCCGGATTCGCCTTGATCGATGCTACGAACGTCGAGGAGGCAATCGAGCTCCGTTGCAGGCGCCACGCGCCGTGGCGCACGAAGTAGTCGCGATCCGGCCGCTCACGGACTGATTGCCATGCCCACGCGTCGAAGTGCGCTCATTTTGCTGTTGCGCTTGGGAATCCCTTGGGAATCAAACGCACGCGATTGCCCAGACACAAGGTCACTACGAAGACGACGTTCAGCGCTCTGACCTGCATCAACACGACCACACCACATAGGGACGACAGGCCGAATCCGTTTCCTAAGATGGGCGCCGTCGACACCTGGCGACAAAGCCCCCGCGTTGCTCGACTCGTCCATCTGCCGATGCCAGCGAACGGCTCCGAGAGCGCCGGCACGTCACGCCTGTACCGAGCATTTCGTCGGTGCTCTCTCGCTTCCGCGTCCCCCCTCAGCGCGGAGGAACCTTGATCGGCGTCTGTTTACAGATTCATCTCGGCATGCTCGGGTCCGTGTCCGAGATCACAGCCCGAGCGCGACTACGAGTTTACTCGCACGGCCGAGGTGGGCTCGCCCATGATCGCCGCGGCGATAGCGATCGCCTGCGCGCGGCTGTACAGGCGCGTGTCCGCGACGACCTCGATGTCGTAGCCGGTGATACCAGGATTGATGGTGGGCGCCGACTGCACGACCCGGTTGAGCACTATCGCGATCTGCTGATTGACCAGGGGTTGTGCGATCCTCGTGAAAAAGTGCTTGTTCGCCAAGTGGAGTTCGATCGCCCATCTTGAGACGGTCGAGTCGTAAGCGACGCTAGTTGACGCGACATCAGCTCCGGTCACGAGCGCGGGTCCGAGCTCGTAGCACGTCATGCCGCTCCTATCGGGAAGGATGACGTTCCGTCCTGTGAACGTCGGCGGTGGGCCGATCGCATCCGAACTGCGAGTGAGAGTCACTCCCGTGCACGATGAACGACCCGCCAGAATGCGCGCGCGACCGGCGCGCGCTACCTCACGAAGTTCCAGCGTTGCCCTCGGCTGCCTCGATGTCGTTGTCGTGGACGACGAGGACGACTTGAGCGACGTCGACGTCGGAGTTGACGCGTGGTGCTTCGCGCTCCCGCTACAAGCCGCGACGACGAGCAGACCGATGACCAACACGGATCGGCTCCTCATGATCGAGAGTTTCCCACGCCTCTAGCGCCTAGCTCGTGAGGCATCTCTGAACATCGGTCCGGCTCGCGACTGGTCCGCCAGCACCGGGGCCACGGCGATGCCTGAACCTGACACTGACGTCAGCGGCATCGCGCGTCGGGCGCGCTAGACGAAGGACACCCCAGTGTCCACTATTGGCTCTTGACGTCAAGCGCAGCCGCAACCGCCGTGATCGCCTCCCAAATCGCGTCGTCTCGTTGATTGAGGATCTGCATGAGGTTGGCCATCGCGCTCGCAGACTCATCTGGAACGAACTCCTGCCGGCGCTTGGTGACTCATACTCCCAGCCGCTATCTTCCGGCGCTTGGAGTGCAGGTTCAGCATCGCGGCAGCGGGCTAGATTTTGCCGAGGCCAAAACGCTCACGGCCACGTGTCACGACCTCTGATCGACGCACTTCACCCATTGCGCCGACACGGCACGCTGGGACCGCAACGGGTGCGACCACGAAGCGCGGTCCGCCGTGAGCGCCATTTGGAGTCGTGATCGCAAGGTTCGAACTCTGGCACCATTCGCGGGAAGCGGTGCGCGTTGAGGTGACTTCGTCAGCGGCAGTACGCGAGTGCGGTCATGTCCGGACCGATGCCGTCGACGGTCCATGTCGTCTGGTTCTTTGCCCGCAAGGTTTGCAGATTGGCACCATACGTAGGTTTGACGGTCGCTCCACCGAATACGAGCTGCCTGCCGGCCGGACAGGTGGCACGGACCGGACCGCTGACGTAGTTCTTGATCGTTTGTGACACGAGTTTCGGGGCCGGGCCTGGTCCGCAGTACGCGATCGAGGTGAGTGCGGCGTGTCCGTCTCCGATCGGGTAAGCCGATACACGCCATCGGTCAGCCGCGACACGTTCGAGCCCGGTGACAAGGACGATCGAGTGTGGCGGGGTCGCGAACCCGCCAGCGACGACGACCGTTCCCGCGGGACACCGTGCTGTCGCGCTCCCAGACGCGTCGTCTCTGTCTGGCCGGTAGCGGATCTCGACGGTGCTCGTCGCCTTCGATGGGACCAGCCCATATCCGCAGTACACAAACGAAGTCAGACTGAGCGGCGATCCATCAGGCGGTACGTCGTAGTTGAACCCGTAGACGGTCCAACGATTGCTCGCCGTACGGCGCATCCCCGCCACTCCATTCCTGAATCCGCCGAACAGCACATGCTGGCCACTCGGACATGTTGCTGTCGATGACCCGAAAGACACCGGCCCATCAAGCGGCACAATCTCAACATGTGTTCGGCGAGACACGAACGCGGACACCGGAGCAGCGAATACCACACACGCCAACACGGCGACGGCCGCGCTCAACAGACCCCGACGTACCACCCGACACCGGCCGGCCGACGACATGCACGCAGCGTAGGCGCGACGTCCGTCGGCAGCGACCGTACGCGAGGGCGGTCAGTGACGGCTACTCGATGCGGTGTCGATGATTGTGCCGAGGTGGTCGGCCGCGTCAGCGTCTGCAGCTTCGATGAAGTGGGCGTATATACCGAGGGTCGTTCCCGCGTGCGCGTGACCGAGCCGGCCGCTCACTGTCTTCACGTCCTTGCCGCCCGAAAGCAGCATCGTCGCTGCGAAGTGACGCAGATCGTGGAGGCGCACGGCCTTGAGGCCAAGGTCGTCACGGAGTCGGGAGAACGCGAGCGTCACATACCCGGGCCGCCGCGGAGTCTGTCCGGCTGGATCGTTCGAGAACACGTAGTCGTCGGGGCGAAGGATCGTGCCGAGCTCGGTGCCGAGGCCGAGGCGCGCGGCTCGATGTTCTCGTAGGCGATCGACGGTTCCCGGGTCGAGGCGAAGCCGGCGTGCCGCGTGGGTCTTGGTGTCCTTCTCGACAAGTTCACCCTTGCCGTTCTCTACGATCGATCGTTCGATGAACAGCGCGCCCTTCTCGAGATCGAGGTGCTTCCAGCGCAGAGCGCACAACTCTCCCCGCCGCGCGCCCGATGTCGCCGCGAGACGAAGGAAACAGCCGAGCGGACGGTCATGCTCATCGGCGTACGCGATGAGCCCCGCGACGTCGGCAGGATCGGGTGGTGAGATTTCATGGCGGGGCTCCCGTGGTGGCGACGCGTTCACTGCGGGGTTGATCGTGAGCATGCCCCACTTCACCGATTGTGTGAGCGCGCGTCGCAATACTGCGTGCGCGCGCTTCACCGATGCCGGCGAGAGTGGCCCGCCCTTCGCGCCACCGCGTTTGCGGAGCTGCGCGTAGAACAGATCGATGTCGACCGTTGTCAGACGGCGAAGCGGCGTACGACCGAAGCGCGGAATCAGATGGCGGTCGATGATCCGCCGATATGTGTGGACGACGGTGGGGGACCAGTCGTCTTCGTTGTAGCTGAACCACTGTTCGAGCAACTCGCCGACCGTTGAAGTCTTCGTCGACGCGTGCGCACCGTCTCCGACCTCAGTGACGAACCGCGCGAGCTCGGTCGCGGCCTCGCGCTTGGTTCCGTGCACCGTTTTCTGCAGGTAGGTCTTGCGACCGGTGAGCGCGTCGCGACCGTTGAGCACGCGCAGTTCCCTCGATCGTTGCCTGCGCTGTCGAAGCGACCCCTGCACCGCGACAGTCTGCCGCGAAAAAGATGGGCAAGTGGATGGGCAATTCGCCGTTCCGGAGGGTCTTTGGAGCCCGTTCGAGTCCATAACCCCTGGTCAGAGAGCGCCCTCGGCAGGATTCGAACCTGCGGCACACGGTTTAGGAAACCGATTAAGCCGCGCCTGTTGACGAGCGCGAGTGCCGCTGATCAGGTGTTTTGTCTCACAGTGGTTCACGCCAAATCACGCCGCGAATGAGTGTCTCGCGGACTTTTCGCGGACCACGAGAAAGGGGCTCGTTGTCACCCGTTCACAAGGAGCTAGACAGATCAAGAATGCCAAGGACGCGAGATAGGCATCCCTTACGGTTCAC
>JBKQIY010000171.1:0-4216 GCA_052148155.1 Acidimicrobiia bacterium | reverse complement strand
CTGGTCGATGGCCCGCCCGTGTTTCGCAACCTCGACATCATGGAACAAGGCCAGCTCTGACTCTCTGCGGCCCTATGGCCGCACGCCGGTACCTGCGCTCGTTTTTGGGTCGGTCCGTGTCGGTGGTCAAGTGCTGCGGCGAGTGCAATGAGTCTTCGGTCGCTTCCTCCGTGCTGTAGGAGCGGCCGACCGGGAGTCTGGGACAGTGTGAAACGCGCGGGATGTGCATCTGTTGGTCTCGAACGTCACGATGGAACGATGCAGGTTGATGGTCCGTTACGCGATGCCGGTCAGCTCAACGCGTTGCAGCCCTTGCGCCAGGCGCTCCATGCTCATCACTTGCGGG
This sequence comes from Acidimicrobiia bacterium, assembly GCA_052148155.1. GTDB lineage: Bacteria > Actinomycetota > Acidimicrobiia > IMCC26256 > PALSA-610 > JBBQER01. Next base: position 3,870 of record JBKQIY010000171.1, on the reverse strand, counting down.
TCTCGGAGTATCCGCATCTGGTCCGAGACGACCGCGTGTCGTGGGAACGGCGCCCGGCTTGGTATACCCAGCTCCTGGCAGAGGGAGCCGCATTCTTCGTCGCTCGAAATGACGGTCGGCCCGTCGGGTACGCGTTGGCACACACGACCCCAGGTCCTGATGACACGTTCGACGTGCGCGGCGGCATCGTCGAAGTCGTGTCCCTGGTCGTCGAGGAAGCGGCCCGTGGCTCGGGCGTCGGGACCGCTTTGATGTCGGCAGCACGCGACTTCGCGACAGCTCAACATGTCGACACGCTCAAGGTCGCGGTCATGGTCGGCAACACGCGCGCGCGTTCTATACGAACGCCGGCTTCACGCCCGCCGAAGAAGTCCTGTACCTCAAAACTGACCAACGCCCTACATGACCTTGGGCTTGGAGGCCCGGCGAGACACTCAACTCGTCGTTTCGGCACCGAAGCACCGAGTCGGAACATTCTTGACGGCGAGTCAGGCGTGGTAGGGGAGCAGCGCGGTCGAGCGTCCACCTCCGTCCAGTTCGCCTGCCGCGCGCCGTTCATATCAAAGGCGTGCGGATCGGCGAAGCAGTTGCTCGTCGCACGTCAGAAGTGGAGTCGTGAGTACGGAGGGTCGGCAATGACGCGGGCCCTTCGTCGCGCGACACGCGCGCACGCGAAAACATTGACCCTCACGACCGGCGGTCTCTCGATGAGGTCTCGCCGAATGATGGCGGTGGTGGAGCGCCTGGACTTTGCGTCCTCTGGAGCAACTCCATCCGATCCTTCCAACGCCGGTCCTGGCGAGCGATCTCTTCGAGCCTGAGTGCCCTCGCTCTGTTGTTGACGGCGACCCAAATGGAAATCAAAGCGATGACGCCAACGCAGAACACCAAGACAGCGAACCAGAATCGGATACTCATACGGCCCCCTTTCAACCGTCTGGACATGTGAGGCTGGTGCTTGACGGCCTCAAGTCTGAAACCTGCCGTTCTTGCACAACGACGACAGATACCGCGCGCCAGCGCCAGTGTTCGAGGACGATCTGAACGTCCGCCGACAGGTCTGGCGCGAGTGTCGCATCGGCACCGGACGTTGCTCGCGGTTCGCCTTCGATGGCGTCATGACTTGATTCTGCGCTACGTCGTTAATCCTTGCTGTGATCGTGTCCGTCGTGCGACGCGATACCTCAGTTGTTGGTCGCGTTAGCCCTGGGGCTGTCGTTGCACGACGCGAGGTTTTCGCGGTGATGCGACGTAATGCACGCAGAGGTAGTCCGGACAACGACCGGCAACGCACCACATTCGTGGCGGCGCTCCGGCGTCTTCGTTACCCTGTCACGTTCTGTTCCCTGACGAGAGGAATCATTGTGGCGCGATATCGCGTGACCGTTCGAGTGTCTTCGATCGAGATTGTCGATGCGGATAATCCGTATCAGGCGGCGGTTGTTGCTTCCGGCCGTTACGGCGCCGATGTGGAGATCGCCGATGTGCGACCGGCCAAAGGACGCGCGCCATCAACCACCTCAAAGAAAGCAGCCAAGAAAGTCACCAAGACGGCTGCGAAGAAGCGCCGGCCGATGTCGCCTGAAACACGGGCGAAGATGGCACAGAATCTTGTGAAGGCACGCGCCGCTCGTGTCCGCAACCTCAAAGCGACCGCCAAGAAGTCCGCAAAGAAGGTCGGACGTCCCGTCAAGAAGAAGTCGACCACACGCGCCTGACTTCGGCCGACTCCCGGCTCGTCGACCTCGGAGAATGTGTGCGGCAGCCCCTGCCACCGAGGGACCGGGGGAGGTGGGGTCTCTGGGGGTCCGCGCTCGGCGGCAGGAGTCACCGCTAACCGCGACAAGGTATCGCGCTGCTCGAACTCGCGCTCGTGTCATTAGCGGGCTGCCGGCGACAACAGTTGGGACCTTGTCCTCAACGGTTTGTAGGCCGATACAGACTGCGTGAACCGTGATGTCGCGCCCGTGATCGCAGCCCAAGCGTTGCTAGCGCACAGCCTGAACGACGACGTCATCGTGGCCTATCTGCAACGCACCTGGAATCTGGACGCGGTCGACGCTGAAGCGGCATTGGCAGCCGCGCGTGTGCTCGTCCGTCGAGAGCATGGCGCACAATCAGCCGTACCGGATGACATGTGATGATCCCGATCTGTCACCGGTCCAATCGGAGTCGCGACACGCGTCGGGTTCGTTCAAAGGGGTCTCCAAAGCCAGCACTCAAGCAACCGGAACACGTCGCCGAATCCATGTTCACGCGCGAGGCTGACGGGCCTCGGGGTTCGCGTTTGATTCGTCGTTCACACTTGCGCGACGCTTCTCCGTCCGGCCTGGTCGCGCAACCCCGGTCGATCGGCCGTAAGTCCGAACGCTGCAGTGTCGGACGCGACATCGTCGGAAACCAGATCGATGTCGTCGTGTTGGGGCATGAAACGGTCTTCGAGGTCTCGAAGTCGTCTCGCCAGCACGGCGATGATCTTGTGGTCGACGGACGGCATCGTCGTCAGCACCGACACGAACTCGGCGCGGGTCAACACCAGCACTTCTCCGTGGTCGAGCACCGTCACGGTTGCGGCGCGGGGTTGACGATCGACCAACGCCATCTCCCCGAAGAAATCTCCGGCGACCAACGCGGCGACTCGAACGCCGTTACGCGATGCTTCCATGGTGCCGCTCAAGATCACGAAGAACTCGCGGCCGAACTCGCCTTCACGGGCCAACACTTTCCCAGCCCGTACCTGCACCGGCGTAGCCGTCTTCGCCAACAATGCGAGTTCCGCGCGGCTGCACCGCTCGAAGAGCCACACGCCCCGCAACAAGGCGATCCTGGCGTCCCGATTCATCAGCGCCTCCCGTAGCGGCGACCTCCGGGCCATACTGCGTCTCAGCGCACCGGACGCGGTCACCGTTCGCGTGTTCTTTATCCACCCTTCAACTTCGGATCCTACGACGGCCATCTCCGATGCGCCCCGGGTCGGAATCGGATCGAGGCACTGATGATGCCGGGACGGGTAGGTTTTCGGTCGTGGCGCGCCGAGACGTGTTCATCGATCACTTGCAGCAGGTCGCGTTGTTCAAGGGCTGTTCCCGCAGAGATCTCCAGCGGGTCGGCAGTCGGTCCGAGAACCGGTACATCGCCGTTGGCACTGCGATCGTGAACGAAGGCGACCACGGCAACGAGTTCTTTGTGATCATCGACGGCACCACCCGCGTCAGCCGTCGGGGCCGCAAGGTCGCGACGCTCGGACCCGGCAGTGGGTTCGGTGAACTCGCGCTCCTCGACCAGGCCCCGCGCAACGCAACCGTCGTCGCCGACACGGACATGGAGATGGTCATGGTCGGCGAACCAGACTTCGCGGGGCTGCTCGACGAGATACCCGGCTTCGCGCTCAAACTGCTCCGCAATACCGCGCGCCGCCTCCGCGAAGCAGACGCACGCACCATCCAATAACACGCCGGCCCATTGACGCGTTTGCGCCTAGATCCGCATGAATCGTGGGAGTACGGTCAGTCTTGGCGCGGGGAACGTTTCGCGCAAGTGTGAGCGGTCCGGGCTTCCCAGTACCCACGGGCCGCTCATGCGCGTCGTGCCGACGCGACGGCGGCCGCTCGGCACCGTTAGCGGATCGGCTTCTTGCCTGTCGCGTTGACTCGTTCTGGGGAGATCTGCGGAGTCGGCTGCTTTACGAGTTTCCGCGTCCGGGCCTCGAACTCTGCGAACGTGCGGTCGTGGTGTTGCGCTAACGCTTTCGCAGAACGCTTCTTCATGTAACCAACGTAGTGCTGTTCTCGGTTGCGTTGCACCCTTCGGCCGTGTCTCGGTGATGTGCTTGGACAGGCGTGGCGGCGATGGTTACCGTTCCGCTCAGCG
>JBKQIY010000170.1:0-3241 GCA_052148155.1 Acidimicrobiia bacterium | reverse complement strand
CCGGTGCAGCCCGGGCCGACCTCGGTTACGTCACGTTTGGGTTACTCGCCGGCGGCAGCACTCCCTGACTGGTCACCGTCGCCGAGGTCGAGGTTTTCGAGCGCGGTGATCGCATCAGCGAACTCGTTCTCGACCACCGACTCGGCGATCACAACCTCGGCCGCGGCCGGAACCGCTGGCGGGTCGGCGAGGACACCGAATTCGGGTTCGGTCCCGCGCGGCGTGCTCGCCTCTCGGAGCCACGTCGCGAGGTCCATCTCCTCTTCGGCTTCCGACGTGTAGAACGGCAGCGGCTCGTAGTCGGGCGCGACGGTCTTGATGTCGCGATACAGACCCATGCCGGTACCGGCCGGGATGAGCTTGCCGATGATCACGTTCTCCTTGAGGCCTTCGAGCCCGTCTGAACGACCTTCGATCGCCGCCTCGGTGAGTACCCGCGTTGTCTCTTGGAACGAAGCCGCCGACAACCACGAATCGGTCGCGAGCGACGCCTTGGTGATTCCCATGAGCTCTGGACGACCCTCGGCGGGACGTTGGTTCGACTCGACGAGCTGGCGGTTCTCCTCGGCGTAACGCCGGGCATCGACCTTCTCGCCGGGCAGGAACGCGCTGTCGCCGGGCTCGGAAACGGTCACCCGCCGCAACATTTGGCGCACGATCACTTCGATGTGCTTGTCGTGAATCGACACACCTTGGTCGCGGTATACGTGCTGTACCTCGTCGACGAGGTACTGCTGGGTTTCGCGTACGCCTTTGATCTCGAGGAGCTTCTTCGGGTCGAGCGGGCTCTTGTCGTCGCCGACGAGACGGTCGCCGGCTTGGACTTCTTGGCCGTCCCGCACCCCGAGGTGCGCCCGGCGGGACACCGCATACTCGAGCTCGGTGCCGTCGTCGCCGACCACGGTGATGACTTTCTCGCCCTTTTCGTTCTCGCCGAGGCGGATCACTCCGGACACGTCGGCCATCAACGACGCGCTCTTCGGGGTGCGGGCCTCGAACAGCTCGACCACGCGAGGCAGGCCGTGGGTGATGTCCTCGCCCGCGACACCTCCGGTGTGGAAGGTACGCATCGTGAGCTGGGTTCCCGGCTCGCCGATCGACTGGGCGGCGACGATACCGATCGCCTCGCCGAGGTCGGCGATCTTGCCGGTTGCGAGCATGCGGCCGTAACAGCATGAGCACACACCAGACACCGTCTCGCATGTGAGTACCGAACGCACACGCACGCGTGTGATGTTCGGGTCGTCGGCGATCAGGCGCATCCAGTCGTCGTTCACTTCGGTGTTGCGGGGGATCACGGTGCCGTCGACGAGCGTGAGGTCTTCGGCGAGGCAACGACCGAGCAGGCTCGTCTCGAGCAACCGCCAGCTTTCGGTTCCGGGCACGACATCTTCGACCCAGATCCCGCGGACCGTGTCGCACGCGATTTCCCGCACGATCAGCTCCTGCGCGACGTCGACAAGTCGACGGGTCAGGTAGCCGGAGTCGGCGGTACGCAAGGCGGTGTCGGCTAGACCCTTGCGGGCACCGTGAGTTGAGATGAAGTACTCGAGTACCGACAGACCTTCACGGAAGTTGCTTTTGATCGGACGCGGGATGATCTCGCCGCGAGGGTTGGCCACCAGGCCTCGCATGCCGGCAATCTGACGGACCTGCATCACGTTTCCTCGAGCGCCCGACCCGACCATCATGTCGATCGGGTTGAACTTGGTGGACTGGAGAAGGTCCTGCATGGCCTTCGTCACCTGGTTGGTGGCGTCGGTCCAGATTTCGATCTCCTGCTGGCGGCGCTCGTCGTCGGTGATGATGCCGCGGTCGTACTGGTTCTCGACTTTGGCTGCTTCGCCTTCGAACTGTTCGAGCAGACCTGCCTTGGCCGCTGGTGTCGTCACGTCGGAGATGGAAATCGTCAGGCCGGCGCGCGTCGACCACTCGTAGCCAAGCGCCTTCATTTTGTCGAGACTGTCGGCTACGACGGCCTTGTCGTAGAGCACGACGAGCTCGCTCACGACTTCGGTGATGTCGCGCTTACGCATGGGCCGGTCGACGAACGGGAAGTCGTCCGGGAACGCGGTATTGAGCAGGAACCGACCGATCGACGATTCGACCAGCACGTGGCTCAAGCCGTTGGTGCCGTATTCGCGCAGCACCATGCTGGCTGGCGTGCCGTCTTCAGCCGGTCGCTCGAAACGTTCGGTCGGGAACTTGCCGGCCGGCATGCGCACCTTGACCTTGGTGTGCAGCGAAACGGTCTCTCCTTCGGCCGAGTATCGCTCTTCGTAGGCGGCGAACGCCTCGTCGAGCGACGCGAACACGCGACCGGTCCCGGCGCCACCGTCGACCTGTTCGGTCATGTAGTAGACGCCGATGATCATGTCTTGACTCGGTACCGCGATCGGACGGCCCGACGCCGGCGACAAGATGTTGTGGGCCGACAGCATGAGCAGCCGCGCTTCGGCCTGCGCTTCGGCCGAAAGCGGAAGGTGTACGGCCATCTGGTCGCCGTCGAAGTCGGCGTTGAACGCCGCGCAGACGAGCGGATGGATCTGGATCGCCTTGCCTTCGACCAGGACCGGCTCGAACGCCTGGATTCCGAGACGGTGAAGGGTTGGCGCACGGTTCAAGAACACGGGGTGTTCTTTGATGACCTCTTCGAGGACGTCCCACACCTGCGGACGCTGACGCTCCACCATCCGCTTGGCGCTCTTGATGTTCTGCGCGTGGTTGAGGTCGACCAGCCGCTTCATCACGAACGGCTTGAACAGCTCGAGCGCCATCTGCTTGGGTAGACCGCACTGCTGGAGCCGCAGCTGCGGACCGACGACGATCACCGAACGACCCGAGTAGTCGACACGCTTTCCGAGCAGGTTCTGACGGAACCGACCCTGCTTGCCTTTCAACATGTCGGACAGCGACTTGAGCGCCCGGTTGCCCGGCCCGGTGACCGGTCGGCCGCGGCGGCCGTTGTCGAACAGCGCGTCGACGGCCTCTTGCAGCATCCGCTTCTCGTTGTTGATGATGATCTCGGGTGCGCCGAGGTCGAGGAGGCGCTTCAGCCGGTTGTTCCGGTTGATCACACGGCGGTAGAGGTCGTTGAGGTCGGACGTCGCGAAACGGCCGCCGTCGAGCTGCACCATCGGCCGCAGGTCGGGCGGGATCACCGGCACAACGTCGAGGATCATGCCCAGCGGCGAGTTGACCACTCGGCCGGCGTCGTCGCGTCGGTTGAACGCCGACACGA
>JBKQIY010000169.1:0-19069 GCA_052148155.1 Acidimicrobiia bacterium | reverse complement strand
TGGTCGATCTGGCGGTGATGCTCGCTGATGGCGGCGACGCGATCTCGGATCTCGCGGTGTTGCGCGATCAGCCGGTCTTGTTCGGTGAGGTCGCGTCGTCGATGGCTTCGAGTGTCCGCCACGCGGTCGGGACTGACGCAACCTCACCGAACAAGACCGGCTGATCGGCCAACACCCTCAGATCCGAGATCGCTTCGCCACCATCAGCGAGCATCACCGCCAGATCGACCAACACCTGCCCACGATCATGACCCCGCCGACGCTGCTTCGTCGGCGCCATCGCCACCGACAACGCCTCGGTCAGACCAAGCTCATCAGCCAGATCACACAACACACGAACACCCGCGTGCCCAACAACATCCTTGCCATCACCGGTCACCAACACTCGTGGACGCCTCGTAATACGCTTCATCTCGGAAGTGCCCTCCTGCGTGTAGGCAACTGGCTGTCGACAAGCACAGTTTCCCCCACCAGGAGGGCCTTTTCGCGGACGCGCGCTCTCGATCAACCCACCGTTACTGAAACATCTGGGTTAGGTCGGAAAGTCCGTCACAGACAGGACAGCCCTGCGCGCATCCGCTCAGGTGGTGTCGACATCGTCGATCTCGTCGACTGACATCACTCGTCCGATCTGCGGCTTCGCAACTGCGCCGTCGGGCATCTCGCAAACTCCTGCCCGTCGCGCACGTGTCAATACGCTCGCGCGCCGGGGTTGTGCCGAGAACCGGGCTGGGCTTGGAGTTCGAGGACCTGCGCTCTGTCAGGCACGGCGGGCAGGTGCAGGGAGAGCCGGTGTGAGACGAGGCTCGACGATGTCAACGCCGCGCAGGTCTGATTGCCGTCAGGCCGAACGGGACTCTGAGTCAACAACTGCGTCTGTCGGTGCGGCCGCGCGTCGGCCCTCAGCGCCGATCGGCGTCGAGATGGGGGATCGCGGCGTCGATGACGACGCGGGCACGCGGGTCAGCGAGCGTGTAGAAGATCCGGCGACCACGCCGTTCCGAGTCGACAATCCCGTGGGCGCGCAGGAGGCGGAGTGCGTGAGACACTGCTGACTCACTGGTGCCGGTCAAGAGTGCAAGGTCGCTCACGCATGCGGCGTCGTTGACTCGCAGCTGCACGAGCAGACGCAGTCGGGTCGGGTCGGAAAGCATGTCGAAGAGCTCGGCCATGACCACGATTTGCTCGCCAGCTGATACCTCAAGGCCGTGTTGACGGCGACGGGTTCGGATCGGCGACACGAACTCATGATATCTGAACAGGTGTTCCGATATTTGTTAGTATGCACGGAGACTGCGCTGCCACCGCGCTGACTCGAGAGGAGGTGGGTGATGGATTCTGACGGCCATCCAAGTCCGTGTTTGCCGATGCCCACTTCCCGGACGTCGCGTTGAGCTGAGCCTCGCAGAGGCGGCTCCTTGAACTGTCTGGCCTGACGGTCAGGCGCGTATTCCGGGCCTTGCTTCCGAAAGGAGGTGACCATGGCGATGCGCGAGTCGTTCCCGACGCGTGGAGTGTTGCGCCGCCCGCAGTTCCGTCCGGCTGACCTGCTGGTCGGCGCGGGCGTCTTTGCGTTGCTGTACGGATTGTTGCGGTTGGGCCTCTCGGTGACGGCACCGACCACCGGCCATGCGACCGCGCAACTGTCGACCGACCCGACTCTCCTTCCGTACTACGCCATGCGTTCCCTGGCGAGAATGTTCATCGCGCTCGGCCTCTCGGTGACGTTCACGTTCGTGTATGGAACGGCTGCAGCTCGTTCACGTCGCGCGGAAAAGATACTCATCCCGGTGCTCGACATCTTGCAGTCCGTACCGATCCTCGGCTTCTTGTCGATCACCGTGACTCTCTTCATCGCGTTGTTTCCCCACTCGATCCTCGGATTGGAGTGCGCGTCGATCTTCGCGATCTTCACGTCGCAAGCCTGGAACATGACGTTCAGCTTCTACCACTCGCTGATCACCCAGCCGAGCGACCTCGACGAAGCGGCACGGCTTATGCGGCTGACGAAATGGCAACGGTTCTGGCGGCTCGACGTTCCGACCTCGATGATCGGCCTGGTGTGGAACGGAATGATGAGCTTCGGCGGCGGCTGGTTCTTTTTGACCGCGTCTGAACTCATCACCGTGAATGGCCAAGGTCACGTACTGCCGGGGATCGGGAGCTATGTCGGCACGGCGAGCGCCAATGGACAACTAGGCCGCGTGCTCATTGCGATCGGGGTCATGATCGTGCTGGTGCTCGGTGTCAACTTCTTGTTTTGGCGTCCGTTGGTCGCGTGGTCTGAAAAGTTCCGGGTCGAACTGAGCGAGGCCGCCGAGCAACCCCGCAGCATCATGCTCGACGTTCTGCGCCGGTCCCGACTACCGCGCCTCGTGGGCCGGCTGTTGCGGCCGATGACGGTCGGCCTCGACCGAATGACTCGCGTGTTCGGGCTCGCGGACCGGCCCCTAGCCCCGAACGTCGCGCGCCGCCGTGCCGGTGACGCGATCTTCGCTGTCATCACAAGCATCGTGGTGCTGTTCGGCGCGTGGAAAGCGTTGAGCTATATCAACGAGAACGTCGGACTCGGCGCGTTCAGTCACGCGTTCGGCTTGGGCGCGGTCACGTTCGGTCGTGTCGTCGTGCTCGTCATCTTCTCCACGTTGATCTGGGTGCCGGTCGGCGTGAAGATCGGGATGTCACCACGGTTGGCGCGCTACGCGCAGCCGGTTGTGCAAATCTTCGCGAGCTTCCCCGCCAACTTTCTGTTCCCGTTCTTCGCCGCGTTCTTGATCGCGACTCATATCAGCTTGAACTGGGGCGGGATCGTGCTCATGGCGCTCGGCGCGCAGTGGTACGTCCTGTTCAACACGATCGCCGGCGCGATCTCGATTCCGTCCGACCTGCGCGAGGCCATGGACAACTTCGGCGTCCGCGGTTGGCAGCGATGGCGACGGCTGATCATTCCCGGCATCTTCCCCGCCTATGTCACCGGCGGGATCACCGCCGCGGGTGGCGCGTGGAACGCGTCGATTGTCGCCGAATACGTCACCTATGGTCACCACACACTCATCGCGACCGGCCTCGGCGCCTACATCGCGCAAGCCACCGCCGCGCACGGACAGTTCGCCAAGGTCCTGACCGGCATTGCGGTCATGAGCATCTACGTCGTCACCGTCAACCGGCTCGTGTGGCGACGCCTGTACCGGCTGGCAGAAACGAGATACTCGCTATGACATATCCGCAGACCAACCCCATCACGATCCTCGCCGCGGATCACGTCACGAAGTCGTTCACCAGTCCCGACGGCACCCCGTTGCGTGTACTGGACGACATCAGTTTTGAGCTCCACGAAGGAGAGATCGTGGCGCTTCTCGGAAAGTCCGGCTCGGGCAAATCGACCCTGCTGCGCTGCCTCGCCGGTCTCATCGGCCCCACAAGCGGCCGCGCGCTGTACAAGGGCGCACCGGTGCTCGCCGCGAACGCCGGTGTCGCCATGGTGTTCCAGACTTTTGCGCTTCTTCCGTGGCTCACTGTCCGTCAAAACGTCGAACTTGGGCTCGAAGCTCGCAACGTCGCGGCCGCCGAGCGTCGCGAGCGGGCCGAGCGGGCGATCGACCTCATCGGTCTCGACGGCTTCGAATCCGCCTACCCCAAAGAACTCTCCGGCGGAATGCGTCAACGCGTCGGGTTCGCTCGCGCGCTCGTCGTCGAACCGGACGCATTGTTCATGGACGAACCGTTCTCCGCCCTCGACGTCCTGACCGCCGAAAACCTCCGCACCGAGCTCCTCAATCTGTGGGAACGTGACGACTTCCCGACCCGAGCCATGCTCATCGTGACGCACAACATCGAAGAAGCCGTCCTCCTCGCCGACCGCGTCCTTGTCCTGTCGTCCAACCCAGGACGCATCCGCGAGGAACTTGACGTCGAACTCGACCGGCCCCGAGACCGGCGTGGGCCGGCCTTTGAAGCTCTCGTCGACAAGATCTACGGGATCATGACCGGCCATGAGGAGATCCCAAGAGCCGCGAAGCCCGTCACCCCCGCGCAGCCATCACCCATCGATGTACCGCTTCCCGCCGCGACTGTCGGCGGGATGGCCGGCCTCCTCGAGATCCTCCTCGCGCGGGGCGGCAAGGAAGACCTCCCCGCGCTCGCGCACGATCTCGTCTTCGAGGTCGACGACCTCCTCCCACTCGTCGACGCAACCGCGCTGCTCGGTTTCGCCACGGTCGACGATGCGGACATCCAAATCACTGCTGATGGCCGCGAGTTCGTCGTCGCCGACATCCTCGCCACGAAAACGCTCTTCGCGCGACACGCCGCCACACGCGCGCCGCTCGTACGCGCCATCAATAACGCGCTGAGCTCGAGTATCGACGGCAACCTCCCCGAAGAGTTTTTCCTCGACATCCTGCGCCGCGGATTCTCCGACGACGAAGCACGCCACCAACTCGACATCGCGATCGACTGGGGCCGCTACGGTGAGCTCTACGACTATGACGCCAATACTGGCCAACTTCGCAGCGAACCCGGTGCGGTCAACAACGAACCCGACCCCGTCGACGCCTGACCGTCACGCCGGACCCCGGTCACGCACCACCACGCCCGACACCGAGCCGGGAGCTGGAACCCGATCGCGAACCGTGCGGTGCTCCGAACCTTCACCGGCGCTGGCTCATCTACGACCCCGCTCAAGATGACGGAGTTGGCTAACGGTTGGCACGACGGAGCACCGGGTGGCAGGTATGGGTGATGACGACGTGTCTGCGCATAGGCGACTCGAGGTGCCGGCGTGATCGATTCGGAGGAAGACCGTCCGGATCGTTGGCATCGGTGACGTGACCGGATGGTGATCGCGTGAATGTCGACGTCGACCCGGTCGCCCTTGACGAACTTGTCCTGACGGTGGTCGTCGACAACGCGACCGACACCCTTTCGAGCATCGACGTCGGCGTTCCCCAGATTCCCGAGGTGGTGTCACTGCTCGGCCGTATCCCGTCCTCCCGACAGTACGACGGTCATCCGGCGGTCGCCGTGTTTGACCAGCTGTGTGTCGCGTGTCATGGGCTGTCGGTCCTCGTTCACGGCCGCCGCGGCGCCGAATCGCACACGGCGTTGTTCGATGTCGGTCCGTACGGCGACGTATGGATCGGCAATGCGGAGCGTCTTGACGTCGATCTCGCTGCCATTGAGACGATTGTTCTTTCGCACTGGCACTCGGACCATAGCGGCGGACTTCCGGTGGTGATCGAGGCGATCGCCGCGGCGCGCGACCGCGCGGGTGCATCCGGTCCGGTGATCGTCGACTTGCATCCGGACCGACCCGACCAGCGCGGTGTCGCGCTGCCGTCGGGCACCATCGTGATGTTGGCCGAGGAGCCGACACCGGCTGCAATGGCGAAGGCGGGCGCCCGGGTCGAGCTTCACGACGAGCTGCACCTCGTGAACGACGATTTCTTCGCGGTGAGCGGAATGATCGATCGGGTGACGGACTACGAGACGGGACTCGAAGGTCACGTGAGTTTCAGCAACGATGTCGGCCGTCCTGATCCGCTCATTTTGGACGAGCGTTTTCTTGCGGCCTGCGTGCGCGGACGAGGCGTGAGTGTGTTGTCTGCGTGCTCGCATGCCGGGATCGTCAACGCCTGCCTGGCCGCACAACGACTGTTCCCCGAAATGCCGATCGACGTTGTCCTCGGCGGCTACCACCTCGCCGGCGCGTCTATGGAGCCGCGTATCCCCGCCACCGTTCGGGACCTCGACCGGTTCATCGCTCCACGGGTCGTCGCGCCCGCGCATTGCACCGGATGGCGCGCCGTGCATGCACTGGCCGATCGATTCTCTCCCGGAAGGTTCGCCCCGAGCGTGGTCGGAGCCCGTTACGTCCTTACCGCCGCGGGGAGCTGACGAGGTGCGAGCAACCGACGCCACAGACCACCGTTGCGCCAACGAACACCTGGCGTAAACGGTTCGTTCGATCGGACCGAACGCGTGAGGGATACCGGACGTCGTGCGTCTGGGACTTCGCGTTCGTGCGTCTGGGACTTCGCGTTCGTCCCCGAGCTCGTGTGGAGCCCAGCGAGGCGTTTGTTTTGGCGGGCGTGTGACGACGATGCGGGTCGATGAGTTCGAGCGACTCCGCTGACTGGGTCAGGCGGTTGGTGGGTTCGTCCGGTCACGGTGAACCATCGCCACCGGTGTGAGCTGCTCTTGCGGGCCTGATCGCCGGGTTCGGCGAAGCGAAGTCCTGAGCCGGCGACAACGTCCGGGACCGTCGAGGAGACGGAGACGTCGCCGACGGCGCTCACGAACAGAATTCGAGGCCTTCGAAGTCGCCGGAGGTGCGCCACCGCTCGATGAACTCGAAGAACGCCACCGCACCGAACGGATAGCCGCTCATGGCGAAGCGGGCCTTCGGTCCGAGTGGCTGTCCCTCGTTGTTGTAGTAGCCGGGCGTGCAGTCAAGGTTGCCCAGGAACGATGCCGGACTGCTCTCGAGCAGGTGTATCCACTCGGCCTCGGCTGTCTTGGTGACCTCGACCTGCTTGGCTCCAACGTCGATCGCGTGTTTCACGATCGCGGCGACGGTGCCGCCCGCCTCTGCGAGGTTGTGGGTGATGTTCGAGATCAGGTTCGCGGCTTGGCTGAACCCAATGATGAACAGGTTGGGGAACCCATGGACGTGCATGCCGTGCATCGTCTCCATGCCGTTGGCCCAGCGCTCGTCGAGCGTGACCTTCGACCGGCCGACGGTCTCGAATCCGGCACGACGCGCGTAGCTGGTGCCGACCTCGAAGCCCGACGCGAAGATCAGGCAGTCGAGTTCGTAGTGCACGCCCGCAACCCAGACGCCGGTTTCGTCGATCCGCTCGACTCCTTTCCCGTCGGTGTCGACGAGGTGGCAGTTCGGTTCGTTGTAGGCCTGCAGGTACTCGTCGTGGAAACACGGCCGCTTGCAAAGTTGGCGATACCAGGCCTTGAGTGCCTGCGCGGTGACGGTATCGTCGACGATCCCGTCGACCCGAGCGCGGATCTCGTTCATCTTTTCGAGGTCGCTGTCCTCGAATGCACGCTCTGCGAGCTCCGGGGAGAATTCTTCGCCGTCGCTCATCGCGGCGGCGATGTGGTCGCGGATCCGCTGCGAGATGTCAGTCCAGCCGTCTTTCACGAGGTCCTCGTCCGCGAAGCCGCCGGTCTGCAGCGTCGCGAAGTTCAAGAGCCACTTGTGCTGCCATCCAGGTTCGAGCGTCGCGAACCACTCCGGATCGATCGGATGATTGTTGCGCTCATCGATCGACGACGGTGTGCGCTGGAATACGAAGACCTCGCCCGCCTCGTGGGCCAAACGAGGAACGCATTGCACCGCGGTCGCGCCGGTGCCGATGATCCCGACTCGCTTGTCGGCGAGGTGTTCCATCGGCGCTCCGAGGGCGTCGCCACCCGTGTACGGATAGTCCCAACGACTCGTATGGAAGGAGTGGCCGGCGAAGGTCTCGATGCCGGGTATTCCGGGCAGCTTCGGCCGATTCAACGGTCCGGTACCCATGGCCACGAAACGAGCGCGGATCGCGTCGCCGCGGTCGGTGTGAATGATCCAGCGCGACGACGGGTCGTCCCATTCGAGCGAGGTGACCGCGGTCGAGAACAATGCGTGGTCGTGCAGCTCGAAGGTCTTGGCTATTCGTTGGCAGTGCTCGAAGATCTCCGGCGCGAGCACGTACTTCTGCGACGGCATGTGCCCGGTTTCTTCGAGGAGCGGCAGGTAGATCATCGCGGCGGTGTCGCACATCGCACCCGGATAGCGGTTCCAGTACCAGGTACCTCCGAAATCGCCGCCGCTTTCGATGATGCATACGTCGTCGATGCCGGCTTGTTTGAGCCGCGCTCCGGTGCACAGACCCGCGAACCCGCCGCCGATGAACGCGAGCGTGACCTCGTCGAAGCGTGGCTCGCGCTCGACCCGTTCGGCATAGGGATCGTCGAGGAGGTGCGCGAACTTGCCCGTCGGTTCGAGATACTGGTCGTTGCCGTCGGGTCGCAGCCGCTTGTCGCGTTCCGCGCGGTACTTGGCTCGGACCGCGTCGCGATCGACCGGATCAACGCCCGAGTCGAGCATGTGTCCCCGCTTCTCCCGACCGGCGAGCTCGCCGATCGTTGGTCCGACCCGATCGGTGTCGGTTGCAGTGCTGTGCGTCCAAATCGATACAACGCCGTCGGGTTGTGCGTCAAGATCGTAACGACGGCCTCGCGGTTGTCAGTGAGCCAACCGGCCCCGACGTGCGTGTACGCGCCCGCGTTCGTCGATGTACCGGTCGTCCGCGCCTCGATGCATTCGAGCCGCCTGCTTGCGGGATCTACCCGGCATCGGGTCGTCCGAGGGGCGCGGGACCTGTTGTTGAACGTGCTTGCGACCTGTGCCACCCCCGATCCGGGGTCTGGGATCGAGTTTCGGGACCGCGACCTCGATCGAACCGACCTCAGTCCCTCCGGCGTCGATCTCCGTGCCGTGTGGGCATGGGGCGCCGGGTCGCGGAGTCGGCGTTGGGATCGGCGCGGCGGGCGGTCGCCGTCGGATAGGTGTAGGGATAGGTCGTGGCCGGCTCGCTGATACCCGCGACGTTTCGCGGCTACCGAAGGGGGTGGCTGCGGTCGGACGTGTTGGCGGGACTGACACTTGTCGCCGTCGCCGTACCCGAGCAGATGGCAACGGCACGGTTAGCGAACATGCCGGCGGTGGCCGGTCTGTACGCGTTCGTCGCCGGTTCCCTCGTGTTCGCGGTGTTGGGACGCAACCGTCAGATGTCGGTCGGAGCCGATTCCACGATCGCGGCGGTCTTCGCGGGCGGTGTCGCGGCGGTCGTCGCGGGCGGCTCGCCCCGTTATATCGATCTCGTTTCCTTCTTGGCTCTCATGACGGGCGCGTTGGTCATTGCGGTCGGGTTGCTGCGACTGGGATGGATCTCCGAGTTTCTTTCGACGCCGGTGACCACGGGGGTCTTGGCCGGGATCGCCGTGGAGATCGTGGTCCGCCAACTTCCCGCCGTGTTCGGCTTGCCCGGCGGCGGCACCACGACGCTGGGCAGGCTGCGACGGTTCGCTGACCAGATCGGCCACATCAACGGCTGGTCGGTCGGGATTGCTGTCGGCGTGTTCGCGGTGGTCGTGTTGGCGGAACGAATCGACCGGCGCATCCCCGGCGCATTGATCGGCCTGGTCGCGTCGATCTTGGTCGTTGCTGTCGTCGGATCGAAGTCGCACGACCTTGCGGTGCTGGGCTCGATCCACGGCGGTTTGCCGTCGTTCGGGATACCGACGGCATCGTGGGTTGATGTGCGTCGCCTGTTCGTACCCGCGCTCACGGTCGCGTTCGTTTGCGTGGCCCAAACGGCCGCAATCGTACGCGTGTCGAACGACACGACAACCGACATCGCAGACTTCAACCAGGACCTCGTCGCCATCGGGGCTGGAAGTCTCGTCGCAGGGTTCAGCGGATCGTTCGCGGTGAACTCCAGCCCGCCCCGCACCGCGGTCGTGACCGCCTCGGGTGGCCGGTCGCAGCTCACAGGTGTGGTGGCTGCCGCCGTCGTGTTGGGCGTGGTCCTGTTCGCGACCGGACTGCTGAAGGATCTGCCCGACGCAACGCTCGGGGCCATCTTGGTTTTTGTTGCGACCCGGCTGTTCCGGGTCAACGACCTGCGATCGATTCTGCGCTTCGACCGGCTCGAGTTCGCGTTGGCGGTCATCACGCTGGTAGCGGTGGCAGCGTTCGGAATCGAACAGGGAATCGCAGTCGCGATGCTCCTCGCCCTCGCCGACCGGACCTATCGCGCGGCCCGGCCGACGGACGTCGTGCTCGGTCGCCTGCCGGGCACCGACCATTGGGTTCCGTGCGACGTAGGCCGCCCGACCGAGCAAGTGCCCGGCGTGATCGTCTACATGATCTACGCCCCGATTTGGTATGGGAACGCCGACTACGTCCAGTCACGCATCCACAAGATCGTCGACGCGGCGAGCCCACCAGTACACGGGTTGGTTCTCGACGCCAACGCGATCTCCGACATCGACTACACGGGGGCGCGCACATTGGGAGAACTCGCCACAGAACTCAACGAACGCGGAGTGAACATTGCTCTCGCCCGCTCGTCTCACCTCGTCCATCACGACCTCAAACACAGCGGGCTGCTCGCGGACTTCAGCCCAGGCCGTCTGTTCGCGACCGTCGAAGATGCAGTCGCGTCGCTGACGCCCGGAGGCTGACACCGGCGATCCGCGCCCGGGGCTCGCAAGGTTGGTCGCACGGAAGGGCGCCCTGGCCCAAAGAGGAAGCAGATGTCCCGACCGGACCGGTTCCGCGGTTCCGACGCAGCTGAAAGTCCGGCGATCGGTGCACCCACTTGCCGAGCGACCGTACGCCGCGACTCGCGTTGCTGTTGGAATCACGTGCGAACGCGGCGCCGGTGTTCAGATGGTGGTGAGTCGGTAGATCGTGTACGCGACGCCGAGCAGGATGAGGAACACGCCGAACCCGCGTCGCAGGACGGGCCCTTCGACGTTGTGGGCATATCTGCTCGCCAGGAAGCTCGCGGGAACGAGCCCGACGGTGAGTTCTCCCGAGATTGCCCAGTCGATGTGTCCGAGGGCCCAGTGTGTTGCGAGGGTGGGGATCGCGAGAAAAATGATCACGAGCAGGCTGGTACCGACCGCTTGACGCATGCGTAACCCGAACACGAGCAGGTATAACGGCACGAGCAGGAACCCGCCGCCGTTGGCGAGTAGGCCCGTGAACAGGCCGACGCCCGCGGCGGCCAAAACGAGAAGAGGTCGGTTCTGGCGGCGAACCGTTCCGGCGTCGCGGGTGGACTGCTTGATCGGCTGGACGACGCGCAGTCCGATCCCGACGAGCACCACGCCCGACAGCACGAGCAAGGTTGGACCGCCGACCACGCGCGACAGCAGCGCGCCGCCGATCGCGGCGGGAACCCCGCCGAGGAGCGTCCAGGCCGCGGCGCGCGGCCGGGCATCGCCACTGCGCACGTAGGCGATCGAGGCGACCGCGGCGCCAGGAATCGTCGCGGGCAGGGGCGACGCGACCGCGATCAATCCGGGGGCGCCGAGCAACGACAGCAGCGGCGTCGCGATCGACGAACCTCCGACACCGAAAAGCCCAGTCAGCGTGCCGATCGCCGCGCCGGCCAGCACCATGAACGGCCAGGCTGCCATCCGGCGATCCTGCCACATGGCGTCCGCCATGTGTGCGCCGACATCGCGGTCCGACCCGCAAGGCCTTCGGAACGATGCGCCAATATCCCGCGCGCGGGTCAGCAACCGCCACGACTGCAGTGGTGGCGAGGGCCGCCGAACCCGGATTCTCGAGCGGTACCGCAGGCCGGTTCGACGTCGCGTAGCCCGCGGGCGCGGTCGGGCCGAACCGGATCGGTGTCACGGACCGGAGGTGTTGCGGCGTCGCCGGACCGGCAGCGTCCGAGCTCGTCGAGAAACCGGCGGTCGGCAACGCCCCGTTCCGCGAAGGTTTCTGATGCTCTTTCCGTTTCGGCGCCGGCGCCCGTCGCTGGGTGCGTCGTTGCGTGAGGCGCTGTCGACGGGTCTCAGGATGCGCGATCGCGAATCGTGCACGAGACGTTCATCGTGTTGATACCGCGGATGAACATCCGGTTGCCCCATTCCGGGGTGGCGGCGAGCTGAAGTCCGGCCGTGCGGTCCAAGATTGCGTCGAACGCGATCTCGGCTTGGAGTCGCGCGAGATGTGAGCCGAGGCATGCATGAGCTCCGGCGCCGAACTGCAGGTGCTGACTTGCGTCGGGTCGGTCCACACGTACGTGGTCGGCGGTGTCGCCCCATCGACGTGGGTCGCGATTGGCCGACGCAGGGCTGGCATAAATGACGCTCCCGGCGGGAAGTTCCGTGGCGCCGAGTTGAGTGGGACGCGTGGTTATTCGCCGTACGAAGTGGTTGGGGCCGTCGAAGCGCAGCAGCTCGCAGACCGCGTTTCGCAGCAGGCTGCGCTCGGCGCGGAGCTTCACCAGCTCGTCGGGCTCGCGTAGCAACGCGAGAGTGCCTGCGGCAATGATCGACGCGGTCGGCTCGTGTCCGGCCATGTACAGCGTGACGAGCTGCGCGACGAGGTCTTCTTGTGAGAGGCACTCGCCGTCGACGTGCGCGTGAACGAGCGCAGACATGAGATCGGCGGCAGGCTCGGCCCGCTTCCGGTTGGCTTGCTCTTCGAGGTACGTGTACATCTCGTCGAGCGCGTCCAGACACTTTTCCCGCTCCGCCGCGCTCACGATCGGGTCTACCAGCCGCGCGACGCACTGCGTCCAGTACCGGAAACGGGGGCTGTCCTCCTCGGGTATCCCGAGCATCTCGGAGAAGATTTCCACTGGGAGCGGGTACGCGAAGTCGCCGACGAGGTCGAACTCGACAGGACCGCTCCCGTGCTGGTCGCGGAGCCGGTCGAACGCGCCGTCGATTCGAGCGGTGATGCGGTCGCGCAGTTTCTCGATCTCGCGCGGGCGGAACGGTTCTGTCATGAGCGCCCGGATGCGTGTGTGGTCCGGGTCGTCCATGAGGACGATCGTGCGCGCGGCCCGTGGCTGTTCGGACAGCTGCTCAAGTTCCATGATCGTGAGCGGTGTGGGGGTCGCGTGGTGGATGTCGCTCGACATGCTGTGATCGCGCAGAACGCTGCTGACGTCGTCGAAGCGGCTGACCACCCAGCCTTGCAGCAACTCGGAGCGATGGACCGGATCATCATCGCGAAGCGACGTGTACTGCTCGTACGGTGACTCCGCGTAGCCGTCGGCGAGCGGGTCGAAGAGCGCCGGCGTGTCCGTCATCGCCGCGAAGTCCAGCGCCGGAGTTTCAACGGGCGCTCGTTCGTCACGCACCGAGAAGCGCGGTCGTTGTCGGGCCGCTCTCGAATGCGTCGAGCTCGAGCGTTGCCGTTCGTCGCTGGTACTCGGCCATGGAGAAGGGCCATTGAGTGACGATCCGGCCGTTCGGGGAGCGGTAGTAGCCGTGACAGTCGGCCTGCCAAACGCGGATACCGGCGATGGCTTCTTGCACTTCGTCGTTGTAGCGGCGCACCGCTTCGGGTTTCACGTCGACCCATGCGATGTTGCCGTTCGCGAGGCGCCGGAGGTGAGCGAGTATATGTTCCACCTGGGCCTCGAGCATGGTCAGGATCGAGCCGTTGTTCGGTGTTCGGGCCGTAGAGCATGAACAGGTTCGGGAACCCCGACGTGGTGAGCCCGAGGTACGCGAGCGGGCCGTCGTTCCAGGCATCGTGGATGCTGCGACCGCCGCGACCGGTCACGTCGATGGCCGAGATGTACTTCGTGGTCGCGAATCCTGTGGCGACGACAATCGTGTCAACGTCGCGTTCTTTTCCGTCGGCCGTGCGGATGCCGCCCGCGTGGATGGTCGAGATCGGCTCGGTGACAAGTTCCAAGTTCGGTTCGTTGAACGCCGGGTAGTACTTGTTCGAAAAGAGCGGGTGTTTGCACCCAAACGGGTGGGTGGGTCGGAGCTTGCGCCGCACTTCGGGCTCGCGCACGATCTCGATCGCGGCCAGTCCGGCGCTCTCGCGTTCTGCGAGCACCTTGGGGTCGGAGAACGTCATGCCTGCGTTCATCTGACGTTCGACCTCGGCACGGAACGCGAGAAGCGGCGCAGGGTCCGCGCGGAACGCGTCAAGCTGTGTGTCGGTAAACGGGTCGTCGATCTTTGGTAGTACCCAGTTCGCGCTGCGTTGAAAGAGGTGTACCTGGCCGGCAGTGTCCACGATCTCGGGAACGAACTGCACTGCGCTCGCGGCGCTGCCGATCACCGCGACCCTCTCGCCAGCGAGGTTGTGGTCCCAGTCCCAGTTCGCCGAGTGCCACATCGCACCCCCGAACGCGTGGAGACCTTCGATGTCGGGCCAGTGCAGGTCGTTGAACATACCGATCGCGCTGACGACGACGTCGGCGTCGACGGTGTCGCCGGACTCGAGGGTGACCGCCCACGTGCCCGTGCTGTCGTTCCAGCGCGCATGAGTGACGCCGTCCCCGAAACGGCAGTGTGGTCGCAGCCGGTACTTGTCGACGATGCTGCGCATGTAGGCGAGGATCTCGGGCTGCGTGCCGTAGGGCTTCGACCAGTCGCACTTATGTTCGAACGAGAACGAGTACAGCGCCGACGGTACATCGCATTCGCAGCCCGGGTAGCGATTGCGGTTCCAGGTCCCTCCAACGTCTTGCGCGCGTTCGAGCAGCGTGAACTCGCTGAAGCCCTCGTCCAACAGCCGCTTCCCGGCGCACAGGCCTCCAGGTCCCGCACCGATGATCGCGACGCGTAGCGAGCGCGAACTCACGTCTGCTCCTAGTGGCTGAGGTCGGTGATGACCGCGCGGCCCAGATACTTGCCTGCTTCGAGTTCGTCGAAGATTGCCGGCACCTCAGAGAGATTGCCGATTCTCGACACATGGGTCTTCACCCTGCCTGCGGCCGCGAGGTCGACCAACTCGCGCATTTCCTGCACCGTGCCGACCGCGGAGTAGATGATCGTCGGGTCGGTGAGAAACAGCTGCCATGGGTGCAGCTGCAGATTGCCGTCGCTCGAGGGCGGGATCCCGACCGCCACAAAGAGCCCCCCACGGCGCAACATCTGCAAACCGAGCTCGAAGCCCGCGAGCCGAGCCGCGAACACGAGCGCGGCGTCGACCCCACCGAGCCCAAACGCGAACGCGGCCGCGTCGTCCGCGCTGACGACATGTTCCGCGCCGAGCGACCGGACAAACTCAAGACGCTCCTCACCGACGTCGACTCCGACGACGCGGTAGCCGAACGCGTGCGCGACCTGGACTGCGTAGTGTCCGAGGCCCCCGGCGGCGCCGATGATCGCGATCGTCCGGCCGGGCGCGACGCCGTGCGCGACGAGTTTGCGCACCGCGCCGAACGCGGTCAGGCCTCCGCACGCCAGCGGCGCCTCCTCGTCACCGAGCGTTTCCGGCACTTGGACCAACGCCGGTGCCCACACGCACAGCTGCTCCGCGAACGTGCCCATCAACGGTTGCGCCTGCGCGCACAGGCGGGGCCGGCCGCTCAGGCAATACTCGCACGCACCGCACCAGTAGCCGCCACCCATGCCGCCGAGACCGAGGATCACACGATCACCGACAGAAACGAAACGCTCGGCGCCCGGTCCGAGTGCCTCCACGACGCCGATGCCCTCGTGACCGAGGCTCATGCTGCGCGGAACACCTTTCCAGTCGCCACGTGCGAGGTGAAGATCGGAATGGCACACACCCGACGCGCTGAGATGAACCCGCGCTTGGTCCGCTGCAGGTTCCGGTACTGGGATGTCTCGGACGTGAAGCTCGCCTTCTTCGAGTTGCATCGCCTTCATCGTTCGTGCCTCCGTAACGTCGCGTTATGGCTGGGAGAGAATTAGTCCGCTTGTCGGCACGCCAGTCCCCGCAGTGACGAGGACATGCTCGACATCGTCGACCTGATTGCAGGACGTGCCGCGGATCTGGCGCACCGCCTCGGTGATCCCGTTCATCCCGTGGATATACGCCTCGCCGAGCAGGCCGCCGCTGGTGTTGATCGGGAGCTCACCGCCGAGCGAGAGGCGCTCGATCGTTGCCCAGTCCTTGGCTTCGCCTCGGCCGCAGAACCCGAGCTCTTCGAGCTGCATCAACACGAACGGTGTGAAATGGTCGTAGAGAAACGCGGTCGAGATGTCGGCGGGCCCAAGGCCAGACATGCTCCAGAGGCGCTCGCCCACGACTCCCATCTCCGGCAGGCCGGTGAGATCGTCACGGTAGTAACTCGTCATTGTCTCGCCGTCGAACGTCGCACCCTGTGCTGCCGCGGTGATCACCGCCGGTCGGCGACGGAGATCGCGGGCCCGTTCGGTTGAGGTCACGACGAGCGCGACACCACCGTCGCTCTCCTGGCAGCAGTCGAGTAATCGCAGCACCGGTTCGATGATCCAACGTGACGTCTGATGATCTGCAAGGGTGATCGGGCGGCCGTAGAACCACGCGTCGGGGTTCGTCGCCGCATGGGCGCGGTCGACGACCGCGATGCGCCCAAAATCGGCGTTCGTCACGCCGTATCGCTCCATGTAGGGCCGGGCATACAACGCAACCCACGCAGCCGGGGTCATGAGCCCGTACGGCGCGTACCACGAGAGCCACAGCGGCAACACCCCGACCCGCTCACTCATGTTGCCAAAGCGGTTCCCCGACCGTTCATTGAAGGCCCGATAGCACACCACAACATCCGCGACGCCGGCCGCGACGGCCATCGCCGCATGCAAAACAGTGCCGGCCGAGGCGCCGCCCCCGTAGCCGACACGACTGAACATCGACAGCTCGCGGATGCCGAGGTTGCGGGCGACCTCCATCTCTTCGTTGGTGTCCATTGTGAACGTCACGAGTCCGTCGACGTCTTCGGCGCGCAATCCAGCGTCATCGAGCGCGCCTTGCACTGCTTCGCAAGCAAGGCGTAGTTCGGTACGTCCCGATTCCTTCGAGAACTCGGTCTGGCCGATGCCGGCGATCGCGGCCCGTCCCGTCAGTCTGTGTGCGGTCACGGCTTCGTTCCGAGAGGCAAGCTGATCGTCGCGCTGCCGCTGACGTGCTCGCCGAGGTCGTTCATCGCGCGCAGCTCGACCTCGACGATGCCCTCGTTGCCGTCCTTGCGAAGCGCGGTCACCGAGCCGGTATACGTGAGGGTGTGACCGGGGAACACGGGCACTCCGAGGCGGATCGCGAGATGCTTGACCATGGCGTCGGGGCCGGCCCAGTCCGTGAGGAAGCGGCTGCAGTACCCCGTGTCCGACAGAATGTTCATGAAGATGTCCGGGGCGCCCTGCTGATTTGCGTAGTCGCGGTCGTGGTGTACCGGCATGAAGTCACGCGAAGAAATCGCGCCCGCCACGATCCGCGTCGCCGTGACGTCAACGGCCATTGTCGATAGTTCGTCGCCGACGCGCAACGTGTGCCACTCGATCGAGGTCCGGGTGTCACTCATCGCGGTTCGTCCGGGACGAATATCGGCAGTACGAGTCCGCCGTCGAACTCGTCGAAGCGCACCTCGACCGGCATTCCGATCGACGCTGCGTCCGGTGCCACGTCGACCAGGTTTGTGACCAACCGCGTGCCCTCGGCGAGTTCGACCAGTGCGACGATGTACGGCTCGGGAAACCACGCCAACCGCGGATGGTGCGGCATCACGAAGCTGCTCACGGTGCCACGACCAGACGCCTCGACGGTGTCCCACTGAAGCGAGTGACAGTCCGGACACATCGGCCGCGGCGGATGGCGCAGCGCCCCACAGCGCACGCAACGTTGGATCAACAACAGGTGCTGGTTGACACCGTCCCAAAAGAACTGCGTGTCAGCCGTCATCGACGGTGCCAGGCGGGCGGTCACGACCGCGCACCTTCCGGTCTGAACTTCAGGATGCGAAATCGCTGACGGCCGACCACCTCGTCAGCTTCGTCGGCGTACGTCGTGACCCACGTGACGAAGTGGCCGCGGCCGAGCCGCGTCTGCTTCTCCGGCGACACCGACTCCAATACCGTCGTGGCCGACACGACATCTCCGACGCGCAGATATCGGACAATCTCGAACTCGGAGTTGGACGCGAGGGTGCCGACGAAACCAGCCTCGTCGAGCACGGCGAGTACCCGCGCCCGCCCACCCTCGACCGGCGAACCGCCACGCTCAGCCATTCCCGTAATACGCGGCGTCGCCATGGTCCACGTCTGCAGCATCAACGGCGGCGCGACGATCTCACCGAAACGCGATCGTTCCGCCGCGTCACGATCGGTGTAGATCGGGTTCCAATCCTCGAACGCAGCGGCCCAATGACGGATCATTGGCTGGTTCACCGGGTCGGGAGCGCGGGTCGGGCCCGCGCCGCTGATCGGCTGTCCGACGAGCTCAGCAAGCCGATCGTCGAGCGTCCGCTCAGTCATGTCGTTCGATCCTCTCGCATCAGCCGGAAACCGTGCGAGTGTCCTGCACTCTCCCGTACGACGGGCATCGGACGCATCGCGACGTCCGGCGCCGGTGCCGGAGAAATTGATACAGGTTTTCAGGTTCGGGTGACAATGCGGCCTACACGGAGCGCCGTGGGCGAGCCCAGAGGATGTGCGACGACCCAGCTCCCGGCCGGCGAGCGGTTGAACAGATCGTCGAGACGCAATGTCGTCGTCGGGCGTCCGGGCCATGCGCTTGTGGCCGTCGCGGGTCGGTGAGGTCCTGGTCACATGCTTGCTTGTTGTGCGAGCGGGGAGACTCGAACCCCCACCTCTTTCGAGACCGGGACCTAAACCCCAACAGGCTGTTTCGGCACGTCCCATGTCCTTTCGGATTCACGCCGTGACCAGCACCGTCGTGAGCACAGCGAAGAGCACTCCCAGGCCCTTCGGCTCCGTTTCTTAGGAGAAACCTTAGGAACCCGACCCTGCCGCTCGACGCGAACCCTCGCCAGCGTTCGTGTGATGTTGCAGATTAGGACGCGACTCTCCCGCCGGTGTCGACTGACGCTTGAAGCGCGGCGTGGCGGGTGCCACTCCGGGAACCACTCCCGCCTTCGCTAGGCAGGCACGCTGGGGGGCCACGTCCAGCCCGCGAAGGCTCTCGGCAGCAGCTGGCGTTGTCCGCCGCGCGCGGTCATAGCGGAGCGGCACGGGTGGCGGGGATTCCGGACGCTTCAGCGCGTGATCACCGATGGCCGCAGTGCGGGGTTGTTAGTCATTGTCGATGCCAAACGGGGAGATGTTGGGACGACGAACGACGCCTACGCCGAAGCGTTTCTTGGAGGCGATGCCCCGCTCGGAGCCGATGCCCTCACAGTCCACCCCTACCTGGGATTCGGCGCCATGGGCTCGTTCATCGCTCGTGCCCACGAGTCCGGAAGTTGCCTGCTCATTGCGACGCGCTCTTCGAACCCGGAGGGTCGAGCGATCCAGTCGGCGAACGAGGCATCGGGTCGAACCGTTGAGGCGGCGCTGCTGGATGAGATTGGAAAACGGAACGCGGACCTCGCGCCGGGGGAGATCGGGC
>JBKQIY010000168.1:0-7953 GCA_052148155.1 Acidimicrobiia bacterium | reverse complement strand
GAAACTCGTTCCCGACGGGGTGTTCATCGCCGAGACGGTGAACCCCCATTCTCCGCGGGCGCTCAAAGCCTTTTGGATCGACCCAACCCAATGGGAACATGATCTCTCCTTCCTCGAATCCGGTCAGCCGGCACAGGGCAAGCATCGTCTCGGGAAACAATGGATGTTGATGGGTCGGGTCGATCCAAAAGGCTTTGAGCGCCCGCGGAGAATGGGGGTTCACCGTCTCGGCGATGAACACCCCGTCGGGAACGAGTTTCGCTCGAGCGATCTCGAGGAGTTCCGGCAAGAGGCCCGCAGGGAGGTGCTCGATGAACTGAGCACTGAAGATCGCACCGAGCGAGCCGTCCTCCTGTTTGACCAGGAATTCCAACGCGTCGCCGTGATCGACACTGGCTCCGTTCGCGCGTGCGTGATCGACCATCGCTTCATCGAGGTCGACACCTCGGGCGTCGATCCCAGCCTTGGTAAGCAGTTCGAGCATCTCGCCTCGCCCACATCCGAGATCGACGACCGGTCCGCGATCGGCGACGACGTCGAGGTACACGCGCTGGCGATCGCGAATCAAAAGCTCCGAGCCCCGAAAAATATCTTCGAAGCCGAGGTACAGCGGAGAAGGCCCGGTCACGCCCGTATACCCGAGACGCGTCCGCCCTTGTGGGTCGGTGATAGTGAGTGGATGATCTTCGTCGATGTAGGGCCTCGCGGTGAGTTCGTCGTACACAAAGCTCGCCTTGTCGGCCTCAACTCGGAGCGAAACGGTGAGCTCGACGACGCGGTCCCGTACCTCAGTAACACGGCCGTTCACATCACCGAGCTCCGACTTCGTTTGTGATGACTCGAGTGTGAGCGAATCAATTCCGTCCGCGGCTCCTGATGCGATCGCGTGGGCGACCGCGGCGCGGGAATCGATGTCCTGCAGGTGGGACCGCACGTCGATGAGCAACCCTTCGAGGGCCTCGACCCGCGAAATGACGCTCCACGTGTCGCGCTGGGCCCGATGGTCGTTGTCGAGCAGTTGCTCGCTGAAGTCACGCTGGCGTTGATCGTCGTCGCGCAGCTCCCGCAATTGTGCTGTGACCTCGTTCAACTGCTGGGTAAAGCTCTCTTCCATCTCGTGCAGTCGTTCCAGCAACGCGACGTCGACTTGAAGTCCGAAGTCGCGTTCGTACTTGACGGCCCTTCCGACGAAACGTCGGACGAGGCGCGTGAACATGCCGTAGCGGCCTGGCGCGTCGATGTCGGGACCCGTCGCCAGCGCGTGCTGGATGCGTTCCTCGGGGGGATGGCTGTGATCGAGATCGCTCACCGGTTGCTCCTCAATGCGTCCAGACGCTCACGTACGAACCCCACTCTGGCCTCCGCGGTGTGATGACGAGCGATGTGTTCGCGTGCTTTGGCTCCGAGGGCGACAGCCGCGGCCGGATCCGCCGCCAACTCGCGCATCGCGAGCGCGGCCGCTTCAAGGTCCGGCTCGGCCCACGAAGCTGTCGGTGGATACGGTCCACATCCGACCGGGATCCGCTCGAGCTCGTACGGCACCAGCACGGAAGTCTCGGGTGTCATGAACTCGAGGTTGCCTGAGTAGGCGGTCGCAATCACAGGTTTGCCAGCCGCCATCGACTCGGCGAGCACGAGCCCGTAGCCCTCGGCTCGGTGGAGCGAGACGTAGCAATCGCACGCGGCCGTCAGCGCTCGTTGGCGGGCCTCGACCTCGTATCCATCTCGTATCTCGATGTCGGCTCGCCCGCCGGCTGCGACCTCCATCCGCGCCCACTCCCGGGGGACCGCGGTGCCGTTGACGCTCTTGATCACCAGCCGCGGTCCGGCACCCGGCGGGAATGCACGCTTGAACGCCTCGATCACGCCCAGCGGATTTTTGCGTTCGAACACGCTGCCGAAGTCGAAGCAGGTCAAAAACGTGAAGTCGTCGGTAATGCCAAGCTCCGCGCGGTCGACCTGACCGACCGATTCGGGCACCGATATCGGCGGCGCAAACACGTGGACCGGGACCGAACAGGCCGTCGCGATCGCTGCTGCGCCATGCGCGCTGTAGGTCCAGATCTCGTCAACGAGCGCCGCGCTGTTCGCCATCCACCGCGGGAATATTTCGACCTCCCATGCCCAAATGCCGATCGTCGACACCGCGACTGGCATCTGCTCGCGCAACTGGTCGCTCAGCAGGGGGAACTGATCGGCGTTGATACACGCGATGGTCGTGTCGTACGTGATGTGTACGTCGGGCCGGGCGTCGTCGATCGTCGCGCATTGGCGGCTGCCGGTTTCGGTGCAGGTACGGATACTCACCGCCGATCCGGCGCGGCGACAGACTTCGAGCGTTGCTCGCGCGACAGCTCCGACGCCGTCCTCGGCTCGGAGGTACCCGATCAGGTTCACGCCTTCTTTCAAACCGCGAGGTCGGGCCCGCCACGGCATAACTGGCCGTGGGACGCATTCGGCGGGCACGCCGGCCTGCGCGCGCCCATGCTTGCGACTCCAGTCGAGATATTCCTCTCCGCCGGGACCGGCCAAGTCGCCGAAGTGCGCACTGAGGTCACCCCGCTCGTCGTAAATCGCGCGGAGGTAGCGGGAGACCCGAGTCGGCGCCGTCGGTCCCGGAGAGTTCAGCCAGTCTTCGAACAGTTCCGCACCGTCGGGGGTAAACGGATTGGGCAGAGGCGAACCGGCGCCGTGCGCCTCGGCGGCCGTCAGTGCGTCGGCGTAGAGCCGGCGCATCCGACCGTCGATACGCATCCCTTGCGCGGTGTAGCCGAACCGATACGCGGTCGACGAAGCCTCGAGATGCCCGGCGGCGAACAGTCGCGTGGCATAGCGATAACAAAGATGGGCGATTTCGAAATGGTCTTCGAGCAGGATGCGAGGTTTATCGCCTTGATATTTGCTCAGCAGATACGGTCGGAGCGGATCGAAGCCGCTGTAGTGCATGAATCGTAACGGTCCGCCGTTGACCTCGTAGCCGTCGGAGCCAAGTTTGACTTCACGCTCGTGCATATTCCAGTACGCGACGTTGTATCCCTCGTCGGAGAGCACTGCGTGATCGAAGTAACTCGGGACGAAATCGATCCAGCGTTGGTCGACGAACAGTCCCTGTTCGACCGCGATCCGACACTCGCGCCGCAGCCGTTCCGACCACCACGACAGGAACTCGCCGGCGTCGCGAGACACGGCGATGAAACCGAGGTTGAAGACACCGGCCAACCGGATGGTCTGTTCGCTCGGCAAGAAGCCATCTCGCGGCATCGGCCGCGTTGTGTGCGGCGTCAGGACGATCGAGTGACGGCGGGCCAGTGTTTCGACTTCCTCGAGTGTCGAAAACACCTCGATGTCGGGATCGAGGAAACACACGACGTCATCGGATTCGAGCAGTCGCCGCAAGAACCACGGCTTCAGGGCGGTTGCCAGCTCGGTGACGTCGTAGATCGTCGCCATGTGATGAAACTCACGCGGTTCGATGTCAAGGTCGCGCGGTCGAACGATCTCGAACAGCTCGGTGCTGTCGTCGATTTCGTTGTCCACGTCGTCGAGCACGAGCACCGAGAGGGCGAAGCGGTCGTCGAGTCGTTGCAACGACTCGCCCAGCACTCGCGCTTGTGCGAGATAATTTCGGGCGACGATCGTGCCGATCCTCATCGCTGCCGCGCCCGGTCGCCAGCTGTCGAATGAAGCGACGATGAGATGCTCGATGGCCGCATCAGCTCTCCGGGATCCTGCATGCAGCACCGGACGGTAGGGCAAACTCAGTCGGCCCGGGCTCGTGCCCCATCTTGCCTGCTGAGCAGCTCGACGGCAGGTATGCGCGTGCTGAGGCCTTGTGGCGGAGAAAGTTCCGCCGGACGGCTCCTGCGTCAGGTGTTGTCCAAGTGCTGAGAGAAGCCGACCGCGGACGCGAGTCGGGGGATGCTTGCGCATCCCCCGAACTCTCGACTGAGTCGGATTTCGCCGTGCTTCACGCCAGAGGGACCAATCCCGGCAAGCAATGCGGCGACGGTGCGGCGGTTGGACTCCGCCAGGTGGTCCAGTCGTATTGCTGACGGCCTAGCGGCCGCGCACCTCCAGGGTCCCAGATTTATCGTGCATCTGCTGGACCACCTCCTTTCTCCGGTCCGTCTTTTGTAGCAGATTCCGGCCCCCTGTGCGCGCCGGAATTGTTAAGAACTCGGGTCGTCGGGACCTGGTCCGGCGGCGTCGCCGACCGCCCCGATGGCCCGCAGATAGGCGAGCTGGGTCTCAACCACCGCGTGGACCTGCTCCGGGAGGTACTCCTCCCCGGTGGCCGCGGACCGGCTGACGATGTAGTCGACGGTCTCGGCGCCGCCGACCACGACGTCGCCGGGCGGGTGTGCACTCGACCCGTTCCCGGTCACGCCCTGGCGTTGGAAGAACTCGAGCTGGAAGTCGAGGATCCGCCGGACGTCACCCGTGGTGAGGGTCGCCGCCACCAGGTCGGGAAGATGCTCGACGACCCACTCGAAGGCCTCCTCCATGTCGAAGACTGGCGGTGGCGGCTCGGCCGCCAAACGTCCCGCTTCGCGGATCACGAACCACGCCGCGATCGCGCATGCGAAGCCGATGACGAGCAGCCCGATGACCAGAACCACGGCCGCACGCTACCTGTGCCGCACGGCTCAGCTCGTCGGTACGGGGGCCATCGCCAACATGAACTGCTCCGCCGTGTAGTGACTGGGCCGGCGCAACAAGGTCAGCTCCAGGTGGTACGGATTCGTCACGATCGGCGTCGTGCGAACCGCAGCCACGGGCAGCGCGGCGCGAATCGTCGCGGGGAGATCGGCGACGACCCACAGGGTGCGCCCGGCCTTGGACCATTGGGCGGCAAGCCCGGCGAGCTGCACCCCACGCTGCGGCACCGTCAGCGCCATCACCGCGACTGGCACGTCGCACCAGGTGCGCAGGGTTTGCGGCGCCCACTCGTACAAGAGGCTCGCCGGGCTCTGCAACAGCACGATTGCCGCGTGGTTTCCCATGGTGTGACATGCGTCTTGGAGGACCGCGGGATCGCCGCGCTGCTCGGTCATGTTCGGCACTGACCGCACGGTCGAGATCGGGAAGGCGACCGCGACCGCGGCAATGACGATCGCCGCCGCGACCGGCACCGCCCGAGGCAGACGCCGCGGCATAAGACCCAACAGCGCGGCGACGAGTCCGAACGCGAGCAGCGTGAGGAACGGGAGGGCGGAGAACAGGTAGCGGCGCATCACCCAGATCTGATCGCTGGAGATGTTCGGCCGCCACAGGTAGATCACGCTCGAAGGTCCGAGCAGCGCGATGCCAGCGAGCGCGAACCACATCTTCCCGCGTACCAGCATCCACACGAGCAGCGCCGCCGCCACAACCGCGGCGGCCACGGTGAGCGGGCCGAGGTACCAGCTCATCCAGATCATCGTGCGCTCGGCGTAGGTGCGGGTCGGGTCGACCGCGACCCCGGCCGCCTGTTGCAACCCTCTCACCAACGCATTCGACGCCCCGTGCACATGCTGCAACCGGGGGCGAACCAACCACAAACCGAACCCGACGATCCCGACCGCGGAACCCGCCGCCCACGCAACCCACCTCGGAAGCTGCGGGACCCGTCGCGCGATCGGCGGCACCACAGCAACGACAACCGCCGCGACGACGACCGACGCCAGCATCGCGGCCACGAGGAGCTTCACGTCGGCGCGCAGATCGTACAGATAGGTGTAACTCCGCAGCCAGACGTCGGTGAAGCCCAGCACGACGCCGGGAATCAATCCGATACCGCACGCCGCGGCACTGACCGCCACCGATCGCCGATCGCGAACGTCGGCGACGAGCCACCGAATCGCGAACAGCAGCGCCAGACCGGTGAGCGCCGCGAGCGCGTCAATGCGGGCGGCCTGCAACATGCCCAGTACGAGGCCGACCACCAGCGCGATACGCGGCCGACGAACCGCTTCCCGGTCGACGAGGATCCACAACCCCGTGAAGATCAGCACCTGCATCGGGATTTCGGAGTAGGCGTCGCGCGAGAACGACACCTCGGGAAGGACGAACGCGAAACTGACGAGTGCTGCGAACGCAACGTACGGGTTACGCAAGAGGCGCCACGCCGCGACGAAGAACGCGAGCAGCGCCACTCCCGACAGCACTGGCGGCGCCGCGAACATGAGCCGATCGCCGCCAATGTTGTGCGCCTCGGCGAGCAGGACGGGGAGCAGGTGCGCGAATTGGAAGCTCAGGATCCCGCCGCCGGTCGAATAGACCCCGTACGAGCTGAACGTGAGACTCGGCTGATGTGCGAACGGACCGACCGCGGCGACGACCCGCAGATTGCCGTGCATCGCGATCCAACGACCGGCGTTGATGTAGGCGCCGCCGTCGCGATTGATCAGGACGTGCTGCGACGCGTGGCGAATGTTCCACAAGGTCATCGCACCGACGAACGCGACTGCCGCGGCCGCGGCCAAATGCGAGGTGCGTGCCTTGCCGGCGGGTGCGGCCAGCACCGGGCGCGCGAGCACAATCAGGCCGATCCACCCGAGCGCACCGATGGGGAACACCACCCACGTGTGATAGACGCCGGCAATTGCGGCGGTGAGGCCGACCGCACCGAACGCGACGACTGCCGACGCGGTCCCGAACGCGAGGCCGCGCAGCCACCGCGGCTCGCGGTCCGCCGGATCGGATGGCTCCACCCGATCTGCGTCCGCGACGACAGGCGCGGGCAGACTTTCGGGCACTGGTGGTCAGGGGCGCAGTGCCCGCTGTGCGGGTCTGTTTCCCCATCCCCCTTTCAAACCGTGCGTGCGGTTTTCCCGCACACGGCTTACCGACGGTCTTCTCGGCATGGTTACGCAGCTTTCGGGTAGCGGATGGTGCCGAGCAGTTTGTGCAGGCCCTGGTCGTGGAACCAGGTGCGTGTCCATCGTTCGGCCTGACCGGGACGCAGGTTGCGGCCACGCTTCTTGATGAGCAAGCGTTTGAGCCGCCATGCGACGTGCCGGTCGATTTGGATGAACTTGGTGGTTGCGTTGCCGGTACGGAAGTAGTTGCCCCATCCTCGAAGGAAGAGGTTCAGGTCGCTGATCACGTCCTGTAAGTCGCTTCCGGTCCGGTTCCGGCCGGTGAGCGCCTTGATCCGTTGGCGTGCCCGTTTCATTGACCGCGCTGAAGGCCACCGGTGCAGGTAGTAGCGGCGGATGCCACGCTCCCACAAGCGACCTGACATGCGGGCATGAAGATGACAGCCCAAGAAATCGAAGCCCTCTTTGCCTTCCCGGAGGTCGACCACTCGGGTCTTGTCCGGATGCAGTTCCAACCCGAGCTCACCCAACAACTCGCGTGCGAGCTGTCCGGCTTGTTCGGCTTGGCTGCGAGTCGAGCACAACACCACGAAATCGTCCGCATAGCGGACGATTTCTCCACTGCCATGCTCGGCCCAGGCCCGGTCGAACGCATGCAAGAAGATATTGGCCAACAACGGAGAGATCACTCCGCCTTGGGGTGTGCCCGTCACCGTTTCGGAAACGACCCCGTTGTCCAACACTCCCGCCCCCAACCATTGGCGGACCAGTTTGAGGACCCGACGATCCGACACCCGCCGTTCGACCATGCCCATCAGACGGTCATGATCGATCGACCCGAAGAAATCGCGGATGTCGGCCTCGAAGACAAACACTCTTCCTCGAGGGAACGACACCCGGATCGCTTCGAGCGCATCGGTGGCGGAACGCTTCGGGCGAAACCCATAACTGCAGTCCAAGAAGTCGGCCTCGAAGATTGGTTCGAGCACGATCTTGGCTGCGGCCTGGCACACCCGATCACGCACCGTCGGGACGGTGGCTTCATACTGCCTCCTCGCGGGTTGACCGTCAGGTTTGGGGTTGCGGGACAGGCTTGAGGTGGACCGATTCGGCGATCCGCGCGCGGCACGCGGCTTCGACGTTGGGTCCGAAG
>JBKQIY010000167.1:0-4612 GCA_052148155.1 Acidimicrobiia bacterium | reverse complement strand
TTAGGTGCCAATCGCGGTGGCCGGTCCTTCCGTCACGTGTGACCAGCCTCCGGCGACCTCGACGTTGACGATTTCCGGTACGGCAGCGAGCAACTCGGACAACTGCACGGTGGCCGCCTTGAAGTGGTCCGAGTTTACGTGGGCTTCACCCGCGGCTCGGTCCGTGAACGCTTCGACGCCTGCGTACACGGTGGGATCGTCAACGCTGCGATACCAATCGAAACAGATGTTGCCCGGCTCGGCGCGCGTAGCCGTCGTGAACGCTTCCACGAGCGACACCCAGTCGTCGGCATACCTCCGCCGCACCCGATTCTTCGTCACGATGAAAATCATGCAGCGGATCCTCCCGTCGACGGACGCTCAAGGTATTCCAGGCCACCTGAAGGTGCCACCCGAAGAACCGACAGGGCCCACCGTGCTGAGGACAACCACGGATCTCGGGCGGTCGGGTTACCCGGCGCGCGAAGTAGGCGACGGGGTGAGGTCCGGCGGAGGATCTCCTCGAGCGTGGGTCGCATCGCGGCGCCAGCATGGCATCTGACCACAAAACGCGAACGCCTCGATGTCAAGCGTACTGGAGCATCCCGTACCCAGATTTACGGGATGCACATTCTTGTTCTGGGACACCGCGCGAGGCGCGCTCGCGGAGACACCCGCGGACACGCGGTTATGCGCGCGTCCGGGGACACGCTCGGAACGGGAGCGTCAGATTTCGTCGGTGTGGCGTTGTTCGAGTACTTCGGCCCAGTGTGCGCGTCCTGTTGTGCGTAGGCGTTCAAGGTATGGGGCGAGGTGTTTGCGGACGTGAAATGGGCCGCCTTCGTGGCGGACGATGTCCATGGGATCGTCGAGGCCGGTTCGTGCGAGTTGGGTCGCGGTCCAGTCGGCGAGCAGATCTGCGCCGGCCTTTGCTGTTTCGGTTTCCGTGCTCGAGAGGTCGTTGGTTTCGTGTGGGTCGTTTGCGATGTTGAAGAGCATCTCGTCGGTCCAGTGGGGGTGGTATCCGTCGTGCCAGGTTCGTAGGTAGAGGCGGTCGCTCCAGCGGACGCCTCGTTGGCATGACCACGCTCCTTGCGAGAGCACGAGATGATCGCGTCCGGCACCGCCGATCTCGATCGCGTCACTGTCCCAGTTCTGCGGGACTCGTAGGCCGGCCAGGTCGACAACCGTTGCCGCGACGTCGAGGTGGTACTGCAAGCCGTCGTGCACCGTCGGCGGGACCCCGGGCCAGCGCAGCACGGCAGGGATGTGACATGTCGGTTCGTCGGCAGCTTGGTGGTCGGCGTAGACGCCGAGTTCACCGAACATTTCGCCGTGATCGGTGCTGACAAGGACGGCGGTGTCGTCACCGATGCCGAGGTCGTCGAGTTTGTTCACCATGGTGCCGAGCGCGTCGTCGGCGTAGCGGATGCCGACGTCGTAGCCGTCGATGATTGCCTTGACTGCGTCCATCGAAGACGCGTCCCAGGGTTGGCGGGGTGGAGGTGGTCCCCATTCGTCGGGTGTGAAGCCCCAGGGTTCCTGGGCGGAGTGCGGGCCGGCGAGCTGCCAGTTGCTCGCGCGTACGTCTTCGGTATGCCACACAGGTGCAGGGTCGGATGCGAAAGGGTTGCCGTAGTCGTCGGGCGTGTTGTATGGCGTGTGCGGGTCCCAGAGGTGTACATGAAGGAACCAGTTATCGGCCCGGCCTCGTCGATCGAGCCAGTCGAGCGCGCCGGGGAGGACGTGGTCGGCGCGTTCGGTGCCCATGCCGCGCATCAAGTTCAACGCTTCCATGAACCCGTGGTTCCACCATGTCGCCGAGTGCCGGAACGGGAAACTCGACAATGACGCAGTGTGCCAACCGTTCCAATAGAACACCCCCGCCCACGACTCAAACGCGTACCGACTCACGAACCCGCGTCGCGCTCCCTCCGAACGAAGATCCGCAGCCTGGCCGCCATGATTCACGACACCGTTACGGATGCCGAAACTGCCAGTGATGAGGGCAGTACGACTCGGCAGGCATGGGACGTCAGACGCGTACACGTTCGCGAACCGAACACCATCGGCGGCAAGCGCGTCGATGTTCGGCGTCGTCGCACGCGGATAGCCGTAACAGCCGACATGGTCGGCACGCAGCGTGTCGATATCCAGGTAGAGCAGACGCATCGGCCCTCCTCCAGTCGCCTACCGAACCGAACTCCGACCAGTTGCTCATCCTTCCACGCCTCGCCAAAGGCACCGCCCTCGCCTCTGCACGTCGAGCTCCGATTTCCGTTCTCGACCAGGTCCGCCATCCAAAGTAGATCCGAGCACCGAGCCGCCCGGCTGGAGACGGTCTAAACCCCGCATTGATGCTCGGCATCATCAAGGCCTCAGTGCCGGCGACCTCTCACACGTCCGCGCGTTTTTGTGGCGCGGGTTATGGGGCGCCTCGCGATCATCCGCAGCGTGGAGGTACGGCTGCAGCGGGACTTGAAGGCGTGGGAAGATGGGATGTGGTGACGTTCGGTCCGGCGCTCGACGGGGTGCCGTCGTTGTTTTTCGGTGGCGTTCGATCTTGGGTCGGTCGGATATACGGCGGATGAGCATTTCGCGACCGGCACCGCCTCGGCCTACTGCGCGTCGGGACCGCGTGGGTCGGACGGCCGCTGGGCGGTCAGACCGTCGGAGATGGCGGAGTTCACGACTCGTGTGGTGGTGTACCGGCCGAACGACCTTGCTCGGGCGAACGGCACGTTGATTGTCGAGTGGTTGAATGTCACTGGCGGTTTGGATATCCCGGCCGTGTGGATGCCGACGCATCGTCATTTGGTGCGTGAGGGGTACACGTGGGTGGGGGTGAGCGCCCAGCAGGTCGGCATCGACGGCGGTGGCATGATTCCGGGACTGGGGCTACGTCAAATGGCGCCCGAGCGGTACGGGTCGCTGCAGCATCCCGGTGACGGTTACGCGTTCGACATGTTCACCCAGATCGGACACGCCCTCCGCGAGGTGTTGCCCACGCGGTTTGGCGTGCGGGTCGAGCGTGTGATCGCGGCCGGTGCGTCGCAATCGGCGTGTTTTCTCACGACCTATCTCAACGCGATCGATCCCCTGGTCGGGGTGTTCGACGGCTTCTTGTTGCAGGGCCGCGCCGGTGCGGGTGTTCCCATCGAGGGCTGGGACCCTGCCAGTGTTGGACCGAACGTCGATCCGGCGGTACGGCGCGCTCGTCTTGCAGGCGATGACCGTATCCGCGACGACGTACGCGTTCCGGTGCTGGTGGTGCAAAGCGAAACGGATGTGTTCGGGGTGCTCGCGTACCTGCCTGCCCGTCAAGCTGACACCGAGCGGTTCCGGCTGTGGGAGGTCGCGGGCGCGGCGCACTGCGACACCTACTTCTTGTACGCGTCGCAGCTCGATTCCGGATCGCTTCCCATCGAAGAGCTCGCCGAACTCATCGCACGCACGGACCGGGCGGGAGCGCCGACAGCCTTGCCGATCAACTCGGGACCACAGATGCACTACGTCCTGCAACGCGCGGTCGATGCCCTCAACCAATGGACACGAGACAGCACGCCACCCCCAACCGCCGCGCTACTCGAGATCGATCACAACGCTCTCGTCGTCGACGACCTTGGTGTCGCGCGCGGTGGGGTGCGCACGCCCTGGGTCGACGCGCCGACCAACATCTTGTCGGGCCTCGGCCAGCCCGAAGACACGACCGAACTGTTCGGCACCACCCAACCTATCGACCACCAGACGCTCGCCACGCGCTACCCCCAGGGCCGCGACGGCTATCTCGCGCAGTTCCGTGACGCGACCCACGCCGCAGTGCATGCCGGATTCATCCTCAATACTGACGCTGACGAGATCGAAACACTTGGCGCGCTTGCCTGGCCCAACAACTGACATCCGCACCGCAGCGCAGACGCGGATTCGCCCTCGTGATCAGAGCAGCCAGTGGCGGATTGTTGACGGCCTAAGTGACGGCCTAACTCCCGGACGATGGCGGTCGATGACGGATGTCGGCGGACGATGCGACCGAGGCGGGTGGCCGAGCATGGACTTCGGCGTCCATGCGCGGACGACGTTTCTCGAAGTTAGAAGTCCGTCGCTCTATCCCCTGAGCTACGGGCGCCACCAGGAGTTTCGCGCGGCGGCACTCACGTTGACGGCCTAAGTGACGGCCTAAGTCTGCCGATCCGCGCGTGTCCGCCACTCGCGGCCGGACCGCAGCGAACGACGGCGGACGGACAGTGGCGGGTGGGGTTCCCGAGTGACGGACTGTCTCTCCGTTGGTCGCGGCGCGGTCACGTGCTGACGCGGGCGGGCACTCAGTAGTGGCTGAGGTTCACCACCACGCGGTTTCGTGTGCGCGTTCGCGCGCCGGTGAACGAATGACTTCACGATCGAGCATCAGGGGATGCTTTGCGACGGGAGCCGCGAGACTCGCGATTGCCGAGCGCGGCATATCGACCGTCCCAGAATGGCAACGGGGATGCTCTGCTTGCGCTGATCGCCGCGCGTTCTGCCGTAGTGCCTCGGTAGCCTATCGTTCGACGCTGGCGTACCTATTGGCAGCGGCGATAGCGCCTTGCGTGAGAAGTCGCTGGCCGTTTCGACGGTTCGAAACGCGTCGTACATG
>JBKQIY010000166.1:0-107870 GCA_052148155.1 Acidimicrobiia bacterium | reverse complement strand
GCTGGGCTTTCGACACCGCGTCGAGCTCGGTGCCGAACGTGGCGATCGCTTCGAGCTCACGGATCTGTGCGAGGTCGAGCTTGAGGGTGCCGGACACCGACTTCATTGCCTTGATCTGCGCGGCGCCGCCCACGCGGGACACGGAGATGCCGACGTCGACCGCGGGACGTACCCCCGACTTGAACAGGTCGTCGACGAGGTAGATCTGACCGTCGGTGATCGAGATCACGTTGGTGGGGATGTACGCCGATACGTCGCCGGCCTTGGTCTCGATGATGGGCAACGCGGTGAGCGAACCGGCGCCCTGGTCGTCGCTCAGCTTCGCGGCGCGCTCCAACAGACGGCTGTGCAGGTAGAAGACGTCGCCGGGGTAGGCCTCGCGGCCCGGTGGGCGGCGCAGCAGCAATGCGATCTGCCGGTACGCCTCGGCCTGCTTCGAGAGGTCGTCGTACACGACGAGCGCGGCCTCGCCGTGTTCCATCCAGTGTTGCCCGATCGCGCAACCGGAGTACGGCGCGAGGTACTTGAACACGGCCTCATCTGAGGCCGGTGCGCTGACGACCACCGTATATTCGAGCGCACCGTGCTCGCGCAGCGTTTCGACCGTCTGCGCGACCGTCGAGCCTTTCTGGCCGATCGCCACGTAAATGCACTTCACACCCTGACCCTTTTGGTTCAGGATCGTGTCGATCGCGACGGTGGTCTTTCCGGTCTTTCGGTCGCCGATGATGAGCTCGCGCTGGCCTCGACCGATCGGCGTCATCGCGTCGATAGCCTTGATGCCGGTCTGGAGCGGCTCGTGTACCGGCTTGCGGCCGGTGATGCCGGGCGCTTGGACCTCGAGGCGTCGCACCTCGTCGCGCGGAATCGGGCCGTGGCCGTCGATCGCGACACCGAGTGCGTTCACGACCCGACCGAGCAGCACGTCGCCGACGGGGATCGACAAGATGCCGCCGGTCGCGGTGACGAGCTGGCCTTCTTCGACTTTGTCGGCCTTGCCGAGCACGACCGCGCCGATGTTGTCTTCCTCGAGGTTCAGCGCCAAGCCGAGTGCGCCGCCTTCGAACTCGAGCAGCTCGTTGACTGCACAGTTGGGCAGACCTGAAACGCGAGCGATGCCGTCACCGACCTCGAGGACCCGACCTACCTGTTCGCTTTCGATCGAGGGATGGAACCCTTCGACGTTCTTGCGCAGCACCGCGGCGATGTCGGCCGCGTCGATCGTCAGCTCAGGCACACTGCCTCCGCTCTGAAGGGCCGTTCCGGCCATGTTTGCTGCGCGGGCAGATGCTCGCTCCGGGTGCTCGCGTCACTAGATCTGCTCTTTCAACTGGTCGAGGCGGTGACGCACCGTGCCGTCGATCACCGTGTCCCCGACTGTGGCCACGATGCCGCCGAGGACCGACTCGTCCACGATCACCTTCACCTCGACCTGCTTGCCCGTCGCCCGGCTGAGCGCCTCGGCGATGCGTCGCTGTTGGACGTCGTCGAGCGCGACTGCTGAGCGCACTTCGGCGACGGTTCGTTCCCGCGTCTGGGCCGCCAGCTCGACGAACCGGTCGACGATCGCGGGGAGGTCATGCCCGCGGCCGGCTGCTACGACAAATGTCGCGATCGCGCGCGTGACGGGCAGCGCGCGGTTTTCGAGCAACTCGTCGACGATCGCGGCGCGCCGGTCGAGCGGCAATCCAGGATTCGAGAGTGCCATACGCAGCTCGTCGTTGCCTTCGACGATGCGAGCGAAACGGAACAGCTCGTCTTCGACGTCGTCGAGGTGGCCTTCGGCCGAAACGATGTCGAGCAACGCCCGTGCGTAGACGTCGACGCGATCGGCCATCGGTCAGTTGCTCCCAACCTGGTTGATGAAGCTGTCGACCAGATGTTGTTGGGTGGCCCGGTCGAGATTGCGTTCGACGATGCGTTCCGCAAGATCGATCGAGAGCTGAGCGACGTCGGTGCGGAGCTCCGCCAGGGCACGCTGCTGCTGCGCCGCGATGTCGACCTGGGCCCGTTCGCGCACCTCGTGAGCCTCGACCTCGGCGCGTGCGATCAGGTCTCGGCGTACCTGTTCGGCGGACTGGCGGGCCTCCTCGATGATCCGTCCGGCCTCGTTGCGGGCGTCGGCGATCTGGGCTGAGTACTGCGCCTTCTCGGCCTCGGCGTCGGCGCGCGCCTTCTCGGCACCTTCGAGGTCACTGCGGATACGTTCCTCGCGGGCCTGTTCCATGTTGCGCACGGCGGGTACGCCGAATTTCCACATCACGATCAACAGCACGGCGAATGCGGCGGAGCCCCAGATGATTTCGTTCTTGTCGGGAAGCAACGGCGACGGTGCCTGCTGGCAGTCGCTGACGTCGCTGCCGGAACGCAACAACGAGTCACAATGCTGGTCCGTGGGGTTGTTGAAGTGGGCGGGCGCGGCGGTACCGGCCGCGAACGCGGGCGCGGCGACGAAAAGCACCGCGACCACGATGCCGGCTACTGCGATGAGCGCACGGATGCGAGTACGCACCGTTCCTCCTGTCCGGGGTTCAGCCCGTGATAATGAACGCGAGAACGAATCCGAAGAGCGCGAGCGCCTCGGTGAACGCAATGCCGAGGAACATCGTGGTTCGGACGGTTCCCGCCGACTCGGGCTGTCGCGCCATCGCGGTAATCGCGCTGCTGACGACCAGACCGATGCCGATACCGGGGCCGATGGCGGCGCCGCCATAGACGATGCCTCGGCCGATCGCGGTCAATCCCTTGGTGGGATCTGCCGCCGCGGCGGCGAGGAGGAGATGCAGCATGGCCACGTAGATGCTCCTTGTTGTGTCAGTGATCGGGGTGCATGGAACTGCCGATGTACACGGCAGTCAGGATCGTGAAGATGAACGCCTGAAGGAAGCTCACCAGGATCTCGAAGCCGGTCATGGCAACGAGCAGCGCGAACGAGAACGGGGCGATCACGACCGTGACCTTCAGCGCCCACAGCCCGGCCGTCAGCGCGGCGAAGGTCACGAGGATCAAGTGGCCGGCGAGCATGTTCGCGAACAGTCGGACCATCAGCGAGAACGGCCGCACGACGAACGTCGACACGAGCTCGATGATCATGACCAGCGGGAGGATCGCGAGCGGGACGCCGGGTGGGATCGTCGAGTTCTTCAGGTAGTGGAGCGGACCCTGCTTGACCACACCCACGACGTTGTAGATGACCCACGTGAGCAGGGCGAGCACCAACGGAATGCCGAACCGGGCGTTGGCCGGGAACTGGACGCCGGGGATGATCTCGGTGATGTTGCTGAAGAAGATGAAGAAGAACAGCGCAGTCAGGTACGGCAGGTAGTTCAGCCCTTCGGGGCCGATCGTCTGCATGATGACCTGGTTTCGAACGAACGCGACGCCCGACTCCGCAGCGTTTTGGAACAGGCCGGCGGGCACGAGCGCGTCCTTGCGCCGCGTACCGAGGTAGAACAACAAGATCGTGGCTAGCGTCGCAAAGCAGTAGATCGCGGCGGTCTTGTTGAAGCCGAGCGCGCCGCTCCCCCAGATGGTGACGTTGCTGATGGGCGGTACGTCGACGCCGAGCAGACTCATTCATCCCCCATCGGAACGTGGCGCGGGCGCAAGCCCGGAGCGGCCAACTGCAAGCTGATGTAGCGGGTTTCCCAGAACAGCAGGCCGAGGTGGGCGCCCACGATGGTGAAACCCAACCATGGCAACACGATCCACGAGACATGACGCAGCAAAACAAGCGCCACGAGGATCAGGGCGAGACGAACGACGTAGCCGCCGAGCGCGGCGCCGCCAATCGCGGCCGGCGAAATCTTGGCGGCCCGGCCGACGATCAGGGCCGCGAGCAAGAAGTTCACGAACACGATTCCGAGCGCGATCGCTGCGCTCGCGGCGCCGTCCCAATGACTGGTGAGACCGGCGACGAGCACGATGAGCGGCCCCACGATCAAGCCGTGCTTGACGATATCGAGCGCGATGTCGCGTTCTACCGCTGGCTGCGCGTCCACGGCTTGCCTTCCTCTTCGCGTTCGATCGCGGCCCGGTACGAGTAGTAACTGCGTGCCGCCACGCCGACAACTCCCACCAGACCGAACGTGATCGCCAGCACCGGCCCGGTGCCGAAATGACGGTCGAGGAACCAGCCGAACAATGCGAACAGCAACGGCGCGGTGACGAGCTCGGCCGCTTGGGAGAGCGCGTTCCCGAACCCGTTCCACGTCGCCTGACGATCGCGGAGCTCCACCTGAAACCTTCCCGACTCGCGGGCCCGGCAAGCAGCTTGCGGGCGGACCGGACCCGCCCGAAACCCGCTTGTGAATCTATTCGCAATCTATGGTCAAGATTCTTGACGGGTCAAACCGAAGGGGCGTGTTTCAGGCTCGTTGGCGGCGGCGCTCTTCGAGGTCGACGACCCCGTCGGAGCCTTTCCCGGTGGCGGGGTGCGACGCTCGGACCTGTTGTTCCCGGGTACTTCGGCTTCCGGGGTGGAACACGGCGTACAGCAACAGGGCAAGGCCGGCCGCCACGAAAGGCACGATCGCGTTGCCTTCTTTGGTGTAGGTGGGCACGAGGGCCACGG
Organism: Acidimicrobiia bacterium; assembly: GCA_052148155.1. Taxonomy (GTDB): domain Bacteria; phylum Actinomycetota; class Acidimicrobiia; order IMCC26256; family PALSA-610; genus JBBQER01. The sequence continues at coordinate 103,297 of JBKQIY010000166.1, read as the reverse complement.
CCGACAGGAGCGCGGTCCACGCCCAAAGCATCGCGACCGTCCGGCGTTGCCCGTGGCCGAGGCGCATCAACCGGTGGTGCAGGTGCCCGGCGTCGGCCTGATGCCAGTGCTGGCGCTTGACCAGCCGGCGAACGAATGAGAACGCGACGTCGAGGATCGGGACGCCGAGGATCACGACCGGGATGGCAAGAGGCGCGAAGAAGAAGTAGGTGTTCCCAGAGAAGGCGAAATCGGTGCGGCCGCCGATCGTGATGGTCGGGACGGCCAGCAGCACCCCGAGGAACAACGCGCCTGCGTCTCCCATAATGATCTTCGCCGGATGCCAGTTAAACGGCAAGAAGCCGACGCACACACCGACCGCGATGATGGCGACGAGCGGCGCGATGTTGTCTCCGCCCAGATAGCCGGCCTTGAAAAGACGGTCGGCGAAGAGGAACAGCGCCCCGCCGGCGATCGCGACGATGCCTGCCGACAGGCCATCGAGACCGTCGATGAGATTCACCGCGTTGGTCATCAACACAACCCACAACGCGGTGACGAGCGGGGCAAGGTCGGGCGACAAGACCACGACGCCTGTGTGGAACAGGTTGAACGGCACCCGGAAGAAGTACATGACGACACCGAACCACCACAGCACGCTCGCCGCGAGTACCTGGCCGGCGAGCTTGGCCGGTGGTGACACCTCGATCAGGTCGTCGAGCGCGCCGGTCATGAACATGACGCCGGCTCCAAGGAGCAGGCCGATGGGTTCGGAGTTATTGACGAACATGGCGTGGAACTGCTGCATGTGGGACGCGACCGCCATCGCCGCGAGGAAACCGATAAACATCGCCGCGCCGCCGAGCGTCGGGGTCGGTTCGGTGTGGACGTGGCGCGCGTCGGACGATGGTGGGATCACGGCACCGAAGCGGATTGCGAGCCAACGCACGATCGGCGTGAGCAACAGCGTGGTGCCGAGGGCGACCGCGCAAATGACCGCGTAGCCCTTCACGAGTCGGGGTACGGCGTGAACTTCGAGCAGAGACGGTTGGCCTGGTCGCGCACCTCGGTCGCGATGCTGTCGTCGTCGACGTCGCGTAGAACACGGCCGATGAGCGACGCGATCTCCCGCATCTCGCCGATACCCATGCCGGCCGTTGTCACCGAAGCGGTGCCGAGCCGCAGTCCGCTCGTCGTGAACGGCTTCTCTGGGTCGTTGGGTATCGCGTTCTTGTTGCAGGTGATCCCGGCGAGGTCGAGCGCCTCTTGCGCGGCCTTGCCGGTCACGGCGAACGGACGCAGATCTACGAGCATCAGATGGTTGTCGGTGCCGCCCGAAACGATCCGGAAGCCTTCCGCTGCGAGCCCCGCCGCGAGTGCCGCGGCGTTCGTGACGATGTCGGCCGCGTACTGGCGGAACGACGGCGCGCTGGCTTCTCGGAACGCGACGGCTTTCGCCGCGATCACGTGCATGAGCGGGCCGCCCTGCAAACCGGGGAACACGGCCTTGTCGATCGCCGCCGCGTACTGCTGACGGCTGAGGATTGCTCCGGCCCGGGGGCCGCGCAGCGTCTTGTGGGTGGTGAGGGTCACGACGTCCGCGTACGGAACCGGGGACGGATGCGCGCCACCTGCGACCAGCCCGGCGATGTGGGCGGCGTCGACCAGCAACAGCGCGTCGACCTCGTCCGCGATCGCGCGAAACGCCGCGAAGTCGATGATGCGGGGATAGGCCGTCGCACCCGCGATGATCAGGCGGGGGCGCTCGCGAACGGCGAGGTCGCGGATCTCGTCGTAGTCGAGCACCTCGGTGGAGGCGTCGACGCCGTAGGCGACGAAGTCGTACATGCGGCCGCTGAAATTGACGGGCGACCCGTGCGTGAGGTGGCCGCCTTGATCGAGGCGCATGCCCATCACCTTGTCGCCCGGCTCGAGCAGCGCCATGAACGCTGCCTGGTTCGCGTTCGCGCCGGAGTGTGGCTGCACGTTGGCGTGTTCGGCGCCGAACAGCTTGCAGGCGCGGTCGCGGGCGAGATTCTCGGCCTCGTCGACGACGAAGTTGCCGCCGTAATACCGTTTGGCTGGATAGCCCTCCGAGTACTTGTTGGTGAGCACCGAACCCTGCGCCTCAAGCACCGCCTGCGACGTGAAGTTCTCGGAGGCGATCAGCTGGATCGTGGTGTTCTGGCGCTCGAGCTCCCGCTCGATGATGCGCGCGATTTCTGGATCGGTCTGCTCCAGCGGAGTCACGCGATGATCTCCTGGCTTTCAAGACGGCTGATCTCGTCGATGCGGCGCTGGTGGCGGCCGCCTTCGAATTCGGTGTCGACGAAGATGCGTGCGATGTCCTCTGCCAGCTCTGGGGCGACGATCCGCGCGCCGATCGAGAGCACGTTGGCGTTGTTGTGCTGGCGGGCCAGGCGGGCGGTATACAGGTCGTTGCAGAGCGCGGCGCGCGCGCCCCGCACCTTGTTGGCCGAGATCTGTTCTCCCTGTCCGCTCCCACCGAGCACCACGCCGAGGTCGGCGGCGCCACTCACGACCGCCCGCGCGACTGCCGCGCAGTAGAGCGGATAGTCGACCGGCACCGTGCTGTCGGTGCCCAGATCGGTCACGGCGTGGCCCCACGACCCCAACACCCCGACAAGATGCTGTTTGAGGCGATAGCCCGCGTGGTCGCCCCCGATCGCGATACGCACGGATGCGAGTGTACCGACCGAGACCCTCCGGCCCGCGGGCTTCCCCCGCGTTGTCGCAGGTCCCGGTTACCGTGCGACCCGTGGACGGTGAAGCCGAGATCCCGCGCGTCACGCCCGCGATGTTGCGCCGGGCCGACACGATGTGTCGTCGCCGACTCGCCCGCGAGTACGCGGGCGCCAAGCGCAACGCCAACAAGTCGGGAGACGCCCGTTTTTCTGTCTCGAACCGGCTCTACGAGGACGCCCGGCTTGCGCAGACCGAGCTCGGACCGCCGCGACCGGAAGCATTCGTCGATCCGACCGATCTCGAGCCCGAACAACGCGCGCTCTACCGGGCCGCGACCCGCGGCTACCTCGCGACGTTCGGTGATCGTTCGGGGGTTTCTGCCGACCTCGGATGGCGCACCCATCTCGACGACGTCGGGGTCGACCTCGTCGCCGACATCGGGATCGCGATCGAACTCCCAGACGGCGGTCGCGAGCTGCGTCCGTTGCAGCTCGGGAGCCGTCATCTCGCCTCGCCGCTCCTCGACGACACGCAGGTGCGATTCGCGCTGGTGCGCACCGAGGAGTGGGCTCCTGATCAGCTGTCGATCATCGCGGCCGACGTGATCGAACGTGAGACTGAACACTATGCGCCGGACGTCCCCGCGGCGCGTGCCGACGCGAAGTCCTGGATCACCGAACGCGTCGCGCTGGTGCAACAACTTGCGATGGACGGCTGCGCCCGAGCAGGAGCCGACTGCATGGGTTGTGCATTCATCGCTGGGTGCGACCAGTTCCGGTCGTGATCCGATGAGCAAGCTGCTCGGCGACATCGTCTCGATCACACCATCGAACTACGACGACTTCGTGCAGTGCGAACGCCGGTTTCTGAACCGTCACGTGTTGGGTCTCCCCGCGAGCGATCCCGGGGCCGGGAACGAAACCGGCCTGCTCGTGCACGACATGCTTCGCCTCATCCACAGCGGTGGGTCGTGCGGCGACGCGACGCATGTCGTCGACGTGCTCGCCGGTCACGGCGCCGACAACGAGCATGTACGCCAGCTCGTCGAACGTCACGCACGTCGGTGTCCGTCAGCCAACATGACGAGCGCCGCGCACGAGCACACCCTTGCCCGTTTCCACAAGCTTCCGCCCCCGATGTTCATGGCCACCGCGCGAATCGATGCGGTGTGGGTGCATGACGGGCTGCTCGACGCGCGCGACTACAAGACTGGACACCTGGGCGACGAACACATCGCCGACGATCCCGCGGCGAAAGTGCAGGTGTTCGTGCTCGAGCCCGCCGCCCGTCGGCGCGGACTGCGTTTGCGTCTACGTTACGAATACCTCAGCGCGGACGTCGTCGACGACCCTTACCCGTGGGAACCGGACCGCGACGACCTTTCGGCCATCGAGGAAGAGCTGCGGGCCGCGGTCGAGCGGATGCGCACCAACGACGACTGGCGGGGCGTCGCCGACGAGCTGTGTTCCCGTTGTGCGTACCGCTCCATCTGTCGGGACAGTGCAGCACCTGGAGAACCGTCATGGCCGGCCCTCGTCACGAGCGACCACGACGGCACGCCCAGTCGATAGCTTCGGCGTGTGACAGATCCTCGTTTGCCGGTCGTCGTCGGCGCCGGACAGGTTTCCCAACGAGTCGCGCCTGGCGACGCCCGCGCTCCAATCGATCTCCTGGCCGACGCATGCCGGGCGGCCGACACCGACTCGAACGCCGTCCGCTCCCTCCTCGACCAGGTAGGGATCGTGGCGATCGCGCAGATCGGTTCGTGGCGCTACCCCGACCCCGGTGCGCTGCTGGCACGGCGACTCGGCATCGAACCGCGTTCGACCATGGTTTCGACGGTCGGTGGCAACAGCCCGCAACTGCTGGTCAACGAGATGGCGGCCCGCATCCAGCGCAACGAGGTCGACGTCGCGATCGTGGGCGGCGCGGAGGCCATGCATACCCGTTGGCGGGCGCGGCGCGAACCGAGAGTCGATCTCACGTGGGAGACCGGCGACGACCCGCCCTGCGAGTCGGTGATCGGCGACAGCCGTCCGGGTGCGAGCCCGTACGAAGCCGTGCACTCGGCGCTCGCGCCGCCGATGGTGTACCCACTGTTCGAGACCGCGCTCCGGGCCGCCGCCGGTCGCAGCGTCGACGAGCATCAGCGACACGTGAGCGAGCTCTGGGCACGATTTGCGACCGTCGCGGCCGCCAATCCCGACGCATGGTCGCAACGAGCATTCTCGGCCGAGGAGATCCGCGCCGTCTCAGCCGACAACCGCATGGTGTGCTTCCCGTACCCGAAACGCATGTGCGCCAACATCGATGTCGACCAGGCTGCCGCGATCCTCGTATGCTCCTACGGCGCCGCCCGCGCCGCCGGCGTGCCCGACGACCGGATGGTGTTCCTGCACGCTGCGGCCGAGGTGCACGACCACTATTTCTTCACCGAACGGTGGTCGCTCGCCGACTCGCCCGGGATCGCGACCGCTGTCGGCGATGCGCTCCACGCGGCGGACATCGGACTCGACGACATTTCGAGCTTCGATCTGTACTCGTGCTTTCCGTCAGCGGTGCAGGTCGCGGTTCGCGCGCTCGGCCTCGCCGCCGACGATCCCCGACCTCTTACCGTCACCGGCGGGCTCGGCTTCGCGGGCGGTCCGGTCAACAACTATCCGACCCATGCAATCGCGCGCATGGTGCAGGTCCTACGCGCCGATCCGACGAGCTTCGGGTGCACGACCGCGCTCGGTTGGTACATCTCGAAGCACGCCAGCGGCATCTGGTCCGCGTCGCCGCCCAGCAACGGTTTTCGGCGCGTCGATCCGAGCGCGAGTCAAGCCAAGGTCGACGCAACGCCTCGCCGCGAAGTCGCCGGGTTGATCGACGGGCCGGTGACGCTGGAAGCCACCTCGGTCGCGTTCGAACGGGACGGGACCCCTTCGCTCGGCATCGTCACCGCACTCACCTCCGACGGGCGGCGCGCGGTGGCCAACATCCGCGACCGGGACATGCTTTTCGCCCTGACAGCTGAGACGCACGAAGGCCGGACCGTACGGATGAGCAACGACGGTACGACAAATACGGCCAATCTCAACTGACGGCGCCCAAGTCGGTACGGTGGGACCGGTGCAGCCGTCGCGTGCTCGGATGATGTGGCGAGGTGTCACGAAACGATGCGCACGCTGCGGAACCGGACATCTGTTCCACCGCTGGTTCACGATGGTGGACGACTGTCCGCGCTGCGGACTGCACTTCGAACGCGAGGCGGGCTACTGGACCGGCGCGCTGGCGATCAACACCATCCTCGTCGGTGGCGCGTTCGCGGTCACCTTCGTCATCGCGTTGGTGCTCACCGTTCCCAACGTGCCGGTCGCACCGCTGCTCGCGATCGTCGTACCGATCGTAGCCATCGGTCCGCTCGTGACATATCCGTTCTCGAAGACATTGTGGGTCTCGATCGACCGCGCGTACTTGCAGCGAATGGATCCCGCTGAACAACCCGACGAGCAGATCGGACATTTTTGAACAGCTCCGAGATCCGCATCGTCACCACCGCACGCGGTGGCGGCGTTGGCGGTTCAGTTGTCGTGGATCGGCGCTCGGCCGTGTTATGACGGGCCGAGGTCGACGGTCAGGGTCAGCACACCGGCGACGAACGTCCAGGTCGCGTCACCGATGATCGCGAAGTCCTGAAAGTCGAGCTGGGCCTGCTCGATGAACCGCATCCGCTCCTCGCCCGCAACCGGCGGGAGTGGCCGGTGCTCGACCGCGGCAGCTCGAGCACGGAACCGTTCGAGCATCGCGTCGACGTCGAGTTCGTCGCCCCGTTCATCGCTCATCGGGTTCGCGCTTGGTGCCGGGCCGGACGGGCAACGTTCACCCTCGCGCCACGACGTCGTTTGCGGCCGGGACATGCGCGCATAGCCAGGACGTTATCCAGCCCGCGCCACCAAGACACGCGGTCGGCCGGCGAGGTCCGGACGCACGAACGCGTCGACGTAGTCGGATGCCCGAGCCCGTTCGATCATGGCATCGGCTTGATGCGGGGCGAGCTCGCATACCAGCACACCGTCGGGCACGAGCCAGTCGCGCGCGTGGGCCAACAGATATTCGAGCGCCTCGCGTCCGGTCGGACCTGACACCAAGGCACAGCGCGGCTCGTAGTCGGCGACTTCGTCGGGGAGGCCGGCGATCTCGCGCTCGGCGACGTACGGCGGGTTCGACACGACGAGCTCGAACCCGCCCCGCAGCACGTCCGGCAACGCGTCGAACCACGAGCCCGCCGACGTGCGGACCCGTGTCGCCGCACATCCCGCGATGTTGGCGCGCGCCACGTCGAGCGCGTCGGAACTGACGTCGGTGGCCCAGACCACGACGTCGGGCAGTTCAGCGTCGAGCGCGAGCGCGATCGCGCCGCAACCGGTGCCGATGTCAGCAACCGCGGACCCAGGTTCGGTATCGACGAGTGTCAGATGGCGCCGCCGTACGCGGCGCATCCCCCGCCGTTGGGCTTCTTCGAGCGCGACTTCGACGACCTGCTCGGTTTCCGGACGCGGAATGAGCACACGGCGGTCGACCATGAGATCGAGCCCTCGAAACGACCAGGACCCGAGCACATATTGCAACGGCTCGCCGGCGAGGCGGCGTTCGACCATCGGCGCCAGCCGGGCGCGGGCCCGGGCCGACGGCTGTTCGTCGGCGATGGACGGCCAGTCCGGCGCAGCACATCCCGACACTTCTTCGACCAAGAAGCGAGCCTCGGCCTGCGCGGTCACGATCCCCGCCGCCGCAAGTCGGCGCGCGACCTCAGCGCGGGTCGTGTCCCAACTCGGCGAGTCGATGCTCATCGGCTGGTCACTCGCCGAGCTGTCGTTCGCGCTCATCGGTCGCGAGTGCGTCGACGATCTCGTCGAGGTCGCCGGCGAGCACCCGGTCGAGGGCATGCACCGTCAGTCCGATGCGGTGATCGGTGACCCGATTCTCTTTGAAATTGTAGGTGCGGATCTTCTCGGACCGACCGCCGCCTTTGACCTGTTCGCGACGGGCTGCGCTGACCTCGGCGTGTTGCTTGTCCTGTTCGGCCTGAAGGAGGCGGGATCGCAGGATGCGCATCGCCTTGTCTTTGTTCTGGAGTTGACTCTTTTCGTCTTGGCAGGATACGACCAGGCCGCTCGGCACGTGCCGGATTCGGACCGCAGAGTCGGTCGTGTTCACCGATTGACCGCCTGGTCCCGTCGACCGGTAGACGTCAATCTCGAGATCGTTCGGGTCGATCTCGACGTCGACTTCCTCAGCCTCGGGAAGGACCGCCACCGTTGCGGCACTCGTATGGATCCGCCCTTGGCTTTCAGTGTCGGGCACCCGCTGCACGCGGTGCGGTCCACCTTCATACTTGAGGCGACCCCAGGCGTCGGCGCCCTTCACGATGAACGTCACGTCACGGAAGCCGCCGTGATCGGAAGGCTGGCTCGACAGCACCTCGGTCTTCAGTCCTCGGCGCTCGGCGTAGTGCTGATACATGCGGTACAGGTCGTCCGCCCAGAGGTTCGCCTCTTCGCCGCCCTCGGCGCCTTGGATCTCGACGATCACATTGCGACCCTCGTTCGGGTCTCGCGGCAAGAGCAGCTCTTTGATCTCGGCTTCCAGCTCGACCTTGCGTTCCTCCTTTTGGGCGACCTCCGTACGGAGGTACTCACGCATCTCCTCGTCGCCTTCGGAGACGAGCAGCTCACTGGCTTCGTCGAGCTCGCGACTGGTGGCATCCCAGGCCCGCCACGCGTCGACCACCGGCTTGAGTTCGGCATACCGCCGCCCGGCCAGCTGCGACGCGCGACGATCACCTGACGCCTGTATCGCCGGGAGTTCGGTCTCGAGTCGATCCAGCTCCGCGACAAGCTCACCGAGCTGTTCGAACATGCCGTTCAGGCTAACGGTCGGTCTGCACGCGACCAGGCGATTCCAACTCCCGCGATCCGGCTCGGGCGACATCCAACGATGCGCGGGCACGCTTCGATGCCCGGGCGCCAGACATGGACATCAGCATCACGGACACGAGCGCGGGTCGCACTCGCAGCTGCGATCCTGCGAGCGCGTCGCCGTCGTCGCCGAGCCCGACCGTTCGACACGACGGTGTCGCCGAGGACGGCCGCGTGCGGCGGCGACCCCCGTACACGGTTCCCGATCCGTCCCCGGGCGGGGGGCTTCGCGCTCGGCTGCGAACCCACCGCAGACCGAGGCGCCGCGCTCTTTGCCGCCGACATGCTCCTGATCGGCGCCGGCATGCACTCCCGCCGTGGTTCAGCACGCGCACTGCGTGTCCGGGCGAGGCACGCCGAACTCGATCCGACCCGGCGGACGCCCAACGTCGAGTTGTGCGCACCCACGACGACGCAGCCGAGCCGGGCGACGGTGCCCCGACCTGGAGGGGACATGCTTCTACGATCGGGCTGTGATGAGCGCGCCGCGATGGACTGAACGCCACATTGGGCCCGGGCCGCTCCGTGGTTGCGGCGCGGTCCTGGTGGCGGTCATGACGCTCGCCGGCGCCGCGTGCGCGTCCAGCTCCGCCCACACGGGATCGACGACCCCGATCGGACCGTCGACGACCCCGTCCACCACGCACCCGACCCCGACCACGCGGCGGGTCCCGACGAAGCGGACCGTCGACCCGGTCGCGGCCGACCAGCTCGCGCAGCTGGTCCTGACCTCGGCGGTCACTGCGGCGAAATCGATTTACGACCAGACCTACGACTTCACGACGGTGACACCGACGAGCCTGGCGCCGCTCCTGCCGAACATCAAGATCGTCCCCCTCGCCGACGCCCGCGACGGTCTGGTCGGCCTGCTCGCCCAGGACCGCCACGACGTGTTTTTCGTGACCCGCAGCGCCAGCGGCCGTTGGTACTGCATCACCGACAACGACACCGATGGTGTCTCGTACGGCAGCGGCGCCGCCTTCGCCGACGTCCAAAGCAACGGCCAATGTCAACAGCCGCAATGGCCGGCGCCCGGCACCTAAATTCAGATGTCTGGACATCCGGACGCGCCGAGGCCGCCCGAGATGGTGCGGCTTTGGGACAAGTTGCGTGGACAAACTCCCGGCAAGTCGCTCGCGACGTCGATTTCAACCAGAACCAGTGCACCAACAATATTCAGAGCGCAAATGGCCAGGTCAGGCTCGATGTCCAGACATCTGAAATTCATTTCACAACGCGCGACGAACCCGGCTCGACTATCGGTTGCCGAACAGTCCTTCGATGCCGCCCGGTCCGACCGCGGACTGCTTCGCGAAATCGTCGAGCATCTTTTGGAAGTCGTCGTTGCCGGCACGATCTGCCATCGCGCGCGGCATGGCCGGGAATGCGTAGTCGGCGGTCGGTAACGGCGGGTGGTCGGTGTCGGGCTTGCGCGCCAAGACCGCGTCGATGACCGGCGCCAATCTTTCGCCTTTGTCTCGCTGGAGCTTGTCGTCGCGTTCGACGAATTCGGGCAGCACTTCGCGGCCGAACAGTTCCAATGCTTCCATGATGTGCTCGTGGCGGTTCTTGCCGGCCTGGAAGCAGAAGATGACCTGGTCGACACCGCACGCTTCGTAGCGCGCGAGGTATTCGCGGATCTGGTCGGGCGTCCCGACCGCGCCTCGCAGGCCGCCGACGCCGCGCTCCACGACTTTCGCGCCGAGCCGGTCCGAGTTCTCGGCCGCGGCCTGTACCGCCTCGGGGTCGAAACCCTGCTCGGCTCGACGCGCCTGGAACTCTTCCCACACGCTGGTGTGGGCCGGGCGATGACGACCGAACACGTAGTAGTGCGCGAGCGAGTATCCGAAGAAGTTCGCGCCCTCGATCCCCCGCCGTAGGGCTTCGTCCTCGTCTTCGTGACACATGAACGTCGTGACACACGCGAGATTGGCGTTCACCGCGTCGCCAATGGGGACGCCTTCGCGTGCGAGAGTTTCGTAGTAGTCGTCGGCCCAGTATTTCGCCTCTTCCGGATCGACGAACGCGAACGCGAGCGCACCGATCCCGTGCTGCGCCGCGAGATGAATCGTGTCTCGACGGCTGCACGCAACCCAAAGCGGCGGGTGCGGTTTCTGACGCGGCTTCGGTATGACGTTGCGGGGCGGCATCGTCACGTGCGCGCCCGAGTGTCCGGTGAATGGCTCTTCGGTCATGCAACGCACCGCGACCCGAAGTCCCTCCTCCCACATGGCGCGCTTGTCGGTGGGATCGATCATGAACCCGCCGAGTTCAGCCTCCGACGACGACTCGCCGGTACCAAAATCGACGCGTCCGTTCGACACGAGGTCGAGCATCGCGATGCGTTCGGCGATCCGTGCGGGGTGATTGAACGCCGGTGGTGTCTGGACGATGCCGTGTCCGAGGCGGATCCGTCGTGTGCGTTGCGATGCCGCGGCGAGAAACACTTCGGGGGCGCTCGAATGGGAGTACTCCTCGAGGAAGTGGTGCTCGACTTCCCACGCGTAGTCGATGCCGATCCGGTCGGCGTACTCGATCTGCTCGAGCGCGTCCTGAATCAGCCGGTACTCGGAGTCGACGTTCCACGGACGCGGCAGCTGATGCTCGTAGAAAATCCCAAATTTCATGCGGCCGACGACCCGAGCGCGTGGAATCCTTCGAGCACCTCGGCGCGCCGCGGGTGCGATTCCAACGCGTGTTCGACCTCGTTCGTTGCGGTTCGCACGAAGTTCTGACGATTCGCGCCCAAGGATTGGGTCAGCGCGGCATCCCAGATCTCGCCGACCACTCGGCCGCCGGCGATCCGGCGACCGGACTCCCCGACGAACGTCCGGTCGCGCATCTCGGTGAGCGCCGTGCGCAAGTATTCGACGTGAGGCGTTTCGTCGGCACGGACGTAACTGACGAGCGCAGCTGCCGCACCGTCTCCGGCGACGAGGTCGCCATCGGCGAGCACTTCCTCGGCCCAGGCGAACGAGTGGAAGGCCGACACCTCGATGAAAAGCAACCCCACCATCCGGCGCAGCATCATCTCGAGGGAAAGGTCAAGTTCAGGGAATCGGCGCACCGCTTCGGCGTTGCGCCGCGCCTGTTCGGGTGTCGGTGGCGTGCCGCCGGGCGCCGCGATGCCCATCCGTTCCAACATTGCCTGGGTCATGTCATCGGACACGGGATACTCGAACGCGATGTCGCGCGCCGCGAACCACATTTGCTTGTGTCCGCCTTCGTCTTCCCATCCTGCTTCGTCGCGCGCGTGCGCTTCGAAAAGACCGGATTGCAGATGCGCGACCGCGGTGCCGGCGATCGACTCGTCGAAGTGTGACTGCAGCCGGTCGACTTTTACCGAGCGGATCATCGATCCGAAACCTTCGACGGTGCCGATCCGGGTCAGCGCGGAGATGGTCGGCTCGCGTACGCCTTGACGAATCAGGTACTTCGATTGCGCGACGTTGGGGAAGACCTCGGGCCAAAGCTCGAGCGGCGCATCGAGGATCTCGGTGCCGAACTGCTGGCGATGAGACTGCTGCCAGGCCCGGATCGCCGGCACTCGGTTGCGGGTACGGGGCGACAGGTACGTCCCGTCCCCGGCGAAACCGCCGTGACAACGTACGCCCCCGGCGATGAGGGGCTCGACGACATCATTGCCGGCGAGCAGCTCCGACTCGCTCCACGTGAGCTGGATATCAACCATCGCGGCGAGTGTAGAAGCTGAGGGCCGAAGACGCTCCGGGCCGGTCAAAAAGCGGGGGCGACGGCGGGGACCCGACGGCCGACCCGGGCTTCGACCTCTGCGGTCTGCTCTGCGGTGAGGACTGCACGCAATGACGCGATGGCGACCGCGAGCTGTTCGAGGTCGGGCTCACGCGTCGTGAGCCGCTGCAGCAAAAGACCGGGTCGCATGCATCGGCGCACCCAGCGTCGATGCATGTTCTTCGCGGCAAATCGGATCACTTCGTAGCTCAATCCGGCGATGACCGGCATGAGCACGATGCGCGAGCCGATCACGAACCACAGGTTCGGGCGTGGGATCACCGAGTACACGAACACGGCGACGACCATGACCGTGAGCAAGAAGTTGGTGCCGCATCGCACGTGAGCGGTCGTGAATTGTTGTGCCACTTCGGGAGTCAGCTCGACGTCGTTCTCGTACGCGGCGATCGTCTTGTGTTCGGCTCCGTGATATTGGAAGACGCGCCTGATGTCCTTGAGGCATCCGACCAACAGGAGATACCCGGCGAACAGGGTCAGCCGTACGACCCCTTCGACGACGGGGAACGAGCCGTGAAACCAGTGCGACAGACCTTTCCCCGCCAAAGCGGGAATCACGATGAACACCGCGCTGAAGACCACCGCGACTGGGATCACCGCCCAGCCCAGTGCCTTCTCGGAGATCTGTTCCTCCTCGGGGACCTGCTGGTTCGCCGACCAGGTGAGCGCGCGATATCCGAGCCCGAGCGACTCCGCGAGCGACATGACGCCGCGCAGGAGCGGCACGTTGGCGTAGCGGTCCGACCAGCCCGGTACCTCGCGCACGTCGACTGCGATGTCGCCGTCGGGTCGGCGCACCGCGATCGCCCAACTCGACGCGCCGCGCATCATCACGCCTTCGAGCACCGCCTGGCCGCCCATGTAGCGGGGCTCGGCCGACGCGGCGGGTTCACCCATGATGTGGGCTACGCCGGCTTGGGAGGTGTCGGCTTCTTTTTGGCGTAGCGGCGCTCGAAACGCTCAACTCGGCCGCCGGTGTCGACGAGCTTCTGCTTGCCGGTATAGAAGGGATGGCACTCCGAGCAGAGTTCCACGCGCAGCGTCGAAACCGTCGAACGGGTCGTGAACTCGTTGCCACACGAGCAGTGGACTTGGCACGCGACGTAGTCGGGGTGGATCTCGGTCTGCATGGTGACTCCAGTGTAACGGACCCCTTCGGGGTCCAGTCCTGCGACAACGCCGCGGATCAGCCCGCCATTCCGGCCGGCGCTTTGGCGATCTCGTTGAGGAACTCGGCGTTGGTCTTCGTGCTGCGCAGCTTGTCGATGAGGAGCTCGAGGCCGGCGCCGCCGTCGAGCGCGTTCAGCACACGACGCAGCTTCCAGGTCTGTTGCAGGTCGCGGCGGTCGAAGAGGAGCTCCTCGTGGCGTGTACTGGACTGCTCGACGTCGATCGCCGGATAGATGCGCCGGTCGGCGACTCGGCGGTCGAGGCGCAGCTCCATGTTCCCGGTGCCTTTGAACTCCTCGAAGATCACCTCATCCATCTTGGAGCCAGTATCGATCAAGGCGGTCGCGAGGATCGTCAGTGAGCCGCCTTCTTCGACGTTTCTGGCCGACCCGAAAAACTTTTTCGGCGGGTACAGCGCCGACGAGTCGACACCACCTGACATGATCCGACCGGACGCGGGAGCCGCGAGGTTGTACGCCCGGGCGAGACGGGTGATGCCGTCGAGGATGATGACGACGTCGGTTCCCATCTCGACAAGGCGCCGGGCCCGCTCGATCGCGAGTTCCGACACGTGGCAATGCTCGTCGGAGGGACGATCGAAGGTCGACGCGATGACTTCGGCCCGCAGCACGTGGCGCCGCATGTCCGTGACTTCTTCGGGGCGCTCGTCGACGAGCAGCACCATCACGTGCGTCTCGGGGTTGTTGCGCTCGATCGAGTAGACGATCTGTTTGATGATGGTGGTCTTGCCGGCCTTCGGCGGCGACACGATCAGGCCGCGTTGACCCTTGCCGATCGGTGAGATGAGATCGATGATGCGGCCGGTAATTTCGCTCGGGTCGTCGTCGAGTTCGAGACGGAGCCGCGAATCGGGGAACAGCGGCGTGAGATCCTCGAAGCGAACACGGGTGCGCGCCTCTTCGGGAGTCATGCCGTTGATGAGGTCGACACGCACCAGCGCCGGGTACTTCTCGGTGCTCGCGGGAGGACGGATCGCGCCTTTGACATAGTCGCCCTTGCGCAGGCCGAAACGACGAACCTGTGAGGCCGACACGTAGGCGTCGTTGCGTCCGGCAAGGTATCCGGTCGTGCGCAAGAAGCCGTAGCCTTCGTCGCGCAGGTCGAGGAGGCCTTCGAGTTCGATCAGGTCGCCGCTGAAGTCTTCGCGTACCTCTCGAGGCTCGCTGCGTTCGCTGCGTTCGCTGCGTTCGCTGCTCACACCGCCCCCTGGGCGTTCGCGATCGCGACCGCGGCGGCGCCGGCGGCGGGTGCGGTTGCCTTGCCCGTCGTCGTCGCGTGATTGCAGCGGCTGCGACGATGAACCGCCGCTGTTGTTCGACCGGTCGTCGCCGGCGGTGATGTCCTCATCGTCGGTCTGGGGTGCGCTGACCGGATCTGACGTGGTCGGCGGCGCCGAAGTGGACGGGCTCGGGGCGGAACCGTTCCCGTTGTCCGGCGGCCCGCCCGGTCGGCGCCGGATGAGGGCCATGTCGTCGACCGGTTCATGCGCGGCGGCTAAGGCATTCTGCTCGTCGGCGAGCGAGGCGAGGTCGTCGCCCGCGGGTACGGTCGAGCGGATCTTGCGCGGTTTCGATGCCTCCGACCCGTTCGATCCGGCGGTCGCGGCGACGATCGCGTCGACGAGGTCGGCTTTTCGCATGCGGCTGACCGCCTTCACGCCCAGCGCCGAGGCGATCTCCGAGAGTTGGCCTCGGTCCTTGCCGTCGAGTTGGGTGCGTTCGAACGTGTCGGTCATCGTGTGTGCTCCCCCTGACCGGGCTGAACCTTGCCGGGACGGGTGCCCGCCGGTCTGGTCATTTCAGGACGTTGACAAGGAGTCGCGCGCCTCTTCGGGTTGGGCGGGGTCTCGTGGCCGTACACGAACACGATCTGCGACCGGTCCCTCGGAGGACCTCACCTGCGGTCGCCTGTCCGAAACTGCTGCTCCCGGAACGAAAGAGCGGCCGACGGCAGAGCGGAAACTTGCGAGGTATCCGGCCCCTGCCGGGCACACGAGCGCCGGACCAGGGTCTCGAAGGATCGGGGATTACCTTACACCGGCGGGGGTGGCCGATGCACAAGCGGACAAGTTGTCCTTTCAACATTCGGCGGGACGTTCCCGTTCCTGAGCGTTGTCGTCAGTCCGGCGCGAGGAGTCGTCCCATCAGCGTGTGCCCGGCGACCGGGGCGCGGGGCGCCGTCGCCGGTTCCGTGTAGATACCGCCGGGGCCGTCGCGGGTCGAGTCGAACAGGAGATAGGGCACCGAGTCGGCTGTGTGGGTCTTGATCGTGCATGGGGTGGCGTGATCGGGGAGCAGCAGGATCCGGTAGGGCTGCGACCCGGCGTCGAGGGCGTCGACGATCGGGCCGATCACGTCGCGGTCCCATCGTTCGAGCGCATCGACTTTCACGTCGGGGAGGCCCTGGTGGCCTGCCTCGTCGGTCGCTTCGACGTGCAGCACGAACAGGTCACGATCTGCCAGCGAGCGTAGACACGCCTGTGCTTGCGCTGCGTAGTCGTTGTCGAAGCCGGCGGTCGCGCCGGGCACGTCGACGACCTCGATGCCGGTCAGGACACCGAGCCCCTGGACGAGATCGACCGCGGATGACATGCGGCCGCAGACCCCGTACTTGTCGTCGAATCGGGGGAGTTCGGGCCTGACTCCTTGGCCCCACAGCCAGATCTGCGTCGCCGACGCGCCGACCTGACGTGCTGCGTCGGTCACGACCGATCGCGACGCGTCCATGAGCGCGCACAGCTTGGGTGCAGCCGGACCGTTCGGCGCGACGGCCGTCATTCCGGTCAGGTCGTGCGGCGGGACGCACTGCGCGTCCGCCCAGTCGGCCGGGACGACGCACAGATGGCGGTATTCGACGCCGGGATGGAACCGCACGCCGTCGCGGCCGTCGCCGAGTTGCGCGTCGAGCGCGGCGACGATCGGATGGCTTTGCGCGCTGGAAAGATGGCCGGCCGCGAAGTCGACCATCACTGGCGGTTGATCATCGGAGACGGTCACGAGGTTGCACCGGTACGCGACTTCGTCGGCGGCGACCTCTACGCCCATCGCGGCAGCTTCGATTGGTGCCCGTCCGGTGTGGTAGCGCGCAGGATCGAAGCCGAGGATCGCCATGTTGCCGACGTCGCTGCCCGGCGCCAGCCCGGACGGGATCACCTCCGCGCGCCCGACCTCGGCCCGCGCCGCAAGCTTGGCGAGGCGCGGCATGCGCGCCGCTTCGAGTGGAGTGCGGCCGTCGAGGGCTGCGAGCGCGACGTCGGCGCAGCCGTCGGGAATGAACACGACATATTTCATAGCGACGGAATGCTAAGCCAACACGTCGGCGACGCATCCGAGCCTGTGCGGGCCGGGTGACGATTCGGGACCGGTGCGGTCGTTGGCGACGTGCGGCGACGACGGTGTCGGCGACGCCGAGGGCGGCGCAGACGCGATCGAACGAACGGTCAGTGTGTCGCGCGTTTGATGACTGCCCCGCCGACCCGGCGTGTGATCGCGTGCGGGGTGACGGTGGAGAAGGCGCCGAGCATCTTGTTGACCGAGCCTGGGATGGCGATGGCCCGGTTTTTCGCCAACGCGTCGAGACCGGCGGTGGCGACCTGGTCGGCCTCCTGCCACATGAACGCGGGGACGTCGCCCTGGGGGACGTTCGCCGCGTCCTGGAATCCGGTCCGGGTAAAACCGGGGCACAGGACGGTCACCGCCACCCCGGTCCCTTTCACCTCTTCGTGGACCGCTTCGGTGAACGACGTCACGAACGCCTTCGTCGCGCCGTAGACGGCGTTCATCGGTCCGGGTTGAAACCCTGCGAGCGACGAGACATTGAGGATGCCGCCGTTGGCGCGTGGCACCATCTCGGACAGCGCGGCATGGGTCAGCCGAACGAGGGCAACCACGTTGAGCTGGATTTCGCGAACTTCGGTGTCGACATCGAGCGTGTGGAACGAACCGAATGAGCCGATCCCTGCGTTGTTGACGAGCACGTCGATCCCGGCCCGGCGATCGTGGCAGCGATCTTCGATCAGAGCCAGCTGGTCGGGGTCGGTGAGGTCGGCGGGCAGCACCTGCGCGGCCGCACCGAACGTGCCTTCGAGCTCCTTGGCGAGCGCTTCGAGCCGACCTTGATCGCGGGCGACGAGCACAAGGTCGTGGCCCCGTTCGGCGAGTCGACGTGCGAGATGTTCGCCGATTCCCGACGACGCACCGGTGACGAGGGCGAGCGGTCGGTTCACGGGCTGCTCCTTGAATCGTTACACCGACGAGGTCTTGGCCGCCGGCGCCGGTTTCGTGAGACGGGAGCTTATGAGCTTGCCTTGGACGACGATGCGCTGCGCGGCGCTGTGCTTCGGATTGCAGGCGAACAGCGTGATCGTCGCGTTGTTGGTCGGGTCGGTGATCCCGATATCGGTGGGAAGCACGATGGTGATCGAGGTGACGGCGTAGGTGAACACGCCGTTCGGCATGGCGAAGATCACCTGGTCGCCGACCGCGAGCTGGTCGAGGTTCAAGAACGGATGGGTATGTGTGACTCGGTGACCGGCGAAGACCGAGTTGCCGATCTGGCCTGGCACGGCGGAGCCGGGCCAGTGCCCGGGACCGTGGTCGACGACGGTCAGCCACACTCCTTCGAAGACGGGCGACACGAGGTTGATGTTCGGGATCAGGATCGTCCCGATCTGATTGACCGGCACGTTGGCGTACGGATTGGCCGGCGGCGGGGTCGGCTGCGGCAGCTTGATCGTGGTTGTGGTCGGCGGTGCGGTCGTCGTGGTGGACGGGGCAGTCGACGTCGTGGTGGTCGGCTGTGAGGCGAGGGCGTGGGCGCCCGTGCTGTGCGACACCACGAGCAGTGTCGCTCCGGCTGTGACGGCGAGGACGGCGCCGATCACGGCGCCGACGACAGTCCGGCGACCCGTCACCAGAGGGCCGGGGCGGGCCGGGGCGGCCGTGTACTCAAAGTCCGAGCTCCGCGACGACCTGATCGACGTTGGCGTCGACGGCCGGCTTGGCTTCGATCTCGGCGATCGCTCGATTCGGATCCTTGAGCCCGTGACCGGTAACCGTGCACACCACAACCTCGTCGCGCTCCAGCAAACCTTGAGCGGCGGCTTGTACCAGCCCGGCGATCGACGCCGCCGACGCGGGCTCGACGAACACCCCTTCGAGCGAGGCGAGCAGCCGGTAGGCGTCGAGAATCTGGGCGTCGGTGACGGCGCCGATCGCGCCGCCCGATTCGTCGCGAGCCGCGATGGCGGCATCCCAGCTGGCCGGGTTGCCGATCCGGATGGCGGTCGCGATCGTTTCGGGGTGCAGGACCGGCTCGCCCAGCACTAGCGGCGCGGAGCCGGCGGCCTGCCAGCCGAGCATCCGAGGCGCTTTCGTCGTCCGGCCATCGCGGGCGAACTCTGAGTAGCCCTTCCAGTAGGCGGTGATGTTGCCGGCGTTGCCGACCGGGATGCAATGGACGTCGGGGGCGTCGCCGAGCGCGTCGCAGATCTCGAACGCCGCGGTCTTTTGGCCTTCGATGCGGAACGGATTGATCGAGTTGACGACCGTCACCCCGCCCCGCTCGCCGAGCTGGCGCACGATATGCAAGGCGTCGTCGAAGCTGCCCCGGACCGGCACGACCTTGGCGCCGTGGATGAGCGCCTGCGCGAGTTTGCCTAACGCGACGTGTCCGTCGGGAATGATGACCGCGGCGATCATCCCGGCCCGCGCCGCGTACGCGGCAGCGGACGCGGAGGTGTTTCCGGTCGACGCGCACACGACAACTTTGGCGCCGTCCTCGACGGCTTTGGAGATCGCGACGGTCATCCCACGATCTTTGAACGAACCGGTCGGATTCGCGCCTTCGACTTTCAACAGCACCCGGGCGCCGACCTGCTCGGATAAGCGCGGTGCGTCGACCAGCGGCGTGTTGCCCTCGTTGAGGGTGACGACGGGCGTGCGGTCAGTGACCGGGAGCCGGTCGCGGTACGCCTCGATGATGCCCGGCCATCGGGCGTCGGTCAGGTCGGTCATTCCTCTCCCCCAACGACCCGCAACACCGAACCGACCTTGTTGACCGCCTCGAGGTCTCGTACCGCCCGAATCGTCGCCGCGACCGCGGCTTCCCGGGCGACGTGCGTGACGAAAATCAGCCGTGCGTCGTCGCCTTGGCCTTTTTGCTGCATCGACTGGATCGACACTTCATGTTGGCCGAACACTCCCGAGATCGTGGCCAGCACGCCTGGGCGGTCGGCCGCGTCGAGGGAAACATAGAACTGCGACGACGTCTCGTCGATCGGCCGGATCGGCCGCCGTTCGAGCGCACCGACGGTCGCGCCCCGCGCTCCCGAGTGCAGGTTCTTGGCCGCGTCGATGAGATCGCCGAGCAGCGCACTCGACGTCGGACCGCCGCCGGCACCGCGGCCGAGCAACATCAGCTGGCCGACTGCTTCACCTTCGATGAACACCGCGTTGTACGAGCCGTGCACCGAAGCGAGCGGATGTCCGACCGGCACCATCGCCGGATGGACGCGGGCACTGACCGCGCCGTCGTATTCTTCGGTGACCGCGAGCAGCTTGACGACGTAGCCGAGCTCGGCTGCGGCACCGATGTCCTCGGCGGTGATGTTGCGAATCCCTTCGCGTGAGACGTCGCCGGCCACGACACGGGCACCGAACGCGATCGACGCGATGATCGCCGCTTTCGCGGCCGCGTCGAAGCCGTCGATGTCGGCGGTCGGGTCCGGTTCGGCGTAGCCGAGCGCTTGCGCTTCGGCGAGCGCGTCGGCGAGTGAGCACCGCGCGTCTGTCATGCGGGTGAGCACGTAGTTGGTCGTGCCGTTCACGATGCCGGTGACCCGGCGGATGCGTTCCCCGACCAGCGATTCACGCAACGGACGGATCAACGGAATGCCGCCGGCGACTGACGCCTCGAACAGCAGGTCGACGCCGGCGGTCGCCGCGACCTCGAAGAGCTCAGCGCCGAAGTTCGCGAGCAGCTCCTTGTTGGCGGTCACGACCGGCTTGCCGGCCTTCAATGCGGTCAGGATCAGCGACCGGGCCGGCTCGACGCCGCCGATCATCTCGACGATCACATCGACGTCACGGTCAGCGACGACGACCTCGGCGTCGTTGGTGAGGACACCGGGAGCGAAGGCGACGTCGCGCTCCTTCGTGAGGTTCTGCACCGCCACCCGCGTCACCTCGATCCGGACGCCGGAACGGCGTGTAATCAGATCGGCGTTCGCGGCGAGCAAACGAACGAGCGCCGTACCGACGTTGCCGCATCCGAGAATGCCGACTCGTACGAGTCCATCGTCGTTGCGCACCATGTCCCCATTCTCGCGGATTTCGTTGACGGTTCCGCTCCGAGGTTCGGCCTTCGTCACACAACGACCCGGCCGCTCGGTGGGCAGCGACTGGGCGCGGGCGCCGAGCCCTGTACCCGCCTAGTCCGCGTCGAGACGTACCAGGTCGTCGGGGCCCTCTCGGCGGACCACGACCCGAGCTGAGCCGTCGCGTACGAACACGACCGCCGGACGGCCCAACTTGTTGTAATTGGACGCCATCGAGTGCGCGTACGCCCCCGTGACCGGCGTCGCGAGCAGGTCACCAACCGTGACATCTGCCGGCAGGTGCGCGTCTCGTACCAGGAGATCGCCCTGTTCGCAATGCTTGCCGGCGACGGTGACAACCCGCGGGCGCGTCGCGGTGACCCGCGCGGGGAGGAACGCCTCGTAACCGGCTCCGTAGGTGACCGGACGGAGGTTGTCGCTCATCCCTCCGTCGACGGCAACGTAGGTGCGCACCCCCGCGATCTCCTTGACGGTGCCGACGGTGTACAGCGTGAGGCCCGAAGGTGCCGCAATCGATCGTCCGGGCTCGACCGTCAGTGTCGGCCGGGAGCGGACGTGGCGGGAGGCGAGCGCGGTCGCGAACTCGTCGTGCATCGCCGCGGCGTGCTGCGCGATCGACGGCCCCTCATCGCGCGACAGGTACCGAACGCCGAGGCCGCCACCCATGTTCAGCTCGTCGACGGTGGCGCCTGTCGTGGTTTCGAGCGCGAGCACCAGACCGACCATGCGCCGGACGGCAGCGGCGAACGAATCGAGACGAAACACCTGCGAACCGATGTGGCAGTGCAAGCCCACGAAGCGGACCGCGCCGTTTTCGACGACACGGGTCGCGGCGGCTAACGCGTCGCCGTTGTCCAGACCGAAACCGAACTTCGAGGTTTCGGTCCCGGTCTCGATGAACTCATGGGTGTGTGCCTCGACACCGGGCGTGACCCGTACGAGAACACCGATGGTTGCGGCGCCGCCGGCCGTGAGCATTTCGAGCCGGTCGAGCTCGTCGAACGAATCGACGACGATCCGACCTACCCCGGCCGCCAACGCGGCGCGCAACTCTTGCGTCGACTTGTTGTTGCCGTGGAACACGATGCGTTCGCTCGGGAACCCGGCGTGGAGTGCGACATGCAGCTCGCCGCCGGTCGCGACGTCGAGGTCGAGGCCTTCCTCGGCGACGAGGCGTGCCATCGCGGTGCACAGAAATGCTTTGCTCGCATAGGCGACACCGTCGAAGTGGGCGCGGTACTCGCGACAGCGCGCTCGGAGTTCGCTTTCGTCGTACACGTACAACGGGGTGCCGAACTCGGCCGCGAGGTCGACGAGGTCGACGCCGCCGACGGAGAGACTTCCGTCGTCGGCGACGCGCGCCGACGCGGGAAGCAACGTCAGATCGAACGGCGCGTCCCCACGCATCAGTCCTCGGACTCGTCGTCGTCGAGACGTGCCATTTCGTCGGGCGCGCTCACGCCGAGCAGACCGAGCGCGTTCGCGAGTCCAACGCGGCATGCTTCGGACAGCCACAGTCGCGCCTGCGTCAGATCGGCATCGTCGGTGATCACACGGCAGTCACGGTAGAAACCGTGAAACGTACGCGCGAAGTCGCGCACCCACGTCGAGACTTTTTGCGGCGCTCGCGTCGAGGTCGCGTCGGCGACCAGGTCGGGATACAGGGCCAGCGCGCGCAGGAGCTCGTGTTCGCGTTCGTGCACAAGAGGTGACAGATCGACCGAGCCGAGCGGTGAACGCTCGATTCCGGCGGCTGTCGCGCGGCGAGCGATCGACGAAACCCGCGCGT
Source organism: Acidimicrobiia bacterium (assembly GCA_052148155.1). Classification (GTDB taxonomy): domain Bacteria; phylum Actinomycetota; class Acidimicrobiia; order IMCC26256; family PALSA-610; genus JBBQER01. The sequence continues at coordinate 80,565 of JBKQIY010000166.1, read as the reverse complement.
GTGCGTACTGCACGTAATAGACGGGATTCTCCATCGATTGCGAGGTCACGACATCCAGGTCGAAGGTCTGCGGGGAATCGATGCTCTGCAACAAGAACGTCATGCGGGCCACGTCAGGATCGACCTCATCGAGAATGTCGGCGAGGGTCACGATGTCGCCCGCCCGTTTCGAGAGTCGGACCTCGATGCCGTCGCGCACCAACTTCACGAGCTGGCCGAGCAGCACTTCCGGTTCGGGTGGAGGCCCGAAACCGAGCGCTTGCATGCCGGCTTGGAGCGACTTCACCTGGCCGTGGTGGTCGGCGCCCCAAATGTCGATCAGGTGGTTGGAGCCGCGGGCGAGCTTGTCACGGTGATATGCGAGATCGTTGCAAAGATAGGTCGTCGAGCCGTCCGATTTCACCAGGACGCGATCGCGCGAGTCGCCAAAGTCGGTGGTGCGCAGCCAGCGCGCACCGTCTTTGTCGTACACCACTGCTCGCTGGTCGAGGACGCCCAGCACGTCCGCGACGTCGTTGCGTTCGTGCAAGGTCCGCTCGGAGAACCATGTATCGAAATGCACGCCGATGCGCCCAAGGTCGTTGCGGAGGCCTTCGATGATGCGTTGGAGGCCCCATTCGCAGGCGTCGGCGGCGGAAAGGTCGCCGCCGCGCTCGGCGTGCAGGTCGGCGGCGAGGTCGGTGAGGTACGCGCCCTGATATCCATCCTCGGGGGGTTGCTCGCCCCGATAGCGAGCGTCCAAGGAGTCGCGGAACGTCACGAGCTGATTGCCGGTGTCGTTGAGGTAGTACTCGCGGTGCACGTGCGCGCCTTGCGACACCAGCAGATTCGCGATCGCGTCGCCGACCGCGACCCACCGCCCCCCTCCGGCATGGAGCGGTCCGGTCGGGTTGGCCGACACGAACTCGAGATTGATGCGCGCTCCGGCCAACGCGTCCGACGTTCCGAAGCGGTCGCCGTCGGCGACGACGGTGCGTAACACGTCGTGCAACCAGCTCGGCGCCAGGTACAGGTTCACGAAGCCCGGCATCGCGGCTTCGGCGCGGGCGAGGTGCGCAACGTCGGCGGCGTTCAGCGCGTCGACGATCCGCTGCGCGATCTCCATCGGTCGGGCGCCGACCACCAGCTTCGTCAGAGCGAGCGCGACGGGGGTGGCCCAGTCGCCCCGATCCCGTTGTTTGGGCGGCTCCAACACGATGCCGTTCGGCGGGTCGGGCAGTCCGCCGTCTGCGATTGCCTGGCGAACGGCGAGGGCGAGGTCGTCCCGGATCATGTGGAAGCCGCAAGGTTACTGCAGGTCCAAAAAGTCTCCCCAAACCTGCGCTCGCCCTTCACTAAAGGCACGAATGCCGCTATTCTTCCCGTCCAGCACGGGGTCAAATGGAGCGGCGGGCCATGACACACCCACAAGGTGACGGCGCGACCCGCGGGGCAACACCAGGGAGGGTGCAGTGCCGCAGCAGGCGGGTTATGGACGGGGATTGGGAGCAATCTTTCCCGGCGCTGCAACTGGACGGTTCGAGACCGATTCGGCACGGGCCGGCGGAGCGCTCGTGATGACCGATCCGAGCGAAGAGCTGCTCGCGACGATCGCGACAACCGATTCGGGCATCGCGCTGATCTACCAATCGCTCGACGCGCTGGTCGAACAGTTTTCCCTCGAAGACGCAGCCGTGGTGCTCGAGGAACGTCAGATCGGACGTCAGATCTTCTGCGCCGGCCGGCGGCCGCTGAGCCAGGAAGACGACGAACTGCTCGTCGCTCCGCCCGGTCTGTACACCCAGCCGGCGCTCGAGCATGACGACTTCGACCGGTCGTTGATGCTGTCGTTGTGTGTGTTGGCGTTGCGTCTCGACGTCGTCCGCTACGACGCCTGGCACGACCCGCTCACCGGCCTGTACGACCGGCGCAGCTTCGTTCGTCTCCTCGAGATGGCTGTCGCGCGGGGCAACCGGTACGGGTGGCAGTTCACGCTTGTGGTCCTCGACCTCGATCACCTCAAGGTCGTCAACGACAGCGAAGGTCATCCGGCCGGCGACGCGGCACTTCGCAATTTGGGTGACCGGTTCCGGCGTGTGATGCGCATCGGTGACGACGCGGCCCGCATCGGAGGCGACGAGTTCGCGATGATCCTGCCGAACACCCCTCCCGAGGCCGTCGAGTTGCTCATGGCGCGGGTCCGAAACGCGGAAGGTTTCGATCGTCCGTGCCCGCCGTTCTCCTACGGTTGGGCTCAGATCCCAGGCGACGCCTCAGAACAAGAAGAGCTCATGGCGATCGCCGACAAACGGATGTACGAAATGAAGACAGGACGCTGACGTGCGCCGCGAACCACGAGAGGGGTCACAGATGAACTCGCTCGACGACCTCGAGCTCGAGCTGCGCAAGCTGCCCGGCGTCAAGGCTGCCGGCTTCGACGAACGCGAAGACATGCTGCTCGTCCAGTTGCACCTCGGCGACCGGATCGACGCCCCGGAACATCCGGTCCCGATCGACGCGTCACGGATCGTGGCCCGCCACATCGAAGAACGCACCGCGGTCGAGATCGTCCGTTGGCGGTCGTTTCCGGCCGCTCCCGTACCGGCGGCGCCGACGGTCGAGGCGGTCGCCCCGCCAGAAACCGTCGCCGCGCCTGAACCGCCTGCATCCGCCGAACACGTCGAAGACACCGGTTCGGACGGACGCCGGGCCCGTCTGCTCGCGGTGTTGGCGTTCCCTGACTCCGACGAGCTCGAAGTGCACCTGATCCTCGACGGCCGGCGCACCATCGGCCGCGCGGTGTCGAGCAGCGGTCTGGTCGGCGCAGTCGAGGCGACCCTCGCCGCGGTTCGGGAACTCGGAGCCGAGTTCACGCCGCATCCGCTGTGGGCCCGTGAGATCGACCACGACGCCGACGACCGCGCCGTCGTCGCGGTTGCGCTCGAGGGAGTCGTCGCCGACGCACCCATCGACTACGGCATCGCGGCCGGTGCCAGCCCGATCGACGCGGCAGCTCGATCGACCCTCGCGGCGCTCAACCGTCGTCTCGCCCAGGTGATCTAAGTCGCGTCTGGGCCGGCCCGGGACACTTGGCCGGGCAGCCGTGCCGGGTCGCCCGGGCGTTCCCGGGCCGGAGGGCGCCGCCACGATGAGGATGAAGATCCTGGTGACGGGAGGTGCGGGCTTTATCGGTTCGCACCTCGTCAACGCGCTCGTGCATCACGATCACGATGTCGTCGTGCTCGACGATCTCGAAACCGGCGTCCGCGAGAACGTCGACGGACGCGCTCGCCTGGAGGTCGGCTCCGTCGCCGACGAGGACGCCGTCCGCGACGCGATACAAGGCTGCGAGCTCGTGTTCCACCAGGCGGCGCACAAAGCTGTGCTGCGGTCGGTCGAGCATCCTCTCGTCACCGACACCGCGAACACGCACGGCACGCTGACCGTCCTGAAGGCCGCCGTCGACGCCGGCGTCCGCCGGGTCGTGCACGCATCGTCGAGCAGCGTGTACGGCGGTGCGGCCCCGCTGCCGACCCGCGAGGACGCACCGATGCGGCCACGTTCGCCGTACGCGGTGTCGAAACTTGCCGCCGAGGAGTACTGCCGTGTGTTCAGCGAGCTGTACGGCCTCGAGACGGTCGCGTTGCGCTACTTCAACGTGTACGGGCCCCGCCAACGGCCGGACGCGACCTACGCGGCGGTCGTCCCGCTGTTCACCGACGCCCTGTTGCACGGACGTGACCCCGAGGTCCACGGTGACGGGCTGCAGTCGCGCGACTTCACATTCATTTCCGATGTCGTCGCCGCGAACCTCGCGGCGGCCGGCGCGGCCGGCGAGAGGTGCGCCGGCCGGGCGTACAACATCGCGGGCGGCAGGTCGTGGACGCTGCTCGACGTGCTCGACGTGCTCGGCAAGCTGCTCGACGTCGAACCGCACCCGCGGTTCGTCCCGTCCCGGCCAGGCGACGTACGCCACAGCCGGGCCGACCCGACCGCCGCCGCGGCCGACCTCGACTTTCACGCCTCGGTCGGGCTCGACGACGGCCTCGCCGCGACGGTCGACTGGCTACGCACACTCACCTGACACCTGACACCTGACACTGGACACCGCCGACCGCGACGGGGTGCGGCCGTCCGGTTCGCGACGGCGGCGCACACCCGGTCAGGGCCTGCGTGCAGCCTGTCGTTACGGGCCGCTGCCGGCGGTGATGGTCGACGAACCTGAACTGCCGGGAACGGTCGTCGTCGTCGAACCGCTCGTCGAGCCGGTCGGCGCGCCGGCCGGCAGCGAGATGAGCGGCGTCAGGTTCTTGTCGAACGGCAACACGAGCGTCGTCGTGTTGTTCGAGGACGCGAGCTGCTTCAACGCCTGGATATAGGTGAACTGCAAGTAGGCCGGCGTGAGCTGGGCCTGCGAACATCTCGACAGCGGATTCGGGATCACCGTCTCCACCTCTTGGCCGTCGCGGGTCAGCGTCGCCGGCGAACCTCCGCACGCCAGGATCTGTTGGGAGTCGGCGGTCGCGAGTGCCTGAATTCGGGTGATGTCGGCCTGCTGTTGCGCGGTGGCGAGCTCGAACACCTGCTGCTGTTCGACCTGCTGCGCGGCGACCTTGGACGCGACTGCGCTCGCGAGGGTGCTGCTCAGGGTGACCTCACGGAGCTGGAAGTCTTGGAGGATCAGTCCCGTGGTTCCGAACTTGGCCACCATGCATTGATGGACGTCGGTTTCGACGTTGTTCCAGTCGGTGGTTGCGGCGGCAACCATCGTGTACCGGGTGAACACGTCACGGATGCAGCCCCGCGCCCACGGACGGACGACCGCGCTCGCGTAGTTGGTACCGAGGTCGCGGTACACCTCGGTCGCTTTCCCCGGATCGACCCGGTACAGGACGGTCGCGTTGACCGACGCCGAGCCGCCGTCTTGGCCGAGCACTGCGACCGAGTCGTCGGTGTTGCCTTTCTGGCCCTCGCCCGGGTTGGAGGTCATCGTGTAGTTCTGGGTACGCGTGTTGATCGAGTACGCCGTCGTGAACGGCAACGTGATGTGCAAGCCGGCGCCGAGGGGCTTGCCGGAATGACCGAACGTGACCGGCACCGCAACCGCTCCCGGCTGCACGATGTGGACCGACGTCCACACGAACACGATCGCGAAAATCGAACCCAAGAACGCGGCGAGCCCTTTCCAGGACCGGCGGCCGAGCTCCCCGGACGGCAGACGCGGCCGCAGCACACCAATCGCGACCAGGCTGCCGATCACGCCCGCGGTCATGCGGTCGCGCAGGAACTTCGTCAGCGACGGGTTGGTCTTGATTTCCTTCGGGTCCCTGACCATGCCACCGATCGGCATCTGGGGCCGCCCGGCCGAACCCGACGCCTCCGGGGCGTCCTTGTCCGAATCGTCCATCCCAGCACCCTCCTCAGGCGAACATCGTAACCGGGGCGAATCGGGCCATCGGACCGCCTCGTGAATGTGTCGCGGGACCGTCAGGCGGAGCTGGCGGACGCGTCGGACCCTTCGGTCCAACGCTGCCGGAACCGTTCCAGCTCACTGTCGGCATAAAAATGTCGGGCGTAAGGAGAGGAGTAGGCCTCGTCGAGGACGGGGCCCGGCAACCGGACCGAAGCCAAGAACTCCCGGTACCGTGCCGCGTATCCCTTGGTCGTCGCCTCGTTGCGGGCCGGGACCGGCACCGGCGCCTGGCGTCCCAGGAACCGGGCGAGCACGTCGGGCACGACGTCGAAGTTCTCTTGGCGGACCAACAGCACCCGCACCGATGACGTTTCGACCGTCCCGTATCCGAGTACAGGATCGAACGGCTCGGAGAACACGTCGATGCCGAACGCCGGGACGAACTCCCGCTCGAACCAACGCAGCGGCGCGCGCACCCAACGCTCAGCGAGCAGCGTCTCGGTCAGGGTGTCGGTCGGGGCATCGTCGTGTACGACCCCGCGCCGCACGCCGCCGTGAAAGAACGCCGACACGGCCTGCGCGATCGGCTCTCGTACCGTCGTGATCACCGTCCACGGCGCGGCCGCGGTGGGCGGACGGCGGACCAGGTAGGTCGATTCCCACAGGTGCATCGCGCCCGGGAACGGGGATCGGGCCCCGGCCCGGTAGCGACGTTCGGCTTGTGCGAGCCGGTCGGGGTCGAGTCGAAAGACCTGGAAGACACGGTCGCCGGTGGCGTCTTGCACGGCGCGGGCGACGGCGGTGCTGCCGGTCTTGCCCATGCTGAACACGACGACGGGCGGGGCGTTGCGGCGCATGCGGGCGAGCGCGATCTGCTTCGACACGAGATAGCTCCGCCCCGTCAACCGTTGCGCGACCGGGCGTATCACACGTCTTCGAGGGCGGTGGCGCTCGTCTCCTCGATGTTCTCTTCGGCCATGTACGCCGAGACCACCTCGTCGGCGGGGCCCTCGTCACGCACGACGCCACGGTCGAGCCACACACAACGTTCTGCCAAGGCCCGCACGACCTCGAGGCCGTGCGACACGATCAGCACGGTGCATTCCTGATGCTCGCACAGCTCGATGATCTTGCCCATCGACTTCAATTTGAAGGCCGCGTCGCCTGCCGCGAGCGCCTCGTCGATGAGCAAAATCTCGGGTCTGAGGTGCGCGGCGACCGAAAACGCCAGACGCCCGAACATGCCCGACGAGTACGTCCGCATCGGAAAGTCGATCGCGTCGCCGAGACCGGCGAACTCCTCGACCGCGTCGAAGTTGGCGTAGACCTCCGCGGCGGTGAGGCCGGCGGTGAGCCCGCCCAACAAAATGTTCTCACGTCCGGTGAGTTCGCGATTGAACCCGACACCCAACGACAGCAGCGGGGTGACCCGGCCCCACACTGCGACCCGGCCAGCTGTCGGCGGCAGGATGCCGGCAATCGTGCGCAGCATCGTCGACTTTCCGGCCCCGTTGCGGCCGATCACTCCGTAGACCGATCCTGCCGGCACCTGGAAGCTCACACCCCGCAGCGCCTCGATCAGCATCGCCTGCTTCGAGCGGTCCCGCATCCGCGCGAGGGTGCCTTTCAGGGTCTGGTTTTTTTCGCGTGTCACCCGAAAGCTGACCCACAGGTCATCGACCCACACGGCCGGCGGACGGTCAGAGCCGGACAGCAAAGTCCCGCTCCCGCGCCAAGAACACCAACGCTCCGACGAAAAAGAACCCGACCGCCCACGCGCTCGCCGCGAGCAGATACGCCGGCGACGGCATGTGCGCGTTGAAGATCTGCTCGAGTGCCGCGTACGACGGGTACAGCGGGTTCCAGCGCAGGTAGACGAGCAGCTTCGGAGGGATCTCGCGCACGAAGTACAACGCCGGGGTCACATACAGCCAGATCTTCGTCACGTACGGCAAGAACCCGCCGGTATCTCGGTAGAACACCATGAGCGGCGCGAACAGCAGCCCGAGTCCGAGCGACATGACCGCGAGGATCACGACGATCACCGGGATGACCACGAGGGAAGCGCCGAACGGCTGCCCGAGGACGAGATGGAACGCGAAGTACACGACCAACGTCGGCAAGAAGTCGAAGACGGCTTTGACGACCGCGACGATCGGCAGCGCCGCCCGCGGGAACGACGCGTTCATGATCAGGTTCCGCCCGTTCAGCAGTGACCGGGCGCCCGCCATCATGGAGTTGCTCACGAACGTGAAAAAGAACACCGCCCACACCAGGTGAGCGATGATCGCGTTGCGTGCGGGTCCGCTGCCGGCGGGACGCACAACGGTGCGGAGCAGGAAGTACACCGCGGCGAGCAGCAGCGGGTCGAGGATGACCCACAGCTGGCCGATCGCCGAGTCGTAATGCTCGGCTTTGAGGTCGGATCGGGACAAGTGCCACATGAATCGGCGTCGCCCCCACAGCTCGACGAAGTACGCACGCAACGGCGGCAGTCCGGTGGCCGTCGACTCGTAGATCGTCGGGATGCGATAGGGCTGCGTGGCCGCCATGAATCCTCGATGCGGATCGTGGGGCAAGGCAGGGCGCCCGCCGCGCGCCACCTCGATCCGCCCAATCCTACCGAGTCGAGCGCCGGTTACGGGCCCGATCGGGACCGTGGCGCGACGCGGCTCGCCGCCGCGAGCGCCTGACGCGCCGAATGGTCCCACGACCAGCGTTCGCCGGCAACGGACCTCGCGGCCCGGCCGAGTCCCTCACGCATCGTGGGATCGTCGCGAAGTGCACGCAACGTGTCGGCCAGCGCGCGGCGGTCGCCCGGGGCGACGAGGACCGCGTCGACGCCGTCACGAAGTTGTGTCGGGAGCGAACCGGCCCGGGGAGCGACCACCGCCACGCCCGCCGCCAGGTACTCGGCGAGCTTGAGCGGCGAGTAGTGGAACGGCTGGTCGTTCGACGCGAGCACGAGCGCCACGTCCATCGCCGCGAGGTAGCCGCCGACGTCGTCGTGTGCGACGGTGCCGGTGCAGTGCACCGCGACGCCCCGCTGGCGTGCGAGGCGTTCGACCGCGGCGCGTTCGGGACCGTCGCCGACCAGCAACAGCGTCGTTCCTTCGAGGCCAGAAACGGCGTCGACTGCCTGGTCGAGCGCGTGGAATCGTCGAAAGCTTCCGACCCAACCGACCACGAACCGGCCTTCGAGGCCGAGACGGCGTCGGAGTGCGTCTCGGTCCGGAAACGATCGGAACAGGTCGAGATCGGCGCCGGTCGGTGTGATCACGATGCGGCGGTCGTCGACACCGATGCGCCGAACCTGTTCGGCAACTGCCTCCGATCCGCAGGCGACGACGTCGGCGCTGCGTAACGGGGTCCGCTCACCGGCGAGTTCGGTCCAGTGACCCCAGCCGGGACGCCGCACACCCCACTGCTGCGCCTGCCAGACCAGCGGTGCGGGCACAAACACGATCGACGGCACACCGAGCGTGCGAGCCAGGCGCGGACCGGCGGTGTGAAACAGCTCGTGGCGTTGCCAGACGCAGGCGACGTCGGAGTCGCACCACGGACCCGAAGGGTCGACGTGAAATGTCCGTGCCCGTCGCCATTCGCGAACGTCTTTGCGTGCGGTGTTCGCGACCACCGGGACCCAACGGTGCCAGCTCGGTCTCGACGGCGATGCGAGCGTCGGCGCGGAGGCGCGTCGGCGCAGTTCGTCGGGCTCCATCGGACCGTCGGGGGTCACGACCCACACCTGGCCGAGCAGGTTGCGCAGCGCAGTCGCCCAACCGGCGGCGCTCACCCATGCGGCGACCGGGCCGTGCTGGCCGGCCGCGACCGTCGGAAGCACGACGATCGCACCGCGGTGGCCCGAGATCGCGCCGGTATCGCTCGGATCGGGCCCCGATTCCATGGTCGATGCACGGTAGCGGCCCCCACCTAGACACCGATGCGGTCCGGTCCGCTCGCAGCGTCGCCGTCGGCCGCGACCGGGACGGCCTGCGTTGTGCGGTCCGGAGCCTGATGGCGGTGGCACGATGACGTCCGTGCGCATCGTGCACCTGGTCAGCCGCAGTCAACGTCGCGGCGCGGAACTCGTCGCGTTGGAGCTCGCACGCGAGCTCGACCGGGTCGGTCATACCAGCCGAGTGTTCGCGCTAGGACTCGGTTTCGACGGCACCCAAGACGGTGAGCTGCCGCCGCTGACCCGCCGCCGCGACGGTGGTGCCCGGACCGTCGTCCTCGCCGGCCGGGCGCTACGACAGCGACTCGTGACCGAATCCGCCGAGGTGGTCATCGCGCACGGCGGCCGTGCCGTCGAGGCCGCGGTGCTCGCACGCCGGCGCGGTCGCCCGTTGATCGTGTGGCAACGCATTCTCGGGTTCCCGCCCCAGATGCGGCGACCGGTGCGACAGCTCCGCTGGCGTGCGGTCGTCCGCCGTGTCGATGCGGCGGTCGCCCTCACCGACGACCTCGGCGACGAGCTCCGTCGGCTCGGCTTCACCGGACCGATCTGGGTGATCCCAAATTTCCGGGATCCGGCACCGTTCATGACGGTGGATCGCGATGTCGCGGCCCGCAACCTCCGCGAGGAGCTCGCGATCGCGAGCGACGTCGCAATGATCGGCTTCGTCGGTCATCTCATCGGCCAAAAACGGCCCGATCGGGCGCTCGACACGTTGGCGGCGGTCCACGAGCTCGGCGAATCGGCACATCTCGTCGTCGCCGGTGACGGGCCGCTCCGGACCCAGTTCGTGCGTGACGTCACCGCACGCGGACTGGCTGGCTCCGTACATGTGCTCGGCCACCGGGACGACATCGCGCAGATCCTCGGCGCGGTCGATGTCTTCATCCTTACGAGCGACTCCGAAGGTCTGCCCGGGGTGCTGATCGAGGCCCAGATGGCCGGCTGTGCGATCGTCACCGTACCCGTCGGAGGCGTCCGCGAGTTGATCGACGACGGCGAAACCGGAGTGGTCATCGACGCGATCGACCCTGACCAGCTCGCGGCGCGGGTCGTGCAGCTCTTGCGGGATCGGCCGCGGCGACAACAGCTCGGCGAGCGGGCACGCCGCGAGTCGGTGCGCTTTGCGTCGAGCCACGCCGCCGCCATCTACGACGAGCGGCTGACCGACCTCGTTCGTCGGTCCGACCGACCGGACGTTTAACCGAAACCAGTCGCGGACATGGTTCATTCGGCCCACTCGACAACGGCCGGTTGTCATGCCTGGCAGGCGGCGCGAGCATGTCACATTCCACACATAAGGACCCGGAAGACTCGCGCGCTGCGCGTTTCTCTTGGTTGACGCTCGGCGCCGACCGCGCCAAGATTTGTGATGGCAGGCCGGACGGATCTGGCTCGAGGCCTGGCACGCGGGGCGGGGGGGGTACGGGGGTGGGTCGATTCTCGACAGCGCCGCTGAGCGAGGGACCGAACGCGACATCGGATCCTCACCGGTTCGCACGCTCCGTGTACGGCGTTGCTCAAGGACGCGGCACCACCAGTCTGCGAGTCCTGGATTTTGGTGTCATCGGCGCGGGCTGGCTGCTCGCCTTTCTCTTGGGTTTCGGCGGAGACGCGCCGTTCGGTATACGCGGCTTCATCCCGTACCTGTTGATCCCGATCGTGACCCAGCTGTTCGTCAACCAGGTGATGGGACTGTACGGACCGGTGTGGCGTTACGCGTCGGTGGAAGAGGCGGTCCGGGTCGTCGCCGCGGTGTCGACGGGCATCTTCGCGTCGACGTTCGTGCTCGCATGGTTCGCCGACATCCAACACATGACGTTGCCGATCCTCACCGCGCCTCCGGTGGCGGCGCTGCTGATTCTGCTCGGCTGTGGCGGGATCCGGTTCCAAGCCCGCCTGTTCGCGCTCGAACGTCAACGCAACGGCAAAACGACACGTCTGCGCACCTTGATCGTCGGAACGACCGACGCCGGTGTCGCATTGGCGTTGGAACTCGGATCGCGAACGTTCGGCGATTCGGTCGTGGTCGGTTTCGTCGACGACGACGCACAGATCGTGGGTCGTTCCGTACGCGGGATACGCGTCCTCGGAACGACCGAAGACCTCGAAGCGGTCTGCACGCGCGAGCGTGTCGACCGCGTGGTCATCGCGCTTCCTGAGGCGTCACGCGAACGGCGCGGCGACATCGAGGCCCGCGCGTTGAAAACCGACGCGCAGGTCAAGGTGCTCAGTGGCCGCTCGGACTCAGACGGCGAACCGCTCCTCAACAGCTTGCGCGACCTCGACCTCACCGACCTGCTCGGACGAGAGCACGCACCGGTCGACCCGAGCGACATCGCGGACTACCTCGAAGGCGCGAACGTCCTCGTGACCGGCGCGGGCGGATCGATCGGCAGCGAAATCGCCCGCCAGATCGCGCAGTATCGCCCAGCGCGGCTGTTGCTCCTCGACCGCGACGACAGTCTCCTGTTCGAGGTTGTCGCCTCCCTCGACAAGGCCGAGCCGATCCTGGCCGACATCCGCGACGAGGCCCGCTTGCGCGAGATCTTCGAACGCCACGAGCCCGACGTCGTGTTCCACGCCGCCGCGCACAAGCATGTGCCGATCCTCGAGTCGCACCCGTCCGAAGCGATCCAGACCAACGTGTTGGGGACGTGGACGCTCGCGCAGGTCGCCGCGGATCACCGTTGCCGGCTCGTGCACATCTCCACCGACAAAGCCGCCGATCCCTGCTCGATCATGGGGGCGAGCAAGCGGGTCGCTGAGCTGGCGGTGCTGTCGATCGGGAACGAGCACGAGCTGCCGTTCGCGGCGGTGCGTTTCGGCAACGTGCTCGGCAGTCGCGGCAGTGTGGTGCCGACCTTCTTCCGCCAGATCGTCGAAGGTGGACCGGTCACCGTGACCGACCCTGAGATGACGCGGTACTTCATGACGATCCCCGAAGCCGTCAGCCTGGTGCTGCAGGCCGGCGCCATGGCCGACAAACGCAAAGTCTTCGAGCTCGAGATGGGTCAGCCGGTCAAGATCATCGAACTTGCACGTCAGATGATCCGCCTGGCCGGCCACCGTCCCGACGCCGACATCAAAATAGAGATCGTCGGTACCCGGCCGGGCGAGCGGCTCCACGAGTACCTGCACGATGACGCCGAAACTGTCGAACCGACATGGCACCCGTCGATCCGCAGCCTCACGCCGAAAGTTCCGACCGATCGGGCGAGACTCGCCTACTTCCTCGACGTGTGGCGACGCTGCTGTAGCGGTTCACACGAGCCGGTGATCGTCGGCCTCCTCGACCAGATGCTCACCGAGTGCGGCATCGAATGTCACCTCGAAGGCGACCGGGTGTTCGAACCGGCGATGGCCCACGACGTGGCGCCGCTCCCGCCGGTCGTGACCATCGACCTGACTGCCCTCGACGCGGCCGGCGGACCGCGCCTGCCCGCGCTGCTCGGCGGCAAGCCCGTCTTCGCGCCAGGCCTGCCGTTCGTGCGGCCAGCGCGACCGCCGCTCGAGCGTGTGATGCGCCGTCTCGAACCGTCGTACAAGCAGGGCATGCTCACCAACGGGCCGCTCGTCGCCGAACTCGAGCACCGCATCGCCGAACGCCTCCACGTTTCGCATGTCGTCGCGGTCAGTTCGTGCACGTCCGGTCTGATGCTCGTGGTGCAGGCGCTCACAAACGGTCGTCCCGGCCCGGTCGTGGTGCCGAGCTTCACGTTCTCGGCGTCGGCGCATGCAGTCATGTGGAATGGACGCAGCCCACGATTCGTCGAGTGTTCGTCGCGGTCGTTCCAGATCGATCTCGCCGACACGTCGCGCCAGCTCGCCAACGCCAGCGCGATCATGGCGACCCACATGTTCGGTGCGCCCTGCAACGTGCGCGAGCTCGAAGACCTCGCTCGGACGCACGGCGTCCCCCTCGTGTTCGATGCTGCGCACGCATTGGGTGCCTACGTCGATCGGGTGCCGGTCGGCTCGTTCGGCAACGCCGAAGTCTTCAGCCTGACCCCCACGAAACCGCTCGTCGCCGGCGAGGGCGGACTGGTGGCAACCAACGACCCGGTCCTCGCCGAAACGTTGCGCATCGGCCGCGACTACGGCAACCCGGGCGACTACGACACTCGCTTCGCCGGACTGAACGCCCGCATGTCCGAGTTCCACGCGGCGATGGCGCTCGAGTCCCTCGCCCGGTTCGACGAGCTGCTCGAACGCCGCGGCTACCTCGCGGGCCTGTACCGCGACTACCTCGCCGACGTGCCCGGCATCGAGCTTCAGACCATCTCCGCGCGGGACACGAGTACGTTCAAGGACCTGACGATCAGGGTCGACGCTGACACCTTCGGCGTCTCCCGGGACGGCCTCGCGTTGGCGCTGCTGGCCGAAGGGGTCGACACCCGCAAGTATTTCGATCCGCCGGTGCACCGCCAGCGCACCTACGAGCACCTCGAGTACCGGCGTCTTCCCGTCACCGACGCGGTCGCGTCGAGCGTGCTGTCGCTCCCCGTCTACCCTGACTTGAGCGACGGCCACGTCGAGCAGGTCTGCGAGATCGTCCGTGCCGCGCACGAACACGCGGTCGAACTCGACGCGTACGTGTCGACGATCGCCGAAGTCGACGCACGCATGTTCGAGCTCGACTGATCACCTTCGGTCAAGGCCCGACGCGCAGTGTTGGCCGGCGTCGGGTCGCGGGTTCGTCCCGGGCCGCGGCTCGTCGTTCAGGGTGATGTGAGCGGGCCGAACGCCAACGCGTAGAGCACGGCGGTCAGCGAAAGGCCGTCGAGCATCTGGCCGTCCTGCACGATTCGACGAAGATCCGCGACGGTTACCCACTCGACACGTTCGGACTCACCTGGATCGCTCGGTTCGCCGAGCCGGGTCGCGCCGTCAGCGACGAAGATGTGAAAGACCTGATCCGACAGTCCGTTGGTCGGCTGGAAGCGTAGGAGCGGCCGCAACGACGCGGGCTGCCACCCGGTTTCCTCGAGCGTTTCTCGAGCCGCGGCGGCGGGAGGGGTTTCGCCGGGATCGATGCGGCCGGCGGGGATCTCCCAACCCCACGTGTCGGTGATGAACCGATGACGCCACAGCAACAACACGCCTCGGTCGGGATCACGCACGATCGTGCCGGCCGCCTGATTCGGCATCCGCACGACGTGATGTTCGAAACGATCGCCTCCGGGGATCTCCACGTCGACGAGCACCAGTCGGAGCCACTCGCTTTCGTACAGGCTCCGTTCGCCGTGCACCGTCCACCGCATTCGCCGGACTGTAGGCGTCCATTACGATCTGGGCGGGGCGCGCTCCTCCGGGGCGGTCGTGTACGCGCCTACCCGTGAATCGGAGAGCAATGTCGCAGGCGTCGTCGCGATCGTCCGAACCGCCCGCGGAGGTTGACGAACAACCGGATCGGGAAGGTCTGCGCGCCGACGAACCCGGCCCGCCGCAGACGTCCGAACCGTCCGCGCTCACGGTGTTCTTCCTCGCCGAGTTCGTGGCCTTCGTGTTCTACCTGGCCATCTCGCGCCAAATGTGGTTCTACCTCGACGAGTGGGACTTCTTAGCGAACCGGACCGCGTTCAACCTCGGAGATCTGTTCCGCGCCCACAACGAGCACTGGGTCACGATCCCCGTCCTCACCTACCGTGCGCTGTGGTGGGTCTTCGGGCTCCGCAGCTACTTGCCGTACCAGGTCGTGATCGTCGTCTTGCATCTCGCAGCTGCGCTGCTGGTACGGACGGTGATGCGCCGCGTCGGTGTGCGTCCGTGGACCGCGACGATCGTCGCGTGCGTGCTGGTGTTCTTCGGGAGCGGCTATCAGAACATCGTGTTGCCGTTCCAGATGACGCTCGTCGGTTCGCTCGTCTTCGGCCTGATCCAGTTGCTGGCCGCGACGCACGACCGACCCGACATGACAAAGGTGGATCGACGCGACGGCTACGCGCTCGCCGCGGGTTGTTGCGCGCTGATGTGTTCCGGCGTCGGCGTCGCGATGGTCATCGCGGTCGGGGTCGCGGTGCTGTTGTTGCGCGGCTGGCGCCTCGCGCTCGTGCACACCGTCCCCCTCGCGGCGGTGTACCTCACGTGGTACGCCGCGATCGGCCATTTGGGTTTTACCGGCTACCACGCCGGCATCGGCCAGATCCTCAGCTTCGTTCGGACGTTCGTCGCGGCGACGTTCGGCGCGATCGGACATATCCGCGGGGTCGGTCCACTGCTCGCGGTGTTGCTCGTCGGTGGTCTGATCGTCGCGTACCGGCCCCTCGACTGGAGCGGATTTCGCCGCCAGGCGGCACTGCCGGTCGGGTTGATGGCCGGCGCGTTGGCCTTGCTGGCGATCACCGGGTTCGGTCGTGCCGGCCTCGGCACGTTCCAGGAAAAGAGCCGATATCTGCACCTCGTCGCGGCGATGATCTTGCCCGCGCTCGGTGTCGCCGCCGATGCGGTGATGCGACGGTTCCCCAAGCTGACCGTCGTCGTCGTCGCGTTGGTCGTGGTCGGCATACCCGGAAACCTGAACGTGATCCTCAACTACATGAACAAGCCGATCGTCACGAACCAGGTCGACTACAAGCAGATGATGCTGTCGTTGCCGTACGTCCCGACCGCCAAGGAGGTGCCGGCCGGCGTCAAGCCCGAACAGGAGCTCGCGCATTTCGTCACGATCGGTTGGTTGCGCAGCGGCGCCGCGAGCGGACGGATCCCGAAGCCGTCGACGATCTCGACCGACAACGAAGCGATGGACACCTTGCGTCTGTCGTTCGAACAAGGGCCGGGCCGGCGCGCACCCGACGACCTCTGTGTCGACATCGCCCACCAGCACCTGTTCACCCTCGCGAAAGGACAACAACTTGTTCTGCGGGCACCGAGCGGCAAAGTCCAGTTCGCGCCGGTGACGGGCGGAACCTACGACACATATCCGTTCCGGGCGATCACTCCGGCCGGATCGATCTTCACCGCGGTCCGGCCGGTGACGTTCCGCACGGCCGCCGAACCTTCGGTGTACGGCCAGCTCTGCGCGACCCCGTCGATCATTCGTGCGACACGCGCCGCCGACGCCGCCGCCTCGTGATGCCGACGCCTCAGGATGCCGATGTCGGTCACTCGACCCGACGCGCCGCCGATCCCAACCGGTTCGCGATCCGGGCCGGAAGCCGGGGCCGAACCCGGCGCCATCCTGCGTGCGCCCATCCGAACAGATAGGTCTGGACCGGACCGTTCTTGGCGAAGAAACGCCGAAGCCGGCGATCCTCGCGATCTCGCATCGTGAAGTAGCGGTCCATCCAACCTGCGACCGCGCGCGACGTCTCGCGGTTGCGCGCGAAGCGGGCCGGATCACAGGTATCGAGGCGTGGCACGTCGCCGTCGCCCATCCATTTGTCGAGGAACCGGCGACGGTTCCGAGCCCATAACGATTGCCAGTCGTCGAGATGGGAGGCGGTGCCCTTGCCGACATGGGCGACGAGTGCGCGTTGGTCGTAGACGACGTCGAGATCGTTGACCCATGCTTTGAAGCACAGGTCGACGTCTTCGCCGCTCGCGATCTCGTACTCCTCGCCCCAGGCTCCGAGCCGGCGCACGGTCTGCGCGGGCATCACGTAGACGATCGCGGCCGGCGGCGCGCTGAACGGCGCCAGCACCTCGACGTCGGTGCCGGCCTCGGTACGCAAGTTCACCGGATTGCGGGTTGCGGTCACGGCCGGAACGACGACCGCCGCGTTCGGATGGCAGCGCGCGCTCTGCACGAGATGCGCCGCCCACCCGGCCGGTACGGTCGTGTCGTTGTTGCAGAACGCGACGTAAGTTCCGCGCGCGGCGGCGAGGCCCTGATTCATCCCGCGCGCGAAGCCCAAGTTGGTGTCGTTGAGGACGACTCGATCCGCGGCCGCGCGCGCATAGTTCGCGGCCTCCCACTCCGAACCGTTGTCGACGATCACAAGCTCGTAGGGGACGTCGGTGTGCCGCCGAACCGAGTCGACGAACTGCTGGGTGTACAGGAGGTTGTTCCACGCGAGGACCACCACCGAAAGTTCGGGTTCGGTCGGCGCGATCGGGCGCATCGGCGGTGGCGCGGCCGTCGGATGCGCGCTCAGGCCGTCGAGGACGATCTCGAACTCGTCGGTGCGGCGCTCCCAGTCGAAGTCGCGGGCGACGACATCGAGCCCGTTCGCGACGAGGCGGCACGCCAACGCGTCGTCGTCGAGGAGCCGACGAATCGCGTCGGCCATCGCGGGCGCGTCGCGGGACGGCACCACGAGCGCGGTTTCGTCGTCGATCGCGTATTCGCGGCATCCGCCGTTGTCGGTCGTGACGAGCGGCGCCGCGCATGCGAGCGCTTCCAGGCCCGGCTGGCAGAACCCTTCGAACCAGCTCCCGACTGCGAACACCTGTGCCGTCGCGTACTCGCGGCCGAGCGCGGCCTGTTCGAGGTTCTTGCCGGCGTAACGTTCGACGGGAATGCCGAGGAGTTCACCGGCCTCCAAGATGGTGTCGGTCCCCTTCCAGGCGCGTTGCTGTTCGCCGCTGCACAACAGCCGATACCGCTTCGGACCCGGGTACGGTCGGAACACGTCGCGGTTGACCCCGCCGAGCTGCACCGTCGGACGGTGACCGGTCGAAGCGAAAATCTGGTCTGCGGTCCAGTTGCTGTTGGCCAGCTGCAAGTCGACCGGGGCGCGCACAGCTTCCCAGCTGCCTTCCTTGCCGTAGAGCTGGCCGTCGTGCAGGGCGTAGAACGCCCGGCGTCGGGCCCGCTCGAAACGATCGAGGAGATGCCATTGCGGTTCGTGGTTGAACAACACCACGTCGAGCTCGTCGCCGAAACCGGCCGTCATCGGCTTCACCGCGGCGTCGCAGCGCATCCACCCGCAGCGCATCTCCGCACCGTCGGGCAGGTAGAACGTGACCCGGTGGCCGCGTGCGACGAGACGGTTCGCAAATTCGACCATCCGTCGGATCCCACCGAACCGTTGGAGGTGGGGTTCGACAAAACCGAGACGAAGACCCCGCCCAGAGCTCGCCATGACCGATACGGTACCGCCCGACATGCGACTGGTGATCGCTCAGCGATCAGAAGTCCAGGTGCGCGGCGAGGTGAACGCGACGATCGCGGCGACGCCGAGGACCGTCACGATCGCGGCTGCGACGCCGACCGCCACTCCAGCGGTCAGCACCGCGATACCGATTCCTGCTCCGGTGAGCGCGGCTTGGGCCGCGACGCACGCGACGACCGTCGTCTTCGACGACCATCCTCGATCGACGAGCTGGTCGTAGACGTGTCCACGATCTCCGCGTAGCAGGGGGGTCCGTGCCCGGACGCGGCGCACGATCGCGACGGCGGTGTCGGCGACTGGGACACCGACGAACAGGACCGCTCCACTGACGACCGCCGCGTGATGTTGCGACGCCGCGACGAGCAGCATCGCGAGCGCCGTGCCGAGCAGGTAGCTGCCCCCATCGCCGAGATAGACGCGCGCGGGCGGCGCATTCCAGACAACGAAGCCCGCGAGGGCGCCTGCGAGCGCCAACCCGAGCGTCGCCGGTGCGCCGGAGCACACGACGAAGAAGCCGAGCGCACCGACCGCGACGACACCGGCGGCCAGTCCGTCGAGACCGTCGAGGAGATTCACCGCGTTGACGAGCACCAGTACGGCCATCGCACCGAACGCGAGATGGGCCGCATCGTGCGGGGCGACGACCCACGCCGCCGCGAGACCGATCGCGACTTCGACCACCAGCCGCAACACGGGCGGAAGATCGGTCGCGTCGTCGGCGATCCCCAAGGCGCCCGCGAGCGCGAGCGGGACGAGCAGCGATGGTCGGACACCCGCCAGGGGCGCCACCAACGCGACGAGGACGGCGACGCCGCCGAGATACGGCACCGGGCGGGTGTGCACCTTCAGCGGGCCGGGCTGGGCGACCAGCCCGAGTCGCGTCGCGACCCGAGCCGCGATCGGAGTCGCGACCACGGCGACGACGAAACCGACGATCAGGGCCATACCAGCAATTGTTGCGGGACTCCGCGGTGGACCTCGTCGATGCCGCACGCATGGAAGCCGCCGTGTTCGTAGGCTCGGACCGCGCCGACGTTCCCGACGGCTGTCACGACCCGGGCCGATACCGCACCGCGGCGCTGCATCTCTTCGACGGCTGTGCGCACGAGCCGGGTTCCGACGCCGCGTTGGACGCATTCGGCGGCCACTGCGGTGGCCAACACTTCGGCGCCCGGCGCGTCGGTACCGTCGGCCAGCCCGTAGCGCAGGGTTTCCCACATCGGTCTCGGGGCGCGCAGCACGCCGCGGGTCGCGGCGAGCGCGACCGCGACACCGTCGTGGAGGAGGAACTCGCGATACAACGCGCCGGTGTTGTCGGCCACGGCGATAAATCCGCGAACCGGACGCGGCCGGGCCGGGCCGCCCGCCCCGTCCGCGACGAGCACGAACGCCCCCGACGAGCGGACGATCCGCCGGTACAGCCGACGCAGGAACGACGGTCCGAGCGTCACCAAGAAACCTTCCGAGATGCGCCCGGCATGCAATGCCGCGATCGCGTCGACGTCGGCGTCCGTCGCGAACCGCAACGTCATCGGGGCCGGTTCGGACGCGCCGCTCACGACGCCCGAGCCGCGACCGACGAAGCACGGCGCGCCAACAGCCGCCGGTAGGTGTCGACGGTGATGGTGACGCACCGTCGATCGTCGAAGTCGCGGACCGCCTTTTCCCGGGCGCTGACACCGAATCGATGTCGCAGGTCAGGCGCGTCGGCGAGCTCGGCGATCGCGGCGGCCAGCGCAACCGGGTCGCGGGCCGGGACCAGTCGGCCGGTGCTCCCTTCGTCGACCACTTGCCGGCAGCCTCTCACGTTCGTCGCGACGACGGGCAGACCCATCGCGGCTGCTTCCATCGGCGAGCGCGGAAACCCCTCACGGTGCGAGGCGAGCACATGGACGTCCATACCCGCGTACAGCCGGGCCATGTCGGTACGGCCGCCCAAAAACCGTACCCCGACCGTTTCGGCATGCCGGCGGTCGTCGGCGCCGAGCGCGTCTCCTTTTTCGTCGTCGACGTCGCCGATGATCGCGAACCGGATCCGGGGGACGTGATCGCGTAGCAGCCGAGCCGCTTCGAAGACGTCGGCGTACCCTTTCTCACGGACCAGACGTCCGACGAGACCGACGGTCACGTCGTCAGGTTCGCATCCGCCGAGCTCGGCGCGGGCGGCCCTGGCGTCAGCGTCTGACACCGTCGAGGGATCGAATCGGGTGAGGTCGACACCGTTGCCTAACAGGGTGAGCTTGCGTCGCGGGACCCCCAAATGTGCGAGGGTTTCGATGTCTTCGGGGTTCTGCACGAGCTCGATGTGCGCGCACAACTCGGCGACCCGTTCCATCGTATAGACGACGGCTCGGCGCAAGGCCGGATCCTCACGTTGCGCGTATAGGCCGTGCACCGTGTTCACGACCACCGGCACGCGGGCGACCCGCGCCGCGACCCGGCCGTACAGTCCTGGCTTGGGGTTGTGGGTATGCACGATCGCGGGACGTAACCGGCGAAAGATCGAGACGAGTTCGACCATCGCCTGCGCGTCGTGCGCCGGCGCGAACGAACGAGTCCCGTGATGAAGTGGAACGTGGCGGATGCCACGCGCCTCGAGTGCGTCGACGTACGGTCCGGGTGCTGAGATACCGACCACTTCGAAGCCCGCCGCCGCGAACGCTTCGAGCTGCGGGCCGAGCAGAAGCTCCAAGCTGATGTCGGTCGTGGTGACATGCGCGACGAGCGGCCGAGCTGCGCTCATGTGTGCGCCTTCGCGTACCGGACGCGGTTGATCGTACGACGGAACGAATCTTCGAGCGCCATCCCGCCCGCGAGCTTGGACTGGAAGAACCGCATGCCGTCGCTGACCTGGATCGGCGAACGGGCCAGACGATACGGATCGGTCCCCCGCCATGGATTCACGCGGGTGCCCGCCAACGCCGCGGACCGAAAACGTTCCCGCACCAGGCGGGCGACTTCGGGTGTTCCGGGTACCGCTTTGGGGTAGGCGAAGTCGCGCGCGGCCTGGCCGAGCCGTTCGCCGATCAGGCCGACCGACCTGTCGAGCTCGTCGGCGGCTTCGGCCGGTGAGATCCGATCGAGCAGCGGATGGGTATGCGTATGCGAACCGACATCGACGAGGCCGGTCGCGCACGCGTCGCGCAACGACGACCACGAGACGGGTCGCGCCTGCGCAGGGAACGGGTGTCCGCCCTCGACGAAGTCGGTCGCGAGGTACAGCGTCGCCGGGATCCGGTGCTGTGCGAGGATCGGGAGCGCCACTTCGACGAAGTCGGCGGTCCCGTCGTCGAACGTGACCACCACCGACGAATCCGGCACCGACGACGCCGGCTCGGATACGGACGGCGGCGACGCGGCCGCGAGTTGTTCGAGTGCCTCACCGAGCGAGACGGCCCGGCCCGACGCGGCGACGGCGGCAATCTGGTCGTCGAAGCGGGCCGCGTCAAGGTCGATCTCGAGCGACGATCCACCACCGACCCGGTGGTACAACAACACGACGACACCGGCGCCCGGTGGACGGAACCGGTCCGCGGCCGCCGACGCAACCTTGACGGCGCGTCGAACGACGCGCATGTCAGACTCCGATGGTCTGCGGTTCGACCATCACCACGCCGAACGGTGTGACTCCGGCCAGTTCCATGCGAGAGGCGGCGGCACGGGCTTCGGCGCGTGTGACTTCGCCGGGAATGATCGCCCACAGGACGTTGCGGGTCGCCCACGCCACGATGGTGGCATCGGCTTCTTCGAGCATCGGCGGGCCCGCAATGACGGTGACGTCGACGCCGCCGTCGGCCAATTCCTGCAGCAGCGCCGGCAGGCCGTCGATCGGCAGATGCAGCAGCGGTTCGTCAGCGGGCGGGACGACAACCAGGTTCGGTGCGAACTCGGTGGCCGGCAATCCGTCACGCCATCCGGTCGGCAGGGTGCCGCTCTGGGCGCGTTGCAGCAGCTCGGGCAGCCGGACCATGCCGGTGCCCGTCGACGTGAACGCCTCGAGGAACCAGTCCTGTTCGACGGACATCGCCATCAGCGCGACCTTGAGTCCGAGCCGCGACAGCGCGGCTGCGAAGTTCGCCGCGACCTGCGCGTGGGCGTCTCCGGTCGGGCTGCTGACCATCATCGCCTTTGGGAGTCGGTCGGTCGCGATCGACATCGCGGCGAGGCCGCGGTACGCCTCCGCCGCTAAAGAGTTCGGTTCGGCGACGACCGCGAATTCGTCGCCGTCGGCAGGAATGATTGACAGCACCGGCGCCGCGAAGGTCAGCGCCGCCTCCTCGGGATCGCGTATCGTCCGGTCGGCACGGTCGACGAGCAGCGCGGCGGCGAGCGCGAACAGCAGACCGCCGAACAGACCGCCCAATGCCGGCAAGGTGGTGGCCTGCACCTTGGCGACCCGGACCGGTGGCGACTGTGACAGGATCGTCGCGAAGACGCCTTTGGTGGTCACCGCGAGCAGCCGGTCCGCGGCGGCTTGCTGGCCGAACGTCTCGACCGCGGACAGCAGCTGGATGCGTTCGAAAGCCAGGTTCAGTGCGTGCACCGAGCCCTGCTCCGGGACCGGCGGCGGGCCGACCGTGGCGTTCTTTCCGCTCCTGAGGTTGCCGTTCGGCGCGTCGAAACGGAGGATGCCGTGGTACACGATCGGCATCAGCTTGACGAGCTGCGCGTCGACCCGTACCAGCTCGTTATGCAACGTCGCGACGTGTCGTTGCAGCTGGAGGCGTTGCTTGATGATCTCCGCCCGGGCGTTCGCCTTGCGGGCGTTGGTGAACACGGTCGCCCAGTCCCGGGCGACGGTCTGCGCCTGCAGCCGGGTCGGGGCCGTCACGATCAGTGACAGCACCGTCTGGGTGTCGTCCAGCTTGGCGGAAAAACCGATCCCCGCGTTGGCCCGCAGACGCGCCCTCGTCAGGGCCTGGTCCCGCAGGCCGCGTTGGAGCGCGAACTTCTGCGGCCCGGACAGCACGAGATTGGCGGTCGGCGCGGTCGTCGACGTCGAATTGCTCTTCTTTTTCGACGTCGACTTCTGTTTCGGGGGGGTTTGACCGACGCGTTCGGTCACAATGCTCCGATAACGCACCGGAACCGCGTGGTGCTTTCGCCCGAATACAAAGATCCCGACCGCGACGACAGTGAGCAAACCGATCCCTGCGACCAGCCGCCAACGCCGCTGTATGGCGCGGAGGACGTATTGAACGCTCAGGTTGGTCCTCCGCACTCAAGCCCCGCGGGGAGAGGCAGGCCGTTCCCCACCCAATACACGTCACGCCCGCTCTCAACGCGGCAAATTTGGCTTCCCGTCCAAATTGAGGATACTACCGAGCGTGATCGCGGCACAGTATGAAGTTGGTCAAGTCGGGCACCCGTTACGCGTTCTTTGGGTCATCAAAGGTTTAGGTGCCGGAGGCGCCGAACAACTCCTCGTCCAGCACGCCCGCTACCGCGATCCGAGCCTGGTCGAACCGGCCGTCGCGTATCTCCTGCCCCAAAAATCGACGTTAGCGGCGAAGTTGGAGCAACTGGGATGCCGACCGGTCGTGTGCCTGCAAGCCCGCTCCTCGTGGGACCCCCGCTGGATGCTCCGGCTGCGACGGATGCTCCAGACCGGACATTTCGACCTCGTTCATATCCATTCGCCGCTCGTGGCGGTCGGCGCCCGCCTCGCGTTGTGTACGCTTCCCCGCCCCAAGCGGCCACGGACAGTGGTCACGGAGCACAATGTTTGGTCGAGCCACGCGCCCCTGACCCGCCTCGCCGATCGGCTCACGGTCGGGACGTCCGAAACCCACCTCGCGGTCTCGTCCGCGGTGCGGGACTCGCTGCCTGCCCGCATCCGGGACCGCACCCGCGTCGTACGGTACGGCGTCGACACCGCCGAAATCCGACGTGCCGGCGAACACCGGTCCGAGGAACGGGCCCGTCTCGGCGTCGCCGACGACGAGATCCTGATCGGTACGGTGGCGAACCTCCGCGCCACGAAGGGCTATCCGGACCTGCTCGTCGCGGCCCAAGCGGTGATCCGCGAGCGCGACGATGTGCGGTTCGTCGCGGTCGGCAGGGGCCCCCTCGAAGATGAGCTGCGAGCCCAGCACGCCACGCTCGGACTCGGCGACCGATTCCAGTTCTTGGGCTTTCGGCCCGACGCGGTGGCGGTCATGTCCGCGTTCGATGTGTTCTGCTTGCCGTCCCGCCACGAGGGGCTGCCGGTCGCGCTGATGGAAGCGCTCGCGTTGGGTTTGCCGGTGGTGGCGACCCGGGTCGGCGGCGTCGCCGAACTCGTCACCGACGGCGACGACGCGGTCCTGGTGCCGACCCGTCAGCCGGCCGTCCTCGCCGAGGCCCTCACCGCGTTGGCCGGCGACCCGTTACGGCGAGCGGCGATGACGAAAGCCGCGTCCGCCCGCAGCGAGACCTTCGACGCGCCGCGTGCGGTGCAGGCGGTCGAGGCCGTCTACCGGGAGATCGTCGGCCGGTGAGCATCGAGATCCCCGACGCCGAGATTGTTGTCCGCGAGGCCCGCGCCGGCGACCAGCCGGCAGTGCTCACCCTGCTCGCCGACTCGCTCGGCTGGGCGCGCGACGACACGTTCGCGGAGTTCTTCGACTGGAAGCACCACCAGAACCCGTTCGGTCCGTCCCCGGCGTGGATCGCGCTCGCCGGAGACGACATCGTCGGCTTCCGGACGTTCTTGCGTTGGCAGTTCGAACATCCCGACGGACGGCTCCGCCATGCCGTCCGTGCCGTCGATACCGCAACCGCGCCCGCCTACCAGGGACGAGGAATCTTCCGGCAGTTGACGACGACCGCGGTCGAAGCGTTCACCGCCGACGGCGTCGACTTCGTGTTCAACACGCCGAACGCGAACAGCCGTCCCGGCTACTTGCGGATGGGCTGGTCGACGGTCGGACGGGTTCCGCTGGTGGTGCGGGTCGCCGGCGTCTCCAGCGCGTTGCGGATGCGGGCGTCGAGGGTCGCGGCCGAGCGTTGGCCGGTCGAAACCACCGCAGGGACCGATGCTGGCGCGCTCCTCGGCGATGCCCGTGTCGCGGACCTACTCGACGCGGTTGGTCCGCCTCGTCGGTTGCGCACCGCGAAAACAGCGGCGTTTCTCCGCTGGCGGTACGGGTTGGCGGCGCTCGGCTACCGGGCGATCGCCATCGACGACGATCCGTCGCGTGGTCTGGCGGTGTTCCGGCTGCGTCGCCGGGGCCGCGCCATCGAGGCCGGCGTCTCGGACGTGCTCGTACCGGACGGCGCCGCGCGGGCCGAACGCCAACTGCTCCGTGTCGTCGCGCACGACACGGGGGCCGACTACGCGGTCCGTGTCAACGGGTCGGGACGAGTCGCGCCCCACGTCGGATACATCCCATTCCCCCGCCAGGGTCCGCTGCTCACCTGGCGGCCGCTGGCTGACTCGTCGCCGCCGCCGACGCTGACGGACCTTGACCTCGTGCTCGGCGACGTGGAACTTCTGTGAACACGTCGACGCGTCGGCGAGCCGCGGCGACATCGCTGCTGCGACGCGCGGCCCGACGTCCGCGCCGCTGGGTTGCAACCGCACGTAACCATCCGACGACCGCGACCGTACGGCGCGCCATCCGGGCGGCGTTCGAACGAGCGGCCCTCGCGGGTCTGGCCCGGCGCCGACGATCGGCGTGCGCCGCGGATTGGGGCCGGATCCGAGACCTCTGCGCCGCGTTGGCCGACGCGCACGCGCCGCGCCGGTCGGTGTCGATCGTGGTGATCGCCGCCGACGGGTCCGGGGTCGCCGAGCCGCCGCCCGGCTACGCCCCCATCGAGTCGAGCGTCGACGGCACCGAGATCGACGTCGACGTCGTCGTCGCGTCGCGTAGGGCCGGCCAGAGCGCGGCGGCCGCCGCGGCGGGGGCTGCCCGCGGCGGCCGCGGCGAGCTCATCTGCTTCATCCCGGCGACGAGTACCGCGCTTGAGCGCGGCTGGCTCGCCCGCCTCGCAGCCGCAGTCGATGCGACGACGGTCGTCGCTGCCGCACCGGTCGTCGTGCATCCACTGCGGGCCGGGCTGCACGCCACGCCGCATGACGGCCGTGTGCGCGCCCGCGGCCTGTCGGTCGGCGTCGACGGCGAGGCGCCGGTGTTGCGCGCCGACGGTGCCGGAACAGTCGCGGCGTTCGAACCGGGCCCGATCCCGGTTGCGGGAGCGACCGCAGCGTGTGTGGTCGTGCACCGCGGCGCGTACGAGGCGGCCGGTTCGCTGCCCGACTACGACGATCTCGACATCGCAATGTTCGAGCTCTGCCGCACGCTGCGCGGCCGAGGTGGCGACGTGGTGGTGGTACCCGACGCCGTGATCGTCGATCATCGGCCGGTCACGTCCCGCCGCGCGCTGGCGACTCCGGTCTCGACGACCAGCGCGGCGTGGCGGTCGTACATCGAAGGGCACGGACCCGAACTGATGCAGGCCGCGGACCCGTTGTCGGCGGGGAAGCTGCGGATTGCGCTCACGGTCGCGGCCCCGTCGGAAAAGGTCGCGCCCCGCTGGGGCGACTGGCATCTCGCGCACGCATTCGCCCGTGCGCTACGCCGACGGGGACATGTCGTTCGGGTGCAGACGTTCGACCATCGCGACGATCTCGCCGGCCGCTCGTGCGACGTGCACTGCGTCGTGCGCGGCCTCGCCTCCGTGCGCCGCACGTCCGGTCAGGTGCACACAATCTGGGTGATCAGCCACCCCGAACAGATCACCGAACATGAGTGCGACACCGCGGATCTGGTGTTCGTCGCGTCGACGCGCTTTGCCGACGAGCTCCGCGCCCGGACACGCACACCGGTCGAGGTGATGCTGCAGGCAACCGACGTCACCCGGTTCCGGCCCGTGCCGCCACAGACGGTCCACGCGCACGATGTGGCGGTGGTCGCCAAGAGCCGCGACGTGTTCCGTGTCGCAGTCGCCGACGCGATCGCCGGCGGTGTCCGGCCGGCCATCTACGGCAGCGGGTGGGAGCCGTTCGTCGATTCGTCGCTCGTCGTGAGCGACTATGTGACCAACGAAGAGTTACCGGCGGTGTACTCGTCGGTCGGTGTTCTGCTCAACGACCACTGGCAGACGATGCACGCGTGGGGATTTGTGTCGAACCGTTTGTTCGACGCGCTCGCCTGCGAGACCCCGGTCATCTCCGATGACCTTCCCGAGATCGCCGAGCTGTTCGACGGAGCTGTTCTCACCTACCGCGACGCCGCACAGTTGGCGGAGCTGATCGAGGTGACCCTCGCCGATCGTGTCGGCGCCCGGGCCCGCGCCGCGCGCGGACGTGAACTGATCGCCGCTCGCCACACGTTCGACCATCGCGCCGCGCAGTTCGTCGAGACGCTCGGGCGGTATGGACTCGTTCCTTAACCGACGTCGAGCTCGCACAGCTCGGCCGGTTGGAGCCCCGGTGTGATTTCGAGGTCGAGCGGACCGGAGGTCGCGACAAGGGTTCTCGACGTGCTCGACGACTGGAACGGTGTCGGCGACGACGGCGGACCGGAAGGCGGGAAGTACGTGATCGTCGCGGTGCCGGTCTCGAGGGTCATCCGGTCAAGGAACCGCAACACGCGTCTTTCGACGTGTACCAGGGGATGACAGTTGGCGGTCGTCGGGAGTTTGGCGTTTCGCAAGACCAGCTTGAGGGTCTGATCCGCGATCTCGGTTTGCGTGAGCGGCCCCGGTGAAGGAATCCGTCCCGACGGGAGACTGTCGATCAGCCAGCCCATGGAAAGACCGGTGAAGTGTGCCGGCGACAGAGACGGCGGAACGTGCGGCGCGATCGGGAGCCGAGGCGCTTCGAGAATGATGACACGTTCCTGGTCGCGCGAGTGTTCCATCTGTTCGGTATAGATCTGGAGCTGATGGAGGTTGCCGGGAACTCCCGCGACGACAAGGGCCAGAACCGGGATCGTCAGGATGCGCCACTGCCGGGCGATCGCGTCAGCCGCGATCGCCAACATCGGTAACAGCATCGCCGCTGTCATGTAGACGTATCGGCTCTGGCGGGCCCGATCGGGGCCGACGTCGGCGACGCCGAAGATCGGCGGAGGTTGGCCCGAACGCACCACGGCGGTCACGAGCAAAAAGAAGCCCGCACCGACGAACAAGGCGACCGGAACCGCGAACTGGTGGCGGAGCGCAGCGAAGTCCTCCCGGTCGATCGCGACCACGAACCCGACGAGCAACAACAGCGCCAACACGACTCCGAGTCCGGGAAGCTGGCCGAGCCGCCCGAAGACATCACCTGCGCCGAGCACGACGAACTTGACGACCTGCACGACCGACTGGGTCGTGTAGCTGACCGGAGCGGACCCCTTGGGGCTGACCGCCACCCAAATGGTGTACGCAGCCGCGAGGGGCACCGTGTGCAGCAACGCGATCCGCCAGCCGCGTCGCAACAGCATGGCGACGCCGACGATGACCGCCATCGTCACACCGACACCCGAGCACATCAATCCGGCGAGCCCGGCAGCCAGACCGAACCAGTCGCGCCGGTCGACCGGTCCGTCATGATCGGCGAGCAGCAGCTGGACGAGCCCGAAGACGAGCGAACCGACGAACGTGATCTGGAACGCGATGAGGATGTTTTCCGCACCTGAGCCGAAGAACACGAACACGGCCGCGACGAGCGTCGCCATCCACGGTCGTACCCCGGCCCGTCGCATCACCGTACGCAGGAGCAACGCCGCGCACAGGTGCAACACGATGACGAGCAGCTGATAGGGCACGTAGTGCCTGATGCCGAACAGCACCCACAACAGCCGGTACGCCAAGACCGGCAACGTCACCCAGTGCTGGTAGTGCGAACGGAACAGATCGCCGAAGTTGCCGGCGGTGCGGGCGGCGAGGAAGTCCCAGTCGTCGGCCCAGAACCACCACTTGTTGCCCCACGTCAAACACAGCGGGACCGCTCCGACCTCGACGGCGAGGAACGCCACCAGCGCGGCGCGTGCGCCGCCGAGCCGGCGCAACCGCTTGCTGAGCGTCACGCGGCCTAGGTTCGCAGCGGGTTGTCGAGTCCGCGTCCGTGACGACGTTCGATCACGGTGTCGGTGTGGCGATGTTCGCGACGCCACCCGTCGCCCTCACGTACCCGCATGCTTGCGCCACGCGACGCGTAGTCCGCGGCGGTGCAGTAGTGCACGACGAAGCTCTTGCGCGTCTTGGCGCGGTCCCCGATCCGGCTGCCGCCGTGCAGCAGTCCGGCGTGCCAGATGAACGCGTCTCCCCGCCGGCAGGTGAACGCCTCCACTTCGAGGTTTCGTTCACGCATCGTGTCGCGTTTCCATTGCTCGAAAGCTTCTCGTTTCTCGGCGGGGACCCGCTGGCCGCACACGACCGTGTCGGGCTCGAACTCGAACCACGGCAGGCGATGAGACCCCGAGACGTACGCCAGCGGGCCACTGTCAGGTGCGATGTCCTCGAGCGCGACCCAAGACGCCAGCAGGTGAGACGCCGGATCGGTGACGACGTACATCGGGTCGCGGTGCAGGGCCTGTTGAGATCCGTATTCGAAATACAGCGACTGGAACGAGATCGCGGGCTGGCCGTAGATCAGCTCCACCATCCGGAACATCGTCGGATGGAGGTACAGATCGAGGGCGTGACCGGAATGGCTGTGCAGGTCGGGGATGCGGTAGCCCACGTTGCGGACTCGGCCGTCGTAGTCGGAAAAGGCGGTCGGCCCGTCGAACAACGAGATGGCAAGGTCGTTCGGACGTTCGGCCCAGATCCGCGACACGTCATCGTCGAAACCGCGACTGAACTCCTCGTCCAGTCCGATCTGGAACTTGATGTAGCCCTCGTCGACAAAGACGTGCAGGAGCGCGGCCTCTTCGCCCGAGACCAGACCGCGGCCGAGCTGCGCGTCGACGCCTGCGTGCGCGTCGGGCTGGTCGAGCCACAAGTCTGATTGCAGCTCCAAACCGTCCGCCCCCCAGGATGCCATCTCGGCAACGAAATTCTACCGCGCCATTCGCCCGGATTGCTCCCGCGGACCTTCGGCGGCAACACTGAGCGGCCGAGGATCGAGGAGTCAGATGGATTCGGAGGGTTACAAACAGGCGTGGGTGCGTCCGAGCACCCTGGAAGGTCTGAACAAACGAATTCACGACGGCGTGCCGCTCGACATGCTCGCCGATCGGGCTGCCGACCGGCGCGACACCTTCTTCGAGTTGCTGTTCCCCTACGCCCGGCCCACCGACGGCGCACGCGTCCTCGAGCTCGGCCAGGGCGTGGGCTGGATCATGGAGGCGATGCTCGAGCGTTACCCGATCGGCGAGATCGTCGGTCTCGACGTCTCGCCGGTGATGATCGACAGCGCCCGCCAACGTTGGAGCGACCCGCGAGCACAGTACGTGCTCTACGACGGCCTCCATGTCCCCCTCGAAGACGACTCGTTCGACAACGTCTACTCCGTCGCTTGCCTGCAGCACATCGAAAAGCATCACGCGTTCCTCGCGATGAAGGAGCTGATGCGACTGCTCAAGCCGGGCGGACACGCGACGTTGCATCTCATCTCGATCCACCATCTTCCGCAGTCGGGTCGCACCTACGAACAGGAATGCTGGAATCACGTGAACAACGTGGACGCGCATTGGATGCACTACTACAGCTTCGATGAGATCCTCGTGTTGTTTTCCGATGCGCTCGGCGTGACCGATCTCGACGTGAAGTACTACCGCACGAGCTTTTGGGTGCATTTCTCGAAGGGAACGTCGCGCCGCTTCGTCTCCGACGACGTGGAACAGGCCGCCTTCCTCAATCGTGAGCTCCCGGAGACGATTCGACCGCGCGTTGTCCGCTCCCGGACGCTCGACTGATGGCCGACGGGCACCCAGGGTCTCGCGGGCGCGTCCTCGTGACGGGGTCGAGTCGCGGCATCGGTCTCGAGCTCGTTCGCCAGTACGCCTACGACGGCTACGACGTCATCGCGACGTGCCGTGATCCCGAACGGGCGACCGAACTGAACGCGATCGCGGACACGAACACACGCGGGTCGGGCACGGTCAGCGTGCATCAGCTCGACATCGGATCCGAGCCGGACCTCGAAACGTTGGCCGCGCAGCTCGAAGGTGTCCCGATCGACATCCTGATCTGTAACGCCGCCGCGTTCGGCGGCACCCGCTCACACTTTCCCGACCTCGACTGGGCCGCCTGGCGTCGGGTGATGGGGATCAACGTGATCGCGACGATCCGCGTCGCGGTGCGCCTGTGGCGAAATGTCGCCGCGAGCGCCGAACACAAGATCGTGTTCATGTCGAGCCGTGCTGGCCTGCCCCGGGAGGCGACACCGGGCCGCTCATATCTGTACGGGTCGAGCAAAGCTGCGCTGAACTCGGCTGCCCGTTGCCTCGCACTCGATCTGGCGCCCGAAGGTGTGATCGCCGCTCTGGTGAACCCTGGACACGTGCAGACCGGCATCGGTGGCGCTCACGCGCCGATGACCGCGACCGACAGTGTCACGAAGATACGACGCGTGATCAGCAACTTGACCGAAACGGATGCCGGCAAGTTCTTGCATTTCGACGGCACCGAGCTAGTGCTGTAGCTCGGATCGGGCCGCGACGTCGGGCGCCCAGCCGCTGAGGTCGACGCCGAGCATCCGTTCGAGGCGGCCGACGTCGGCGCGGAAATATTCCCAGAGCTCGACGCGGTCTTCGACCGAGAGTGGGCTTCGGCGCCCGGCGCGGCCGCGCTGATTGGAGAACACGACCTGGGACAGATCGTCGGGAAGGAAGTCGGTGTCGGCGCCCACATGCCCGAGCGCGCTGCGGTACACGCCTGCCGGGTCGACCGAAACCTGGTCGTGGAGGACTACGAGGAGTCGATCTCCGAAACGGTCGAGGAACGGCTCGAGGCTCGCCGCGTACCAGCCGCCCGACACCAGACAGAACCAGTCGGACTCCGCAGGCCGGAACTCGCGCACCGCGTCGATCAGGCGGACGTCGCGAGGGATCCGGTGGCGGCGCATGTGATGCAACATCGCCGACTGCGCCCGGTCGATCGGGTTGCGCAAAATCGCGATCAACTTGACGTCAGGAAGGTGATCTTTGATGCGTTGCGCGACGTAGGCGGGATGATGACGCCAGATCATGTAGCCGGGAGTGGCTTCTCCGACGATCGGTTCGCCGTTCCAACCTTCGAACTGGTCGCGATACCACTCGACGCCGAGGCGGTCGACACGATGGGGGCTGTTCCAGAAATGCATCTCGGAGCGTGCCGTGAAAATCTCAGGATGCGCTCCGAGATTGGTCCGCAACCAGCGGGTCGCGCTCTTCTGGGCGCCGATAATGACGAACGTCGGGAGCGCGCAGCGATCCGTCGAAGCGGCCATCGCGGTACAGAATCCTCGGTGGGAGCGGGACCAAACAATAGCCGCCTACAATCAGACGGTTCGTGGTCGGCGCGGCGAGGAGCAGATGGACGCAGCCGAGTCGCAGCAGCTGGCCGCAACGCAGGAGTTGGCCGTCACGCAGGAGTTGGAACGGCTCCGACGTGAGCTGCGCGCGCTCAGTTTGGTGAATCGTCAGTTGCACGCCCAACTCGAGGGCGGCGTCGTACGTCTGTCGGGCGCGGCAACGGGCGCGGCCCGCGGCGCGCTGTCGGTGCGGCGCACCGCGGAGGGCGGAGCCTGGCTCGAACATCTTCATCTGCACGGCGGCGGCGAACCGATGCTGGTCCGGACTCCCACCCAGGGTGTGTACGTCGTCGAAGGACACATGCGCCGGCCGGTGCGATCGGGGCTCTTGTTCGCCGCGTTGACCCGTGTGCTCGACCCGCCGAAAGACATGACCGACCGGGATGTCGAACGGTGGAGCTTGGGCCCGCCCGTGGAGGTCCTCGAGGCCGGTACCGGCGCCGCGTTTCTTGTTGTCGGCGGCCGCCGCCTGCCGCTGCGTGGCCTGCCGTTGCCGTATCTCGTCTCCACCAACGACATGCTGTTGTTCCCTGAAGGGCAGGAGCTCAACGTCGCCGCCCCGCGTGCGGCGCCGCCCAAACGTTCGAGCCGAGCTCGGGACGTGATCGCCAAGGACGGTGTCGTGCGAGGCGGAGCGAAACTGGCACGCAAAGCGGCGCGCCGAGTCGCGTCTACGACGTCCCCGCCGCCGGCGAAGTCGTCGCCGCCGTCCTGACCGGGCGGTTGTTCCGGTAGAGCTCGGCGTACCGGTAGGCGGTGTCGTCAACCGTCTCGAGCGGGACGCGCAACGCCTGGCGGGTGATGTGCACGAGCTCGTCGCGGGCGCGGTCGAGTCGTTCGATCACCACCCGAATGTCTTCGGGATGTTCTGGATCGATCGTCCATCCGCATCCGTGGGCGCGAATGCGTTCGCCGAGCGCGCCGTATTTCGCGCCGATGACCGGGATGCCCGACGAGAGCGCTTCGCTCATGACGATCCCGAACGTTTCCGCGTAGGCGCCGGGCAAGAGCACGACTTGGATGCCCGCCCGATGGAGGAGTTCGGGTAACAGCTCGTTGTCGTAGGCGCCGTGCGCGTGCAGTTCGGGCGAGGCGGGCTGTTTCAGCGGCCCGAAGTGGTGGATCTCGACGCTTGAGCCTCGGAACGCCTCCGCCAGTTCGTTGACCGCGTCGAGACCTTTTTTCGCCCAGCCGAGCCCCACGAACGCGACCCGCAACGGTTCCTCGCGCAGGAGGCGTTCGTCGGGTTCGGTTGGACGGCGGCGGAGCCGAATCACCGAACCGTGCTCGATGATGTCCAGGCGAGCCGGGTCGGGATCGTAGACACGCAAGAAATAGTCGGCTGCGCTTTGACTGGCGAACACCCAGTGGTCGACGGTGTCGAGCCGGTCGGCAACCGTGGTACGGAATTCGTGCAGGTACTCCAGTGAGATGTGCGGAGTGGGAGGCGAGCCCGGCATCGGCGATTCGGCGATGTCGGCCAGGCACCGCCGACAGACCGACAGGTCGTCGGGTATGCCGCACGGGTCGGTCTTCATGTACAGCAACGAGAAGTTCGGGCACGCCAGGAACAGGTCGTGTACCGAGCACACGACCGGTCCGGGGAACTCGGCGAGCGCGTCGAACGGCGCGAGCGAATGGCCGATCAAGTTGTGGATGTGGACTGCGTCGAAGTGGAACAGGTCGAGCGCGGCGACGAGCGCTTCGCGCGCCACTTCGTCGTTCATGCGTGTCACCTGGGTGGCGGCACCGGGCAACAGGAACTCGTGTTCTACCCGCCGGCCGTCGACGATCCAGGAGGTGCCGAGCACGAAGCCGGACTCGACCGGATAGAACACCGAGAAGTCGAACTCGTGCTCGAGTGTCGACAGGAGTGCGGCCACGTACTTTTCGGTGCCGCCGGTGGCGTCGAGTCGGCTGTGCAGGAGGTGCAGCACGTGCGGACGTGTGTCGTCGCGGTCGTGTAACGCGAGTTCCAGGGCGGCGAACGACACTCCGAGCGGGTCGGTGATGCGCTCCCGGGTGTTGTTCGGGCGGAAGAACGGATAGCGGGCGTCGATGATCGCCGAGCTCCGGTTCCATCCGTCGAGCTGGGCTTCGCCGAACGACACGCCGCCCCGGTGATATACGAACGTCGAATCGTCCACGAGGTGGCGGAAACCGAGCCGCGAGGCGCGCAAGCAGAAGTCGACCTCTTCGCCATAGCCGCGTCCGAAGGTGTCTTCGTCGAGCAGGCCGCACAGATCGAGGGCTCGACGTGTCACGTACATGCAAAAACCGACGCCCGTGATGACTTCAGGAAACAGCCGCAGCGAGTGCTTGCGCACGAACGCCGCGCATTCGTCGATCTGCGGATTGGCCCGTTCGAGGTCGAAGGCATCGAGCATCGATGGCGGCAGGGTGCAGATCGATCCATGGCTCGTGAGTGGTGTGACGGTCGCGACGTCGATCGGGGCGGCGGCCGCGGCGAGGCGGTCGAGCCATCCTTCAGTGACTGCCGTGTCGGAGTTGAGGATCACGACGTCGCCGGCCGCGTGACGCAGTCCTCGATTCACGGTGCGTACGAAACCGAGGTTTTCTGGGTTCCGCATGACCGTCACCGCAAAGCCGGCAGGCTCAGTCCCGAATTGGTCGACGTAGTCGCGTACCGGCAGTTCGGGAGACGCGTCGTCGATGACGACAAGCTCGACCGGAACCGCGCTGGTCTGGGCGTGCCGGCGGACACTTTCGAGGCAGCGGGCCGTGTACGCAAGGCCGCCGTAGACGGGAACGATGATCGTGACCGGCTCGAGCGAGCTCATCTGCGCTCGACCTGATAACGGGCGAGGCCCATGACTCGACTGACGACCGCTTTCGCGGCGGCCGGGCCATCGAGCGCGTCGGCTCGGCGCGCGGCTTCGTGCCCTCGCCGTGTGCGACGGCCGGTGTCGTCGAGCACGTGATGCAACGCGTCGTACCAGTCGTCGGCACGGTCGACGGACTGTACGAGCACGTTCGGTGACACGAACCCGTCGACGCCGGTGCAGGCGTCGGCCGGCATCACCGTCGGCACCCCTGCGCAGCTTGCCTCGTCGAACAGTCGGGCGTCGTCGACGATCTCAGCGCCGGACAGCGTCGGCGTCCACACATGCACTGCCCAGCCGGCGATCGTTTCAGGATCGAGATCAGCGTCGGGGACGACGCTGACCCGATCGTGGCCGCGCAACTCGGCCGGGATGTCGTCGACGTCGCCGACGATCTCGACACGATCGCGGTGTTCGGTCAGGATCCGCGCGATGCCGTCGGCGACCGCGGCGGCGTACACGGTCCGGTTGGCCGAGGCGCCGACCCGCCAACCGATGACCAAAAGACCAGCCAGATCGGCCGGATCGGCCGAGGCTCTCGCGTCCCGCAGGGCCGCGGCCCGGGCCCGGGTCAACAACGTGGGGACGACAAGCGCACGCCGCCCGGCGGCGTCGCCAGCCGTGTGCAGCGTCCCCGCCGGCGAGAACACCAGATCGCACGCCTGGCAGAGCGTCGCGGCCGCGGACGTCAGGACCCGGCCGGTCGCGGCGTCGAGGTCGGCGAGACCGAGGTCGACGGCCGTGCTCAGCCCGGCGACGCGTCGCGCCGAGATCAACGCGTCGACGTCGGGTGTGGGTGCGACACCCGCGACGACCAACAGGCCAGCCTGGTGTGCGGCGGCTCGAACGTCGCTGGCGAAGTCGTCGCCGCCCGGATGACGGCCGACGGTCACGGGGACGCCGGCCGCTTCGAGGTTGTCGACGAGTCCTTCGATCCGCGCCGCGGCGGCCCGGTCGAGCGTCCCGGTCACCACGACACACCGATGTCCGGTTTGTGCGGCGTCTCGGTTCGTCCAATGTTCGTGCACCGACGTTTTCCTGTCGGGCGTCTCGGTCCGGTCGGACGGTGGGATCGGATGCGGGCCGGCGCATAGCCGGCCGACGAGCGACGCGAACGCGGCGACGTCGACCCACGGGCCGATGCGGGCACGCAACCGTCCGGCGGCCTGACCGATCCGCCAGGACACGAGCTCCATCGGCTCCGACAGCGTCGGATCGAACGCGACGACGACCGTCGACCGGTCGCCGCGACACCAGGTATCGATGTTCGCGGCCGCCTGCGCGTCGAGGGTGACGACGACGTCGGGCGTCAACGCGCGGATTGTGGCTTCGCCCGCCAGGCACGGACGGGTCAGGTGCGCGCCGGGGGACCCACCGGCGTAGACCGGGGCCGACGTGGCGATGCGAGCCTCGACGTCGTGGCGGACAAGTCGATTCACCAAACGGCGCAGCCAGTCGGCATCGACGACGGGTTCGCAGCCGAGGAACACCGCGACCGGCCGCCGGGGAAACGGAGGCCGACCCTGACGCGAGGCCGGCTCGAGTGGACCGATCGGGCGATGCGGGTCGTGCACCTGCGCGCCGGGGTCGACGACGACCGATCCAGCCTCGACGTCGACGGAACCTTCCCGGACCGCAAACTCGACGTCGGGACGCAACAACACTGCGCCTCGGATCAAGGTCGACGACGCCGGGCGCAGCCCGGTGGCGGCGAGCGACAACCATTCGGTGTGGACCCGGTAGCTCGCACCGGACTCCAACTCGGCGATCTCGGCGCCAACGCCGGCGACGGCGTCCGGAACGAACGCAAGCTGCCGTTCCAGCCGTTCGCGCACGTGTTCGTCGACGATCAAGCCTTCGGGGACGACGAGGCGAGGCGGTGCGCCGCGATCACGCATGCGACTCCTCCCAGTCCGGTCCACGGCGGCTCGTCCCTCGACACCCAAGGGTATGTGCCGGTTCGCTGGTGCGGCGGCGAGGTCGGGTCGCTGCCGACCGCCATCGAACGTTGTCGGCGTCGGACCGGCCTTCGGATCTGTGCCGGTGGCTTGTATCGTGCACAGGCTTGCCGCGCCGACAGAAGCGAGGACACGGGTCATGGAACCGTCTGCGCCGCCGCTTCCCACGTTCCTCATCATCGGTGCCCAGAAGAGCGCGACCCGCTGGCTGCGGCTCAACCTCGGATTACATCCGGCCGTGTTCACCGCGTCACGGGAGATCGAGTTCTTCAACAACGGCGAGCGGTACCGGGAACAGGGCCGGCCTTGGTACCGCGAGCAGTTCGAAGGTTGGGCCGGCGAAGCGATCGTCGGCGAAGCGACACCCGGTTACATGTTCTGGCGTCACCGACCGGCTGTCGTGTCGGAACGGATCGAGGAGACGCTCCCCGATGTCCGGCTGATCGCCACGCTGCGCAACCCGATCGACCGGGCCCAGTCCGCGATGGTGCACCATATGGAGCACGGGACGCTCCCGAACGACTCCGTGCTCGTCGATCTGGTGCGGGCAACGCCGCCGGAACGTGACCGGCTCGGGATCATCGCCGGCGGATGGTATGGCGCGAGTCTCGAACCGTATCGACAACGGTTCGGCGATCATCTGCTCGTCGTGCTCCACGACGACGTCGACGACGACCCGCGCGCGGTGTACGACGCGGCGTTGCGCCATGTCGGCGCGACCGCCGATTTCGTGCCCGCCGAGTTCGAACGGGTGCGCTTCAGTCACCAGCAACAGGTCTCCGACGAGCCGGGCCGCCGTCCGCTGAGCGTCGACGAGCGCCGTCAGCTGTGGGAATTCTTCGCGGCGGACGTCGCCCAACTCGAACAGCTCATCGGCCGCGATCTGTCGTTGTGGAACCCTGGGTAGGGCGCCGGATCAGCCCTGCTGGTCGCCGCCGAGTTGGGCTTCCAACGTCGTGACGCGACGGTTCGTCTTGCGCAGCGTCTCCCGCGCCCGGACCACGTCGGCGCGAGCCCGGGCGAGCAGCTCCCCGTCACTCGGGGGGCGCAACCATCCCCGCCCGATGAGGTCGGCGACGACCGGCCCGGCTTGGTCGAGGTCGACGTCGCCGCCGTTCCAGACCGCCCGGGCGAGATCGAGGAGCGGGTTGTCGAGGTCGGCCGACGCGCTCGCCGCGTCGTGATGCCGCAGGCCGGTGTCAAGATGGGCTCGGACGGCGGCTTCCTGCTGCGCGTCGGGCATGGGAAGGCCGAGATGGTGCACCACGCGCGCCACTGTGCCGGCCAGGTCGTCGAAGATGTCGGAGTGCCGGACGAGCAGGTGCGCCGGGTCGGCCGCGGTGGCGGCGAACAGATACCGCAGCCACAGACTCGCGGCTTGCGCCGCACCGACCGGATATCGGCGTGCGCCGAGCGACGCGGCGACCTCGACCGGATCGCGCACGACCACGATCGTCGTCGCGATCGGCGTGACGGTCCGCCAGAACGACAACAGCAGCGACAGACGCGGATCCTTCCAGGCACACACAGCCGGCCAATGCGACCGCGGGCCGAAGGTGTCTTCGAGGATGTCGGCGGCCTGCGCGCGGAACGGCCGCAGGTCCGGATCGAGTTCCCAGCCCGGGTCGAGGACGGGCGGCTGGTCCCAGGCGCCGCCGAGGTGCGCGAGCAACTCGTCGTCGAACTGCACGATTGATTGGACCTCGAAATATCCTTTCGGGTTGTCGGGTCCGGGCCGCAACATCCGCTCGGGATTTCCGAGCGAGACCCCGAGGAAGCGCAGCGCTCCGGCGACGACTGATGTCCCGCTGCGGTGCATGCCGGTGACGCACACTGCCCTCGACGTCGAGTCCGGCACGGTGTCCGCGGTCATCGGACGGTCGGAGACACGACGTAGAGGTCGGCGCCGGGTACGGCGTCGCCGCCCGACGGCCGACGGCCGTGCCACGCGCCTTCCTCGCAGGTGACGAGCTCGAGGCCGGCGTTGTCGATCATGGCGCGGATGAGGGTGTCGTCGTACGCCAACGACCATCCGACGCGGTCGGGACGCGAGGTGTACACGCCGGGTTCGACCTGGACGTACGCGCGGCGTCCGTTGCGGGGCGCCTCATCGTGGGGCGTGAGTGCCATGAAGCTGCACAGCGCGGGTCGTCCCACTTCGAGGACCCGCCCGATCTCGACGAGATAGCGTTCGATCCCGAGCTGTTCGACGTGCATGAAGACCCCGAATGCGCAGACGAGGTCGAACTGGCGATCGGGGTACGGGAACCGGACCTGTTCGGCGCTCATGCCGTCGTCGGGGCGATACCGCGGGTTGCGTGCGTCGACGAGATCGAAACGGAAGTTGGCGAGGCGCGGCGCGAGATGTTCGTTCAGCCAGCCGATCGCCGCGGCGCTCACGTCGAAACCCGTATAGGAGCCGGCCGGGTCGAGGCGGGCGGCGAGGTCATAGGCGAGCCAACCGACCCCGCAGCCGATCTCGAGCACGCGAGATGTGGGAACCAGCCCGTAGCGTTGCAACAGCGCCAGCTGGTTCGCGCGCCGTCCGGGAAGGCCGCGCGAGTCGGCGCCGAGACCGATCGAGTGAATCGAAAGATCGGGTTCGGGCAGTCCCTCCGGTGAGGGCGTCACCGCCACACTCCTTGCCGTGAGGTCGCGACCGCCAGGATCAGTATCGCGGCGGCCGCCGCGATCGCCCGTGGGTCCACTGGGAGAGGTCGCGCACCCGAGCCCGCCGCTCGTCGCGGCGCCGGGCCAGACCGGTCGCGAACCACACCAAGAGGCAGGCAGCGACGAAGATGAGGATCGGCGGAATCGGATTTGTCTGCGCGTCGATGTGGATCGGCATCGACGTGGCGTCGAGGTACCAGAGCATGGCGGTGCACCGTCCTTGAAGCTCGCGACGATAGTCGCATCCCAGGTCGTAGGCTGCGGCCGTGTTCCACGAAACCGGTGGCGTGTGAAGCCCAATCAAGCGGCCCGCATCGCGGCGACGATCCTCGCGTTGGCGGGCCTGGCCTTCATGCTGGGCGCCGGGATCGTCGCCACCCGCGATTTCTCGGTCCGGGTGCCACCCTCGCCGAGGATTTTCCGCTGCGGAAGTGTGCTGTTCCCCAAAGATCCGCGCCTCGCGGTATCGGCCCGGGTCGCGGTCCCACCCGTGTTTTCGAGGGCGTACACCCGCTGCCAACACACGAGCTCGGCACAGGTGCACACCGCAACCACATTTTTGGTTGTGGGGGTGGTTCCGCTGCTGATTGTCCTGACCCTCCCTGCCTTGTCGCGCCGTTCGCGACGATCTCGAGCCCGTCGCCGGACCCGACTCTGACTCGGAGGCCTGGTCGATAAGTCCGGTCCGGCTCGTTTTGGCCCTTGACGCCACCGCCGCCGGACAGGGAGGCTGGAGTGCCTGTCGTGGCCTCGCATGACGTGGCGCCCGGCCGATCGGTAAGACTGTTGGCCCAGATCAACGCCAACTTCCGCATGTAGGAGTCGTTCATGGCCAGGCTGAGACGCATCATGCAGAGCGCACTCGAAGATCGCTCTGTGCGTTTCCTTTTGGCAACGATCGCGCTCGGTGTGGCCGTGTCGTTGGTCGCCGGCTTCGCGATCGGGTACAGGGTCGAAGAGAGCCACATCAAACCGGCGAAGAAGGTGGCGGCGGCGGTCCTCGGGACCGGCGCGGCGGCCCGGGCCCTTTCGACCAAACTCACCGCGGCGCCTGACCTGATCGGTGCGGCCTACGCGCCCGTCAAAAAGGACGTGCTCATCGTCGTGACCGGACCCAAGAAGGTGGTCCGGTTGTCGCTCGGCGAAAAGACGCGTATCGCGCTCGCGAAGCCAGCATCCGCGTCGGACATCAAGGTCGGATCCAAAGTGCTGTTCCAGCCGAGCTCGTCCAATCCGACGACTGCGACCGAAGTCGTCGTCCTGCCCGCCGCGGCGTTGATCGGGGCTGCGGTGACCGCAGTTGTGCCGGGGACTTCGATGACGCTCAAGAGCCTGCGGGGCGCAGGTCTGGTCATCAAGACGTCCGGCGCACCGGTGCTCAAGACGGGACCGGGTGCCGTACCGGATATCGCCGCCAAGGACCGGGTCGTGGTCCGGTATTTCCGGGTCGGCGTCGGCGCCAAACGCAGAGCCGCCGTCGTTGAGATTGTGGTGCTGCCGTCGACCTCCAAGTTCCGCTAGCGGGCGCGACCGTCGCATGTACCCGTTTTGGGATCGTGTGGTGTGGCCAGTCATTCAGGCGACCCACGCGCGCCGGATCGTGGAAATCGGCGCGCTGCGCGGCGAGACCACCGCGTTGATGTTGGAGCGTCTCGGACCCGACACCGAGTTGCATGTGATCGACCCGATACCGGAGTTCGACCCGGCCGCCCACGAGCGGCAGTTCCCGGGCCGTTACATCTTCCACCGCGACGTCAGCCATCGCGTGTTGCCGCAGCTGGCCGCGGTCGACGTCGCACTCATCGACGGCGATCACAACTGGTTCACCGTGTACCACGAGCTGCGGATCTTGAGCGAGACCGCCCGGCGGAACGGCGCGCCGCTGCCGGTGCTGATCATGCACGACGTGTGCTGGCCGTATGGTCGGCGCGACCTGTACTACTCGCCGGAGCGGATCCCCGAAGAGTTCCGCCAGCCGTACGAGATGAAAGGCATCCGGCCGGGGACCAGGCGGGTGTTGCCGCAGGGGGGCCTGAACCCGTTGCATTACAACGCGGTGATGGAAGGCGGGGAACGCAACGGAGTCATGACCGCGCTCGACGATTTCGTCGCCGGTTACGACCGGCCGCTGCGGGTCGTGGTGCTGCCCGTGTATTTCGGGCTGGCGATCGTGGTCGAAGTCGCCCGGCTCGAACGCGAGCCGGAACTGGCGCGGCTCCTCGATCGATTCGAGTCGGCCGAGGGCAAAGACGTGCTCTTGGACATCGCAGAATCGACCCGCTTGCAGGCGATCCTGTTCCAACACAACGACTATTACGGCCGCCGAGACATGGTCAGCCGCGGCGCTACCCGTTATCTCGATCTGCTCGCGTCGGCGTTGCTTGACGAGCTGTACCTCGACCACGAACTGCGGCTGCAATATCTGGCGAGCTGTATCGAGCTCGGCAAGGTGCCCGAACGACCCAAGCTGGGCGACCCGACCCGCGAGATGCAGTTGAAATGGGAACAGCTCGTCGCACAACGACGGTCGGGCACACTTCCGCACGCCGGGCATACCGGTTCGACCCTCCCCTACACCGACATGGGACGCGCCCGGATCGAGCACTTGCGCGAAAGTCTCGATCTCGTTCGGGAATCCGGCATCGCCGGCGACCTGGTCGAGTCGGGCACGGGGCGTGGTGGCGGCGCGATGTTCATGCGCGGGTATCTGGCCGCGCATGAGATGACCCTGCGTACCGTGTGGGTCGCCGACCGGTTCCGCGTCGACGACCGGCCGCACGATCCGGTTGTCGCGTGGTCTGACCTGAACACGGTACGAGACGGCTTCGCACGGTTCGGGCTGCTCGACGACCATGTTCGCTTCCTGCAAGGCCCGCCCGCTGACACGTTGCCCGACGCGCCCATCACCGAGGTCGCGTTGTTACGGATCGGCGTCGGCGACGCCGCCGATCTCGGCGCGACGCTCGAGTCGCTCTACGGCCGGGTCGTCGTCGACGGCGTCGTCGTCGTCGACGATTCCGACACCCCCACACGGGCGGCTGCCATCGCGGCCTTCCGGGCCGAGCATCACATCGACTCGCCGTTGCAGCGCGTCGCCGGTTCGGGCGTGGCATGGCGAAAGACCCTGCCGGTGGTGCCGACACCGCCAACCGAGCCGGCGGAACCATCGTCTCGTTCGGCGAAGTTGCGGGCCAGGCTCGGGCGTCGGTCGCGTGCGCCGCTGGCACCACCCGCGCCTGCGCCGCCGGCGGTGACCAAAGATTTGTCGGTCGTGGTCGTGTTCTACAACATGAAACGTGAGGCGCAACGGACGCTGCACTCGCTGTCGCGCGCGTATCAGCAAGGCATCGACGGCCTCGACTACGAGGTCATCGTGATCGACAACGGCTCGGCTCCTGACCAGAAGTTGGGCGAAGACGAGGTCCGCAGTTTCGGATCCGAGTTCCGCTATGTCGACCTCGACGCGAACGCGACACCGACGCCGGTCGACGCGCTGAACTACGGCGTCCGGCTCGCCGCGGGCGACACGATCGTGTTCATGATTGACGGCGCCCATGTGCTCACCCCGAGCGTGTTGCGGTTCGGGATGGCGGGGCTGTCGACCTACGAGCCGGCGATCGTGGTGACGCAACAGTGGTATGTCGGGCCCGGTCAACAGCCCGACGCGATGCTGAACGGATACGACCAGACCTACGAAGATGAACTGTTCCGCCAGATCGAGTGGCCGCTCGACGGCTACCGCCTGTTCGACATCGGTCATTTCATCGGCGACCGTGACTGGTTCGACGGTCTGTGGGAAAGCAACTGCATCTTCGTGCCGCGCAAGCTGCTCGAACAGTACGGCTCGTTCGACGAAAGCTTCGAGATGGCGGGCGGCGGCTACGCGAACCTTGACCTGTACGAACGGCTCGGTGCCGCGCCCGACGTGAACGTCGTCACGATCTTGGGTGAAGGTTCGTTCCACCAGATGCACGGTGGTACCACCACCAATCGCGCCGATCCGGCCGAGCGCCGCTCCACGATCGTCGGCTACGCCGACCATTTCGCCGAGCTGCGCGGCCGCCAGTTCCGCGGCGCCGGCAAGACGTTGCACTACGTCGGGACGATGTTTCCCGGCGCCCAACGCACCCGCGCTCGACGCATGACGGCCAGCGCATTCCACACCGGTCCGGTGAACACGGGACCTGACGGCCAGCCGACCGTGTCGACACCAATCCCCGACGAGCTGAAGGCGTCGTTCATCGACGCGTTCTGGCACAGCCTGGCGTGGCGTGAGACGACGTGGCTCGGTCAGCGGGTCGCGAAAGCGCCGACCG
The DNA here is from genome assembly GCA_052148155.1 of Acidimicrobiia bacterium. GTDB lineage: Bacteria > Actinomycetota > Acidimicrobiia > IMCC26256 > PALSA-610 > JBBQER01. The sequence goes on along the minus strand of JBKQIY010000166.1, from coordinate 35,941 downwards.
ATCTGGTCGTCTACCAAGAGATCCTCGAACGGGTCCGGCCCGACTGGATCATCGAGACCGGCACCGCCAACGGGGGACGGGCCCTGTTCCTCGCGTCGATCTGCGACCTTCTCGATCACGGCCAAGTCGTTTCGATCGATCCTCACGTCGCCGACCACCGCGCCGAACATCGGCGTATCACCTACATCGAAGGACCGGCACACGATGCCGACACCGTCCGCCGTGTCGGCGAGATCGTCGGCGACGCCCCCCACGCGCTCGTCGTCCTCGGCTCGCTGCCGGGCACCAACTTGCGGATCGAGGGCGAGTTCAAGGTCTACGCGCCGTTCGTGCCGATCGACTCGTACGTGATCGTGGAGAACACGATCGTGAACGGTCATCCGGTATGGCCCGGCTTCGGTCCGGGGCCGCTCGAGGCGGTGAAGCGGATCTTGGCGCAGCACGGCGAGTTCGTCGCGGACACGACGATGGAGAAGTACGGACTGACGTTCAATCCGTCCGGCTTCTTGAAGCGGACCCGTTAGCTCGGAAGTTCTCTCGCTCGTCTGGCCGAGTACTCGACATGTTCGAGCGTCGAATCGGGAACCGTTCCGACGTACAGCCGTTCGTTGCGGGGAGGTTGGTACGCACTACCGCGCCGTGCGACGTACTCGGCGTGCATCTCATCCCAGCTGAGCCGGCCTGACGTCGCCGCTCCGCCGTGGATCTGATGAAAGGTTCCTTCGCCGAGCAGCACGACGAGGCACACGTCGGGGAGCTCACAGGCGCGGCGGAACAGGTCATGGTTCGACAGGCCGCCTCCCGGCAGCGCGAACCCTTCGTCGAGACCGCCGAGCTCGTCCCACAGCCCGTTCGGCATGAACAATCCGTTGCTCTCCCCCATCGGCCGGAACCAGCCACGCGCCGAGGACGCGGCCAACGTCGCGGCCGAGAACAAGCGGTACCCGTCGTGTTCCCAGTCGAGCCGGTCGAGCAGTTGGTCTTCTGCGACCTCGTCGTAGCCGGCGTCGCGTGCATCCATGTGTCGGGTCGTTCCGAGATGCCATCCGAGCGTCGCGATGATTGGCCGCGGCGCGAGCCGCCGACCGAGCAGCGCGTGCGCGAGGAATCCCGGACTCGTCATCCGGGCGCCGTCGATCAACAATCCCACCAGGTCGGCCTGTGCCATCTCGAGGCCGACATTCGCGGCTTTCGCCGGCGTCGGTGGTGCCGGATCGATCCGCACGGTGCGGAGCTGTCCGGGAAACGAGGACAGGACAGCCGGGTCGATCGGTTCGGGTGAGCCGTTGTCGACGACGACGACCTCGTACTCGTCGGCTGCGATCCCCCGTTGATAGCCGGGCGCGAGCGAACGCAGCGTCCGTGGCAGCTCACGCGCCATGTCGTAGGCGACCACGACAACGCTGAGCGCGAGGCGGGAACGCAGGACCTGGCTCAGTGTGACACCTTCAGAACGTCACGGGGATCTGCGCGTCGGGATAGTGGGACGGCGCAAAGAACCACGACTCGATCGCGTAACGTTCGTCGGTCATCTCCGACGTCACCGCGGTGCGATGCAGGTTCATGTCGTCGAACAGGATCGCGTCGCCTGCCTCGAAGATCGGCCGCAGAATCGCCGCGTCGCCGGCGAGGGCGCGTGCGACCGCGTCACCGACCGACCAGTCGAACCACGCGCCGTCGGTCCCTCTGGGCGCCAGCTCATGCAAGCGGCCGGCGACGATGTCGAGGCCGGGCGCGGTGTCTCCGCAGTGCGACAACGCCACCCAGACGTTGACGGCTCGAACGCCTTGTCCGAGAAACGCGCCGTCTTGATGCCAGTCGGCGGTGGTGTCGAGCGGTACCCGACGCAGCGTCCATTTCTTCGCCGCGAGCACGGGACGTTCGCCCAGATATCCGGTCAACGGCTCCGTGAGGCCGACCGCCTCGAACGTGTCGAGCACGTCGAACATCGAACGTGGCGACTCGACGGTGAGGACACCGCCGCCTTCGCGGACCCATTTGCGGATCGGTCCGATCGCCGCCGTTCCCGACTCGGGTTCGAACGGCACATACCACGGCGCGGTGTCGTCGACGGGGGCCCCGTCGAAAAATGCGTCGCGTGCGACGAACGTCCGGTCGATGTCGTCGATGAGGTGCGCGACCCGTGCGGGGGGCACGAGACCGCGCACGAGCAACGCGCCGTGGCAGACGATGCCGCTGCGCAGCCGGTCGGCGGTCAGTTCGGCCGCGCCGATCTCCGGGATGCCGTCGACCCCGGCGAACAGATCCGGCGCGACCGGAGGCCACGACGCCGATCCTGGCGTCTTGTCGAGGTCGTCGAATGCGACGTTGCGCAACCCGACCAGGTCTCGTTCGATCGTGTCGTCCCGGTGATCGCGGTTGGCGGCGGTGAGCACGTCGATCGCCTCGAGGCGACGCCCGGCGCGGATGAGCACCGCGGCCTCGGCGCGGGCCGCGGTCCCGGGCGGATCGATCGTTGTCGGCGCCACCGGCCGGCGCCGCCGCAAAGACCTCACGTTCGACCCTCCTCCGTGCCCGCCCGACCCGACGCGGGCCCGTCGGCGCGCTCGGCTTCAGTTGGTGAAGCCGCTTCCCGCGGGGAGCAGGATGACCTCCACCGCGCTGAAGTTTTGGCCGGTCCCACGTCCTCCGGCGAGCACTTCCGACCCTGCTTTGAAGTCGGACAGTTGTGCCGGGGTGGTCGTGTCGACGACCCGTACCTTATTGATCGGGATCGATCCTGCCCGGGCGCTGTTGCCTTTCGCGAGCGCGATAGACGTGCTCGTGACGGCCGTGACCATCCGGCCGAGCTTGCTGGAGGCGGGCAGGACGATGACCTCGGTGCCGCTGAGCGTGACGAGGATCCGATCCCCGACCGCGATGTCGGCGTTCGAGCCTTTCGTGAGCTGCTCAAACAGGGTGGTGCTGGTGGTGTGCACTGCCTGGTCGCCTTTGCGCTTCGTCTGGAGTGTGATCGTCTCGGCGGTCAAGTCGGTGACCTTGCCGATACGTTGCCCGAGCGACCCTCCGGCGGTCGCGGCGGTGCCCGGCGCGCGGGCTTGGAGCTGTGCCCGTAACTGTTTGACGTCGGCTTTGGTGCGGTTCTGTTCGATCTTGAAGCCGCCTCCGAGGCCGGCGACACCTCCGATGACGATCCCGACCGCTGCGACCAAGATCATCGCCTGTCCGGGCGCGCCCCGGACCCAGGTTTCCGCAGAGTCCTTGATCGACACGTGTGCCCTCCCGCCCGTCAGCCCGACCCACCATTATTGCGCGCCTTTTGCACGAATGCCGCAAGTCCGGACCCAAACATCTGAGGGGGATCGCGGTTCAGGGAAGCCTGGAATACTGCGCCGACGCGAGCGCGGTCGCGGCCTCCGATTGGTCGACGGGTGGCGTGCCGATCAGGGCGGACCCGCCGTTGACGGTCGCCTCGACTGCATAGTCGCCTTGGGCGAACATGACGACGGCGGTCGATCCCGTGCTGTCCTTGCCTTCCAAGCCGAACGCACCGGGGATGAACCCCGGCGTGAACGATCCGAGTGAGACTCCCTGATTGGTGGCCAGCAAGGTCTCGCGCCAGTGCTGCGCGTATCCCTGGGCGCCTTCGGCCGTCTGGAACTGATACAAGAAGTCCTGGTCGATGGTGTAGCCGTCCGAGCTGGTCCATTGCCGCTGGTAGCCGCCGACGAATCCGGTCACGACGAGCGCGTGGCGGGCGGTCGGGCTGACGTCGTCGAGCGCGGCCTTGGTGATGTCGGTCGGTCCGGTCTGGCCGACGTCGTCGGGGTCCCGTGTGTATCCGCTCGGCACCGTGTCGAGAATCAACGTCGCGAGGCTCGACTCGCCGTTCGAAACCGGCGCGGTGGTCGTGACCGCCGCAGTCGTGGTCGTCGGAGGATTCGCCGGCGAGACGGCGACCGGCGTTGCCGTGACGGGCGGCGCGACAGCTTTCTTCGCGCTTGAGCACCCCGAACCCAGCACAAGCATGGCGCAACCGGTAGCAATCGCCCGACGGGTCCGCACGCAAGGCAAGGCTAGCGCGGCATTGCGCCCCCCGCGCGTAGAATGTTCACGTACCGGAGTGGGGGTGCTTCGGGCCGCGCGAGGGGGAAGCGATGACGTTCGGCGTCGACATCGAGCCGACCAACCGTTGCAACGCGAAGTGCTATTTCTGCCCGCGCGATGCGACACCCCATCAGGGTTTGATGACACCTGCGGTGTTCGAGGCCTCGCTCGGACGCTGCGACGAGTTGCGCACCAAGCTGGACGCGCTCGGCCGACCGGAACTGAAGATAAGCCTCTGCGGTCTGGGTGAGCCGCTGTTGAACCGCGACACCCCGTCGTTCGTCCGCCAGGTACGCGAGGCCGGCTTCAGCTGCACGATGTCGACCAACGCGGCGCTGCTCGACGAGCCTCGAGCGCATGCGCTGCTCGAGGCAGGATTGCAACGCATCGCGATCAACGTCGGCGATCGAGACGGAGAGTACGAAGAGATTTACAAGCTGCCGTTCGAACGGACACGCGACAACGTTGTGCGCTTCAAGGAGCTGGCCGGCGACACCTGCGAGGTGATCATCGTGCTCGTCGATCATCGCCGCGATCGCGCGCATCTCGAAGCGATGCGCCAGTACTGGGGCGACCTCGGCATGCGGGCGTTCATGGAATACGAGATCATGAATCGCGGCGGTGCGCTGTTCGTCGATCACATGCAGTTCGACGAGTACCCACAGCTGGGCGAGGCCCGCGAACTGCTCGCCGAACGTGGAGTCGAGGCGGTGTGCCCGACGCCGTTCGCGTACCTTTTCATCGGCTACGACGGCCAGTACTACCTGTGCTGTTCCGACTGGAAGAAAGAAGTGCCGCTCGGGAGCGTCGCCGATACGTCGTTCACGGACGTGATGGTCGCCAAGCTCGCGCACGCGCGGACACGTGAACCGGTGTGCAAGACCTGCAACCTTGATCCGCTCAACAAGCTGACCGAGGCGATGCGGGCTCGCGACGCTGGAGACGCCGACGCGCCCGACATCGACGCGCTGATCGACAAGATCCAGAACATGACGACGTTCTCGTTCACCGAGATCGAAGCCCTCACGGGGCGACCGGCACCCGCCCTGGCAGCCGCGCCTTCCCGGGCGCGCCGAACGATCCCGGTTACCGCGATCTGACCGCGAGCGTCTTGGCGTACTCGTAGAGCTGGATGTCGTAGGCATTGTCGGCGGCGATGCGCTCGCGGAACGGTGGGTCGACATCCCAGTTCTCGGTGCTGACGTTTGCCCGCTCGCCCAGATCAACTCCCGTCGGCCACCATCCGAAGCGGGCGCGAAGCTCTGCGATGAACGCGTCGTACGACTCGGTGAAGCCGATCACGTCGACGCGCGACAGGTTCGCCTCGGCTCGGGCGTAGCGACCGTCGTCAATGGTCAGTCCGCAGTTGATGGCCACCTCGTTGTCTTCAGGTGCGAGCGAGAACACCTTGGTCTGGTGGTTCTCGACGAAGAACCGAAAGATCGGGCGATCCTCGTAGATCGATTCCAGTGACGAATCACGGAATCGAGCCTCCCGCCGTTTGAACTGCTTCAGTACCGAAATCGTACGTTCGACCGGATCGCGCAATACGGTGAGGGTCACGAGGTCGGGATCGATCAAGTCGCAGACCATGAACGGGAAGTGGCCGGTGTACATCCTCACCTGCGATGTCCGGACTGCGGAGAGTGACAGCAGCCGGGGGATGTTGATGTACGCCTCGACGTCGGTGGGTGAGGTCCAGTCGATTCCCCGACTCGGGTAGATCGACTCGGCCGGGAACTGCTGGTGAAGCTGGCGGACGAACGTGGTGCCCGCGGTCTTCATCACATGGACGAAGAAGAACGCCCGCATCCGCTGAACAGTACTTCGCGGTCGGTTGCGGTGGGCCCTACAGTCAGACGTCGTCGCGGGAGGTGCTGTGTCACGGGAAAGAGAAACTCCCCTGTGGGACGCGGCGTCGGCGAGCGCGCGGGCCAAACAGCCACGTTTCATTGCCGCGCTCGTCGCCGACGCGAAAGTCACCGCGTCGGTTCGCGGGGAACGCTCGAAGTTTCACGGACGAATCGACGCGCTCGTCCAAGTGCTCCACCTGATGTGGACGGCTGACGCGTTCCTTGCGCAGGCCTTGTATCGGGCCAAAGTACGGCTGCAGGTCCTGGGGGTGCCCGTGCTGCCGGGTATCGCGCATCGCCTTGCGATCATCACCGGCCAGCTGTGGATCGGCGACACGGTGGTCTTGCATCCTGGCGTGTTCATCGGTCACGGGATGGTCGTCATCGACGGCTTCGTGGAGATCCACCGCGGCGTGCGGATCATGCCAGGCGTGACGATCGGCGTGCGCGACGGCTTCCGGGGGCCGACGATCAAACAAGACGTGCGGATCGGCACGGGCGCCAAAGTATTGGGAGCGATCACGGTCGGTCGCGGCGCCCGCATTGGTTCGAACGCGGTCGTGATAGACGACGTTCCTCCGCGGGCGACCGTCGTCGGGATACCGGCCCGAGTCGTGCGTTACGACGTTGAGCGGTGATGTCGCCCGAGCGGCAACGGTTCTTCTTCGTCCACGTGATGCGGACTGGCGGCACCACCCTCGAACAACAGCTCCGCCGAAGTTTCCCGACCGCTGAGGTGTACCCGAACCCCGACATCGACTTTCCCGCCGGGGACGTGATGCACCACCTCGAGGTGCCGTACCTGCTCGGACTGTCCCCCGAACGACTCGACAAGATCCACTTGTTCTACGGTCACTTTCCGTACATCGTCACCGAGATGCTCGACGCCGAGCTGGTCACCGTCACGTTGTTGCGGGACCCGGTCGAGCGCACGTTGTCGCTGTTGCGGGTCATGCGGGAACAACGCCCAGCCTGGCGGGAGCTGACGTTGGAACAGATCTACGACGACGTCAACATGTTCCCGCGCCTGATCCACAACCATCAGACCAAGGTGTTTTCGATCACGAGGCATGACCGACCGCGGAGCTATCGCGACGAGATCCTGATCGACGGGGCCCGCCTCGAGCTCGCGAAACAGAACCTGGGGCGCGTCGATCTGATCGGGCTCACCGAGCAATACGACACCTTCACCGCAACGCTCCGAGACCGGTTCGGGTTCCAGCTCAGTGCACGAGCACGGATGAACGCAGCCGCCGGATCAGCCGACGAGACTTCGCATCTGCGGACCCGAGTCGCGGCCGACAACACGATCGACGTCGCGTTCTACGACTACGCACGCGAACTCGTCGCCGGACGTTAGTTCGGGGAAACTAGTAGCTGTAGACGACGACGGCGCCCGTCATTGCGTCGATCGCGAGGACCGCGTCGACAAATTCGCACACGGGCGGCGCTTTCGACGACGCGCCCGAACCGCCGGTCGCGTGGCCGGCCGCCGGAAGGGGGTACGCGAGATCTTGCAACTGCAGGACCCACGCGAGGACTTCGACGTGGTGAGGGCCCTTGGGGCCGTACGGCAAGACCGTACTGAAAGTGCCGAGCATCAACTCCGCCTGGCGTGCGTGCAGCGGGTTGGACTGCGTGAACTTGTTCCATGCGTCCGTCGCTGCGAGTCGCGGGTTGGCGTCGATCGCCGGGTCGAGGGTCGCGAAGATCCCGCTGCGGAAGAACACCGACGACGAGATGATCTGGGCCGGGGGCATCGTCAGCGGCGGACCGTCAAGGTCGGCCTGCGTGCACGGCTGGCTCGAATTCTGGGCGGGTGCCGGTCCACTCAGGGGCGGGACCAGGGGCACGGTCGTCGATCCCGCCCGCGACGCGCCGGTACCCGAGGAGCAGCCTGCTACCACCAGGATCAGCACGCACGCGACCGCCCTCACGACATTCAGACGGTACCGGCTCCCCGCTGGTTCCAGCGCACATACGGCTGGTGGGCCGACGCAACGCGCTCAGCCACCGATCGACTCGGCACGTTCGAGCGCCGCGAGCACCGAGCGGGCGAAGTCGACCGGCCGTGGCCAGTCCAGCTTCGGCACCGGGTCATGGGACGTGGCCACACGATCGATCGCGGCAGAGATCGCTTCGATGTCACGCGGTTCGAACGTCTCGATCGGCGCGCCGCGGGTGATCTCGACCAGCGCGGGCGCGGTACTGATCGCGACGGGGATCCCCGCCGCGAGCGCCTCCGCGACGGGCAGCCCGAAACCCTCTTCGAGCGATGGTTGTACGAGCAGCGTCGCCGACGCCAACAGCTGTTCGAGTTCGGGCTGCGAGACGATCCCGGGCAACTCGACCCGAACGTGATGTTGCGCCGCGAGCGCCGACAGCCGAGAGACGGCGCCGCCGTCGACGCCGGCGAGGGTGAGTACCGCACCCTGCGCGGCGAAGTCGGTCAGCCCGAATCCGCGTACGAGGCGGTCGAGGTTCTTGTGGGGCGCATCGCGGCCGATGAACAACACTCGCTCGCTGCGCGCACCGTCGGTTCGCAGGACATGGACCCGGGCGGCGGAATCGTGGTCGATCGCGAGCTGGAACACCACGATGCGTTCCGGGTCGAGTCCGACATCTTCTTGCAGGCTTTGCTTGGAGAACTCGGAGTCGGTGACGACAAGCGTCGAGTGCCGTGCCATCCAGGCGATGTACGAACGCATCAGCGGCGCCAGCGTCCGCGAAGGCGGGTAACGGAACGGGATCGTGTCGTGCACGGTCGTGACCTCGACCGGTGCCAGGCTCCAAGCGGGACGGAGATGATGCGCGTAGAACGCGACCCGCGCGTGCAACCCGCGCGGTCCGGGAAACTCGCGCTGGCTGTAGAGCGCCTTGGGGTGGTGACGGTTCGCCAGCCGTTTCGCGCCCGTCCAGAGGTGCGAATCGATCGCGTCGGGTCCCCACAACACCCATTCGCCTGGCGGTTCGATCTCGCGCAGACCTTGGAGGAGATGCTCCGCGACACGACCGGGACCTCCGATGCCGAGCCAGCGAGCGTCGACGAGCGCCGGCGCCCGGTCAGCGGTGGTCATGACCGGGTCCTGCGGCGACCGCTTCGCGCAGGACGCACTCGAGCGTGTCGATCGAGCGATCCCACGTGTACTCAGACGACTTGGCGAGCGCGGCGCGACCCATCGTCGCGAGCAGTTCCTCAGAGTCGGCCAGACGAACGATCGCGTCCGCGAGTTCGGCCGGCGCGCCGGGGCTGACGAGCCAGCCGGTCACGCCGTGGTCGACGAGCTCGCGCGGTGCACCCGAATCGGTCGCGATCGACGGGACGCCGGTCGCGGCCGCGTCCATGAGCACCAGGCCGAAACCTTCGGCGGTGCGGGTCGGGAGCACGAACACGTCGGCGGCCCGGTAGTAGTCGGCCAGATCGGCGTCGGGAATGAATCCGACGAGGTGCACATTTCCGAGCCCATCGCGGCGGATACGGCGCTCGATCTCGCCCCGTTCGGGCCCGGAACCTCCGATCACGACGTGTATCGACGCGCGTTGGCGTAACCGCGTAGCAGCGTCGAGGAGCGTGTCGATCCCGTTGCGGTAGAAAAGGCGTCGGACCGTCAGCGCGACGAATGCGTCGACCGGCAGACCGAGACGGCGGCGAATCTCGACTCGCTGGGCACGATCGACGGGCGAGAAGCGTTCGCGATCGGTGCCGAGGTACATCACCGTGACCGTTCGCTGCGGGGCGAGGCGGCGGAGGTACCGGCCAGTGAAGTCGCTGATCGCGACCAGCCGGTCTGCGGAACCGACGGTGTAACGCCCGATGGTGGCGTCGGCGACGCGCTGCACAACGTTGAGTGGGAACCGATATTCGATGAACGGGTTGTTCTGGATCAACACGAACGGCTTCGCGTGCCGGCTTGCGGCGCGTGCTGCCGCGATCGTGCTCATGAAGGTGTGGGTGTGCGCCACGACGACGTCGACATCACGTGCCAGCCGCGAAGTGACCGCGAACAGCTTCGGCGAGTACAGCGGATACGGAAGCCGGAGGCGGTCCTCGAGCACGTTGGTCGCCCAGACCTTGTGTACCGGAAAGCCGTCGTCGAACGAGAGTTCACGTTCGTCGGCGATGCGCGACGACACGACGGTCACCTCATGTCCCCGCGCGACGAGACGACGCGATTGCTCTCGCGCTTCGAACTCGATCCCACCCACGTGCGGCGGCCAGTAGTGCGCCGCCGTCAGGACGCGCATGTATCCAGTCAGCTCCCGCTTCGCACCGGAGTCACGGCGCGTTGTGGGGACGGCTCGTCGGGCGCCGCGGTGCGGATCGCGAGCACACCGATGGAGAAACTTCCCAGGATCGTCTGCGATCCGAGCACGAGACCGAGAATCGCGGGCGTGATGACCCGAACATTTTGCGCGGGGTTCAACGCACCGAAGTGCGCGGATTGCCAACGCAAGACTGAGATGATCGCGACCAGGACACCGACCACGAGCAGCGCGACGCCGAGGATCAGACCGCGCTCGAGCGTGAGCAGACGCCGGATCCGGCGCATGCGCGTCCCCTCAGGGAGGATGCCACGACTCTCGGCGTAGGTCTGCATCAACAACCCGAACCACAACGCCTGATATCCGATGATCGTGAGCGAAGCCGCGTACAAAAGACCTGCGATATCGAGACCGCCGATGTGCCCGAACGTCAACGCGGTCGTCCCGGCCGCGCCGACCGCCAACACGATCAGCCCGGGCACGACGAACAGCCAGTTGGGACAGAAGAGCAGCAGGAACCGAAGATGCCGCCATCCGTCACGGAAGCTGCGCAGGTGCGGCGCGCGGGAACGGCCGTCTCGACGAAGCCTGGTGGGTACCTCACTGATGCGCAGATCGGCCAAGCTCGCCTTGACGATCATCTCGCTCGCGAACTCCATCCCGCCGGCACGCAATCCCAAGTCGACGATGGCATCTTTGCGAAAGGCGCGGATACCGCAATGGAAGTCGCGCACCGGTGTGCGGAAGAACAGCCGGCCGAGTCCGGACAACACTGGGTTGCCGATGCGGCGGTGCAGCCACGGCATCGCGCCCGGTTCGATCCCACCCGCGAACCGATTTCCCATCACGAGATCGTCGCCCGCACGTAAGCGCTCGAGGAACGGGCCCAGATCTTCGAGGTCGTAACTGTCGTCGGCGTCGGCCATGAGGACGTAGGTGCCGCGGGCCGCGCGGATCCCACGCAGCAAGGCGTTGCCGTAACCCTTGCGCCGCACGGTCACGACGCGCGCTCCCGCGGCCCGCGCGAGGTCCGGCGAATCGTCGGTACTGCCGTTGTCGGCGACGATCACTTCGCCGGCGACGCCGGCGTCGCGAAGCCAGCCGACGGCCTTGCTGACACACAACGAAACCGTCTCGGCTTCGTTGAGGCACGGCAACACGATCGACAGTTCCAGCCCGTCGGCCCGCGGCTGCGCGTCGCCCGTCGCCATCTCGGCCAAGTTGCCCATCGCGGCCAAGTTCCCCATCGGACACGAATTGTAGCGGTCCGACAACGCAAAGTACACAGCTCACAAGGCCTGCGAAGCGCCTCCGGCGACGGCCGAATCCGGCGTTGAGTCGAGATAGCGGTTGAGCGCGCGTACACCCGACACGGCCGCAGCGATCGGAAACACTGCGAACAGCAACACTGCGGTTGTTCCGAGGTCGCGCGCGCGCAGCCACCAGAACTCGAATCGCGGCAGGCCGGGCGCGCGATCGACCGGCGTCGGACCCTTCGGGTTCGTGACGTGGCTCAACGAGTTGGTGAACGCGTGCGGCAGCAGCCGCAGTTGATATCCGATCTGTTGCCAATGCCATGTGTGCCAGATCAGCGCGTAGTAGCTGTGATCCCACACGGGCGGTCCGAGAACATTCCCCGGCGGCATGACCCGAATCGCGGCCCAAAAGATCAGCGTGAACCGCACGAGTACCGCCGGCAGCGCCGCGAAGACGAGCCCGAACGCGCTCACCACCACGATGGCGCGCCGCCATCCGCGCGTGTCGGTCAGGGGCGCCGCCATCGCCGCCAGACACGGCACCACGATCTGTAGGTACCGCGGACCCCAGGCCCAGTCACCCGACCAAAACTGCACCCGCGCGAAGAACAGCGTATTGACCACCACGAGACTTCCCAACAACGCGATCTCCATCGGTGCTCGCCGAACGGAACGAACAAGCCCGGCCACGACCACCACCGCGATCGGCGCGTACAAGAACAGACTCTTGCCTGAGCTGAACCACTGGTTCACGACACCGCGCACGATGGGGTACGACTGATTGGTTGCCGTGCCGAGCGCATACCCGAAGTTGGACGGACTGCCGTAGCGCCACCAGTTCACGACCAGCATCAACAGCAGCGGACCGGCCGCGCCCGCGGTGAACCACACACCGAACTGCACGACCAATCGTTGTCCGCGACGCGAGGGCGACTCGCGACCCAGCGTGTCACGTGATCGCCACGCGGCGACGAGGAGCCATATGCCGATGAGGGGCAAGAACAACGCGGCCGACACTCGGAACAGCAGCGCGGCACCCGCGCACGCGCCACACGCGAGCAGATCCCGTCTCGCACCGGCACGCGCGGCACGGACGGCAAAGAAGACGGCTGCGATCAAACACAACGCGGTGCCCGGCTCGGTGAACAGTGTGAGTGCGTGCGGAAACGCGTAGCTCCCCAAACCGAACGAGACGCCGATCAGTACCGCGCCGGCCGGCGGAGCGCCGAGCAACAAGCACAGGAGCATCAACATGAAGACCGTCGTCGCGGTGATCAGCCCGTCCGTGAACATGGTCGCGGTCAGCACTATTTGCGCGCGTTTTGCGGGAGGTGAAACTTCGGCGATCAACTTGCCGACCGCGTACAACGGCGCGCCGACCGCCGACGTGCCGAGCCCGTAAATTCCGGCCCGGTGTCCGTCCGATCGTTCGACGGTGAGGCCGGCGGCGACGTCGCCTGCCGCGGTGCCGGTCGGGAACGCCTTCTGCAGCGCCGGGCTGATGTCGGCCTTGCCGTGCACGAGCGACGCGGTCGTGTCGAACACGATCTGCTCGTCGAAGGTTTGGGGCAGTCCGCGCGCCGACGCGAGGTATACGGCAAGCGTCAGGAACGCAACCGCGAGGAAGAGGCGCTGGGTCCGCTTCGGCACGTGCACGCCGTCGAACGCTTCCGACGACTCGCCGTGCGCCATAGGTCGGATGCTAGTCAGGCACGCGGCGAAGACCTGACCTCTGCGAACCGTCTTCTCGCGATGACGAGCACGCGTCGCCGGATGCTCGTACGAGTGTCACTCGCAGAGCATGACGCCCGAGTTGAGAGGGACGAGACGCAGACGCAACGGTCCGACCAACGCGACGATCGTCGCAGGCGCGACCGTCGCTTTGAGGGTTGTCGGGAACGAAGGTGTGCCTCCTCGTGGCGCATAACGAAGCACGACCCGCCCGAATTCGACTGTGAGCCGCTGACCTTTGTCGAGGACGCGTATCGAGACCGTCGGCGCTGGCACACACTGCGACCGTGAGATCTCCGCGGCAGACGCCAGGAAGGACTCGCGAACAAAGGTTGCGACCTGGAATGGGTTCAGCGGTCCGGGGTCCGGAATTTTTCCTGACGCGGCGCCGTCGAGCAGCCAGCCGAACGTGAGGCCCTCCGGTACGAGCCGAGCGATCGGAACCGGGACTTTCGAGTCCCGAAGCTGAGCCGCGAACGGGAGTTGCGGGACGGCCAGGATCTGTTCACGCGTCACCGCGGCGTTGGCGAACGGTGGCAGCGACGACGGCGCACAGCTGCCTGTCCCTTTGACCGGAACGCATGTTGCAAGTTCGTGGATGTTGCCGGGCAGTCCGACCGCCAACAGCGCGACGACCGGGATTGTGAGTTGTCGCCATCGTCGAACGAGCGCGTCGGCTCCGAGCGCGAGCGCGGGTAAGGCCATTGCGGCGACCAAATAGACGTAACGGCTGTCGCGTGCCCGGTCAGGTCCGGTTCCGTTGGCCAGCGCGAGCAATCCGCCCTGTCCGGCGCGCGCGACGCCAGTGACGATCAGGAACACGGCGCTGCCGACGAGCAACGCGATCGGTGCGGCCAGCTCGCCCAGTGGTGCGTGCCGACCCCGCGTGCGGAACAGCAGGGCCAGCCCGCCGACCCCCACGATCGCGAGCGCGACACCGATGCCGGGCACGTGACCTAACCGGGCGAACGTCGCTTCGAAACCGACCAGCACGAATTTCGTGATCTGCGTCGGGGATTGGCTGCGATAGTTCTCCGCGTTCTGCCCTTTGGGAGCCAGTTTCGACCACAGGGCGTACGCGACGCCGAGCGGCGCGGTATGGAACAACGCGACGCGCCAACCTCGACGTCCGCGACGGAGCAGCACCGCAAGCCCGACGATGATGGTCATGGTCACGGCGACACCCGAGCAGAGCAGCCCCGCGAAGCCGGCGAGCAAGCCGAGCCAGTCTCGGCGGGCGATCGGACCGTCGTGGTCGGCGGCGATCAGTTGGGTCAGGCCGAACACCAACGACCCGACGAACGTGATCTGGAACGCGACGAGGATGTTCTCCGCGCCGGGACCGAAGAACAAAAACGCGACGGCGGCCACGGTCGCCAGCCAGGGCCGCACGCCCGCGCGACGCATGACCACGAGGACCAGGGCGGCGGCGACGAGATGCAACGTCACGATCAGCGCCTGATACGGCGTGTAGCTGCGCATACCGACCAGTACCCACATGAGCCGGTACACGAGGACCGGCAGCGTCGTCCAGTGCTGGAAATGCGCGCGGAACAGGTCGCCGACGTTGCCGGCGGTGCGGGCCGACAAGAAGTCCCAGTCGTCCTGGGTGAACCAGCCGTGGCGGCCCCACACCAACAGGAGCGGAAATGCGATCACCTCGGCGGCAACGAACCACACGACCGCGTTGCGAAGGACACCCCAACGCGAGGCGGGCCGTTCGGAGCTGGCGCGACCGGACGGCTCCGTTTCCTCGACTGCCACCGGCTCAGTCGTCAATGCTCGCCCGTTTCGAGTGCGCCGACCAGGCTGCAAATCATTCCACAGACCTCGTCGGTGTGGTCGATCCCGGTCATCTCGCGAATAACCTTTCCCACATCTTGCATGGTCCCGCTGGCAACGACGCGCACGCCCGGCCGGCGCTTGTCACGTTCGCCGTCGCCGAAGTTGTCGGAGCGATCATCTTCGTCGTAAACGGAACCAAGGTCTGGTTCTTCGGCGTTTTCGGCGACGAGTGGGACTTTCTCGCTGCTCGGCATCTCAGTATTCACGACCTGCTCCTCCCCCACGGCGATCATCTCGTGGCCCTCCCGGCGTTGGTGTTCCGCGTCCTGTACTGGATGTTCGGCCTCCACAGCTATCTGCCCTACCAGCTGTGCTCGATCGGTCTGCATCTCGTCGCCGCCGCCCTGCTCCGCGTGGTGATGCGGCGGGCGGGAGTTGACCCGTGGATCGCGACCGCGGCCGCGACGCTGTTCGTGCTGTTCGGCTCCGGCAGTCAGGACATCCTGATCGCCTTCCAGATCACCTTCACAGGCGCCTTGGTGTTCGGGCTCACCCAACTGCTGTTGGCTGATCACGACGGACCGATCGATCGACGCGACGCGCTCGGACTCCTTGCCGGCTTCGGCGCGCTGTTGTGCTCCGACGTCTCGATCGTGATGGTCGCCGCGGTCGGCGTCGCGTGCCTGTTGCGAAGAAGGTGGCGCGCGGCGGCGTTGCACACGGTGCCGCTCGCGGTCACCTACGTCGTTTGGATGCGGACCTACGGACGCCCGGCCCGCACCGACCTGCACGTCCGACAGATCGTACGGTCGGTGCGTACGACCTTCACGAAATCCTTCGGCGCGATGGGTCAGATCCCGTTCCTCGGGTGGGTCCTCGCCGCGATGCTGGTCGTCGGTCTGGCCATCGCGTGGCGGGACACGAACCGCAACGAAAGACACCAACGGTTGTCGGCGGTGGTGGCGTTGGCCATCGGCGCCGCGATCTTCGCGGGGATACTCGCGATCACGCGCTTCGGCCTCGGCGCGCAGTTCGCGGCGTCGAGCCGTTACCTGCACATCATCGCCGCGCTCGTACTTCCGTCGCTCACCGTCGCGGCCGACGCGCTCGCCCGGCGACGCCGCGCGCTCGGTGTCGTCGCGATCGCGTTGTTTCTCGTCGGCATTCCCGGCAACGTCGCCGACATCAGCCACAACGTCGGACCTGCCAACCGCTACCGCGAGGAGCGTCGCGTGATCGGCGCGCTGTCGCACATGGCTCTTGCCCGCGACGTGCCGGCCTCGTTGAACCCCACCCCGACGTTCGCAGCCGAGGTCACGGTTGGCTGGCTGCTCGACGGGGCGCGCAACGGTCGTATCCCGCCCGCCGGTCGGGCGACACCGACCGAGCGGGCGACCGACACGTTGCGGCTCTCGTTAGAACAACTTGACGGCATGCGTGCCTCGACGTGCGTGCCGCTTGACGCCCCGGTCGAGCGACGACTCAACCGGGGCGACTCGTTCGGTCTGCGGGGTGCGATCGCGGTGCAGGCCCTTCCGCTCGACGGCGACGTGAGGTCGGAACCACTGACCTTTGGGACGTCGCTGCTCGCCACAGCCCGAACGCATACGGTGCGGGACGTCAACGGGCCGCTGTTCGTGCGCATCGCACCGGTCCAGGCCGCCGCGCTCTGTTGAAGGACCGGTACCGTTCGAGTGTGGTGCAGCAGCGATTCTTCTACGTGCACGTACAAAAGGCTGCAGGAACCGAGCTGCGCGAACGGTTGAAGCGTCATTTCCCGCCACAGCGGATGTATCCCGACCCAACCGACGGCGACATCTTCGCCGTCGCTCCGCAAGTGTCGGTACGTCAGCTGCTCGCCCGGTGGGAGCAACGCAAGGCGGAGATCGAGATCATCACCGGGCACTTCCCGTACTCGACGACCGAGCTGCTCGACGCCGAGTTCGTGACGCTCTCCGTCTTGCGCGAACCCGTCGAACGGACCCTGTCCCATCTCCGCCACCACCGCAAGATGAATCCGCAAGCACAGGGGGTGCCGCTCGAGACGATCTACGAAGAGGTGTTCCGCCCCGCGTTCTTCGCCAATCACATGGTGAAGATGTTCTCGCTCACCGCGCAGGAGATCGCGACGTCCGCCGCGAAAGACACCTGGGCGATGGTGATGCGCATCGAGTTCACGCCCGAGCGCCTCGCCCGTGCGAAAGACCAGGTCGGAAAGCTCGACGTGCTCGGACTACACGACCACTTCGACGATTTCTGCGACGAGTTGCAAGCGCGATTCGGCTGGCAGCTCGGCGAACCGTTGTACGCGAACCGAACTCCCGCCGAGGAGGTCGCGCCAGCGCTGCGGGCACGCATCGCGGCCGACAACGCGATGGACGTCGAGCTTTTCGAATATGCGCGCGCCGTCCATCGCGACCGCACACGCGAGCGTTGAGGGGACGATCTCGCCGCCGCGGTTTAGCGCCCGGTGAGGCCGCACAGGGCCGGTCCGAGCCGTCCGGTGCGCCCGCCGGGCCCGATGCGGACGGTGAGCGGTCCGGCGACAACCTCGAGGGTGTGCGCGAGCGACGGATTGAGCAGACCGACGCCGAACGGGACCGGCGCTGAACGCCCGGTTCGGTTGGCGACGAGGATCATCAACGTCTTGCCGACAATTCCGAACCGATCACCTTGGTTGAGATGCACCACGACCGGCGCGTCGAGGGGACGACACGCCAGTCCACTTGGCTGGTCGAGTTCCACGATCGAGAGCCGCAAACGGTTGGTGAGCGCTTCGGTCGGCGTCGACGGACGCGTCTTCGGTACCCGTCCCGACGCCACACCTTCGAGCAACCAGCCGAGAGTCAACGTCGGCGCAAAGTTCGGATCCGGCCGTAACCCGGGCGGCACCTGCCCGGCGAGTGGTGCCCTTGCGATCGAGAGGATGATCTGGCGGGTCGCGTCGTCGACGGGGCGCTGGCGGCGCGCGAAGTCGTTGGCCTGCGCGACGTTGCCGGGGATGCCGACCAACAGGGCGGCCATCGCCGCGACTCCCAGCACACGCCAACGACGGGTCAGCGCGTCGATGGCGACCGCGATCGACGGCAGCACGAGCGCGGCGACGATATGCAGGTATCGGCTCAGCTTGGCGGCCGAGGCGCCGATGCCGCTGCGGTCGAACGCGGCGATCAGCAAAAAGGCTGCCGCACCGATCAAGAGCGCGCTCGGCAGCGCCAGTCGGCCGTGTACAGCACCCACACCAGACTCGCGCACCGCGACGACACAGCCGACGACGAACATCGCCGCGAGGACCCAGCCGACGCCCCACACCGAGCCGAGCGCGCCGAACACGGCTGCCCCGCCGGTCACGCACCAGTCGAAGATCTGACGGGCGGAGCCGACGAACGAATGAACTCCTTGCGAGTACCGCAGCCACCAGACGCCGTATACGACGCCGAGCGGAACGGCGTGGAGCGCCGCGACGCGCCATGATCGACGCAACAACGCGGCGACTCCGACCACGATCACCATCGTGACCGCGACCCCTGAGCACATCAGACCCAGACCTCCGGCGACAAGCCCGAGCCAGTCGCGACGGTCGACGGGTCCGTCGTGGTCGACCAGCAAGAGGTGGACAAGTCCGAACACGAGCGCGCCCGTGAAGGTGATCTGAAACGCCCACAAGATGTCTTGGGCGCCGGCGCCGAACAACACGAACGTCGACGCGGCCAGGGTCGCGATCCAAGGACTCACGTCGGCGCGCCGCATCACGACCCACAACAGCGCCGCCGCCAGGAGGTGCAAGCCGATCGCGACGCCGACGTAGGGCAGATAGCTGCGCAGGCCCACGACTTCCCAGAGCAGGCGGTACACGACGATCGGGACCGCGACCCAGTGTCCGTAGTGCGAACGGAGGAGGTCCGACGGATCAACACCACGCCCCGACAGGAACTCCCACTCGTCGGCGAAAAACCACTGCGTACGCGCGAGCGCGAGGTAGAACACGAATGCTCCGACCTCGACGAATACGAACAGGGCCAGCGGCGCCCGCTTCGAACGCTCCAAATTCAACGTCGTCGACGATTCAGGTTCGCCGCTGATCTCAGATCCTGTCGTCGGCTACCGCAGCCGCGACCCACGGAATGACCTCGTCGAGCATGTCGCTCAGGTTCGTCTTCGCTTCGAAGCCCAACACTCGGCGGGCCTTGTCGGTGGAGGGAACACGGCGTTGCACGTCGTGCTCGAATGGCGTGTCGGACACCCAGCGGAACCGCACGTCGTTGCCCTTGAGCTTCTTCCAGATCAGTTCGGCGAGCTCGAGCACCGTGGTCGATTGGTCGGTCGAGAGGTTGAAGTCGTCGTTGATCGCGTCGGGATGTTCGATCGCGGTCGCGATGCCGCTGGCGAGATCGCCGCCGTAGGTGTAGTGACGCACTTGGGTGCCGTCGCCGAGAAGGCGGAGCGGGTCCTGGCCCTTGACGATCTTCTGTACGAGGTCGGGTACCACGTGACTCATCGCGAGCTTGACGTTTCCGCTCAGCACTTCGACTTCACCGAGAGCCCGCGCTTCGCCGACGCCCACACAGTTGAAGGGACGCACGATCGTGTACGGCAGCCCGTACTGGTCGTGCGCGGCTTGCGCGAAATATTCGACTGCCAGCTTCTGGAACCCGTACGACGAGAGCGGCGGTGGGATCTCGCGCTGCTGGCCCTCGTAGGACGGCCACGTCGGCGCCGACTCGAACACCATTGATGAGCTCACGTACGTGACCTTCTGCAAGCGACCGTCGTTGAATGCTTTGATCGCCGCGTCGCAGGATGCGGCCATGATCCGCTCGTTTGTCGCGAGCAGGTCGTACGCGTACGCGTGGAAGTAGGAAATACCACCGATCAGCGCAGCTCCCGCGACGAAATGGTCGGCGTCCATCAGCAGCCCGGTCATGAGTTCCACATCGCGCGCGTCGCCTTCGACCAACCGATAGCCAGGATCGTTGTCGTAGGACCGGGAGACCGGCCCATACTTCGAGTGGTTGTCGATGCCGACAACTTCGTGTCCCCGCGCCAGCAGTTCCTGCACGAGGTAGCCGCCGATGAAGCCGGCCGAACCGCTGACGACGATCTTGCTCATGATGACTCCTCGGCGACGACTCGCGCTCCGAATGCGTGGAAGTACCAGTGGAAATAGCGCGGGAGCCACTTCCACATCTTGAAGTTCGACACGCCGTGCGTCCGCTCGAGCCAGATCGTCGGCAACTCTCCGACCGGCAGCCGGCGCCGACGCGCCTTTGCCACCAGCTCGATCGCGAGTTCGAAGCCGGCGTCAGACTCGATGCCGGCCGCGTGCACGAACGCGCGGTCGTAGGCCTTGAACGAACTCGTCGCGTCGTGGGTGCCGACCCGGGCGAACCAGTACAACGTCAGACCGGCCCATTTCGAGAACCTCGACTTCAGCCACGGCGCCCCGATTTGCGCACCGCCCGGCATGTACCGGCTGGCCGCCGCGATGACCACGCCGCGCTCGACGAGACGCGTCAGCTCGTCGACCTGGGTCGCGTCGTCAGATCCGTCGGCCATCGTGACCACCACGACCGGCGCGGTCGCTTGCTCGATACCAGCCCTGATCGCGAACGCCGGACCGCGACCCAACGTGTTCAGGGTCGGGACGACTCGAGCGTCGTCCGTGGCGTACTTCTCGGCGTACGGCCGTGTCGTGTCGTCGAGCGAGTCGTACACGACGAGGAACTCGCAGGTCAGCGTGACCGCGTCGACCAGCCGGTCGAGGCACGTGATGATGCCGTCACCCTCGTTGTACACGGGGATGACAACCGAGACTCGCGGCGTCACACGCGCTCGCCGTTGCCCAGCAGGTTCCACACGTCGACCACCGGGACGTCGACTTCGATGTCGCCGTACTGGCGGTGCGGTGTCGCGATCACGATCAGATCGGACGCGGCGAGCACTTCAGCGAGTGGCGAGAGATCCACGTCGTGCTGGGCGTAGGGGTCAGTGCAAAGTACTCGTGCGGCGCGGAATCGCAGCAGCCGCTTCAGTTTGTACGAGAGGCTCGAACGGGTATCGTCAGACTCCGCTTTGAACGACATCCCGAGGATCCCGACCGTCATTTCCGACAGGTCGTACTCCTGCTCGAGCCGCGACACCATGTAGAGCGGCAGACCCTCGTTGATCATCATGCTCGCATGGCCGAGCGTGAAGTTGTTGTTATTGAACGCGGCGAGCTGCATGGTGTCTTTGAGCAGGCACGGCCCGGCCGCCAGACCTGGGCCCGGCATCCCGGCGAGGCGGGGATAGTCCTGCTTGAGCGCAGCGCGGATGCGACCAAAGTCGAGGCCGAAGTCGTTGGCGATCATGAACAGCTGGTTCGCGGCCGCGAACTGGATGTAACGCCACGTGTTGGCGAAGAGCTTGGCGAGTTCGGCCTCTTCCACGTCGAGGTGCACGATCGAGGGCGCGATGTTGGCGAACAGACCTTCAGCTCTTTGCACCGCGCGTTGCGTGCGACCCGACACGATCTGGGGGAGCGTCCGGAGCTCCTCAAGCGCTTTGCCTTCGGCGATGCGTTCGGGACAGAACGACACGTCGACATCGCGCTTCGCTGCAACGAGCAGCTTCTCGACCATGGCCGTCACGCGGGGATACACGGTGCTCCGCAGCACGATGTGCTGTCCGTCGCGGAGTTGATCGAGGAGACCCTCGATCGCGGACCGAACGAACTTCGGATCAGGGTTGAGATGCTCATCGACGGGCGTACCGACGACGAGCACGACATGCTCAGCTTCGCCGACGGCTTTCGGGTCGACCGTCGCGTCGAGCCGGTCGGTCACGATCAGCCGTTCGAGCATCTCGTCGGCGTCTCGTTCCCAAAAAGGCATCTTGGCGGCACGAACGCGGTCGACCGCGTTCGCGTCGACGTCGTAGAGCGTGACCGACAGGCCGGCATCGGCGAGCACAAGCCCGAGCGGAAGCCCGACGCGCCCGCAACCGCCGACAATCACCACGTCCCGAGAAAACGACATGCTCATGTCCGCCTGCTCATGTCCTGCCGTCCGATGCTGGCCGTCCGCTGCCGGCCGGCCAAGCCCGTCGCCCCGATTTCACTCTCCGTGAGATCAATGATCTTACCAGCGGCTTCGAGAGCCTGAAAGGGCCCCGGCGGGGCGCGGTTCGGCTACGCGGGCGTCGCGAAGATCAAGAACTGCTTGCCCTGCAGCGGCCACAGTGCCGGCATCCGCAGGTAGAGGCGAGTCATCGCGGGCGATGCCGGGAGCCCGCTGCGGAACGAGAATGGGAGGAACCGCGCCACGACATCGGTCACGGTGTAGCCGGAGGCGAACAGGAGCTCCTGCACGGAGACATGCGTGAGTGCGAGCAGGTGATCAGCACAGTCGAAGTAGTCGCGGGCGCAGTACTTGAAGTTCGGGCCCATCAGCCCGAGCACACCGCCCGGCGCGAGGGTTTCGCGCATACGGTCGAGGAACGCCGCGACTTCCTCCGGCGCATGGAAATGTTCGAGCAGATTCGACGCGAACACACCGTCGAAGTGCGAAGTCGGCAGCTCAATTTCGAAGAGGTCGCCGATCACGATGCGGACGCGCGGGTCGGTCTGGCGCTCGGGATAATCGACCGCGTCGATCAGCCATCGCTCGTCGGCGGGCACCGCGTTGACGAACTCGCCGCGACCGCCCGCCGGATCGAGCACGCGGCGGGGCCGCCCCATCCGGTTCCAGACGTAGCGCGCGATCTCGTTCCATACCAATTGGCGCGCGTGCTGATCGACATCTTTGAATCGATATTCGTACAAACGCGAGTAGTCGAGCGCTCGCATTTTTGCGGGGGGTTCCGGTTCGACCGAGCGCGCGTCCATTGCCCGTAATGTACCATTGGCGCAGCACGTTCGATCATTTCACGATCACGGTCGCGCTCGCAGACCAGCGGTGGATCAGCCATGCGCAAAGATGTCAACGGAGCGTCGCTCATCGCCGGTGTGCGCGCCCAGCATCCGCGTTTCTTCGACGCGTTGATCGCCGACGCGAGGGTGACGGCAACCTATCGAGCCGAACGGTCAGAGTTCCGAAGCCGCGCCGATGCCCTCGCTCAATCGTTACGACTCATGTGGGTAAGCGATGCGTTTCTCGCGCAAGCCTGCTACCGGGCCAAGGCGCGGCTGCAGAGTCTCGGCATCCCGGTGTTGCCGCGACTCGCGCACCGCGTGGCGATGATGACCGCTCAGGTCTGCATCGGCGATCCGGTGGTGGTCCATCCGGGCGTGTACATCGCGCACGGCCAAGTCGTGATCGACGGCTTCGTCGAGGTGCGCGGCGGCGTCGTCATTTTCCCGTGGGTCACCGTCGGGCTACGTGCCGGCGACTTGCAAGGGCCGACGATCGGTCGTGACGTCCATATCGGGACCGGAGCCAAGGTCATCGGCCCGATCACGGTCGGGGCGGGGGCCCGGATCGGCGCCAACTCCGTGGTCGTCGATGACGTCGCGCCCGGGATCACGGTGCTCGGGAGTCCGGCCCGCCCTGCGCCGGTGCGCTAAAGGTCGGCGCGAAGCGCATTTCGGAGCCGTCGCCATCGACGCGGGCACCCGGCTGTCGTATCCTGTGCCGTCGCCTGCTGGGGGTGGGCGCGAAGAGAGGCAGCCTTGCGCATGCGGGGGTTCGCGCGACAGCGACGCATCGCCATCGCGGTCGTTGTGTTGGCGATGAGCGTGGCCGCACCCGAGATGGCCGCGCCAGCCGGGGCCGCGGCGGCGCGGAGCGCGGACCGTTCCGAGCTGCAGACGCGGCCGGCGGCGCGTCCCGCGCTCGCCACGAAACGCAAGCGCAGGGCGCGCAGGGTCGTTCGGCGGGCGGAGACCGCGGCACAGAAGCGGGCTCACCTCGTGAGTTACCTGAAGGCGCACCCGGGCACGGTTGCTCGCAGGCTCGGCACGAAGTCAGCGAAGGTCGCGCATCCGCTGGCGAAGAAACGCAAGCCGGCCCGGAAAGTGGCCAGGCGCCCGTTCCTGGCGAAGAGACCGGCGAGAAGGCGTCTGGCGGCCGGCGCCGCCGCCACGGCCGCGGCCGCGGCGGCCAGGAAGAAAAAGAAGGCTGTGAAGAACCACGCGTTGGGGATGACCGGCTGGTCGGAGCTGTTGATCCTGGCGCTGTTGCCGTTTGGTGCTGTGGGTGGGGTGCTGCTCGGCACCGATCGTGCGCGTCGGCCCCGCGAGCCGCGTGCGCCGTCGCCCTCGAAGCGTCGCCGTACGCTCGTGATCACGCCGATGAGGGGCCGCTGACCAGTCGCGGCGGGTCCGGTAGCGTCGCCACGACGAGCAACGTGTTCTCTGCCAGGTGGCGTGGCAGCAGCGATCTCACGACGCCCGCCACGAACGCGCGCCCGCGGCCCGGAGTTCGATGCGGCAGATACGACACCTCCGTGACCTCGTACCCGTGGCGACGGAGCAGCTGCGAGAGCGTGACCTCGTCGTACCAGCAGGTGTGGCCTTTGTTGATCCGGGGACGCCCCCCGATGCGATACACGAAGTTCGAAACCGCGAACGCGTTGGGCGTCGTGATCACGAGCCGTCCGCCAGGCTCGAGATGATGCCGGGCGGCGTCGAGGAATCCACCCGCGCACGACAAGTGCTCGATGATCTCGCCGGCCCACACGACGTCGAAGGTCCGTCCCAGATTCAGTGTCTGCGCGTCGGCGGCGACGACGTTGTAGCCGCGCTCACGGGCGCGTGCTGCCAGCCCGGCGTCGATCTCGATCCCGACCGCCTCGGTCGCCACGGAGGCGACCAACGCGTGCATCCAATCGGGCCGGCCGATGCCGGAACCGGCACCGACGTCGAGCACGGTTCGACGCTCGAGATAGCCGCGCACACGTGCGAACCGTTCGGCGTGGCTCCCCGATGTCCAATCCTTGGGTTGAAGCGGATGCCCCGTCGTCACCGAGTGGAGCGTAGGAGACAGATCGGCGCCGCCGTCGCCGTCGCGCTCGTCGCGGCGGCGTGTTCCGGATCGGGCCATCGCGCATCGTCGACCGTCGCCCCAACCCGGCCGGCTGCGACCACGTCGGTCGCCTCGTCGACGGCTCCCCCATCGACGCAGGCGCCGGTGGCGACAGCGCCGACCGTCGTGACGACACCGGTGACCGATTCGAACGGCGACGTGTTGGGGGTCGTCGCTGCCATCGACGGCGACGGTGACGCGACCGTCTCACTCCCGCCGAATGTCGGCCTCCCGGCGATCGTGCACGCCCAATACCGCGGCTCCGCGAAGTTTGTCGTCACCGCGGTCGACACGAACGGACGGTTCTTGTCGATCGCGGCCCAATCGCTCGGCAGCTACGACGGCACCTTCCCGGTCGGGTTCGTGGACCAGCACAACGCCCCCACCGGGGGTCTGAGCGTGGCGACGACCGGCCGATGGCACCTCGATATCACCGAGGCGAGCTTCGCTCCGCGGCTTCCTCGGCCGGGCGTGAGCGGGCTCGGCGACGCCGTCTTGTCCTATACGGGACCCACGGTCCGAGCCCTGGTGACCTTTGCGGGAACGTCGACGTTCACGATCGAGACCTTCGCCAACGGAGTCGTGAACGTGCTGACGGACGCCGCCGGTCCCGTCCGACGCCTGATCGTCCTTCCGCCAGGTCCTGCGTTCATATCGGTTACAGCCGCCGGAAATTGGTCGATGAAGCTCGAGTAGAAACCGAGCCCGGCCCATATCGACTCCGGAGGGTGAACGATTAGGCTGGGGAAAGAGACATTATGGCCGCTATTGATCAGCCTTCTGGGCAAGCCCTCACGATTCGTGAGGCCGCGGCCGCGTGCGGTATCAGTCCGCGGACGATCCGTCGCAAGCTCAACGCCGAGGCTTTCCCGAACGCCTTCAAGCTCCGCCCTCGGATCGGCGAGACCGAAGGCGTCTGGAAGATCCCGATAGCCGACCTCGAAACGGCCGGCCTCGCACCGACGTTGTTGCACCCGACGATCACGAACGGCGCAAGCCCGGCCCCCGAACCCCAATCTGATGGTCCGACCGTGCTCGAACTGGTGCGATCAGACCGGTTCGGCCGGCTTCGCGCCGAGCTCGCCGAAGCCGTCGCCGCGGCCGAGATCGCGCTCCTGCGAGCCGAGGCCGAGCGTTGGCGCAGTCTCGCCGACGAGCGGGCCCAGGCGCTCGACCGTGCCGATACGGCACTCAAAGCGCTCACCACCGCGATGGGCTCCGACTCAGTGCGCGCCGGAGTTTCACGTGGTTCGCACGAGGAGGCGCCGGCGCAGGGCGACATCGTCGCGGTGCCGCCGCTCGTACGCGCGGAAGCGATGCGTTACACCGCGACATTGCAGGCGCTCCACGAGCTGCGCAAGCAGCAGAATCGTTGGTGGCAGTTCTGGCGAGGATAGACAGGCGCACCGCGGTCTGGCGGCTGGACTCGCTGGCACGTGTCGTGTGATGCGGTTGCTGCTCGTCGGCGAAACGTAACCGGACGGCGTGCGTCTACTTCGGCAATGTCACACTCAGGAACGACTTCGGACGCCGATGCATGCGGGATGCACGCCGGATCTTGCGCTGCGGATCCATCAACACGAGTGCGCCCCCGATCAGGATCGCCTCAAGCGCGACTAGCGCTGCCACCCCGCTGCTTCCCGTGAACGCGAGCGTTCCGGTCGGGAACTTCTCAATGACCAACGTGCCGGGATGGGCGCCGGGAACGATGACCGCGATGGGCACTGGGCTCGTCGGCGTCGTATTCGTCGCGACGGTGGTCGGAGCCGTCGTCTGGGGAACGGTCGCCGGACTGGTATTGGGCGTGGTGGTACCGGTCGGGACGGTCGTCGTCGACGCGAGCGTCGGTGCCAACAGCTGATAACTCTGCGTGTTTGAAAACACAAGCTGCTGGAGCGGATTTCCGGTGCTGCAGTTGATTCCGCTGCCGTTGAAGACCTCGGTGAAACGGACCCAGGCGCTGACGATGAGACCTTGGAAACCGCCCGAGGTAATCGAGCCGGTCACATACTGTTTTCTCGGTTCGTTCGCCTGCGGGTTGACGGTGAGGAACGCAGTCGAGGTTTCCCCATCCGCCCAATCGAACTGTGCCACCCCACTCATGGCGAGGTTGGAGCACGTGGCTTGTGACATCTGGAACGACGCCGAGAATTGCGCGCCGCCTCCCGCCTTGTTGCAGCCGTACAGCTTTCCGTGAGCCGCGACGTTCTGGTCGGCCGGGCTATTTTCGATGCCCGGCGAGATCGTCATCCCGTCCTTCCAGTGCATGCACTTGATGACCGCCGGGCCACTGCCCGTCTGGGCAACGCCGTGAGCGACCCCAGACGCGACCGCGAACGAGATCGGGAGCGTGACCGCCAGCGTCACCAGCAGCCGTCCGATGACGCGCATCCCACCCCCCAACCGCAACATCGCCCCGCGATGGATTCTAACTCTCCGCGCGAAAACACGCTCGGGGCCGCGGCCCCGCCCAAATAGCGTGCGAACCCGGCGGTTCTCCCCAAACCACTCTAAGCGGACGGGGTGTCCGCTGTCGATGGCGCGCACTCCGACAAACTCGAGATGATGAGTCCAGACCGTACGATCCGACCGGGATGAGCTTCTTCGGCGGTGCGCTCATCGGCGGCGTACTCGGACTCGGCGGCGGCGTGTTGCTGGCACGGCGCCAAAAGCCCACCAGTTCGAATCGCGGCAACCTGGCGATCGTGATGGCTGCATTGGCGCTCATCGCCTCGGGCGTCGCGATCGCCAGGAGCGACCATCACAACCCGACGACCGCGCTGGCAGGCAGTCCGAGCCCGTCGACCACGAGCGCCGCTGTTCCCTCGACATCAACCACCCCATCGAGCCTGTCGCTGGGTGCCACCGTGTCCGTTCCGAACGTGGTCGCGCAGTCGCGCGCCACGGCCATGGCAACACTCGACAATCTCGGTCTGAAGGTGACCGTCGAAACGCTCGCGCTGGCGAACGTCCCGGCGGGCTTTGTCATCTCGCAAAGCCCGCTCCCAGCAGCCGTCGTCACCGTCGGTACGTCGGTGTCATTGGTGGTAAGCAGCGCGACGTAGGCGCGGGTCACGTCTCCAGATCGGGCCGACGCCGACGCCGACGGACCACCAACCCAATCGCAACCGCTACGCATGCAGCTCCGATCACCGCGAACCACAAGGTCAACCCGCCGCCTGAGCCGGACGTACCGGGAGCCTGAGCAGCCGATCCGGGCGTATTCGGGACGGTCGTCGTCGACCGACGTGGCGCCGTCCCCAGCGGCACCGTCGTTGTGGACGAAGTGCCGCGACCGAGCAGCGACGGAACAGTCGGAACCGCGAGCGCGGCGCCACAGCGCACACCTTTTTGACGAACGGGCCCCGTCCCGAATTGGTTGCTCGACACCTGCGCGCCGCAGTCGTCGGCGATCAACACACCCGGCTGCTGACCTGCGACGCGCTGGGTGTTTCCGCTGATATCGAGACCGTCGATGCCGGAGAAGCGCATCGGGCGGCTGCGCACCGTCGTGTCCGAGACATTGTTGGTAACGACCCAGTTCGAGCGACGCGTCCTCCCCGGGGCGACAACTTCGATCGTCAACGGATGACCGACCAGTCGATTGCCCGAAATCACGATGTTGTTCACCGGGCCTTGACCCTTCGACGCCACGAAGAGCAGGCGGCCCACCCCAACCGTATTGTCGAGCACGAACACATCCGAGACGTGCCAACTGCGTCCGTTGGGTTCGAGATCGATCGTCGAACGTCGCGTGTCGTCAAAGTAGTTGTGTTCGATGATCACATTCGTCGCCGCGGTCACTGCAATTCCCTGCCGGCCGTTGCGCAGGAATGTCGAGTCGTGGATCCACACGTTTCGCGACGGCACTCGACGCTTGTCGCGGCCGAGATACACGAAGTCGCCGTACACGTCCGTCACCCGAACGTGATCGAGCTCGGCGCCGTCGACCCCTTCGAACTCGAACCCGGGCTGCGTCGCCAACTTGGGGACGTACGCGTCCTTGCCGACACCCGCGTTGGGATTCGCGCCTTTCACGGACAGGTCACGAAACACGATCTGCGATCCGTCCTCGATCCACCATTGCGCGCGGTTCGGCCCGCCGCGTGTCGTCGCGAACACCAGCGCGTCTTCGCCGTCGAACGTGAGACGGTGCCGATTCCTGAGAAACAGGGTTCCCTCGATGCGGTAGCGGCCGCGGGGGCGAAACTGGATGACACGACCGTTCGGGACCTTGTCGACAAAGGCCTGCAGCGCCTTCGTGTCGTCAGTGTGGCCGGTCGCGTCGATCGAGCCGGGCACGACGACAACCACGGTGGGCGCCGTTTCTGGGGTCTTGCCACCCTGCGGCGCCGTGCCCGGCGGGGTCGTCGAGCTCCGAATCGGGCTCGATCCGCCGTCCGGCCGGCGCGCAGACGGGCTCGACGAGCCGCTGCAGGCCGCGGCCAGCACCAACATCGCGACGACTGCGGCCGCCAGCCACAAACGACTCCAGGCTCGCAACCATCGCGTCGATTCAACCGTCATGGAGGCACGCCAATTCTATCGAGACGCTCCAGCCTCCTCCGATCGCCCCGCGCCGGTCAGTCGGGCCGATCTCGAAGCGCGCGTCGCGGAGCTCGAGCGCGTCGTCGCGACATTGGCCGCACTGCACGATGAGCGCCTCGTCGATCGTCGAACCGAACGTCCGGATCCGGTCGCGTTGACCCGGGCACTTCACCCGCGAGGAATGCGCCGGTCGCGCAACACGAAACGCGGCTCTTCCACCGACGGCACCCTCTCGGTGCGGGCGGTCCTGTTCCAGCCTCCGTCTTCGCGTTGACTGCGGAGCCGCTCGTCGCTACACCCGCGCTGAGCACGAAGAGACTACGCTCGCTCGGCGTTCGGCCCCACGGCCGAGTCGGCCCTCGTAGCTCAGGGGATAGAGCATCGCCCTCCGGAGGCGTGTGCGCAGGTTCGAATCCTGCCGAGGGCGCCGACGAGAGCTGTATGTGCTGGTCGCAGCACCCGAGACGCGTTCGAAGATGCGCGTCGCGTTGGGGCACCGCGCGATGACGCATCGACCGGCTACGGGTCTGCCAGTCCGGCGTCGGAACACGGACTTGGCGCAACCTACGCTCATCGGTCTGCCAGACTTGGTCAGCGACCACCGCGATGTCGTGCCGAAGGGCACGCAACATTGGGGCGTTCGCCGCTTCGTTCAGTACAAAACCTGGTTGGAATTGGGCATCAACGCAGAGGTCCTGCAGAAAGCGGGGATCGAAAGGCCATGAAGAAGTTTCTTCTCGTCGTGTGCATTTGTATCTTGTCAACCGTGCTGACAGCCAGTACGGCGAACGCATTCTCGACGAAAGGCATCCCACCCATTCGCAAGATTCCTGTCGCAGCGCTAGATGACGACACCGGCAGTCCGGGCATCTGGGCCACCGATGCCGTGTACACGAAGTGTGGCGCGATTGGCGTCGACGCCGTTTTCTACAACAGCTCATCAAACCCGAAGATCAACACGGGCCAGCAGACCTACAGCATCTCGATCGAGAGATTTCACAACGGCGCATGGCTGCAGGTGAAAGGTTCTGAGATCAAGAGTTACCGGCCCAGCCATCTGCATCATCGATACGAATATGACCAATTCATTCACGTCGGATGGGACTACATATATCGAGTGTTCGTCGCGAACCACACTCATGCGCCCTTACTTGGAACGATGTGGGTGAACGCCGCAGCAAACGACTACAACCCGGCCGACCACGACACCGCCGACTGCCAATAGGGACCACAGCAACGCCACGGCCTTGGCCCGATCGCTCAGGTCGGAATCGAGAACCCTCCCAGCGCCTGGAAGGCGGGCACAGCGCAGATGCTCGTGACGTCGAAGGGCGAGCGCCTCGCGGTCGGTGCTCGATGACGCGTCGCTGATGCGAGAGGCCGAACCCGACAGCTGGGTGAACGTCCGAGCGGCGTTCGCCCAGCATGAGGGCGGCTCATCTGCGAATCGACCGCGCCGGTTCCTCACAATTGACGAGGGTCGACCGCACAGCGGCATCGATCCTCGTCCATGTTCGTCGCTCTGCCACGACGCAGGACCGAGCCAACGGTTCGCCATGTGATCCTTGCGATCAGCTGGGCCGTCGTCGAGATCGCTCAGCGACTCGCTGAGCTGTGCGCGAAGTTTCGGTCGCCGCTCCCGGCACTCGGGAATATGAATTCGAAATGGCCTCCATGCGAGCGGCGGTCGGCAAGGGACGTGCAGCACCCGGGGCTGCAGGCGCGTGCACCGTGCGTGCAACGGGGTATTCGTTCAGGTCGCGCACCGGCCGACCTCTCGTCGCACCGTGCCAAGCGCGACACGACCACGGCGGATCTTGTCCGCGGCCTAGGTAAGCGTGTTTCAAACGCGCAGGTGGCTGTCGACCGCGATGCAACCTTGTTCGAGCGTGGTCGCCGCTCGTCGCGCCTTTACGGGCTCGCTGCATCGGACGTCGCGTGGAAGAACTCGACCAGCACCTCGGCGACCGCGGCGCCGTGCGTGAACGGGGCGAGATGGCTGGTGTCCGGAATCTCGACGTAGCGCGCGTCGGGAATGATCGCCGCCGCTTCCTGCGCCCGCGCCGGCGGCGAGTCGACGTCGTGCTCGTACGCCATGATCAGGCACGGCACCGTGATCTGGGACCACGCGTTTCCGTGGCTCGGGTTGGTCGACCACGCCAGGCAGGCTTCGTACTGGCCGAGACGACCGGGATTTGGCCACGGCTCCTGATCGCCCATGAAGCTGAGGAAGGTGTCGACGAGAGAGTCATCTTGGAGGTCCTGGATCGGGAAGTACCGCAGAGTTTCAGTCGCGTAGAACAGCGGCGGTAGGTCGTAGTCGAGCCGCGCGAGATCGCGCTCGACGGTGGTGATCGCCTTCTCCCACGAAGTCGGCGGGTTGCAACTCCCGAGGAAGGCGGCGGCGCGTACGCGCTCGGGATGACGAGCTGCGATCGTCTCCGCGACCCATCCGCCCATTGAATGTCCGACGATGTACGCGACCGGAATCTGCAGTCGGTCGAGCAAGCCGAGCGCGTCATCAACCATCGCGTCGACCGAATACGGCGCGGGGGGCGACGAGGACGGCGCGACTCCACGGTTGTCGTAGGTCACAACTCGGTAGCCCGAGGCGGCCAGTGCCGGCACGACTCCGACCTGCCAGGCGACGGCCGGCTGACCACAACCAGCGATCAACATGACCGGGTCGCCTGCAGCGTCGCCGAACTCGTCGTACGCGAGCGTCACATCGTGGAGCGTCACCGTCGGCATCGCATACAGCCCTTCACGGCCCCTTCCTATCGCGATCGTGCCGTAGCGTGCTGGCGTGCGCGCGACGCGGCTTGTGGCTCGAGCGATCGGATGGTTGTTCGTCGCGGCGATCGGCTATCACGCAGTGCTGGCTGTGATCGAAGCGGTCCAGGCCGGCGATGACGGTGATTGGACCCGCGCCGGCGAGCTGATCGCGATCGCGATCGTCGCGACGGCCATCGTCGTCGCCGCCGTGATCGGCGCGGCGTCGCGTCGGTCGACCAGGACCCGTTAGGTCCCGCCTCCGACGCTCACGCTCGATGGTGCAACGCCCAGGATCGCGGCCGCGACGTCCGCCGCGCCGACTTGGGTAAATCCGCCGATGATCTCGACGTTGCGTCCGGTGAAACCCGGTTTGATGGTGCTGACCGACTGCACGAAACCGGTGAGAACGACCGCGACTTGCTTGTTCGCAAGCGGCCGGGCGATTTTCGTGAGGTAGTCGTTGTTGTCGAAATGTACATTTACCGCCCACGTGGTGGTCGCCGCGTCGTAGACCACGGTGGCCGCATCGACGCTCGCACCCGACACGAGGGTCGGACCGAGGAGGTAGCAGTACGCGCGCCGTCGATCGAAGAGCATCTCCGAGACGTTCGACGCTCGACGGTTCGCAACTGGAGTGACCAACGTCGAGCACCGCTGCGGATTCAAGGACGAGCCGCCTTCGGGCTTGATCGCAGTGGATGCGGGAAGAATCAGCTTCACCTGACGAAACTCGAGCGACTGTCGTGCCGAAACCGTGGCCGATGCGGTCACGGGCGCAACCACCGTCGGGAGCGGCCGCTGGGCCGTCGACGACGTCGAACATCCGGCTACGAGCAGTGCGACGACGACCGGTATGAGTCCGGCACGCGTCGCTGGTTGCATCAGACCCCGACAAGCTTGCGCCGCACCGGTTCGGGCACGAAGAACCACTCGTGGGCGTCGACGTCGTAAAGACGAGTCGCGATCTCGGGCCGGCGGCGCACGACGCGCGGGTCGGGACCTTTGGTCGCGATGCCGAATGTCCAGAACGCGCCGGGATAGGTCGCGATCGCACCCCACAACAGATCTGTGCGGGCAAAGCGACCCGACAGTGCCGAAAAGCAGTCGCGCACGATGTCCGGATGGAAATGGATCGACTCGGTCTGAGCGACGAGAAAGCCGTCGGGTCGCAAGGCGCGTTCGCACAGTGCATAGAACTCGTCTTCGAAGAGGCGAGCCGCGGGCCCGATGGGGTCGGTGAGGTCGACCATGATCACGTCGGGTTCGCCCGCAAGCTCCGCGATCGACTCGAACGCGTCGCCCGGCCGCACCTCGACGCGAGGATCGTTGAGCGCCTCGCATGCGACGTCGTAGTGTTTACGTGCGACCTGCACAACTTCCTCGTCGAGTTCGAGGAGGTATACCCGCTCGATCCCAGGGTGTTTCAAAACCTCGGCGACGAGGAAGACGTCACCGCCACCCACGACCACAACCGAGCGCGGATTCGGGTGGGAGAACAAGGCGGGGTGGGCCAGCATCTCGTGGTACACGTAGGTGTCGAGATCGGTCATTTGCACGATACCGTCGAGCGCGAGCACTCGGCCGAGTCGCGGCGACTCGAACAACATGACGTCCTGGTATTGGGTGCGGCGCTGTTCGAGCACGTTGAGGACGTCGTAAGCCGCGTGGGACGCGCTGCCGGGCTCGAACTCCTCGAAGCGCTTCGTTTCGAGCTCGGCCGGGACGCCTCGCGTGAGGTATCGGCAATCGACGCGTTCGGCTTCGAACGCATCGCGCAACACGCCGACGATCGCTTCGATGTCGGCATTGTCGCCGCAGGTGAAGAAGTCGGCCGCGAGATAGCCGTGCTCGGGCCAGGTGTGGAGCGCGAGATGGCTCTCGGCGATCACTGCGATGCCCGACACGCCTTGGGGAGAGAACTGGTGCACGAACACCTCGATGAGGGTCACCCCGCCGGCGCGTGCAGCATCTCGTAGTGCCCGTTCGGCCACATCGACGGAGTCGAGATTCGACGCTCCCCAGAACTCGCAGATTGCGTGGCGGCCGACCCCTGAGTTGTCCAACGTTCACCTCCGTCGAGCGCTCCCGAGCGCGGAAGTGAGAACGCTATCTCCCCATGCACGGCAGCCTCGGCACGGGCCGGCTTCGGCAGCGCGGGAACGCTCAAGAAGTCGCGAGTGTTGACGCTCTACAATGGTCGAGCTGTCGCGGCGAGCGTGGCAGCTCGTTCATGGTGGCTGTAGCTCAGTTGGTTAGAGCGTCGGGTTGTGGTCCCGAAGGCCGGGGGTTCGAGTCCCCTCAGTCACCCTCGTCCCGCTAGGTCTTGACGTCAGCATTCGGTCAAGGTTCGAAGATGACCTGGAGCCCGGCTTCCAGTGAACCACTGGTGAACTCGTAGCCGCTGTCAACGAGCTGCGCCGGCGCGACCCGCTGGCTCGCAAGCAGCAGCGACTCGACGAGCTCGGTTCCGAA
This sequence comes from Acidimicrobiia bacterium, assembly GCA_052148155.1. GTDB lineage: Bacteria > Actinomycetota > Acidimicrobiia > IMCC26256 > PALSA-610 > JBBQER01. Next base: position 1,189 of record JBKQIY010000166.1, on the reverse strand, counting down.
CCGCAGTTTCAGCGCCAATAACGGAGTCGGGAACATTGTCGGTCGGTGCAACGCGTGACCGAGGCTGCGCGCGAAGTTGTCGTTGGTCACCGGGTTCGGAGCGACCAGGTTGACCGGACCACACACCGAGTCGTGATCAATCGCGTGACGGATCGCACCCACCTCGTCGGCAAGGGCGATCCAGCTCATCCACTGCTTTCCCGAACCTTGACGCCCGCCGATGCCGAGCTTGAATGGGAGCAGCATCCGTGCAAGCACACCGCCATGCGTGTCGAGCACGATGCCAGTGCGGACGAGCACGGTGCGCACTCCCGCGTCGCTTGCAGGTTGGGTTTCCGCTTCCCAGGCGACACATACCTGCGAGAGGAAATCGTCGCCCGGGCCACTTTGCTCGGTGAGAACTTCATCGCCCCGGTTGCCGTAGTAGCCGATCGCCGATCCGGATACGAACACCTGCGGCTTGCGCTCCCGACTCGCGACCGCGCCTGCCAGCACCGCTGTGCCGCGCACCCGACTCTCTCGGATACGGCGCTTCTGCTCGGTGGTCCAACGGTGCTCGCCAATGCCCGCGCCCGCGAGATGCACCACTGCGTCGACGCCTTCGAGCGCGGGCGCGTCGATGCGGCCCGCGTCGGGATTCCATCCGATCGCGTCGCCGCTTGTCACGCCGCCGCGCGTCAGGCGTAGCACTCGGTGGCCGTCGGCTCGCAACGACGCCGTCAACGCGGACCCGATGAAGCCGCTCGCGCCGCTGATCGCCACGTCCAAAGTCCGCCTCCTTTCAACCCCACGCTACGACCCGCTCCGCTACCATGCGCGGTCCAGTTCACGCGCCCCTAGCTCAACTGGTTAGAGCATCAGACTCTTAATCTGCAGGTTCCGGGTTCGAGTCCCGGGGGGCGTACCCGGCTCATCAGGTGAAACGGCTGTCTCCTTTCACGCGGTCGCGTCGTCGACGGTCGGATTGCAAACGGATTGCGAACCATCGTCGTCGAGCGCTCGGACGAGGGTCTGGATGACGCCCTCCGAACGGTCTTGACCGGGATGGACAGAGTTGTGAAGGGTGCAGGCCTCATTGCTGTGCCCCAACATGGGGCTCGTCAGTTCAACTGGAGTTCCGCTCGCGGGAGCTTGGGGTGGCGCGAACTGCACGACGGCAACGTTAGGAGCAACTCCGACGACGACGGCG
>JBKQIY010000165.1:0-31452 GCA_052148155.1 Acidimicrobiia bacterium | reverse complement strand
TCTTCGGCGGTCACTGACGTGATCGTCGGCGCGTCCGGCAGGATCGGGAGCACGACGACCGGACCCGACGGCGCGGACGGCGGACCGGCACCGGCGTTGTTCTTCGCCGTGACCGTGCACGTGTAGGTTTTGCCGGCGCTCAAACCGACGACATCAATCGTGAATCGAAGCTCAGCCAACGAGCGGGTCACGCCGCCGTTGCTCGACGTGCAGGTCGCTTTGTAGTTGAAGATCGGCGAACCGCCGTTGCTGGACGGCTTCGTGAACGCAACCTTGATGGCGTGATCTTCGGCGGTCACTGACGTGATCGTCGGCGCGTCCGGCAACACCGGGAGCACCACGACCGGACTCGATGGCGCGGACGGGGGGCCGGTACCGGCGTTGTTCTTCGCCGTGACCGTGCACGTGTAAGTGTCGCCGGCGGTCAGGCCGTCGACGAACACAGCTGACCGGAAGTTGCTCGCGGATCGGGTCACGCCGCCGTTGCTCGACGTGCAGGTCGCTTTGTAGTTGAAGATCGGCGAACCGCCGTTGGACGGCTTCGTGAACGCAACCTTGATGGCGTGATCTTCGGCGGTCACTGACGTGATCGTCGGCGCGTCCGGCAGGATCGGGAGCACGACGACCGGACCCGACGGCGCGGACGGCGGACCGAACCCGGCACGGTTCTCGGCCATGACGGTGCAGGTGTAGGTGTCGCCGGCGGTCAGGCCGTCGACGAACACAGCTGACCGGAAGTTGCTCGCGGATCGGGTCACGCCGCCGGTGCTCGACGTGCAGGTCGCTTTGTAGTTGAAGATCGGCGAACCGCCGTTGGACGGCTTCGTGAACGCAACCTTGATGGCGTGATCTTCGGCGGTCACCGACGTGATCGTCGGCGCGCCCGGGACCGTCGGCGCGGCCGCGCCGGCCGCGACGCCACCGAACGAGGCGCCCACGATCGCGACACCACACACGCATGCCTTCCAGACACGCGGCCGTAACCTCGAACTCGATTCGCTCATCATGAACCTCGTCCCCGTGAAATTCGTCCGAAAGATCGACCACGGTGCCCGTGGCTCGCGCTGACGATGCAGCGACGCGCGCGTCTCACTAGATGGGTAATCGTCCGAGCGACGAGAAGGAAACGTGTCGGTGCCGAAAAACGCGATCGGTCGTCGACCTCGATGTCCCGGCGCGGACACCAGCCAACCCGCCCGCTCAACGCTGTGGGTGGTCGAAGTTCACATTCTGGGCTCGAAGGCGTCGACGCCCAGCACGACACGATCGGCGTCGCAGCGTTGGGTGCAGGCTGTGCACATCGCGGCCCCAGCCGCCCGCGACGACGTCCGTTGCCTGCGGACGCCGCTCGCCTCAGGATTGAGATTCCCGGACGTGATCGTGGTCGGCGAACCGGCGAACCGGCGAACGTGTCGGCGGGCCAGGGTGCGCCACCTCGAAGCGTGCCCGGGGAGGGTTCCCACGCGGAATGTCGTGCGCCTGACCGCACCGGTCACGATCGCGAGCAAGCCGGCCGGGATGCACACAGCACGGCCGATCTCCGGATCCGCATGCAGGCGGCCGGCCACCGTCGCGGACGTCGCCGCGCCGTCGACGACACCGTCCGTCTGGCATGTCGGGTCGTGCGGCCTGGTTCAGCTACTGAGACGTCTGGTGATGTTCGCTGTCGAGGCTCGCCTCGCGGTATTCGCGGTAGTGGCCGGCGATGTCTGCGGTCTCGGTAGTGCCGCCATGGATGAGGATGCGGTGCCGGGCGCGGAGGGTTTCGCCTCTCGCAAGGGTTCCGCCGTCGAGAAAGTGATGCCCTTCGAACGGAGAGAACACGCCGTAATCGCGCGCGAACCACGTCGGTTCGTGGTGCGGGTTGTCGGGATGATCGAAGCAGGCGATGCCTTCGATCGTTTCGCCCCACCACAGGCCTTTGCGTTCGGTGGTGCAGTCGATCCACGCGGCGGGTTGGCCCATCGTCTCGGCTTCGTTGACCTGTCTGTGCGAGTTGGTCATCGTTCCGCCGCCGTTGACGGTCAGACGTTCCGCGAGGCGGATACCGGGAAGGACGGATTCCTTCGTGTCACCGAAGACGATCGGACAGGTCGCGGTGTAGGTGCTGTCGAGGTCGACGGTGTAGGAGTCGTCGCGGATGAAGTCGGCATGCAAAATGCGAGTTTCTTCGATGACGGTGTTGCCGTCGGGTGCCTGCCAGCGCAGCCGTTCGGTGAAACCGAACTGGGGCGGGTCGTTGACGATGTTCGCGAATTCGACGTGTTCGATGCGTCCCGCGGGAAGATCGGGCCGTGGCAGTTCGAGATAGAAGTCGATGCCGTTCACGTCGCCGTGACCCCACCAGATCCCGAGGTGATGTGCGTGATCGGCGGCGGGCGCTTCGAGCATGTTCCGGCCCGACGGGCCGACCAGCATCGACAGGTATGGCTTGCGGCCGGCCCCGCAGAACACGTAGGCGAGGGAGACGAAGTCGCTCGAATGCACCAAGAACCGTCTGTCGTCGACGTGGAGCTCAGCGCCCATGTTGCCCTGGTCGCCGGCGATCATCGGACGATGCTCGATGCCGCCAGCGCGAGGTCGCCGGAACAGAGGCGCTCGTAGACCGGTGCGTATGCGTCCGCCGCCAACGGGAGCGTGACAGGTTCGTCGCGTATCGCCGACAAGTAGACGGCGTTGGCGACTTCGATTGAACGGGTCGCCGCCTCCGGGGTATTGCGCGGTCGGACACCGCCGCGGACGGCACGCGCGAAGTCGCGGTGTGCTTCGAGGAGATAGTCGAAACCGCCCGGCGACGCGGGTGGCACGTCGATGTCCTCCCAGGTGACGGCGACGCGGTCGTAATGGTTTTGGCTGTGATCGCTGAGGTGTTGCGCGGGGCCGTCGAACGTTCCGACCCGCAGGTTGTGGTCGTGCATGATCAGGCTGCAGTTTTCGCCGTGGATTTCGATCCGATCCCATCCGATCGGGTCGACGGTCGACGCGACGAGCATGCCCCGTCCGCCGTCGGGGAACTCGAGCATCGCGCTCACGTCGTCTTCGACTTCGATACCGTGTCGGGCGCGAGTCGCGCAGGCGAACACCCGCGACGGCAAGCCGGTGAACCACACCAGCGCGTCGAGCTGGTGTATCGCTTGGTTCATGAGCACACCGCCCGCTCCTTGGCGCCACTGTTTGCGCCACGGCGCGGCTTCGAAATAGCTCTGTGGCCGGAACCAGTTCGTCGCCACCAAGTTGGCCCGGAAGATCGGTCCGACCGTCCCGGCGTCGATCAACGCACGAACCTTCTCGTACGACGGCTGAAACCGGTACTGGAATCCGACCTGCACGACACACTTCGCGTCGTCGGCCGCAGCTCCGAGCGCATAGCCGTCCATCGCGTCAGCAACGAACGGCTTCTCGCAGTACACGTGCAGTCCGTTGTTGAGCGCCGCGCGTACGAGCGGAACATGTGTGAACGGCGGAGTGGCGAGGATGACCGCCTCTACCAGGCCGCTCGCAAATAACGCTTCGGTGTCCGCGAAGCCAGGGACCCCGAATTCTGCTGCCGTTTTTTCCCGGACGCTGTCCACGATGTCGCAGATCGCGACGAGTTCGTATTCGGGGAGGGTCGACGCGGCGAAGCAGTGACCCGCTCCCATTCCGGCGACTCCGACAACTGCGACGCGGATTCGTTCCACAGCTTCCCCTCGACCTCAGGATTCGCACAATACCGATGCGCCGTCGGGGAGGGAGCTGTCATGCGCGACCGTTGCGTGCGTAGGGTCGGCGGTGATGGTCCGCCTGAAGCTCGACCGGCCGATGTCACCGCCCGTTGCGCCGATCGTCGCGTCCTACGGTGGGAACTGATGGCGGAACGACCGGTCCAGAGCGGGCTGCGGGCTCTTCGAGCTGTGCATGACCGGCTCTGGGATCCGGACGCCGAGCTTGTCCGTGTCGCGCCGGGCGTCAACCCGGACCGAGACCTCTCCGCATGGCAGCTGCACGCGGTGCGAGAAACCGCGCTCGGCGCGGTTGTCGACCTGCGCCACGGTCAGGTTGCGCGTGCCGCGACCGGCATCCGTTCCGTCTTGGCCAACCAGTACCGAGAGGAGGGCGTGCCGTGGTCGGGCACGTTCAAGGTATGTGCCGAGGAAGCCGACCCGCCGGCTGAGCACGCCCAGCAGTGGTTGCACTACGACCCCAACTGGCGGCAGTTCCTCGGCTGCATTCTCGCCTACACGGTGGAACGGTACGCAGACGTCTTGCCGCCGGGGCTTGGCGCCGCGATGCAAGAGGCAATAGGCCGATGTGTGCGCGGCGAGCCGCACGACCGCATCCCAGATTGGTACACGAACCCGAATCTCCTGCACGCATGGCTCGAGTCCTGGATGGGCGTCCGTTGCAACGAGCGGCACCGCATCAACGACGGGGAGAACCGACTGCGGCGGATCATGGACAGGTTCGAACGACACGGCGACATCGACGAATACAACTCGCCGACCTATGACGGTATCGATCTGTTCGCTGCCGCATTGTGGGTGACGTTGCCACCGACACCGCAGTTCGAGCAGGCGGGCACCGAACTCGCGACCCACATCGGGGCCCGACTCGGGCGCCTCTACCATCCCGGGCTCGCTGCCATCTGCGGTCCCTACATCCGAGCGTACGGCATGGTGTTGCACCGGTACGTGTCGTTGGCCGGTCAGTGGCTCGCGTTGGCAGGCGCGGACATGTCCCGAGTGTTGCCGCCCCGGCTCGACGAGCACACGACCCACGTGCACGACCTGTACTTCCTCGAGATGTTCGACGATCTCGCCGACGCCGTCGTGCCCCACATCCGCATCGAAGATGTCGACACCCCTCGCCGTCATGAGCAACGATTCGGCGACATCGTCGCGGTGAGCTACCTCGACGAGGCGTGGGCGGTCGGCGCGGAGCGAGGACGTCTCCCGACCTTCGCGAAGGACCAATATGTCCCGTTCACCGCCCACTTCGTCGACGGGACCGCGACCGCCGCGGTCGGCGTGAAGCTGGGCGACACGACCTCGACCATCGACGTGTACATCAACGACGCACTGACGGTGACGCTCGTCGCCAACGGAACAGACCGTGTCGTCGAACTGCTGTTGGTCTGCTCGGATGCGCCCACCATCAGCGCCTGCGACGTCCGTCTCGGCAGCGTCACGTTCGAGTTCTCGGCCGGTCCGTCGCGGGTGGAGACCGTGGTGAAACAGGCGGCGACCGAGCTGCGGGTCTCGTTCGACATGCCCCAGGTCACGATGACGGCACGTCGGACCCGCCTTCACCCCAGCCGTCGCTCCTCGGTGTGACCGTGGCTGCGTACCTCGCAGCGCACCGATGTTGGTGCTCGGTGGCTCCAGCCGCGAGAATGGCCTCATGGCAAACACGGTGGAAATCGTAAAAGCGGTCGAGGTCGGAGCGGCCAGCGTGCGGCGACTCTCCGATCAACAGGAGTGGCGCTCCACATGTGGGATGCGGCGCGACTTCGTGAAGAACGACAGCGACGAGCCCGTCTGGTTTCACTACATGCGTATCAGTGATTCGCGCAAGCATCTACACCGGCGCACCACTGAGTACTACTACGTCACCGAAGGGGTCGGGGAGATCGAACTCGACGACCAGACGATCCCGATCGCAAAGGGCGACATGATCATCGTGCCGCCCGGCGTCGCCCACACCGCCCGGGCCACGACCGACGACGAACTGCACGTCCTGATCATCGTGGTTCCATTAGCCGGTGCGGACACCGGCAACGATCAGTTCGACGCGTGAGGTGCGTCTCGACGGCCTGATCCCGGCAATCGTGTTGCCGATGACGGCCGACGGCGCGATCGACGAACCGGGCCTGCGCCACTATCTCCGCTGGATCGTCGCGCAACGCCCAGCGGCGATTGCCGTCAACGCCGACACCGGCGAAGGACCTGCGCTCACCTTGACGGAACGGCTGCGGGTCATCGAAATCGCACGCGAAGAAACGTCACTGCCGCTCGTCTCCGGCCTGTTCGACCCCACCGACGCAAAACCGCTCGCGCGAGCCGGCATCGACGCCGCGCTCGTGTTCCCCGTCGCTGACCACATTGTGGACGCGCACCGCACGGTCGTCGACGCAGGTGTCGCGGCGATCGCGTTCCAACTCCAGCCCGCGCTGGGCGGCGTCGAGTACGACCGCTTCACGATCGAACAGGTCACTTCGCTCGACGGGGTGATCGCAATCAAAGAGGCGTCCTTCGATCGCGCACGCTGCGCGGACATGGTGAAGATCTCGGCGAAACCAGTGCTCACCGGCAACGACAACTTCATCCTCGAATCGTTCGAGCTCGGATGCACCGGCGCGCTGATCGGCTTCGGTGCGATTCGCACCGCCGAACAAGTTGCGATGATCGCGGCCTGGCACCGTGGCGATCACGCCGCGGCGCGGACGACGAGTGCGGCACTGCAACCACTTGCCGACGCCGTGTTCGCCCCGCCAGTCACGCAATACCGCGCCCGACTCAAGCAGATACTCGTCGCCGAAGGCGTCCTTACCTCCGCGTCCATGCGTGCAGGAGTCGCGCCATGAAGTTCGGCGTCTTCTTGCCGTCGTTCCTGACCGCCGACGCCCGGCCCGGAGGCAACGACATACGCGAGTTCGCTCGGGCCGCCGAAGATGTCGGCTTCGACTCGGTCTGGATCACCGACCACATCATCACCGCACGCCGGTTCTATCGGGTCAGCTGGCTCGACTCACTCACCACGCTCGCACATGTGGCCGCGATCGCCGACCGGGTCAAACTCGGAACATCGATCCTCATCCTTCCCGTGCGCCCACCGGCGGTGCTCGCCAAAGAGCTCGCGACGTTGCAGTGGCTTTCCGGCGGCCGGTACATCTACGGTGTCGGTGCAGGTTGGTACGGGCCCGAGTTCGAGGCGTGCGGCGTGCACAAACACGAGCGCGGCGCCCGCACCGACGAAGTGCTCGACGCGACGCTCGCACTGCTCTCAGGTCCCGACGTGCAATTCCACGGCCGGTACTACAACCTCGACGGAGTGACCGTCGAGCCCCACCTCGACACCCCGCCGCCCGTGTGGGTCGCCGGTGGCAGCCAGCTCGCGCACGACACCTCGCCCGAGTTCGGCGGCATGCATCCCAACGTGTTGCAACGCATCGCGCGAGGCGACGGCTGGATCGCGCGTCCGACCTGCCCGCCCGATCTCATCGCCCAAGACCTCGACGAGGTCCGGGCCGCCCGCGGCGCAGCGCGTCCGCCGATCACCGTGGCCCACGAGAACTTCACCTGGATCGACGAGTCAACCGACCGCGACGCAGTACTCGGAACCCAACAAGCGCGTTTCGGCGCCATCGTCAGCGACGAACGCCCATGGGACTACATCGAACAGGTCTACATGCCGGGAACCATCGACGAGATCCAGACCAAAGTGCAGGCCCGCATCGACGTCGGCGTCGAGTACCTGATGCTGCACACGCTCACCGCCGATCTCGACCAGGTCCGCCTGATCGCCGAACACATCGTCAAGCCGTTCAGCTAGCCGCTAGCCAACTCGGCAGATGCACTGACCGCCGGTCACCGTCTTCACGTTTGGGCGTTGCCCAGTCGGTCATCGGCCCTGCGTGCTTCGTCTCGTCCCCGCGGTACCGATTCGCCGGCACGGCCCCACATTCTGCGGCACGGCCCCACGTCCTGATCGACGCGGGTCGGACGCGGGGGTCAGGTGCCGCGCAAGCGGTCGACGATCGGGGCGACCGTATCGACCGAGTCGTCGTTGAACACGACATACGACAGATCCCAGCGTTGACGACGCTCGACGAGGGTGTCGCAGATCTGGTCCTCGGTCCCGATGAGCACGTACGGACTGGCGAGGACGGTCGCCGCGCTGACATCGATCGACGGATCGGGCGACGGTAACGAGTCGGCGATCGCGTGTGCGGTTCCGTCGCGGTCGTCGGTGATCACGACGAACGGGACGACGATTTGCAGCTCGATTGTGTCGTAGCGGGGGCCGGCCGCTTGACGAAGCGCGCCGATCTTGCGATCGACCGCGTCGGCGCTGGCGTCTGCGAGGTTCTGTTCGGCCCACGCTTCGTTTGACTTCGTTGCCGGATTGATCGCGACGATGTCGGCTTCGGCTGCCGCGAAACGCGTCATGCGCGGACCGCCCGCCACGATCAGGATCGGAGGGTGGGGACGTTGCACCGACGGGGGATACATCTCGTGTCCGGCTATCTGGTAATGAGCGCCGGAGAAGTCGACCGAGCCGCCGCCGAAGAACGACTTCATGATGCCGATCGCTTCTTGCATTCGCGTCACCCGGTCGCCCGGGGTGTCGAAGGAAAGCCCGGCCTGCGCGTAGTCCGACGCCATCCAACCGGCACCGAGACCGACCTCGACCCGACCGCCGGACAGTCGGTCGAGTGTTGCCAGTTCCTTCGCGAGCACGAGCGGATGTCGGTAGTCGTTCGCGAACACCAGACAACCGACCCGCAACGTTTCGGTCGCGCATGCAGCCGCGGTCATCGCGACGATCGGGGCGAGTTGGTGGTCGAAATGGTCGCGCAACAACAGCGTCGAGAAACCCAACGTCTCGTATCGTCGTGCTGCCGTCGCCCATCCGTCGCCGGTCTGCGCGTCGGAGGTGTGAACACCGAACCGGAACGGCCGATTGCTGGTCATGTCACTCCTGCAGCTTGAAGGGTGTCGGAGAGGAAGAGGACTCGACGCGGTAGGCCGCGGCTTCGAAAAGATCGTCGACGGTGACGGTATCGGGCTCGCGGTGTAGGGCAATGCCGCGCGTGTCGAGCTCGCGGGCGAGAAGGGGCTGATGTCCGTCGCCGATCTCGCCTCGGGCGTGATCGCGAGGGATAAGAATCGGCAGTCGTCCGGCGGTCAAGGTTGTTAACGCGGATCCGGTGCCGGCGTGACTGATGACGACGTCGGCTTGACCGAGGGCGACGTCGAGCTCTGCGGCGGCGACCCAGGGTCTTGCGTCGATGTCGAGACCGTCGGTGTGGGTGCATCCCGTCTGCCACAAGGTTTCGACCGGCGATCCCTGCATGCGCTCGAGGAGGCCTCCGGGACGAAGGATCGGCGCCAACGCTTCGAAGAAGCGACGAAACGCGTAGTCGTCCATGGTTCCCACCGCGACGACCGCGCGGCGGATCTTCGGAGTCTCGAGCTGCTTGGTTGCGACGAACCGATCGAAGACGCAACCGGCGTAGTGCCAACGGCCCGTCGCTAAATGTTCATACTGTGTGTACAGACGGATGCCAGGCGCCGCGCTCAGGAGCCGACCGGTGACGGACGGGCCAGTCAGACGCGTCGCGCTCTCGATGTAGTGCGCGCGAACGCCGCGTACTGCGAGATAGGGGAGGTAGCCGACAGCCAACGCGGACCCCGTCGAGATCACCCGCGAAAAGTTCCATTCGCGGTGCAGACGGTAGGCGACGGGCTGGCTTCGCAACGCGCCTCGCAGGTCCCGCGTTCCGACCTCGGGAACGAAGACGACGGTCTTTCCTTCCAGCAAGGAGCGACTCTGCGCGTTCTCGTTGGTCGCCCAAATCGTGACGTCGTCGTCGTCGCCGGCCGGCAGCCGGTCCGCGATGTCGACGAGTTGGGTCAGGTGTCCGCCCGCCGTCGCGACGAAAAGTGTCGCCATCAGACGCCGCCGTCGTCACGCCCGTCGACGGGCAAGTACCTGAAAAGCATCCGCATATCCCACCACGCCGAACCGCTGATCGAGGACGCGAGGCATGTCGAGAGCTGCCGGGTGTTGCCCCGCCCCGTGATGGGTTCGATTCCCTCGCCGGGCCCGCGAGACTATGCGGTACACGCCGCGGTCGTGCAGGCTGACGCGAGGATGAACGCGGTGGCGACGGCACCGGCAAGGCCGATCCTTGGGGCGTCGATTGCCCACCGAGCGAACAGGTGTGTCCAGCGGTGCGGTCCATAGCCCGGTGCCGGCCGCCCGGCAGAGGCGGCGCGGAGCGGTGAAGGTTGCTGGCGGTATCCTGCACGCAGTGACTGTCCGCGTGTTTTTGCTCGATGACCACGAGGTCGTCCGGCGCGGAGTTCGCGAGCTCCTCGAGGTTGAAGACGATTTCGAGGTGGTGGGTGAAGCCGGGACCGCCGAGGAGGCGCTCGCGCGGATTGGGGCGTCGGCTCCCGATGTCGCGGTGATCGACATGCGGTTGCCTGACGGGAACGGAGTCGAGGTCTGCCGTGAGGTACGTTCGCGCAACCCCGAGATCCACTGTGTCGTGCTCACGTCCTTCGCTGATGACGAAGCGCTGTTCGACTCGATCATGGCAGGCGCCGCCGGTTATCTGCTCAAACAGATCAAGGGGAATGATCTGGTTGACGCGCTTCGGCGGGTCGCGGCCGGGCAGTCGCTGCTCGACCCCAACGTGACGGCCCGGGTGCTTGAGCGGCTGCGGAACGGTTCGCCCGAAGATCAGCGTCTCGCACGTCTCACCCAACAGGAACGCAAGATCCTCGATCTCATCGCAGAAGGGCTGACGAACCGTCAAATCGGTGAGCGGATGTTCCTTGCGGAGAAAACAGTGAAGAACTACGTGTCGAACCTGCTGGCGAAGCTCGGAATGGAGCGACGGACCGAGGCGGCAGTGTTCGCGGCGCGCCTCGCCCGCCCGGGTGGGTCGGAAGGACCGCCCCGGCCGTGACCGACGGCCCAATCGCGGCCGCCACCAACAGCCGCGCTCGAGGCATGCATACGACTGCGAGCCCCGAAGATCTTCCCCCGGATCGCGTTTACTCGGCGGCGGAGTTCGTGGCGCTGCTCGAGGAGGTTCTCTGACCGACCGCGCGACGATAGGCGAGCAGAACCAGTCTCTCGCCTCAGGTTGTGCAAAGCCGTGTTTCGGTCGCGCGTCCTTGGGGTCTTGTCTCGTGCCCCGACAACGACCGGGCAGCAACAGACTGCCGCACAGGATGTGTCTTGTGCCCCACGATCGAGAACGCGGCCGAAAGTACTCGGTTGGACTGACTTGTGGCCCTAGATGGCGGCGACATCGTGGTCGACACTCGGATGATGATCAATCGGGAAGGATCGCCGGTCTGGGAAGCCGAACGCGGCGGGCTGTCGGAACAAGACTGCCGTCGCCTGCTCGCAACGCAAACACTCGGACGAGTGGGTCTCACGAGCGGTGCCCTCCCGGTGATCATGCCGGTCGAGTACGTATACGAAGACGGTGCGATCACCTTCCGTACCGAACACGACGCCAAGCTGCGATCGGCCGCTCACGGTGACGTCCTCGCGTTCGAGGTCGATGCCTACGACCCCGTCTCCGGACACGGGTGGAGCGTGCATGTGCTCGGCCGCGCAACGGTGCTCGCCGACGACTACGACGCGGCTCTGCTCCCCACACTCGACGACGACCGTCCCGACGAGCGTCGCCGCCACTACGTGCGCCTGCACTGCGAGATCATGACCGGGCGGCGACTCGCGTCCTCCCGCGAGTAGGGACCAAAGTCCCGACCAAGACGTGGTCTTGGCCTGTGAGATCGCCGCACTTCGGCTCCGTCTGGCGACCCCGGCCTCTAGACGTGAAGGGTGCACTGACCGCGGCCGCACAGATCGGCTACCCAGTCGCGCGCAAAATCGGATCGGCCGATGTCGTCCACAACTCCGACGTCGGAGGCGTCGAACTCGACCTCAGAAGCAGCGAAGCCGTGCGATGCGCGTTCGATGACCTGCGCTCGCGATTCGGTGACGAGATGCACGGCGCGGTTGTGCAGCGCATGGCGCCGACCGGCCTGGAGGTCGTCGTCGGCGTCACCCAAGACCGTTGTTCGGCCCGCTGTCGTTGTTGGCGCTCGGTGGGGCACGTCCGAGCTGCTCGCCGACCGCGCGTTGCGAAATCCGCCCGTTTCGCGGACGCGCACGACGTCGTACGATCGTTGCGAACATCGCCGCTTCTCTTCGGATATCGCGGCTCGCCGACGCTCGATCTGACCGCACTCGAAGACCTGATCGTGCAGGTAGGCCGACTCGCGTCTGAGGTGCGCCGGATCACCGAGACGGACCTGAAGTGGGTCATCGTGTACGTGTACGGCGTCGTCGCGGTCGACGCCAAGGTGCGCTGCGCACCGGTGCCCGACTCGAAACCCTCGAGCTGCGGCGGATGCGCGACTGACCTATTCCGGCGTCGGCACCCGCCAGTCGACTCGGGTGCCGCGCGGGCTGAGCGACGCGACCGACGCGTGCCCGCCGAGCATCCGCGCCCGTTCGCTCAGATTGGCGACGCCGTGTCCGCCCTCGCGTTGAAACGTCGTGCCGCCCACACCGTCATCGTCGACGATCAGGACGATGTCCTCGCCGGCCGCGACGGTCACGCGCGCCCGCGTCGCGTGCGCATGACGCACGACATTCGCGAGTGCTTCCCGCAACGTCGCCACGATATTGTCGGTGACGTCGTCGTTCGCGAGCGTGTCGACCGGCCCTTCGAACCGTACCGACGGCTCGAAGCCGAGGGCTGGGGCGGCTTCGGCGACAACCTCGAGCACCCGGCTGCGCAACCCGGCGTCGCTGTCGGGTCGGTCCTCGAGGCTGAAGATCGACGACCTGATCGATCGGATCGTGTCGTCGATGTCGGCGACCGCCCGGTGAAGTCGTTCCGCGGTCTCGGCGGCCGGTCGGCGGCCGGTTGCTTCGAGCGACAAGCCGACCGCGAAAAGACGCTGGATCACCGAGTCGTGCAGATCGCGGGCGATGCGTTCGCGTTCTGATACCAGGTGCAGCTGTTCCACATCGCGACGGGCACGTGCGTAAGCGAACGACACGGCGGCCTGAGCGCCGAACGCCTGCAAAAGGTCGGCCTCGTGGGGCTGCATCGGTTCGCGGCCGCGTGCGACCAACGCGCCGATCACGCCAAAGGTCTCATCGGCCGCGTGGAGCGGCACGAACAGTCCTGACTCCATGCCCGTGTCGGGAATCTCGCGTGGGACGCGAAGGTCGGCGCTCAGGTCGCTCACACTTTCGGTGCGTGCGGTGCGTGCGACCGTCGTGATCAAGGAGTTGTCGGGCGCGCACGTGCCGAGCAGCGCAGACGCACCGTCTCCTTCCGCGTAGGTGACGACCAGCTCGTCGCCGCTGGCGCTGGGCGACCATGCCACCACGAGGGTCGCGCCGACCATCGCCCGCGCCCGCGAAACGATGAGCGCGAGCAGCTCGCCCTCGGGCCGCTGCTCGAGCACCGCCCGATTCAGCTCGCCGATGGATTCGAGGCGGGCGCGTGCTTGGAGGCTCTCGGTTCGGTCGCGCGTCACCTTGGCGAAGCCACGCAATGTGCCCACATCGTCCCTGAGCGCCGACAGCGTCGTTTCGGCCCAGAAGCGTTGACCGCCCGCCCGGACCCGCCACCCCTCGGCTTGCGAGCGGCCTTCTCGCGTCGCGCGCTCCAAGTCCCGCTCGGGCTGACCGGTCGCGACATCTTCGCGGCTGTAGAACACCGAAAAGTGTTGGCCGAGGATCTCGTCGGCGCTCCAGCCTTTGATCCGCTGCGCGCCGGGATTCCACGTCACGACCCGTCCTGACGGGTCGAGCATATAGATGGCGTGGTCGCCGACTCCCTCCACGAGGAGGCGGAAGCTTTCTTCGCTGGCCTGCAACTCCTGTTCGGTCTGCCGTCGCGTCGTCACATCTCGGACGAACGCGATGACTTGCAGTCCGCCCCGCGAGTCGCGCTGGAAGCTGAGGCTGATTTCGACCGGGAACTCCTCGCCCTTTTTCCGGCGGCCGAACAGCGAACCGGTCAGCCCCATCGGCCGTCGGGAGGGCCGAGCGCCGTACGTGTCGCGGTGTGCGATGTGGGGTTCCCGGAACCGTTCCGGCAACAGCATCTCGACAGGTTGGCCGACCAGCTCAGCCGCGTCGTACCCGAACATTGCAGCGAGCTGGGTGTTGGCCGCGGTGATCTCGCCGGTTTCGTCGACAACGACGATCCCGTCGGGCGCGATTTCGAACAGGTCGACGAGCTCCGACGCGTGCTTTGAGCTCGCGTCGTCGCGGTTGGGAGCCACGGGTCATGATAGGGACGAGACGGCGGGGCGAACATCGTCGGGGCCGGTCCGGGGCTCGTGTCCAAAGGACCCGGTCGGCATGGGACCTTCGGCCCTGCTGGGCGAGGCGTCCAGCGCCGAGTATGGGCAGATGGCGACCGCTAGGTCCGAACGTGCGATCGAGGTCCTCGCGCCCGCCGAGTGCTTGCGTTTGCTTGCCTCGGTGCCGGTCGGACGGGTCGGTGTCACCATCGACGCCCTCCCGGCCGTGCTTCCGGTCAACTTCGTCGTCAGCGACGGCGCCATCGTGTTCCGGACGGTGCCGGGCACGAAGCTGGACGCCGCGACGGCAGGCGCGGTCGTGGCCTTCGAGGCCGACTCCTACGAGACGGCGCCCAGCACCGGCGGGTGGAGCGTTCTCGTGCGAGGCGTCGCGCACGAACTGATCGAAACCGGTGCGCTAGCGAAAGTGGGCGCGCTTCCGCTCGAGTCATGGGCGTGGGATGGTGGAGCCGACCGCTTCGTGCGGATCGAACCGACCGTGCTCACCGGCCGACGCGTCGTCGCACCGGCGGCGCTCGGCTGAGCCCGTCCTCCGTCGAGGAGATCGAAGCTGACCAGGTGCTCGACATGACGAAAGTGGTTGTCGCCGGACCGCTCGCCGCGCCCGAACACGCGCTCGCGGGTCATCCGGAGCGGCCCAGCCGAGTCGGTGCCGCCGCGGCCGGTATCGACGACCTCATGCTCGATTCCGACCGTGTCGACCTGGACCCGCGTGTCGCCACGTTCGACGAGCTCGCGGCAGTGCACGACGCGGCATACCTGCATGAGCTTGAGGCGTTCTGCGATGCCGGCGGCGGCAAGCTCGACCCCGACACGTACGCGGCTTCGGCGTCCTGGCAGGCCGCCCGTGAGGCAGCCGGCGCCGGACTCGCCGCGATCGACGCGTTGGCCTGCGGAGCGGGAGATGTCGCGTTCGTCGTCGCACGACCGCCGGGACATCATGCGCTCGCCGACCGCGCGATGGGTTTCTGCCTGATCAACAATGTGGCGGTGGCCGCCGCGGCGTTGATCGCCGCGGGCGAGCGGGTGATCATCATCGACTGGGACGTGCACCATGGCAACGGCACCCAGGCGTTGTTCTGGGACGACGCCCGCGTGTGTTACGTCTCCACCCACCAGGATCGCTTCTACCCCGGGACGGGTGGCTTCGACGAGACCGGCGGGCCCGGCGCCCGTGGGCTGACCGTCAATGTGCCCCTCCCTGCCGGAGCGACCGGCGACGTGGTCGCCCGCGCCCTCGACGAGGTCGCAGCACCGGTTTCCGAACGGTTCGCGCCAACGTGGGTGCTGGTATCGGCCGGCTACGACGCGCATCGGGACGATCCGCTCGCGGACCTTGCGTTGTCGAGCGGCGACTACGCGCGACTCGCGGCGATCGCTCGTAGCTTCGCACCCCAAGGTGGCCGTCTCGCCTTCTTTCTTGAAGGCGGCTATGACCTCGGCGCGCTGCGGTCGTCGGTGGCGGCGACGCTCGGATCGATGGTCGGCGCCCCCCACGAGTTCGAGCCGACGACCAGTGGTGGTCCGGGCACCGACGCGGTCGTGCGAGCGCACGCGATTCATGCGGACCTTCTCGCGCAGGACCACCGATGAAGACGATCGTGGTCGGCGTCGACGGATCGTCCGACGCTCGTCGAGCGGTCGAGTGGGCAGCACAACTCGCCGAGCAGATCGATGCGCGCGTCGTCGCCGTGCACGCGGTCGGCCTGCTCGAGCACGAACGTGGAGATCCCGGCGGCGCTCACCTGCGTCCGCAGTTGGACCGCTGGACCGCCGCGCTCGATCGTCTCGGCCCGGGCCGAGTTGAGCGCCGACTGGTTGCCGGCGAGCCGGTCGATGCGCTGTGGACCGTCGTGGCCGACTCCGTCGCCGATCTGGTCGTGGTCGGGACCCGCGGCGAAGGTGCGCGTGGTGTCATGCGGCTCGGCAGCACCAGCTTGCGCCTCGCCGAGACCTGTGGCTGCCCGGTCGTGATCGTGCCCGTCAACCGGGGCTGAGCACGACCTTGAGCGCGCCGGTTTCCGCCGCCCGCGAGAACACGTCGTACGCGAGGTCGAACTCGTCGAGCTGGAAGTGGTGGGTCGCGAAGACACTCGGGTCGAGTTGATGACCGGCCAGCAGCTTCAGGAACGTCGGCGTCGAGAAGGTATCGACCAGTCCGGTCGTGATCGTGACGTCTTTGGTCCAAAGCGTCTCGAGGTGCAGCGTTGCCGACTCGCCGTGCACGCCGATGTTCGCGATGTGCCCGCCGGCGCGTGCGAGTGAAACCGCGAGCTCGAATGTGGTCGGTGTTCCGACCGCTTCGATCGACACGTCGGCACCCAACCCGTCGGTCAGGCCGCGGACGACTTCACATGCGTTCTCGTGGGTCGGGTTGACGACGACGTCCGCCCCGAACTGCTTGGCCGCTTCCAGTCGGTTCGCAGCAAGGTCGATGGCGACGACGTGGCTCGGGCTGTACAGGCGGGCGCCCATGATTGCCGAGAGGCCGATCGGGCCCGCGCCGACAACGGCGACGACGTCACCGGGCGAGACGTGGCCGTTGAGCACGCCGACCTCGTACCCGGTCGGGAGGATGTCGGCAACCATCAGGACCTGCTCGTCGGTCACTCCGTTCGGTACCGAATAGGTCGACGTGTCCGCGAACGGAACGCGCACGTACTCCGCCTGGGTGCCGTCGATGAGGTGTCCGAGGATCCATCCGCCACCGCCCAGGCATTGACCGTAACGGGCCTCGCGACAGAAGCGGCACGCGCCGCACGCAGTGATGCACGAAACGAGCACGCGATCGCCGATCTTGAGGTTCTTCACGCCGGATCCGACCTCGGAGACGGTGCCGACTGCCTCATGTCCGAGGATCCGCCCGTCGGTCACCTCGGGCACATCGCCTTTCATGATGTGCAGGTCAGTGCCGCAAATGGTTGTCGCGTCGACGCGTACGATCGCGTCGGTATCCTGCAAGAGTGCCGGCGCCGGCACCTCCTCCCACGCTTTGCGACCCGGACCGTGGTACACGAGTGCCTTCATGGTGTCTCCTCGAATCGTTGCGGCGCTTGTGACAACGCCTCCGTCGAGTCAACTTCGGCCGGACGCATCCGACCAGGGCCCTTGGTCACACGCCAGGCGAGTCCGAAGACTCTCGCCCGCCGATCTCGAAGATGTCGTCGGCGCGGCCGACCCCAACAGTCGAACAGGCCAATCTGGTCCACCTGCTCGTCGGTGTACGACAGCCGGTGCAGACCGAACGGATCGCGTTGCGTCGCGCTCGTTCCTGCAGTCGGAACTGAGAACCGCCCACGGAGTTTCACGGGTGTCGGAATCGCTGAACGTCGCCATGTTGGCTGGGGTGCACTCCTGCCGGCCGTCGCGCGATGCACGTCGACGGTGGGCAGCTTCCAACACCGAAATTAATTAAATTGAGCAGGTACTTCTCGCGTTCCCACAAGTGTCGCCGTGGTTCCTGGCGAACGTCCCGAGCACCAAAATTTGATCAGATGCACCCGATGTGCGGGTCGCTCACAATCGGCTGGACACAAACACGGGTTGGTCTGCCGTCGTTGTTGGGCGACGCGACGCCACGACTATCGCAAGAGCACCGGTAACGTACGAGGACCGCGTACCTGGCCGCCGGCCCATGTCACCTGATCTGGGTCGGAGAGCTCGAACTCGGGGATGCGCGACAGCCAGGTTTCGAGCGCGACGCGCAACTCCATGCGGGCGAGGTTCGAGCCGGCACAACGGTGTATGCCGACACCGAACGCGAGATGCCGGTTCTGTTCGCGGTCGAGGATGACCGTGTCCGCCCGTTCGAAGACGTCCGGATCTCGGTTCGCGGCCGGAAAGTTGACGAGCACACGATCGCCGGCCTGCATCGGGCAGCCGGCGAAGTCGATGTCGACACTGACCTCGCGGGCCATCGTGACCGGCGAATAGGCCCGCAGTAACTCTTCGACCGCGACCGGCATCAATTCCGGCTCGGCGACGAGGCGCCGCCGATCTTCGCGGTGTGACGCAAGATGCCACAACGACGCGCCGATCGCGCTCCAAGTCGTGTCAACCCCTGCGATCAGGGTGAGCGCGGCGATGCCGAGCACATGTCCGTCCGATACCGGCTGCCCGTCGACATCGCTGTGGAGCAGCGCGCTGATCAGGTCATCGCCGGGACTGTCGCGTCGCTTGGAGATCTCGTCGAAGAAGTACGTCACGATGGCCGCCCGTCCGCGGTTGCGTCGTTCGGCATCGTCGGCGAACTCGAGAACATCTCGTACCCAGCCCGTGAACGTTTCCGCGAGCTCACCGGGAACGCCCAACATGCTGGCGATGACGCGGACCGGAATCTGCTGGGCGTAGTCGGCCGCCGCGTCGGCATAATCACGAGACTCGAAGACATCGATCAGCGAGTCGCACAGCGCTTTTGTCATCGGCTCGTACTTGGCGACGCGCTGGTGCGAGAACCAGGGCAACAGCAGCCGTCGCGACCACGTATGTACGGGCGGGTCGGCCGAAATCGGTGGAAGTCCCTCCGGGAGCTCCACGTCGTCGGTACCGCGAGGAATGACCCCGACCTCACGCGAACTGAAATGATCGATGTCGTGCGCGATGGCGGCGACGTCTTCATAGCGCGTCGGGAGCCAAGTACTGAGCCGACGATCAGTGTGCGCGACCGGACAACGCTCGCGCAGCTCGTCCCACACTGCGAACGGGTCGCGCACATATCCGCCGTCGAGCACGTCGAAATCGGTCGCCCAATCCGTCACCGGCTTCGTGTCTGCCATGTGGTCCGCCTCGTTCCGTCGGTCAGGCGCGCAGGATCATCTGCGTGCATCGGAACAGTGCGATCACGCGGTCAGTTGACGCGTTGGTGACCGTCACGTCCCAGACGTGGGTGCTCTTGCCGCGATGAACCGGGACGGCGGTGCCGATCACGGTCTGACCGAGCGAGGCGCTCCCGAGAAAGTTCGCCTTCAGTTCGATGGTGGTGAAGCTCTCGCCTACCCGTTCGAGGTTTGCGCCGGTCCCGCCGGCCGCCAACGTGTCGGCGAGCGCGACGACAGCAGGCGCGAACAAGAAGCCGGTCCCGGCGATCAACGCGTCGGTCACTTCGATATGACCGATCACCTCGTCGGGCGTGCAGCTGTCGAAGTTCACGCCGAGCAGCCCAGGGACGCGTGGACCGAAGAACTCGTTGAGTTCGGCCGCGGTATCGGACTGGCGAGACGGGCCAGTCATAGCTTTCCGCCGGCCGCGAACCAATCGGTCATGACCCGCTCGCATTCTTTCATGTTGTACACGTCTTCTTGGTACGAGAACTTGCCGTCGCCCGCGTACTCCAACACGGTGATGCCAGCAAACTCGTAGGGCTCGGCGCGGCCGTCGACGTTGGGCAGCCGGTTGAGCCAGCGCAAAATGATGCGATTGCCGTCGATCACGTACCAATCGAGTGGATACTCCCAGCCCGCGTTCACGAACGGCGCCATGCACGGCACGATCCACGCCCGGATCGCATCACGGCCGTGGAACGTCCCCATTTCGTGTTCGACGTAGACGCCGTCGTCGGTGAACAGATCGGCGTACGCATCCCAGCGTTGCGTGTCGTTCAGGTCACGATGGTGGCGAAACGCGGCTTCGATCTCTTCACGCGGGTATTCCATCGCCCGCTACGAGATCGGCGGTACGGGCTGTGGAGGCGGCGGCCCGACATACTGGGCGCTCGGCCGGATGAGGCGGTTGTCGGCAGCCTGTTCCAGCACGTGCGTGCACCAGCCGATCATGCGGCTCGCCGCGAACGTTGGCGTGAACAGCTCGCGTTGGATCCCGCACCGATCCATCACGATTCCCGCGTAGAACTCGACGTTCGTGTAGAGGCGACGACCCGGCTTCAGCTCGTCGAGGAGTTTCACGGCCGTGGCCTCGATGTGCCGTGCGAGATCCATCTTGTCGCCGCCGAGCTCGTCGGCAACCTCTCGCAGCATCAGCGAGCGGGGGTCGTCGGTCTTGTAGACGCGGTGGCCGAAACCCATGAGGCGGTCGCCTCGTTCCACCGCGGCCCGCAACCACGGATCGGCCCGATCGGCGGAGCCGATCTCGTCGAGCATCTGCAACGCTCGGCTGGGCGCGCCGCCATGCAACGGCCCCGACAGCGCTCCGATCGCACCGACGACCGCGGCTCCAAGATCGGCGCCGGTGGAGGTGATGACCCGAGCTGTGAACGTCGACGCGTTGAACCCGTGATCGATCGTAGAAATAAGGTATTTCTCGACCGCGGCCGCATGCTCCGGGCTCGGTTCTCGGCCTTGCATCATGTACAGATAGTTGGCCGCGTACCCAAGATCGGGATGAGGTGCGACCGGCTCGAGTTGTTGGCGTAGCCGCCACAGCGCGCAGATCAGCGTCGGCACAACCGCGCACGTCGACATCGCGTTGTCACGCAACGTCGCGTCGTCCACGTCGTGGGACGCACGAAACCCCAATGTCGCTGCGTATTGCGACACCGCGGTCCGCAGCGCATCGAGAGGTACGAACGTGTCGCCGGTACGCGCGATCGAAGGAAGGAGGTCGGCGACCGCCGCCGGGATCGAACGGCGGGGCGCGATATCCGCCGCGAACGCGTCACGCTCGGCGAGCGTTGTCGGAAGCCGGCCGTTGAACATCAGGTACCACACGTCTTCGAGAGGCCGCGTCCGGGCCAGGTCGACGGCGCTGTACTCGCGGTAGTGGTAGAAGCCTTCGAGGCCGCGTACGTCGCCAACGGTCGTGTCGGCGACGACGACCCCTTCCAGACCTTTCGGGACCTCGTGTGCCTGCGCCGTCGCAGGCTGGATCATCGCGACGCGCATCAGGTCGCGCATGGACACGATGCCGACGAGCTTCTGCGCGTTCGGCCCACCTTCGACGACCGGGATGTGCCGGTAGCCGTGTTCGGCCAGGCGACTGAACGCGGCGCGTGCTTCGATGTTCGGCCCGATCGTGTCGGGATCGCCGGTCATCCATTCCGAAACCTTGGCGCTCGACGCGTCCGAGCCAGCAGCCGCGAGTCGGATCATGTCGCGTTCGGTGAGGATGCCGATGGCGCGGTCGTCGTGGTCGATGACCACAACTGAACCGACCCGCCGATCGTGCATGCGTTGCGCGGCGACGGCGACGGTCTCGGCCGGCTGGGCGGTCACGACCGGACGCGACATGACATCGGCAACGGTGCGTTCGCCCGGTGCCGGAATTTGCGAGTCAGGCATGCGCCCGATTCTACGACTCGGGGGGCTCGGGAACGCCATGTCGGCCGGCGCCGTGCGTGAATCGGATCGCGCCTGCGAGTGACTCCCCCGAAGCCAGCGTCGTCTGCGCGTGCCGCAGCTCGATGCGCATGGCCTGTTCGAGCGGTTCGCCCCACTGTTCATACGACGAGAGCCGGTCTTCGCGCAGGCAGCGCGGCGGCAGCGCGGCGAGCTCGTGCGCGAGCGTGCGCGCGGCCCCGAGCGCGCCTCCGGGTTCGGTCAACCGGTTCGCGAGCCCCATGCGCTGCGCTTCGTCGCCGCTGACGCCGCGTCCGGTGAGGATGAGATCCAGCGCATGCGAATGCCCGATCAAACGGGGCAGCCGCACCGTGCCGCCGTCGACGAGCGGCACGCCCCATCGCCGGCAGAACACCCCGAACACCGCGTCGCGGGCCGCGACCCGAAGGTCGCACCACAGGGCGAGCTCGAGGCCGCCGGCCACTGCGTAGCCCTCGACCGCGGCGATGACCGGCTTGGTGAGCAGCATCCGGGTCGGTCCCATCGGACCGTCGCCGTCTTCGGTCACCGCGTTCCCCCGTCCTTCGCCCACGCCTTTGAGGTCGGCACCGGCGCAGAACATGCTGTCGGCGCCGGTGAGGATGGCGACGAAACGTTCGTTGTCGGCCTCGAAGTCCCGAAACGCGTCGGCGAGCAACGCGGCGGTACGCCGATCGACCGCGTTGCGCGCGTGCGGACGGTCGATCGTCACGATCGTGACCGGCCCGTCGTGTTCGACCCGGACTTCGTGCGCACTCATCGGCTGTCTCGTCGTGCTTGGAGGTGTGCGAGCTCGTTGACGCTGCCGATCGATCTGATCCCGTGGCGCGACGCCTTGACGCGATGCAGCGACGAGTAGCCAGGCTCGAACCACAACGGACGGTCGCCGCCGATGCCGAGCACCAATCCGAGCGCGACGTTCACGACACCACCGTGGCATACCGCGACGACCCGTTGTCCGGCGAACCGTTCGACCAACGTGTCGAACGTCGTGCTCACCCGAGCAAGAAAGACTTCCGGCGGATCGGCGCCGAACGACTCCCAACGTCCCTCGACCATCGCGAGCCAACGTTCGTCCTTGGTGGCCGCCAGCTCCTCGGTCGGGATGTAGTGGTCGGACTTCGAGTCGTACTCGATCAGACCGTCGACGATCTCGACTTCGAGACCGTGCGCGGCGGCGATCGGTGCCGCGGTTTCGGTCGCGCGGCGCAGCGGGCTCGAAACCACCGCGTCGATTGCCTCGGGTGCGAGCCATTCGGCGAGACGTTGCGCTTGTTCGCGGCCGAGCGGCGTGAGCGCCGGATCGGCGGGCACGCCCAGACCGGGCGCGATGCGTTCCGGCTCACCGTGACGCACCCACAACAGATCCATTCAGACCTCGAATCCGAGTGTCGCGCCGAGATCAGCGAGCGCCCGGTCGGGGTCGGTCACCTTGATCGTGGTCATGCCCATCGCGCGGGCCGGCTTGAGGTTGATGCCGAGATCATCGAGAAACACGGCGGTACCCGCCTCCACTTCGAGTTGCGTGAGCACGAGCTCGTAGATGCGGGGGTCAGGTTTGCGTAACCCCACGATCGCCGATTCGACGATCACGTCGAAGTCGAGCGTGTCGGCGACCGGTGAGCCAACGCGGTCGTCCGGACGGGCCCAGTTGTTCGTCAGGGCCGCGGTGCGCAGCCCGGCCGCTCGGATCCGGCTGATCGCCCGCGCCATCTGCGGTCTCGGGCCGAACCCGGTCGCGATCGTGTCCATGAGGCGCGCGCCGTCGAGCATGAAACCGGCGGCCGCGGCCTCCGCTTCGAGCTCGACGTAGAAGTCCGTCATGGTCAGTTCGCCACGCTCGAGCGCCGCCCAGGCGCCGGTCTCGCTGCTCGTCTTGATCAGCGAACGTACCGTGCCCGGCGCAAGGCCGGCGTCGACGTCGTACGCGTCGAACGCGTCGAACGGCGAGGGAAACACGACACCACCGAGGTCGAAGATCACCGCGTGATAGATCGTCATGGGTCGATGAGCACTCCGGGATTGAGAATCCCGGCCGGATCGATCGCGTGCTTGGCGGCGCGCAACGCCACCGCGAACGGTTCGGGACGCTGACGGTCGTAGCTACGGCGATGATCGCGCCCGACCGCATGGTGATGCGTGATCGTGCCGCCCGATCGGATGATGGCGTCGCCGGCCGCGGCTTTGATCGCATCCCACTGTGCGAGCTGGTCGCCCTCCAAGCCGAGGGCGAGCACCGTGAAATACGGAGCCGGACCGTCCGGATACACGTGCGTGAACCGGCATGTGATCACCGCCGGCCACGCCGCCGCCGCTTCCGCAGTGTCGAGCACCGCGGTGGTGACCGTCTCGTACAGCGACTCGAAACGATCCCAGGTGCATGCCGTCTCGAACGTCTCGCTGATCATGCCCAACCCGACGAGTGCGTCGCGCGTATACGGCGCTCGCACGAATGCGTTACGCCAGCTGCCGGCCGCACCGTCACGCGCACCCGCGGTTGCGGCACTGCGAATGACGACCGCGTCGTCGTCGACGCGGGCGCCGTAGTCGAGGACGCACTCGACGGCACGTCCGATCCAGGCGTCGAGCGGATGATCGGCGGACTCGAACGCCAGCAGCAACAGCGTGTCGCCGCGGTCGTCGGTGCCGGTGAGTTGCGCCTCGAGGGGATCGAGGAGACGACAGTTGGCCGGGTACAGGCCCGACTGCGCAACCGCGCGGGCGGCTTCGACGCCACCCGTAAACGTCGAAAAACGCGCAGTGGCCGACGCCCGATGAGTCGGACGGTCCTGCAGGCGCATCCACGCCTCGGTGATCACGCCGAGCGTGCCTTCCGAGCCGAGCAGCATCCGGTCCGGTGAAGGTCCCGCCCCCGAGCCCGGCAGACGTCGGCTTTCCCACACGCCCCGTGGTGTGATCGCCCGGATCGACTCGACGAAATCATCGATGTGGGTGTGCAGCGTCGCGTAATGCCCACCCGACCGAGTCGCGAGCCACCCGCCGAGCGTCGAGAACTCGAACGACTGAGGGAAGTGTCGCAGCGTCAATCCGTGAGGTCGCAGCTGGTCCTCGAGCGCAGGTCCGTACACGCCGGCCTGGACGCGCGCGGCCCGCGACTCGGTGTCGATCTCGACGACTCGGTCGAGGGCGCGCAGGTCGATGCTGACCGCACCTGCGTAGTCGTCGTCGAGGTCGCATTCGACACCGCCGACCACCGACGAACCTCCGCCGTAGGGAATCGCCGCGACCCGGGCGTCGCTGCACCAGTCAAGCAACGACGCGATGTCATGCTCGTCGCGCGGAATCGCGACGACGTCGGGCGGCTGCGAGAAATCTCGATGCAATCCGCGCCAAACATCGCGGAACGACTTCCCGTACGTGTGCCCGGCCCGTTCCTCCGGATCGTTTGTGCAGACACTCGCAAGTGAGTCCGGGACCGCAACTCGCGGTGCGCGCAGCGCGATCTCCGAGATCGTTGGCGGATCGATCGGCTCCCGCAACGGCGAAGCGAAACGGGCGGCGATCGTCTCGCCCATCTTTGCCTGTTGCGCGCGTGACGGTCCGGCGCCCTCGACACCCCAACCCCAGAATCGGCGTTTGCCGGGCGGGTCGGTCATGACCGCTGGCTGCGGTCGCCGAGCTCAGCGTCACGTTTGTCGACGAAGGCCTGACGCAACTCGTCGCTGTCGCCCCACAGGTTGAGCTCGAACGTGAATCCTTGCTCGGCTCGGTATGAACGTCTCACGTCGACCGGGTCGATCTGATTCAACGATGCTTTGGCGGCGCGCACGACGATCGGGCTTTTCGCGGCGATGATGGCCGCGAGCTCGAGCGCGGTGTCGGAAAGCCGGTCGCGCGGTACCACGCGTTCGACCGTCCCGAACGCGAGGAGCTCGTGCGCGGTGATCGTCGACCCGGTGAGGAACATGGCGCGCACCTTGTGCTGAGGGACGAAGCGCGCCAGGTGCGTGGCGACGCCGAGCGCGCCGCGATCCACCTCGGGAAGGCCGAACGTCGCGTCGTCAGATGCCACGACGATGTCGGCGTTCCCGGCGAGCCCCACGCCGCCGCCGAGGCAAAATCCGTGCACCGCGGCGATGACGGGCACCTCGCAGTCGTAGACGGCGCCGAACGCTTCGGCGCAACCGCGATTGACCCTGACCAAGCTCTCATGGGTGGGGTCCGCGGCAAGCTCTTTGATGTCGACCCCCGCTTGGAAGCCCTTCCCGGCCGATTGCAGGATCACGACCCGGACGTCGGGGTCGCGGCCGGCTCCGCGCAACGCGTCCGCAAGCTGGAACCAGCCCGCGACCGGCAACGCATTCACCGGCGGGTTGTCGATGGTCACGGTCGCGACGTGCGCACGCGTCTCCGAGCGGATCACGCGCGGGAGCCTATGCGAGGATGCCGCCATGACTGCACGAATCGACGAGCTCCTCGCCGAGCTCACCGTAGACGAGAAAGCCGCGATGGTCGCCGGAGTTGACCTGTGGCATACCGCATCGGTCCCCAGACTTGGCATCCCCGCCCTCAAAGTCACCGACGGACCGGCCGGCGCACGCGGCGAACGGTGGACCGGTCGCGCGTCGGCATCGTTTCCGTGCGGTACCGCGCTCGGCGCAACCTGGAATCCCGAACTTGCTCGCACGGTCGGCGAACGGATCGGACGAGAAGCTCGACGCAAAGGCGCCCATGTGCTGCTCGCACCGACCGTCAACATTCATCGCCATCCCCTGGCCGGGCGAAACTTCGAGTGCTACTCCGAAGATCCCTACCTGACCGCACGACTGGCCGTCGAGTACATCCGCGGCGTGCAGTCGACCGGAGTCGGATGTTCGGTCAAGCACTTCGTCGCCAACGACTCCGAGTTCGAGCGCATGACGATCAGTTCGGAGGTTGACACCCGTACGTTGCGTGAGATCTCACTGGTGCCGTTCGAGGCGGCCGTGCTCGAAGCGGGCACCTGGTCGGTGATGGCGGCGTACAACCGGTTGCACGGCACCTACTGCAGCGAACATCCGCTGCTCACCGAAGTCCTCAAACACGAATGGGGCTTCGACGGCGTCATCATGTCGGACTGGTACGGGACGCACAGCACAGTGCCCGCGGCCCAGGCCGGGCTCGATCTCGAGATGCCCGGGCCGGCGCAATGGTTCGGGCCACATTTGGCGGACGCGCGACGCGCCGGCGACGTCAGCGAAGACATCCTCGACGACAAGGTTCGGCGCATGCTGGGCCTCCTCGACCGAACCGGCGGGCTCGACACACCCGACTTCGGTCCCGAGCTGTCGATCGACGATCCCGAGGACCGGGTCGTCGCCCGCTGGGCCGCGGCGGAAAGTTTCGTGCTGTTGCACAACCGCGACGCTCTACTGCCGCTCGCGGACGACCCATCGTCGCCGACCGCCGCACCAGCCGCGGATGCAGACATGCGGCCGGTACTCGCGGTGATCGGACCCAACGCCGCGGTCGCCATGATTCAGGGCGGCGGCAGCGCGCGTGTCTCACCGTTCCCGCCGGTCGCGCCGCTCAACGGTCTGCGCGAGCGTTTCGGCGACACGTTTCGGATCGAACATGAGCGTGGCTGTTCGAGCTTCAAGCAGACGCCCGTGTTGGACACCAGCGTGCTCGACGGCCCGTTGGAGATCACCTATTACCCAGGTCGCGAGTGCCGCGGCGAGCCTGCGCTCATCGAAACCGGCGACCGCGGCTGGTTCACCTTCACCGGTCCGTTCACACCCGAGGTGCCGCCAGAGTTTTCGATGCGTATCTCGGCAACGTTGATGATGCCCGAGTCGGGGACGTGGACGTTCGGGCTCGTGCAGGTCGGCCGGGCCCGGCTGACGATCGACGGCGAGGTTGTCGTCGACAACTGGGAACCGACCGGACGCAGCGAAGCGTTCATGGGGTTCGCGAGCGCCGAGGTCACCGCCACCGTCGAGCTCACGGCCGGAGTCCGTCATGCCCTCGAGGTGGAGTACGTGCTCGCGGGTCCGTCGATGGGCGCGCTGGCGATCGGATGTACACCGCCCGCACCGGCCGATCTGTTCGACCGCGCGGTCGCGCTGGCCGCTCGTGCCGATGTGGTCGTCTGCGTCGTCGGGACCGACGGCGACTGGGAAACCGAAGGCAACGATCGGGCGTCGATGGCCTTACCAGCCCCACAAGACGAGCTCGTGCGCGCGCTCGCCGCGGTGAATCCGCGTACGGTCGTCGTCGTGAACGCGGCTGCGCCGATCGCCATGGATTGGGCGGACGAGGTGGGCGCCGTGATGCAATGCTGGTTCGCGGGCCAGGAGTGGGGTCACGCCCTCGCCGACGTGATCTCGGGTGACGTCACCCCGTCGGGAAAGCTTCCGACGACGTTGCCGGTCCGCATCGAGGACACGCCCGCCTACACCAACTATCCGGGCGAACGAGGACAGGTCCGCTACGGCGAAGGGGTCTTTGTCGGCTACCGCTGGTACGACGCCCGCCGTCTCGCGCCGCGGTTCTGTTTCGGGCATGGACTTTCGTACACGACGTTCACGCTCGGCCCGCCGCAGGTTTCGGCGACCGAACTGCGCGCGACGCAGCTCGTCGACGGCGAGCGGGTGCGGGTTGTCGTGTCGGTGCGCAACACCGGGACCCGACGCGGCGCGGAAGTGGTGCAATGCTACGTGCACGACGTGCAGTCGTCCGTGGCTCGTCCGCCTCAAGAGTTGAAGGCGTTCGCGAAAGTTTGGCTCGACGCGGGCGCGACAGCCGAAACGACGCTCGAGCTCGACCGGCGGGCGTTTGCGTTCTGGGACGTCGACACCGACGACTGGGTCGTCGAGCCCGGCGAGTTCGAACTCAGGATCGGCACGTCGTCGCGGGCGATCGTCCACCGGGCCGTGATGACGGTGACCGACGACTGATCAGGGTACGAAGATTTCGACGACGGCCGTGACCGTGCCGTTGACTCCCGAGATCTCGAACGGTTTGATGGTCAGCGACGGGTAGCCGACCAGGGCGGTCTGGGCGACCTTCACCGGGTTGGTGTGCGGGCCGCCGTCGACGTCTACGAGACGGACCACCGCCGTCGGTGAAAGCGGCAACACGTCGAAGTCCTTGGTCGGGTTCACGATGTAGTAGTCGTTGGGCGGACCTTCTTTCGCGCTCGGGTTGGCCTGCTTGAACGCCGACTTCGCGGCCGCGCCGGTGAGGAACGACATCGGGTCGATGGTGATCGTGTGCGCGGCCAGGTCGACGGAGTCGATGAAAGCCGAATACTCGAACGTCGTGACGGTCCCCGGCCCGGTCGTCGGTGCGTTGGCGATAGCGACGTTGTTGTTCGTTGGGGGAGGGGCCACCGTCGCGAGGGTGTTGCTCGCTGCTTTGCTCGACGAGGTGCTGCACGCCACCAACGACAGGCACATGACCGTGACGAGCACCAGTCCTCGACGCATGCGACCCGAGTCTACGAGCGCAATCCGCCCCGCAAGTGGGATCATGCCACCATGACTCAACCCACCCTGACCGTTGGCCTGGCCAACTACGGATCCCTGTTCGGCGCGTCTGACTGGCATCGATTCGTCGACCTTGCCCGCGCCGCCGACGATGCCGGCACCGACCGCATCGTCGTCGTCGACCACGTCGTGATGGGGCCGCACACCGAGAACTACGCGTGGGGGACGTTCCCGGTCCCTCCCGAGGCACCCTGGTTCGAGCCCCTCATCGTGCTCGCCGCGGTCGCGTCGGCGACGTCGCGTGTGCGGCTCGCGACGGGCATCCTGATCGCACCGTTACGGCCCGCGGTGCTGCTCGCCAAGCAGGCCGCGACACTCGACGTGCTGTCACGCGGTCGACTCGATCTCGGCGTCGGGACCGGATGGCAGCGCGAAGAGTACGACGCCGAAGGCATCGACTTTGCGCGACGCGGCGAGTTGCTCAGCGACACGCTCGCGGCGTGCAAGGCGTTGTGGCGCGACACGCCGGCGACGGTCGACACGCCGACGGTTTCGTTTGCCGACGTGTACTGCGAGCCGAAACCGCTGCAGGCGGGCGGTGTTCCATTGTGGATCGGGGGGTCGTTACACGCCCGCAACCTCGAACGGCTCGTACGTTGGGGCGACGCGTGGATTCCGATCATGGGCGCGACCGTCGACGACATCGCCGACGGCGCCCGCCGAATCGGACAGGCATGGCAGGCGGCGGGGCGTGACCCCTCCGCGCTCCAGGTGCAAGCGCCGTTGCGCATCGAACGGGGCGACGACGGTCGGCCCGACCTGGCCCGCAGCATGGCGTCCGTCCCCGACCTCGTCGCGGCCGGCGCGACCGACGTGCACGTCACGCTGCGTGCCTTCAACAGCGATCCGGCCGACGCGCCCGCCGTGTTCGCCGACATCGTGAGCCGATTCGCCGACGCGACACGCTGAATCCGCCGGCGCGCGACGACACGCCCGCCCCCGACGTCGCAGTTGCGGTCCGACCGGACGCCCGGCCGGTCTGCGTCCCGTATTACGGTCTGGTTCGTGCTGAGTCCCTTCGACGACTATCCGATCCACCAGACCGCGCTGCCGATCGCACATCCGGCGTCGGGGGACCCGAACCACTACGACCGGTTCTGGTTCAACGGCTACACCGAAGACTTCTACTTCGCGGCCGGAATGGCGGTCTACCCGAACCGCGGCATGATCGACGGCGCCTTCGCGGTCGTGCGCGACGGCATCCAACGTTCGGTGTTCGCGTCGGGTCGCATTCCCGAAGATCGGTCGCAGACCCGTATCGGGCCGCTCAGCATCGATGTTGTCGAGCCGTTACGCGTCACCCGGGTTTGTGTGGACGCGGCCGATCTCGGCATCGACGCCGACGTCACGTTCACCGCACGCACCGTCGCGCTCGAAGAACCCCGCCAGACGATCACCGCGGGCACGAAAACGGTGATGGACTCGACGCGGCTCACGCAATGGGGCACCTGGTCGGGTCGCATCTCGGTCGGCGGATCGGAGATCCCGATCGAGCGGGTCTACGGCACCAAAGACCGGTCATGGGGTGTCCGGCCCGTCGGCGAGGCGACACCAGCGGCGCCGGAAACGACACTCCCGCAGATCTTCTTTCTCTGGGCGCCGATCAACTGGAACGATTGCTGCACCCACTTCCTGTGCTTCGAGCGCGCCAACGGCGACCGCTTCGTCGGCAGTCAGGCAGTGCTGCAACTCGTGGGCGAGGACGATCCGACGTGGGGAGCCGCCGCAACCGCGAACGGCATCGAGCACCTCGCGGGGACGGTCGCCGACGTGCGCTGGGCGCCCGGGCTTCGACGTTCGCGCGGTGCGTCGCTGCGTCTGCTCAGGCACAACGGCGCGGAGGAACGGATCGAACTCGAACCGCTGTTGACGTTCCGGATGCGCGGTCTGGGATACACCCATCCCGAATGGGGACACGCGCGCTGGCACGGCGAACTTGCCGTCGGTTCCGAGGAGCACAAGGTCGAGGACCTCGACAACCTCGAGCCGTGGAACATCCACATCCAACAGGTGATGCGCGCCCGCTGGGGCGATCGCGTCGGGCTCGGCGTCCTCGAACAGCTCGCGTTCGGTGCGCACGTCCCGACTGGCCTCACCGGCTTGCTCGACGGCTTTGCGGGCTGACCTGCCGACGTCGCCTAGACCGCTCCGACCACGTGTGAGCTGTTGACCGTGACCCGGTGGCCGTCGGGGTCGGTGACGGTGAACGAGTCGTGGATGCGATGGTGGGCGATCGGACCCGGGTCGAGCCCCTGAGCTGTCCATTGCTGATGGATCGCCGCCAGGTCCTCGACCATCAAATCGAACGGTGCGTCGGCGGCGGTGACGGTGCCGGGTACCAGCACCAGGTGGGTTCCCCCGCGCAGCTCCAGCACCGCAACATGATCGTTGCGCTCGATCTCGCGCATGCCGACCTCGCGCCAGAAGGTCGCGGCCCGATCGACGTCGGCGACCGTCAGAACCGCGTGTCCGATCCAAACTGGCGGTCTCGCTTCCACACGCGTCACTGTAGAACATCATGACCGCGCCGAACATCCTTCTCGTCGTGTCCGATCAGGAACGTCAGCGGGGCTGGCTTCCTCCGACGGTGTCGCTGCCGTGGCGCGAGAGACTGCG
>JBKQIY010000164.1:0-3316 GCA_052148155.1 Acidimicrobiia bacterium | reverse complement strand
GTCGGTCGGCAAGCGCCGACGGCATACCGAGGGTTGATCAACGAACTTGGCCTCCACGATCAAGTGCGCTGGTACGGCGTCGCCGACGACGTCGCCAAATACCACGCGGCCGCGGATCTTTTCGTGATGCCCACCGCCTACGAAGCCTTTGGTTCGGTCATCGTGGAGGCGTTAGGCAGTGGCCTACCAGTGATCACATCCGCCATTGCGGGTGCCGCCGCCGCAGTCAACGAAGACGGTAACGGCCTGTTGCAACTCGATCCGACCGACGACGCCGAGTTGGCGCGCCTGCTCGAGCGTGCGCTTGTTCCCGGTGTGCTCGCCCGTTGGTCCGCGACGGCTGCCGTCTCGGTCGCCGAGTACACGTGGCCTGCGGTCATGGAACGCTTCGAGGCGGTGCTCCTTGAACGCGCCGCGCTCCGCGCCGCTCCTCAGCAGCGGGTATCAATCGAACGCAGGCGGGTCCCATCCGAGACACGAGTCGCTGACGTCATCGACCGCGATCGCGCACTCCGCGTCGCGTTTGTCGACCATTGCGCGTTGCTCTCGGGCGGCGAGCTCGCGCTCTCGCGTCTGTTGTCGGCTTTGGAGGTCGATGCGCACGTCGTGCTGGCCGAGGACGGCCCGCTCGTGCAACTTCTCGAGCAAGCCGGCATCGAGACGACAGTTCTTCCGATGCGACAAAGAGCACGAGCGCTGACGCGAGATCGGGTCGTTCCCGGCTGGGCCGCTGTACTCGCAGCTGTGGATACCTCTCGATACGTGTGGAGCTTGCGGCGGTGGCTTCGGGCGCATGATTTCGACCTGGTCCACACGAATTCGTTGAAGGCAGCGGTCTACGGCGGCGCGGCGGGTCGGCTGGCCGGTATCCCCGTCGTGTGGCACGTCCGCGACCGGATCGCCGACGACTACCTTCCGGCTCCGGCGGTTGGCTTTATTCGCATGCTCAGTCGCGTGCTGCCGAGTGCGGTCATTGCTAATTCGAAAGCGACGGGCGCCACACTGCCTCGCCCTCGACGTGCCCTCTCGAGGGTCTTGGTGGTCGGCGATGTCACGAGCCCAGTCGGAGTGCACGTTGTCTACAACGCCGCCGAGTTCGGCCGGTCCGACTCGTACGCATCAAGCGGACGCGATGAACTGGTCGTCGGGATGGTCGGACGGCTGGCACCGTGGAAGGGCCAACATGTCTTCCTGCGTGCGTTCGCAGAGGCGTTCCCCGACGGCGGCCAAGCCGTATTGATCGGCTCGGCCTTATTCGGCGAACAGCACCACGAGTCGTCTCTAGTCGATCTTGCGCGCACGCTCGGAATCGAGGACCGCGTCGAATTCGTCGGTTTCCGCGAAGACGTGCAAGCCGAGCTGAAAAAACTCGACATCTTCGTGCACGCCTCGATCATTCCCGAACCGTTCGGACAGGTGATTATCGAGGCGATGGCTGCCGGCCTGCCCGTAATTGCGGGAGGCGCCGGCGGGCCGCTCGAGATCATCACGGAGGGCGTTGACGGTCTGTTCCACGAGCCCGGCGACGCGCACGATCTCGCGTCGGTGATGCAGCGCCTCGCGAAGGATCCGGAACTTCGCCAACGCCTCGGGGAAGCGGCCCGGGTCAGCGTCGAGCGGTTTCGTCCGGAAAGAATTGCGGATGATCTGATGATGATCTATTACGACGTGCTCGCGCGCTGAGGCCCCCGAGAGTTATCCGATCGTTCCTTCGAGCACCTCGCGAAACTTCTGTGCAGCGCGATCCCAGCTCCACACAGCCGCGGGTGTCGATCGAAGGTGATCCTGCAGAGCTTCGCGAAGCGATGCCGCGAAGCCGTCCGTCGTCGCGAGGCGGATCGGTGGCCCGAGGCCTCGAAAGCCCGCCACGGGTGTTGCGACCGTCGGGGTGCCGACGGCCACACACTCCCGTGCTTTGATCGGGTCCAGGCTCTCGGTGAACGGCGAAACCACGTGCGGGATGAAGATGGCCTGGGCATGCTGCAGATACGCGGGTACCACGCCGTAGGGTCTTGCTCCGAGCAGCCGGACGTTGGCTCGACGTGTCAGCGCGGCGTGCGAAGCAGTTGAAAGGCAATCCGGCCCCACGTACACGAAGGTCACGTCACGGAGCTCGTCAGCAAGTTCACAACACAGTCGCACATCCAGCCGATCTTCATGCAACGTGCCGAGGTACACGGCAACCGGAACCGTGCCGAGATCCTCCGGCCGTGCCTGCGGAGTCTTGAAATGCACCGCGTCGACTCCGTTCGGGATCAACACGACGTCTCGGTGTGCGCCCCGAGACGCGGCGAGCGCAGGTGAGCACACAACAACCGCGTCAGCGTCGCGCAGCAGCCGATCGTCGTCGAGTCTGGCGCGCCGCCGTTTCGCCGACGGAGTGTCGGCCAGCAACCAATCGTCGGTGACGTCATACACCACCGGCCAGCCGGAGCTCAGCGCGAAGTTCGCGAGCGAGTGATTGTTGATCCACAACACGGGCTTGTCGAGCCCGAGATCTCGAGCGGCGCGGCCGACTCCGCTCGCCGAGCGCGGGGGCACATACGGCCGGAACCGGTCCGGCGTCCATTGGACGGTCTCGAGAACCGTCACCCCAGGCAACCCCGGAACGGTGTGTCGCGTCGGGCGAGGCACGTGGCCACCGTTGAGATTGCGTAGCGCCGCGATGGGCGGCTCGACGAACAGCACTCGCAGGTCAGGTAAATCGCAGATCAAAGCGTCGACGAGCAGTTGGTTTCGGCGCCATACATCGTCCCAGGATTCGAGCGACAGGACGATCAGCTGGTGTAACTCGCTCAAGGTTGGAGCTCCGCATAGATCTGTTCGAGCTGATCGACGTGCGATTCGATCGAGAGGTGCTCACGCTGCCACGCCCGCACCGCCATGCCGACGCGGTCCCGCTCCGAAGGGTCGCTGCCGAGCGAGTCGAGCATCGTCGCGGCTGTCTGCCAGTCTCCGATCGGGAAGAGGCAGCGGTCGCTCATAGCGCCGATCGTCTCGAGATGACCTCCGCCGCGTGCGGCGATCACCGGGACGCCGGCGGCCATGGCCTCCACGACGCTCAATCCGAACGATTCCGCGGGTGTGGTCGCGAGGAAGATCGCGGCTCGGCTCAGCAGCGTCGTCATGTCCGTTTGCCGGCCGATGAAATCGATCGAGGCTTCCACCCCGAGGTCGTGAGCGAGCTGGTCGAGCTCGACTGACTGGCTGCCGGTCCCGGCCAGGGTGAGTTGCCATCCGTCGCGTCGCAGTCTCGATGCGGCCCAGGCTCGGATTGCGACATCGGTGCGCTTCTCGACCTCGAAGCGCTGTGCCG